>CAJTNT010000048.1 GCA_910577785.1 uncultured Lachnospiraceae bacterium | reverse complement strand
CTTAGTACTGCTGCGTTCCGATCGGAGCGGGAGCGCGTTTCTGTTGCGGCCTCCCTGCTGCCGCAGCGTTCCGTATGGCCATCCCCCCACAGCCGTCCCGCCCCGTATGGCCATCCCCCCATAGCCACACCCCCCCCAAAAAAAAAACTACTTACCCGCCCCATACAAACTACACTCTCCAAGGAGGCCACATTATGCGCTTGCTCATTCTTTCTGATATCCACGCCAATCTCTCCGCCCTGAAGTCTGTTCTTCAGACGGCCATTCCCATTTTCCACATTTTTTTGAAGTTTACTATGAGGCAGAATGCCCCCAGACGCGCAACAAGAAATAGACCATATTCATTAACCCGGGTTCCGTAGGCCAGCCCCGCAACCTGACTCCCATGGCGCATTTTGCCATCCTGGACACCGATACCGGCGCCGTATCCATGGAAAGAGCCGCCTATGACATAGCCTGCGAACAGCAGGCCTATACTGGCCAGGTACATGATTTTTACAGGGAACGGCTGAAATATGGCGTCTGAGGAATCATTCAGAAAGAGTCATGAAACCTGTCCTTTTATCCGATAAATAGAAAAGAGTATACTATATTCTGAGCTGCCATGGAAGGCAGTGGATGAAACAGGAGGTTTTGCGGATGAAAAAGGGACATCTGGATGCGTTTCTGATCGGGCAGACCGCCACGGCAGTGGAGGCCATGCAGAAAATAGATTTTAATGCCAAGGGTATTTTATTCGTAGTGGACGGCACGGGCCGGCTGGCCGGCGTGATTACCGATGGTGATATCCGCCGTTGGCTGATTAAAACCGGGGATCTGCGGGAGGAAGTTTCCAAGATGATGAACCGCAGCCCTAAGGTAATCTATGGCAAGGAGCTGAAAGCCGCCAAGGAGCGTATGGAAAAATATTCCATTACCGCCCTTCCAGTGGTAGACGCCCAGGATCATGTGATGGACATTGTATTTAAGGAGGCCAAGGACGTCATTGCCGAGATGGAGGGCAAAAAAGCATTGAAGGGAATCCCGGTGGTGATTATGGCGGGCGGGAAGGGGACGCGCCTGTACCCCTATACTAAGATCCTGCCCAAGCCCCTGATCCCGATTGGGGATATCCCGATTATGGAACGGATTATCCAAATCTTTCGCAGGTATGGCGTGCAGCAGTTTTATGCCACGGTAAATTATAAAAAGAGCATGATTAAATCCTACTTTGCAGAAAATATGGGCAATTTTTCCCTCCGTTATGTGGAGGAAAACCAGCCTCTGGGGACGGCAGGCAGCCTTTCGCTGATTGAGGAAACGTTTGACACTCCCTTTATTGTCACGAACTGCGATATTTTAATCCACGCCGATTATGCCGATATTTTTCAGTACCACCAGGCAGCAGGGAATGAGCTGACGATGGTGACGGCTTTGAAGAATATCGTTGTGCCTTACGGAGTGATCCACTCCAGCGGTAACGGCAGGATTGACTCCATGGAAGAAAAGCCCAAGCTGTCGTATTTTGTCAATACGGGCATGTATATTCTAAACCCCAAGCTGCTGCAGGAAATCCCCCAGGAGGTCTGCTTCCATATGACTGATTTGGCAGACCAGCTCCTCAAGGAAGGCCGCAAGGTCGGCATGTACCCCATCAGCGAGGATTCCTTCCTGGATATGGGGGAATTTGAGGAAATGCGCCGCATGGAGGAGAAATTGAACCTGAAAGCGGAATAGAATTCCTGTTATGATTTAAGAGTGTCATAGAGAACGGCATGTAACGGTGAAAAGAGACAAAGAGATTGTGGCTTAAGAGTGGGATAGAGTATGGCATGTAATGGTGAGAAGGGACAGAGAGATTGTGACTTAAGAGTGGGATAGAGAACGGCATGTAACAAGGGAAAGTACAGAGAGATTATTATTTTTATAGAGTTCGGAGATTACATGGGAGGTTACATAGATGAAAAAAGTTTTGGTGACGGGCGCGGACGGCTTTATTGGCAGCCATCTGACAGAAAGCCTGTTAGAGAAGGGATATGAGGTAAGGGCATTTGCTTATTACAATTCCTTTAACACTTGGGGCTGGCTGGACAGCCTGCCGGCGGACAAATTAAAGGAAATTGAGGTGTTTACCGGCGATATCCGCGACCCGAACGGGGTGCGTGAGGCGATGAAGGGGATGGAGGGGGTGTTCCACCTGGCGGCATTGATTGCCATCCCCTTTAGCTATCATTCTCCAGATTCCTACGTGGATACCAATATCAAAGGGACGCTGAACGTGCTGCAGGCTGCCCGCCAGCTTGAGCCAGAACGGGTACTGGTAACTTCTACTTCGGAAGTTTATGGGACGGCGCAGTATGTGCCGATTGATGAAAAACATCCCTACCAGGGGCAGTCCCCCTATTCGGCGACCAAGATTGGCGCCGATCGCCTGGCGGAGAGCTTCTACCGCAGCTTCCAGCTGCCAGTGTCTATTGTGCGCCCCTTTAATACGTTTGGCCCCAGGCAGTCTGCAAGGGCGGTCATCCCGACGATTATTTCCCAGCTTCTGGCAGGCAGGGAGGAGATTCGGCTGGGCTCCCTTACGCCGACCAGGGATTTTAACTATGTGAAGGATACGGCGGCAGGCTTCATTGCCATTGCAGAGTCGGAACAGGCCATTGGCGAGGAAATCAACATCGCCACCCAACAGGAAATTTCGATTGGCGATTTGGCGCAGGAGATTATTGCCCAGATAAACCCCAAGGCGAGGATTGTCTGTGACGAGCAGCGGCTGCGCCCGGAAAAAAGCGAGGTCAACCGCCTGCTGGGGGCAAATGCCAAGATTAAGGCGTTGACAAAATGGGAACAGAAGTATACCTTTGCCCAGGGAATTGCAGAGACAATTGCCTGGATGCGCGGAAACATGGGCGCATATAAGGCAGACATTTATAATGTGTAACGGAAAAGGTAACGATTCAGCCGGTTCGCCCTAACGGAGTGAGGGCATTTACTGCGCTGGCCGTACTGGTAACTAGGAAACGTTGCGGAAAGAGAAGGGATTGGTAAATGGAATTAGAACAGCAGTTTCTGAGGCTTTTGGATATTGTGGAGAGGATACAGAATAAGGTCTGCCAGTTAGAAGAAGAGAATAAGCGTTTGATCCGCGGGCAGAAGCAGATGCTGGAATGGGTGGAGATGAACCAGCAGGACAATGTCCATTTCCAGGAGAATATATCCTACGAATTGCGCGCATTGCTGCAGCAGCCGCAGGAAGGTACGTATTTTCCGCGGATTCTGCCTGGGGAGGCCGCCATAGAGGAGATCGTAGGCCATGGGAAGTCCCTCGCCCGTTTTGGGGACGGGGAGTTTGCGGCAATTGCAGGACGCCTGCGCCACAGGTTCCAATCCCAGCGGGATGCCGCCCTGCAGGAACGCTTAAAAGAGGTGCTGCAGTCGGAGGACGAGAATCTGCTGCTGGGGATTGCCGACAATTATGGCAGCCTGGAGAAGTATACCGCTCAGGCAAAGCGTGAAATCCGTGCCTACCTGACGCCGATGGTACGCCAGGAGCATCTGTCCCTTTTAAGCCCGCAGAAAACATATTATGACGCGTATGTCACCAGGCCATATATCATTTACCAGGACAGCAAGACGGAGGCTCCTGGGAGGCGCTTCCAGAACCTGAAGAGAATCTGGGACGGGCGCAGATGCATTTTAGTGGAGGGCAAGATGACAGGCCTGGGCGTAGGCAATGACCTCTTTGGCAATGCCGGCAGCATCCAGAGAATATTGGCGCCTGCGGAAAATGCATTTTCTAGGTATCCGCAAATCCTTGACGCCTGTATGGAGCAGCCCGAAGACAGCCTGTTCCTGCTGGCTCTGGGTCCCACCGCCACCGTGCTGGCCAGCGATTTGTGCAAGGCAGGCCGCCAGGCGGTAGATATCGGCCACGTTGATTTGGAGTATGAGTGGTACTTGCAGGGGGTTGATCACCGTGTCCCGATAGAGGGGAAATACAACAACGAAATCAGGGAAGAACAGCCCATTGCCCCGATTCAGGACAGGACGTATATCGGCCAGGTAATTGCGGATCTTTCCCGCTAAGGGATGATTGCGTGTACGCTGCTTACGAAAAGCCTGATTGGCATATATTGTTCAATGGTAACTTTTGGCAGTCTGTAGTATTTGACATTTCCCATAGCGAAAGCAAGGGATCTTACGATACATTTGATATTTTTGGGAGGATTCCCTATGGAAGTCTTATTTTACCGCTACAACAGCATCTGTGAGCCAGATATCATTGCTATCTTGCGCAGGCTCGGGCATGCTGTCAGCGAAATTACGGAAGAAATGACGAATAAATCCATTGGCGCAAAAGCACAGATGGATTTGGTCGCCCAGGCTCTGAAGAAAAAGCCCTGCCAGGCTGTGTTTAGTATTAATTTTTTTCCGATTGTCTCGGAGGTATGCAATATTTTCCATATTCCGTATGTCTGCTGGGTTGTGGACTGCCCAGTGATGGAGCTGTACTCACATTCCATCCGCAATCCCTGGAACCGCATATTCCTCTTTGACTATGCTATGTATGAGGAATTTCACCCGCAGAATCCGCAAGGCATTTTTTACCTTCCGCTGGGGGCGGACTACGGCCGCCTGGATTCCCTGCTGGCGGATGCCACAGAGGCAGACCGGGAGAAATATTCCGCTGACGTTTCTTTTGTCGGCTCTTTATATACGGAGAAGTGCCCCTATAACCGCCTGAAAGGGGATTCTTACCTGAAAGGCTACTTGGACGGCGTGATTGAGGCGCAGCTGAAAATTTATGGCTACAATTTCCTGGAGGACTGCATCACCGACAGTATCTTGGAGGAATTTAAGAAGCAGGTGCCCTTTTACCAATTTCCAGAGCGTGCGGAGCATAATGACCGTGCGGCGATGGCGCATCTCTACCTGGGCAACAAGGTGACGGAGCAGGAGCGCCTGCGCCTGCTGGGGCGGGTGTCAGAAGAATTTAGCCTGGACTTATATACGGCAAGCGACTTTAGCCCCTTGCCCCACGCCCACTACCGCGGCCTGGCCAAGACTACTACAGAGATGCCCAAGGTATTTCTGTTCTCGAAGATAAACTTGAACTTTACCTCCAAGCCGATACGGAGCGGCCTGCCCCTGCGCATCTGGGACATCCTGGGCGCAGGCGGTTTTCTGCTTACTAACTTCCAAAGCGAGATACCAGAGTATTTTGAGGTGGGGAAGGATCTGGAGGCCTTTGCCAGCGAGGAGGAACTGGTGGAGAAAATCAGATATTACCTGGCGCATAACGAGGAACGGGAAGAAATTGCCAGGAACGGCTATCAAAAGGCAAAAGAGCAATATTCCCTGGAGACCAGGGTACGGCAGATGCTGGGATGCCTCTGCTGAAATGCCTTTGAAGCGTTAATCGTTACGTTTCAAAGGCTGGGCATGGGCAGCCTTCGCCAAAGATAACAGGAGCTGGAAGGTTATCTGCAGAGCGTAATACAACAAAAAACAGAGCAATAAACATAAACTACTGTAAGAAACCTGCCCAGAGAGATAAAAACTACTGTAAGAAACCTGCCCAGAGAGATAAAAACTACTGTAAGAAACCTGCCCAGAGAAAGATAAAACTACTGGAACAAAGCAGCCCATAGTAAGATAAAAACTACAGAAATTCATTTCAGAAAAAAAGGAGGAAACAGAAAAATGGAAGATCTTCGCGCACAGCAGATAGAGGCACTGGAGGTACTGGGAGATTATAATGAGCGGCTGATGAAAAGCATCCATAGCGTGATTAAGGAATTGGACGGCGACAGGAAGGAGGATACGGATCAATTCCTGGATGAGATCATCAAAGGCATTAATTGGGAAATCGGTATTTTAAACGGTACCATGGAATTGATTAATGAGAAAGAAGAGCGCATTAAGAAAGAAGATATGAACAGCGGGATCCTCAAGCTGAGCAAAGCCCTGGAGGGGAAAGTGGACAAAGAGATGGCCAAAGCCCTGGAAGAAGCCCTGCCCATGTTTGAGGAACTGGGCAAGGCAGCAAAAGAAATTGTGGCTATGTAGGGAATGTAGTGGTTTTCAATCTGTAGCGTAGGAAGTGGGAGGCTGCATAAAGAAACCCTAAAGGGACGTCGGTACTTAGCGAGGTGTTTTCGAGCTTAGTACTGCTGCGTCCCGATCGGAGCGGGAGCGCGTTTCTGTTGCAGCCTCCCACTTCCGCAGCGTCTCATATGGCCACTCTCCCCAACCCATGAATCGCAACAAATTGTGGAAAATTCATGAATTTTTGGAAATATCCGTTGAGAAATCCGATTTCCTCTGTTATAATATGAGCAAACCATAGAAAATTGAGATATGAGGAAGGAGGGTCTAGTATGATTTCAGGAATAGGCAGAAGCCAAAATGTATCTTTGTATCAGAATTTACAGCGGAATTACCAGCAGCTGTCCAGCGGCAAGAAAATCAATTCTGCGGCAGATAATGCAGCAGGGCTTGCGATTGCACAGAAGATGCTCTCCCAGAGCAACGGATATGATATGGGGACCCGCAATGCGGCGACTTCCCAGGATATGGTAAATGTGGCAGATGGTTCCCTCTCCACGATTACAGATTCCCTGCAGAGGATCCGCGAATTGGGCATCCAGGCTTCCAATACGGCAATTTATGGAGAGGATGACCGTGCGGCTATCCAGCAGGAAATTGACCAGCTTAAGCAGTCCATTTCCGATGCAGGCAAGAATACACAGTTCAATGGCAGGAACCTTCTGGACGGTTCCATGGGGAGTTCCCATGTGGCGTCCGGGCCAGACGGCAGCGGGATGGATATCAATATGCCCAATGCGGTATTGGAGTCCTTGGGGATTGCAGATTTTGATGTGACTAAGGAGTTCGATATCTCCACCATTGACAGCGCCATTGATAAGGTATCATCCGCCAGGAGCGGGCTGGGCGCAGCGTACAACCGCCTAGGGCATACCATCAATTACAATGCCTATGCATCCTATAATATCACCGCGTCGCGCAGCCGCCTGGAAGATTTGGATTATGGGCAGGCTGTCTCCGATATGAAGAAGAATAGCCTGCTCCAGGAGTACCGCCTGATGATGCAGCGGAACCAGGAGAATGAAAACGGCAGGTTTATCCAGCTGCTGAGGTTCCAGTCATAGAGCAGAGGATGAATCGGCTTGGTAATAGATAAAATCCCGATGTACCTATTGTGCATCGGGATTTTATCTATATTTATCAGGTTTTCGGCAGGCGCCTAACAATACCGATCCATCATCATCCCTGAATAAATGGAAGTGATGTAAGGGGTCACCAGGTTCTTGCCCGGCCTCTTGTATGTGACTAGCATTTTATCCACGTATTTCATCGGGTCAAGCGAGGCATTGTTGGCCTTGGTATTCAGCATGTCTTTAAAATTATTCAGTACGGACAGATTATCCTTGGCATGTTCATCGGAGACAGCCTCTGTCAGTAATGCCCTGTCTATGGTAATCTCGCCAGATCCTTCCACTAATAAGCCCATGCTTTCCAGGCTGTTCTGGTAAGTGAAGGCCGTGCTGCTCATATCCTGGTAGAGCTTGGTACTCTGCTGCTGCAGGCCGGCATATTTGTTGGCTGTGTGCAGGATGGAATTGTAAGAGTCCACCAGGGTCTGGATATTATCCGCCATAGCCTCGGCGTTGGTCTTGAAGCCGATAATGGCTGGGTTATCTTCTTCGCTAATTCCCCGGAGCGTCAGCTCGAACATATTGTTCACCGTAAAGGTATTGGAGTGGGAATAACGCTCCATGCCATTTAGCAGGAAACGGGAGTTCTGCGCCTGCTGGGCGACATGGTCAATGCCAAGCGCCTCAATGGCGGCAATGGAATCCCGGTTAATCTGCGGCGCAATGGAGAACAGGCCGTCTTCTCCATCTGCAAGCCCAGTAGAGACGGATTCAATCTGTAATGCGCTCAGGCCATCGGAATCCTCAATAACGGAAGTGCGCAGCCCGATATCTGCATTGCTGATTAAGTTCGCCAGCTTATTCTGGATGGAGTAATTCGTATCGTCCGGGCTGATGGAAAACTGGAACTCATAGGAAGATGTGCTGTTTTCCAAATCAAAGGAATATGTGCCGGGCTTGAGGTTCAGACGGTTCTTATCCAGAAAATTCCCCAGGTTAATCTGCGGTGCAGCCAGTTCCTTTACTTCAACCTGGAACGTTTCCTCTCCGTTTAAGTTCCGGCTGTTGCCGATATAATCAGCGGAAACAATGTCCTCCTGAGAAGAAACGGCTATTTTCTTCTGAAAAGCATTGCCAATCCCTTCCTCTGCATCGGAAAGGGAAGCGATGACGTTCTTGATCGCGCGGGTGCTTTCCTTGATGTCAATGGCAAACTTCTGGACATTTTCCGAGTGCCGGATCTTATAGAGTGGGGAGTCCTTGTTAATCTTAACGATTCGGTTGTATATATTGCGCAATTCGCTCTTCTTGTGCGAATCGTAGCGGGAAGCCGATTGGTTGGCATAAGTACTCAAATAGTAATTATAAGCGGTATTAATACCGGCCATAGGCGCATCCCCTCCTTTCATCCTTGAAATCGTGTAAAACACGGGGGGTAAGTACTCCATGTATTATGTATGTATATCGGCAAAAAGTGGGAATTAATTAATGATTCAGGTATGAAAAGGTTTATGATAGTAACGTAATTTTCATTTTGCGGCGGGTTTCTGGCGGCAGGAGGGATGATGGATTTACGGATTCTTTACAACTGATTGAATATTTGCAGAGGGAAAGCTGGTATGCTGGAAGCAGAGAGAGGATAATAAGATTTTAAGAAAGGATGGGAAACGGGCCATGAAAAGGAAATATATCTTAGCCGCGGCAATCTGCCTTAGCATATGCGCCCTGGCGGGCTGTCAGGAAACGCCCAAGGAGTCCATTGTCAGGGAAAAGGGTGCAGACAGCATCAAGAACTATCAGAGCGAGGAACCTGAGGACGCAGGAAACGCTGGGGACGCAGGGAATGCAGGCGGCACGGCGGCGAAGTCCCTGCGGGAGTCGCTGGGGGCGCCGGAGCATTATAAGAACCAGGAAAGCTACGAGGACGGCAGGCTGGTAATCGAGACAGATGCGGAGGTAATCCTGCCGGAAGTCAGTTCCATGAATACGTATGCCGTTGCGGCCAAGGAAGTGAACCAGGAGCTGATAGATCATTTCACAAAGGCATTTTTCGAGGGGGATAAGGTGTATCATATGTATTCCTATACGCAATGGACCAAGGAGGATTACCAGAAGGATATCACCAACCTTAAGAAATATAAGGCAGAGGGCAACCTGGATCCGTATGAATATGGGAAGGATGAAAACGGCGAGCTGTATTATGACATTGACGCGCAGATTGCCAGGGATGAGGAAGAGATGAAGTCTGCGCCAGACGAGGTCGTGAAGGAAGAAGTGAAGCCGGCCTTTGGCATAGAGTGGGTCAGCGGCAAAGGGAGTGAAGAGCAGACGGGGGTGGATAAAGACAGCTTTTGGGGGATGGTGGAAACCAGCCACGGCGTCTATAGTTACCAAATCTCCTATGGCCTTGCGCCAGACCTTAAGGTAAAGATTACAAAGCGGCGGGACGATGTGCAGGATAGCCGGGAGTTTACATCATGGATCGAGGGAGAGTATCTGCTGGATGCAGAGGGCGCGGATCAGGATCATATGTCGGAGGAAACGATGCAGAAATTGGCGGATATCTCCCTTGCGGATGCCCAGAAGGCGGCAGAGGAAGCCATTGACAGGCTGGGCTGGGACTGGAAAGTGTATGGCTGGGATTATGCGCTGTTCAGCCATGGGGAGAATGGGACAAATGAAGATACTGTGCTGGATGGGGGATATTATTTCCACTTTGCCCGTGTACTGGATGGCGTGCCTGTGACTTTTACCAGCTCCTATGGGGGCGGCCTGGAGGATATGGACAGCACACTGACGCCTTGGAGCTATGAGAGGTGCGAGGTAATTGTAGGGGACGACGGCATTCAGGAAGTGGAGATTATGAATCCTTATGAGGTTGGAGAAGTGCAGACAGAGCATGTGAAGCTGATGGATTTTGACAGCATCATTAAGATTTACGAGCAGATGATGGAAGTGACCAATGCAGATATGGCGGATTTTGAGAAGCAGAGGACGTTCCATATCAGGAAAATCGTGCTGGGATATAGCCGGATTTATGACCCCACCACGGACAGCGATACTGGGCTGATGGTTCCGGTGTGGGATTTCTTTGGCGGGTTTGATGTGGAGACAGACGAAGGGTATGATAAAAACAATGGGGAACATGCGACCCGGAGTTTCATGACCATCAATGCCATTGACGGGACAGTGATTGATCGGGAGTTGGGCTATTAAGGAGAATCCAGATGGATATGATTCAGAAAATTTCAGTGACTGCGTCAGCGATGCTATTTGTGCTGGCGCAGGCTTTTTCCCTTTATATGATTGGCGTCAGCCAGAGGGAAAAGCTGGAGCTGATGGTGGAGCAGGAAGGGGAATTATTTCAAAAATGCATAAGGGAATTTGGCATCCAAGTGGATCGCAGGGGATATGAGGGAGAAATAAAAGACCATGTAATCATCTACTATTTCCGGCAATGCATGCCAGAAAACTGCGCTATTTACAAAGGGGAGGAGGAGCTGTACAATGGGAGCCCCTATGCCTTTGAGGTCCGTCAGGTAAATCTGGAAGAGAAAGGGAGGTATAATTTCTATGGGCAGGAGGAAATCAACGGCAGGTCTGTGCTGCTGTTCTGCGAAGGGCAGGGACTCATGGGGGCAGGCAAGGCGGGCTATACCCTGTTCTATGTGGTGGATGTGACCTTCCTGTGGGAAGACAGCCTGGCGCTGATGGCGCGGGAAGCGGCTATTTCCCTGGCAGCATCGGTGGGCATGGCTTTGCTGCTGGTGTGGATGATTAAGAAAATCACCAGGCCGCTGCAGGCGGTCAATGAGGCGCAGCGGCAGCTGATTGGCAGCATGTCCCATGAGCTAAAGACGCCTCTGACAGCGATCAAAGGCTATGCGGAGACCCTCCTGCAGGTGGAACTCTCTAAGGAGCAGGAGGAAAAAGCGCTGCGCTATATTGACCGGGAGAGCGGCAGGCTGTCGCGGCTCTCAGAGAAGATGATGGAACTGACCCGGCTGTATGAGCCAGAGTGTGAGATTACGTTGCAGAAAGTGCCCTTGGAAAGGCTGCTGGCAGAGGTAGAGGAAAGTGTCCGCCACAGGCTGATCGGGAAGCGGATTTCCCTTGTCCGTGAAGGCGAGTGGCAGGGAAAGGCGCTGGCGGCAGATCCGGATCTGATGGCCAGCTTCCTGATTAATTTGATTAATAACAGCGTGATGGCGTCCGAAGAGGGGAGCCGTATCTACGTTGGCGCCAACGGGCATGCGCTGTGGGTGCGGGATGAGGGATGTGGAATTCCTCCCGCGGAAGTGGATAAAGTGCGTAAGGCATTTTATCGGGTGGATAAGTCCAGATCCCGGAAAAGCGGAAATATGGGGCTGGGGCTTGCTTTGTGTGAGCAGATTGCAGCGGTGCACGGAGGGACGATGGAAATTGAAAGCGAGATTGGGAAGGGGACGAAGGTCAGCTATTATGAAGGATAAGATGTGGCAACAATGATGTCTTTCGGATGAAGCAGGGAGAGGATGGGAGAATGGGAACTGGGAAACAGGGAAACATTTGGCGCAAGGGAAAGGAAATTGGACGGCAGGCTGCCGCGGTGGAAAGGAAGCGTAAGAGGGGGATCTGGCACAGGGCGGGGATATCCGCCAAACAGACCGCGGCGGTGGTGCGGTGGAATTTCCAGGGATTTTTTAAGAATCCGCGGGTGGTGATTACGTTTTTATTTTCTTTTGTGCTGTGTTTTTTCCTGAGCGAGAGGGCGATGGAGGTGGCAGAGTATTATGAGTCTTCCATGCAGGCTTTTGAGCCGTTTATCTGGACATTTGGCGACGCCACATCTATCCTGCTGTGTTCGCTGCTGCTGATCCTGCTGTTTCTTGATTTGCCTAAGCTGAGCCCATTTACGCCTTATATGCTGCTGCGCATGAAGAAGGGGCGATGGCTGCTGGCGCAGTTTTTCTATATTTTCCTGGTGACAGGGCTCTATATGGGCTATGTGCTGTTGGTGACCAGCCTGCTTTGTATGCAGAAGACGTTTGTGGGAAATGTGTGGAGCAAGACGGCGGCGCTGCTGGCATATTCGTCCATGGGCAAGGCGCTGTCCGTGCCGTCTTCGGTAAAGGTGATGGAAAGCACCAGCCCAGTGGGATGCAGCCTGCAGATTGTGCTTCTGCTGGTGTGCTATGCATTGACACTTAGTTTCCTGATGCTGTTTTTCCAGATGAAATGCGGCAAGAAGGCAGCGGTCGGGGCAGGGCTTGGCTATAGCCTGTTTGGATTCCTGCTGGATCCCGAAATCTTGGCAAAGATCCTCGGGAAAGAAGAATATGAGATGTTCTTTATCCGGCGGATTATAGGATGGATAAGTCCCTTAAACCATGCGACGTATGGGATGCATGATTTTGGCTATGACGTGCTGCCGTCCATTGGGCAGTCCTGTATGATTTTTCTGGGAATCTTAGGGTTTTTGGCAGGCTTGTCCTTTTCGGCGCTGAAGAAATATAATTTTTCCACATTTACAGGGGAGTGACGAGAGGAGAATACACAAGGTATGGGGAGAAAGGCGGTTGTGGATCATGAAGGAATTGATACGGGAGCGGGGGCTGTGGATGGCGGCGCTGCTTTGCTTGGGAGGGATGGCGGCAGGATATCCCTTTTATCAGATTGAGGCGCCGCTGGCCGCGGGCAGCTTCCTGAATTTCTGCCAGATGGCCTTGGAGGGGCAGGCGCTGCTGTTTTTCGTCCCCATCGCGGCAGCGCTGCCAATGGGTGCGGTATTTGTGCGGGAGGCGTCCAGTGGCTTTTTGAAGCTGTACCTTACGCGGACGGACCGAATGGAATATATCAAGAGGAAGACGCTGCAGGTTTATGCAGGCGGGTTCCTGCCATTTTTCCTGGCGGGCGCAGGGATGGCGGCGCTGTCATTCCTGTTTGTCTATCCATTGGAGCTGCAGGGGGAGATGGATTGGGAGAAGCTGCTGGAAATCGCAAGAATATTGCTGCGCACGGCGCTGGCGGGGGGGATTGTGGCAGAGCTATCCGGGATCTTTGCAGCCGTCTTTATGAACTATTATATGGCTTATGGCCTGCCGTTTGTCTGCTATTACCTGCTGGTGATCCTAAAGGAGCGCTATTTCCCCCAAATGTACGCCATGTATCCAGCGGAATGGATGGTAAGCAAACAGGACTGGGGGGCGGATGGCAGCGGGATATGGATGTTTTTGGCAGCATTTTCGGCAGCGCTGATGCTCCTGCACGGGCTGGCGCTGTATATCCGGCTGCGGGAAATTTGAGCATATCTATTGGATAGAAATGCCATAAATGGAAATGCCATAAAAGGAGATAAGTGGAAATGCCATATATTGAAATAGAACATGTAACGAAAAAGTTTGGCGGGGAAACGGTTCTGCATGATATTGATATTGCAATGGAACAAGGGAACGTCTATGGGATTTCCGGCAATAATGGCTCCGGGAAGACCGTGCTGATGAAATGCATCTGCGGGTTTCTCCCAGTGACCAGCGGCAGAATCCGTGTCAACGGCAAAAGGATCGGCATAGATATTGATTTTCCAGAGAGCATGGGGGTGATTATTGAAACACCAGGCTTTCTGACAAATATAAGCGGGATGCGGAATCTGGAGATCCTGGCGGGGCTGCAGAATAAGATTGGCAGGGAAGGCATCCGGGATGCGATCTTAAAGGCGGGACTTGACCCGGATTTAAAAAAAGCCGTGTCAAAATATTCCTTGGGCATGCGCCAAAGGCTTGGGATTGCCCAGGCGATTATGGAAGATCCGGAATTCCTGATTCTGGACGAGCCGTTTAACGGGCTGGATAAACATGGCGTGGCCGATATCCGCAAGCTTCTGCTGGGCTTGAAAGCGCAGGGGAAAACGATCCTGCTGGCCAGCCATAACAGCGAGGATATTCGGATTCTATGTGATAAAGTCTATGAAATGGATGGCGGCAGGATAAGCTTATAAAGTGAGGGATTGGATGTGAAAAATAAGAAAATCAAATTAGATGGAATCTGTAAATGTTTTTGCCTGCTTCTGGGGATGCTGTGCCTGTTTTTCTTCCTGCCCATTCCCGCCAGGGCAGAAGGCATGATTGTCATTGACGCCAATAAAAAATATGAGGGGATGGAAGCATCCTTTGCCCAAGGCTATGAGCCGGCCATTCAGAAAAATACCATGACGCTGGTCGTCCCATTCCTTGCCAGAATGGATGTGAAAAACCATCGCCTCCAGGTTGGCGTGTCCTTTGAAAAAGGGGAAACCAGCCCCTTCTATTACAAGAATTATCAAAAAAGCATCAGGGAGTCGGAAGATGGCGTCTACCTGTACCGATGCAGGCTCAAGCTGAAAAAGAACCGCATGAATGGCCAGTACCCTCTGCATCTGCTGGTGCAGGCGCAGACAGCAGAAGGGATCGTGCAGCAGGAATTTACGATATATGTAGAAATCAGCGATGGGCAGCCAGGCCAGGAACCAACGCAGGAGGAAGGCTCATCCGGGGATGGGGATGAGGATGGCAGTAAGGTTCCAGGCTCCGATCTGCCCGTTTCAGAACCAGGACAAGATATGGATCCGCCCGTTTCGGAGCCCGTCCAGGAACCGTCCGGCCAGCAGGAAGAAATCAGCCATCAGCCGAGGCTGATGATTGCCCAGAACAGCCTCCCGGGGATGGCGCTGCAGGCGGGGGAATCCAGCTTGTGGGTGGTGGCAGCCAAAAACTGCAGCAGCAGGCAGGCCATCGAAAACTTAAAAGTCACCCTGCTTTGCGAGAGCAAGGATATTTCGTTTGAAAAGACTTCCTGGTACTTTGCCCAGGCCGCTGCCGGCCAATCGCTGGATCTGTCCCAGAACATCACCGTAAGCAGGAAGGCCGCCGCCGAAGCGGTTGCCGTTCAGCTCCAATTCGACTATGAGGATAGAAAAGGAACCTCCTATAATGTGACGGAGAGCGTTAGCCTGCCTGTGCGGCAGACACAGCAGGCGGAACTGGCAGGCCTTTCTTTTCCTGAGAGCGTATATGAGTCCGACACCAATTCCCTAACCTTCCAGGTGCAGAACACGGGCCTGGCTATCCTCTATAATGTAAAAGTGCGCTTTGAAGGCAAAGGCCTGTTCCCAGAGAAGGAATTATTTCTGGGAAATATGGAAGCCGGCATATCCTTGGATGGGGAAATCCCCATATTTGCAGGCACCCTTGACATGGACGCGGATGGCAACATCCTGGAAGAAGGCGGGGAAAAGCACGGCGATACGGTCGGCACGGTTATTTTTTCTTATGAAGATGAGCAGGGCGAGGTGATTGAGCAGACCCAAAAGGTGCATACGGCCATTAAAAAGCCACAAGTGGTAGAACTGAAAGTGGAAAAAGAGCCGGAGAAAACCAACCAATGGTGGATTACTACGGCTGTTCTCATCCTTGCAGTCATGGCATTGGCTATAATCTGGCTGTACCTGCGTATGAAGCATTACCAGAGGATGGGCATGGCGCATGGGAGGGAGCGCTAAGCAATGGGAAAACGGAATATTTATAAGGATATCGTAATAACGGGCGTTCTCGTCTTGTGTATCTTTTTCCTGGCAGGAAAGGCAAAAGGATGGCGCCAGGCGCAGGAGCTGTGCGGGATGTCCATGCAGTCCGGCAGTGATTTGACGGCGGAAACAATAGAAGAGCTGGAAAAGCTTCCTGGAATGGTTCTGTTCTTGCCAACAGACGTTGCCATAGGAAAACTGGAACTGGAAGGATACACATTGGAAACAGAGATAATGGGAATCTGCCTGGAGGAATACCCTCTGCAATGGGAAACTGCCCAACCGCAGATCCGGCTGGGCAATACTCCTATGCTTTTCCTGGGCAAAGAGTGTTTTGCCTCCTTCCAAGACCAATACGGCCACGCCCCCACGAAAAGCCAGATAGAAAAATGGCAGCAAGAGTATCCCCAATTAGAGCTAACCCTGACAGATGAAAACGGCCATTCCCAAAGCGCCAGGATTTGCGGGATCCTCAAGTCCCCTGCCGCCAAAATCTGTATGGAGAAAGTTCAATTGCAAGAAAATTTTGGCCAATTATCCCACGCCAGGGGCGGCTACCTGCAGATCCAGGGCAGGCAGAATGCGAAGAAAGCGCAAGACCTGCTAGAAAGCGCCGGATTCCAGGTAACAGAAGCTCCCATTTTAATCCCTGATACAGCCTAATCAAAACCCCCGCTGCAAGCAACGGAGTATCAAGCTTGTAACGCTGCAGAGCAGCGGGGTATTTGGTTCCAAAGTCCGCCAGCGGGGTTTTTTATGCACCTATGATCCTTTTGGATGGCCAACAACAAAAAAGTACCAAAAATTAAAAAAATTTCCATGTATTAATAAACCCATCTTTTTTATAATTAAGAATGTATGGATTTGTGCAAAGATACATACATATAGGAGATATATAGCAGATAATATAGAGGATCTCACAGGATTTTCCCTGGGCTGCTCTGAAAGGAATCTGTGAATTGCACAAACCAAGCAAAATTTTACATAAAAAAGGAGGGCACAAAATGAAACATCAAGTGAAGCGATACCTGGCGGCGCTGCTGGCGTTCGTTATGGTATTCACCATGTTTCCCGCATCCATTGCGCAGGCAGCAGGGACGGAGGGGACGTCTCTGGAAGTCACGAAGGCCTATCGCTGCAGCAAATATGCACTGGCGGGAAGCGAAAGTAAAAAAGTTGGCACAGGAGGGGCAGAGTCCTTCCTTGTGGGGACAGATGAAAGCGCGGCCGAAGGCACGGAGAAGGCAGCAGCCTTTGTGGACGGGGAAACAGGCAAGGGCAATCAGAACGTTGGCAGCGCAAGGGTTGCCGCGATGGCGTTTGAACTGCCTCAGCTGGATGCGGCAAAGGTTTCTAAGGCGACTGTGACCATCACCATCTTTGATGGAAACGACCGCCTGAGCAATGGGACGGAGACAAAAGCGGCCTTGTTCCAGGTAGCGGCAGGACAGTATGATAAGCTTGCAACCGATCCGGCACAGAACGCGCCAGGGGCAACCTTCCCCGCCAAAGACGGCTATGCCAAGGAACGGACCGTATATGGAGATGGATGGATTACCTACCATAATTACGTTGCGCAGGATCAGAAGATAACCTTCGATGTAACGGACTGGGTAAAGGCATCTCTGTCCAGCGGCGACGCCCATGCAATTTACCGTCTGCAGACAGTTGTTGGCGGATTCTTCGTATATCTGGGCGAAAATAATTTTGCGCCGGTTCTTTCAATTACTGCATCTGCAGCAGAAGCAGAGGCGGTTGCACAGACGTTAGCGGATATCAGCCTGCCAAGGATTACCGGCGAAGATTTTACGCTTCCAGTGACAGGCGCTGGCAATACCCAGATTAGCTGGACATGCAGGGATGAGGACAGAGCCTATGTATCAATTGCAAACGGCAAGGTAACGGTGACAAGGCCGGCAGATGCAGATAAGGCAGTGCAGCTGACAGCGACAGCCACCCTGGGAAATGTAAGCGATTCTAAGACATTTGAAGTTACGATTGCCAAGGCACAGAAAGAGCTGCCGCAGCCGATGGCGTCCTTCGATTTCAATACTGATGCCCAGGACGGCAAATTTACGTCTGGGGATGTGATTGCAGAACTTGCAGGGGGCAAGAAAGCAGAGCTTCAGGACAGGGATGAGGCCAATGGCAAGGCTCTGTACCTGGATGGTTCCGCCAGCTGGCTGAGCCTGAAGAAAGCAAATGGCACAAGCCTTCTGACCGGGTTAGAGAACCTTACGATTTCTTATGACGCAAAGCCGGACCGCACGGCTACCAACTGGGCATTTTATGCCGCTCCGAATGAGAATAAGCAGAACGGTGTGGAGACTTATCTCGGCGCTTTGGTGAACGGCGGCAAGACGACGATTGAGCGTTATTGTAACGGCAGGTTCCCCACTGCGTCCCTGGCGACAGGCACAGAATGGTCGCATGTAGACGTGGTATTTACGGAGTCCGAGACGGCGCTTTATGTAAACGGCCAGCAGATGTCCGTAGCAGCCAGTGAGGTTCCGCTGTCTGAGATTCTGGGCGAGCAGAGCATTTTCCAGATCGGCAAAGCCAATT
The DNA here is from genome assembly GCA_910577785.1 of uncultured Lachnospiraceae bacterium. GTDB lineage: Bacteria > Bacillota > Clostridia > Lachnospirales > Lachnospiraceae > Petralouisia. The sequence goes on along the minus strand of CAJTNT010000048.1, from coordinate 8,789 downwards.
GGGGCGACAATGGCGAATTCAGCAAGATGTGGATTGACAACTTTAAAGTATACGGCCAGGCATTGGAAGTTGGCCAGATCTGTACGCCGGAGGCATTGGACCGTATGGTGCAGGCAGATAAGGCGGCTTTGCAGCTGAGCCTTGAGGGCATGCGGGCAGACCATAATTTTACACTCCCGGCAAAGGGGACGAACGGCTGCGGCATCACATGGGCTTCCGCAGATACAAATGTGATTGCCATTGACGGCAATACAGCGGTCGTAAAGCGGGCTGCGGATGCGGACAAAACCGTGGCGTTGACGGCAACGATTGCCCTGGGCGGCATTTCCGATACCAAGGAATTCCAGGTTACGGTGGCACAGGAAGAGACAGATGTTGTGATTGTAGAGAAAGCAATCGCCAAGCTCCAGACCATCCCGAACCAGGATGCGATCCGTGAGAACATCTACATGCCTTCTGAGATGGAAGTAGAAGGCACAGATAAGAAGGCTGCTGTTACCTGGACTTCCAGCAATCCAGAGGTGATAACGGCAGCAGCCAGTGCAGACGGCAAGAAGGAAGCCGGCATCGTCAGCCGCCCAGAAGCCGGGCAGGGCGATGTACAGGTGACATTACAGGCCACCGTGCGCAGTGGGGAAGTCAGCCAGCAGACGGAGCCGATGACCGTTACTGTGAAGGAAAAGAGGAAACAGGACAAGAACACCTCTTATATGTTTGCATACTTTACTGGCACAGAGGGCAGCAGGACAGACGAGCAGATTTACTTTGCTACCAGCGAAGACGGCAGCCAGTGGATTGACATGACGGCCAGCGGCAATCCGGCTCTGGATTCGTCCAATATTGAAGGGGGCGACGGCGGCGTCCGCGACCCGTATCTGCTCCGTTCCCAAAACGGGGATAAGTTCTACCTGATTGCTACAGACCTGAGCATCAACCGCCGCGGCGGCTGGGGCAACGCACAGGCCACGACAACCGGAAGCCTGAAGCTTGTCATCTGGGAATCCACGGATTTGGTGAACTGGACAGAGCCGCGCCTGGTGGATGTGGCATCTAAGATCCCAGGAGCCGGGATGGCATGGGCGCCGGAGGCATATTACGATCCGCAGACCGGCAATTATGTGGTGTACTGGGCAACGGCCTCCGATGACAATAAAAATGGCGACCGCACAAATATGTTCTATGCAACCACCAGGGATTTTTATACCTTCTCGGATCCGGTGCTGTGGATTGACCGTACCCATTCCATTATTGACACGACGATGATTTATGACGATACCACCCAGACGTATTACCGTGCGTCCGGCGATGGCGAGATTACGATTGAGGCCAGCAAATCCATTTATGACGGCTGGGAAATTATCGGCACACTGTCTGGCATTTTCAACAACAAGAACTACAGCGGCGCCAAGCTGGAAGGGCCAGAGTTCTTTGAGTACTGCGAGGATGACTGGCTGAAGGACGCCAATGGCAATCCAGTGCGTACTTGGGGGCTGATGTGCGACCAGTATGCAGAGGGCAAGGGTTACCTGCCGTTCCGTTCCACCAACCTGGCAGATATGACGACCGCTAGCTGGTCACCGGCCACGGACGTGAATTTCGGCGCCCTGAAGAAACGCCATGGAACCATCCTGCCAATCTCTGACGCAGAGTACCAGGCAGTGATGGAAAAATATGGGTTTGGCGAGGATGACACAGAAGAAAAGATCCTTGCAGACTTTAATTTTGACACAGAAGCAGATTTGGGCAATGGCGCAAAAGGATTTGCCAGCGAGAACGCCAAGGCGTCCGGCAGCTATACCCTGCAGGACAGCTATAACGCCAAGGCGGGGAAGGCGCTGTACCTGGACGGCAGCGCATCGAATTTCCTGACCGTAACCGACAAGGAGGGCAATAGCCTTCTGGCGGGCGTGAATGAGATGACCATCTCCTATGAATTTAAGCCAGATCGTTCCGATACAAACTGGGTGATGTACGCAGCGCCCAATGGCAACGCCCCGACTTATAACCGTGAGAAATACTTAGGGATCCTCGCCAACAACGGCACAACGACGCTGGAACGTTATAATAACGGCGGCAGCAGGCCTTCGAACCCCAGTGTACAGACAGGAAGCGAGTGGAGCAGGGTAGACATTGTCATTACCAAGACAAGTTCTACGATGTACTTAAATGGCGAGAAGAAATCTAGAGTGGTGACTGGCTATCAGATTCCGTCTATCCTCGGCGATTCCGGCATCCTGCAGATTGGCAAGGCTAACTGGGGAGGCGGCGAGTACTGCAAGGGATGGATTGATAACCTCCGCATTAAGAACAAGGCCAGCAGCGATGCTGAGATTAAGGAGCTTGCAGCAGCATTTGTAGATACGCTTCCGGCAGTTTCCGATGTAGTCGTAGGGACAGCCCCCACCAGGGAACAAGCCCTTGCATACCGCGGCACAGATGACCATACGGCCATTACCTCTATCGTTGACAGCGCCAAGAAAGAGATCCAGTCCTATGTGCGCAGGAATACAGATTTGACGAAGGTTCCGGTAACATTCAGCCTGGCGGGCGAGGTGACGCTGAAGGTGAATGATCAGGTAATGGAAAATGGCACGGAACTGAACCTGAGCAACGATGTGAAGGTTGTGATGGAACGGAACGGCAGTACGGAAACCTGGACCGTGAAGAAACCAATTATCAGCAATAACCCGGTATTGCCAGGCCAGTATGCAGACCCGGATATTGACTACTTTGACGGCAAGTTCTGGATTTTCCCGACCACAGACGGCTATCCAAACTGGAGCGGGGATGTATTCCATGCATTTTCATCCGAGGATATGGTAAATTGGAAAGACGAAGGCGTCATCCTCAAGCTGGCAGACCAGAACCCAGGCAAAAATGAGCAGGGCATCCAGATTGCAGCTTCCCCATGGGCAGAAGGAGGCAGCGCATGGGCGCCGACGATTGAAGAAAAGAACGGAAAATACTATTTCTATTACTGCGGCAAATTTAATAATGGGGAGTCAGCCGTCGGTGTAGCCGTAGCAGACCACCCACAGGGGCCATATACGGACAAGGGGACAGCCCTCCTGACCAAAGCAATGACAGACGCGGCAGGAGCTGGCGTAGGCCAGGCCATCGACCCATCCATTTTTACCGATGACGATGGAACCTCCTATATGCTTGTCGGCAACGGCAGCGCAGTGATTGCAGAGCTGAATGACGATATGATGAGCATTAAGGATGGAAGCATTAAGCGTATTAATGGCCTGACTGATTTCCGCGAGTCTGTAATCGTAACTAAGAAAGACGGCAAATACCATTGGACCTGGTCCTGCGATGACGCCAATAGCCCCAATTACCATGTAAACTATGGCGTAAGCGATCAGCTGATCCAGGAGGATGGAAAGGTAAATGTAACATTAAAGAAAAAGAACCTGCTGAGCAAGGATGAGAGCAAGAATATTCTTGGTTCTGCTCATCAGTCCGTACTCCATGTACAGGATGCCTCCGGCAAAGAGCGTTATTTCATGACCTACCATAGGTTCTATACGCCGCTGGATATCTTCACCTCTGGCGACGGCCTTGGCAAGCACCGCGAGACCTGTATTGATGAGATTACCTTCGACGCCAATGGCGAAATGGTAATTAAGCCTACCTTAGAGGGCGTATCCGCAGTGGCAATGCCAGCCAATGGCGAAATCAAAGCTTCTTATGTAACCTTAAATAAAAATACGCTTGCCCTTACTATAAATACAGCGGAGACACTGTCCGCAGTGGTTGGGCCATTCCATACCACGAACAAAGCCCTGGCATGGGAAAGCTCCGATGCAAAGATAGCCACCGTGGACAATAACGGCAAGGTGACGGCCGTAGCAGCTGGAACAGCTACGATTACCGTGAAGACCGCAAATGGCAAGCAGGATGTCTGCGCCGTGACAGTTACAGATGCGGTACAGCCGCCAGTGAAGGTAACGGGCGTCTCCCTCAACAAAAAAACCCTGTCCCTCACCGTTGGCAAGAGCCAGAGCCTGGCAGCAACCGTTAGCCCAGCAAATGCAGCGGATAAGAGCCTAAAATGGAGCAGCAGCAATAAGAGCGTTGCAACCGTAACCCAGGCTGGGAAAGTAACGGCCAAGAAGGCAGGAACGGCTACCATTACCGTAGCTTCCGTGGCTGAGCCGAGCGTGAAGGCAACCTGCAAAGTAACTGTAAAAGCAGCCGTAGTTGCTGTGAAGAAAGTAACGCTTAAGCCGACCAAGGCCACATTGGGCGTAAAAGAAAAGCTTACTCTGAAAGCCACGGTAACGCCATCGAATGCAACCAGCAAAAAAGTAACTTGGAAGTCTGACAAAAAGAGCGTGGCCACCGTTTCCTCTAAGGGTGTAGTAACGGCCAAGAAGACAGGCACGGCCAAGATTACGGCGACTGCAGGCGGCAAGAAGGCAACCTGCAAGATCACTGTCAAGAAAGCGCCTTCTAAGCTTACGCTGAACGCCAGGAAGAAGACCGTCAAGAAGGGCAAGACATACCAGCTTAAGGTAAAACTGCCCAAGAACACGGCCAGCAACAAGATTACCTATACGACCAGCAACAAAAAGGTAGCAACCGTATCCTCCGCTGGTAAGGTAAAGGGCATTAAGAAAGGTACAGCTACTATTACAGCCAAGACATTTAATGGCAAGAAGGCTAGGATTAAGATTACAGTGAAGTAGTGATTCTAAGTTTTTAAGGAAACCGTGTGCTGATCTGTGTCCATTCATTTATACCAGGGGCAGATTCTTCTGCCCCCTTGGTACAAAGCCGCCACATTTGCGGATAGAATCCCAAATGTGGCGGCTTTGTAAATATCGCTGTTTTGGTTTTCGGCTATTTCAATTTCCTGATTTAAGGCATTATAGGAAGGGATAGTCTGCCGTGTACTCATAAATCAGGGAAGCCATTTCCGCTATATTCATACCTGTAGTATAATCCATTCCATAATCCTCTAGTATGCCCGCGATTTCCTGAACGGAAAAACTCAGCTCCACCTGAAATGCGGCAGCATTGTCGTCTTGTCATACTGGCGGACACCATTGACATTAAAAAATCTTTTCATTGCAGATGTATTTCTTTCTGTGAAGTATTTGATACAGTCATTTTGATATGTAAATGGCATGGATCCATAGCCCAGAAATAGCCTATTTCATTTGGTATAGTATACCACAAAAATGGAGGTGGAAAAAGAGGAGTATAGTTACTATTCCTGAGAACATGATTCAGGAGTGAGGGACGATTTTTACGTAGCAAAACTCTAAATATCGCCCTGAATCGTTACTATTCGCGGACTCTCAGGCCGTGAATGGTAACGGAATATAGTCTTTTTGGCTTTGTTGTTAAGAAAATGGCTGTTTACTTTTCTTTATAAAAGGATATAATATAAACACAAGAGGAGGCGATACCAGGTTCCATAAAAATTTAAAATATTAGCGTTTAAAGAAAAAAATGTCGAAAAAGGAACTCGCCTTACGGATCGGGGTAACTATGAGAACGATGAAAGCTATGGTATAAGAACCCAGGGTAAAGATTGCTGATTTTTTAAGCAATTATAATGGAAATCTTGTTTTCCTACATGGTGAATTTCGGGAAGGCAGTAAGCTGTCAGCCCGCTAGCAGGAATATATTCGTGAAGATGTAGAAGAATATATGAGAAGGCTCTGTTCTATAGTCGATATTTTAGGCGGTGAAGTACTGCCGGATGCACCAGGAGTTCATAAGATCGTGCTTGGAGGAAAGATAGAGAAAGATGCCCAAAAAATGAGAGATTATCTTGGGGCCTCAGCATCGGAGCCGATCAGGAATCTAATCCAGCTTTTGGAAAACAGAGGAATTCTGGTGTATTCCTGCGATATAGACAATGATGCTTTTTCAGGTATGAATGGAAAACATATAGAGGATGAGGAGTACGAAGATTGTATTCAAAAACTGGTTGATAAGAATGGAGGAAAGGTACGATTACCCAAGCATGAACTGGAGATACGGTTGCAAAGAGCCAGGAGGAAAGGCAGGGATACAATGCAATACAACAATACACTTTGTTATTACAATAGCCATGCGGACAAATTTTACGAGACCACAGTAAATGTTGCCTTTACCACGATGTATAAGCCTTTTTTGTCGAAGCTAAAGGAAGTAAAGGAAAATCCTTCTATCCTTGATTTTGGCTGCGGCTCCGGGCGTGACACAAAGTATTTTCTGGAACATGGATATCAGGTTGAGGCGATGGATGGCTCTATAGAATTATGCAGGCTGGCGAGCAGATATACGGGAATAGACGTAAAGAATATGCTCTTTCAGGAGCTGTCAGAAGTGAAAAAGTATGATGGCATCTGGGCGTGTTCTTCCATCTTACATCTTCCGCAGGATGAATTGTCTGACGTAATGCGAAAGATGGCGGCTGCGTTAAAAAAGAATGGGGTTTTATATACCTCTTTTAAGTATGGCTCTTTTGCAGGCGAAAGGAATGGACGCTATTTTACGGATATGACAGATGAATTATTTACAGATTTTATAAGTGGGATCAAAGGGTTAGAAGTAGTAGAGCAGTGGACAACTTCCGATGCCAGGCCAGAGCGGGAGGGAGAGAAATGGCTCAATATTATAATGAAGAAAGTGTAGATGGGGCGGAAAAAGTGCAATATCATACTGGGGCAAGTGTAGATGGAGGAGAAATGGCTCAATATCATATGGTGGGAAGTGCGAATAGAGCAGATGAGCGAACTGGCAGTGCCTGGCAGAAGGGGCAAGCTGGCGGTGTCTGGAAGGATGATTTTAAGCGATTTAAGCGCTGCATTGGACAGAGGAGCCTCGGTTAGGATCCTAACAGGAAATCAACATTCAAAATTTTTTGAATAAAAATATTGAAGAAATGGGGAATCGTATGTCTGAAGAAACAAAACCTCATATTGTGAAATCGCATGATATTAATTTGGATTCTGATTATGTAAATTGGATTCATGATGTGAAACAACGTTATATATCCACACAGATAAAAGCAGCTGTTAAAGTTAATACAGAACGACTTTACTTTAATTGGCAACTGGGGCGGGATTTAGTAGAAAGAAAAGCGGAAGAAAAATGGGGAAGAGGAATTGTAGAGCAGTTAAGTCTCGATTTACAAAATGAATTTCCTGATGAAAAAGGCTTTTCAGCAAGAAATCTTTGGAATATGAAAAAATGGTACTTGTTTTATTCATCAAGCGATATCTTTTCTGAAATGGCTCATACGATTGAAGACAGTATTGATTTAAACAGCTTAAAACTGCAACAGGTTGGTGCAGAAATTAGTGAAAATCAAAAACTGCACCAAGCTGGTGCAGAAATAGAATTTCCTGCAATCTTCGGATTTGTACCATGGAGACATCATGTGGAAATAGTAACAAAATGTAAAACAATAGAAGAAGCTTTATTCTATGTGAGAAAAACAATAGAAGAAAGCTGGAGCAGAAGTACACTTGTTGATTGTATTAAAGCAAATTTATATCAATCATCAGGGAATGCACTTACTAATTTTGCCGAAAAACTTCCTGTCATACAAGGAAAACTCGCACAGGAAATCGTAAAAGATACTTATGATTTCGGTTTTGTATCACTTCCTGTAGGATATGATGAAGAAGAGTTGGAAGATGCGTTAGAGCAGAACATTACACGCTTCTTGTTAGAGCTTGGATCAGGATTTGCCTTTATAGGAAGACAGAAAGAGATTATTGTCGCTGGTAAAACAAGAAAAATAGATATGCTTTTTTATCATATTAAGCTTCGCTGTTATGTAGTTGTTGAACTAAAAGCTGTATCATTTGAACCAGAGTTTGCAGGAAAACTTAATTTCTATGTAAATGCGATTAATGAGTTAATGAAATCGGAATCCGATAATCCAACAATTGGTCTGCTGATATGTAAAGATAAGGACCAGACAGAGGTTCAGTGGGCTTTTCAGGGAATAGAGACTCCTATGGGAGTTGCAACTTACGACAATATTCGATTACAAGAAATAAAATCGCAGTTGCCATCAGAGGAAGCTATTCAGAAACGATTAGAACAGGCAGAAGAAGAATATATATTAAAACTAAAAGAAAAAAATAAATAATCCAATGAGAATTATCACATAAGCCATTTGGACTAACCATCCGGATGGCTATTTTTTTACCCTTTTTTAGGGGTAATGGATGTAGTAAGGAGGTCATTACTATGGAGGAAATGTATTTTTCAATAGCTGGTTGTAATCATTATTTTGGAAGTGACTTTATGAAAGAAGGAATGAAAGGGAGAATCAATGAGTGCTGGAAGGCTGTATGACAAACTTGGTGATAAAGCAAAGGGAAAAGTTGTGTTTGTCATAGATGGCGGAGTGGTGTGTAGGATCGTCGATACAGGGGTGGAGGAAAATTTGAATATTATTGATAGTGATTTGCAATGATGCGATGTGGATAGGACAAATATATGTGTTCTATCTGCATTTTAGCATCAAAAAGAGCAGATGGAACTATTAGTTAGATATCCAAAACAGATTTATAAATAATTGATTCAAATATAAAGAAAAATCGCATACATATGCGAATTAAGTGCGACAACATAGAGAATTGCCTTAAAGGAAGTAAGGTGGTATAATAGCCATGGTATTTTATACATATTTTTAGACTTTGATTCTAGAGAGGTAATTGCAAGTGATTAATGATGATCAAACCAACAGGATGCAATATTATTGTACAGAGCCTGGCAGATGGAAAAAGAATCCTATTTGTTTCAGAAAAGGCGGCAGTACTCGAAGTGGT
>CAJTNT010000047.1 GCA_910577785.1 uncultured Lachnospiraceae bacterium | reverse complement strand
ATCTCATTGCGGAAAGACTTCCCAATCTGACCGATGCCAAAAGGAATCTTCTTGCGGGAGGTACGCTGCACATTTTTGAAGTTGACAAAAATCCCCTGCGCCGTCTCTGGCCTTAAGTAAACCGTATTCTTGGCATCCTCTGTCACGCCCTGGAAGGTCTTGAACATCAGGTTGAACTGACGGATATCGGTGAAATTATGTTTGCCGCAGGTCGGGCAGGGAATCTGGTGTTCCTCAATAAAAGAGCGCATCTCTTCCTGGCTCCAGGCATCCACGGATTCCTCAAGCGCAATCTTCTGTCCCGCCGCAAAATCTTCAATCAGGTTATCTGCGCGGAAACGCTCATGGCACTCCTTGCAGTCCATCAGCGGGTCGGAAAAGCCGCCAAGATGCCCGGAAGCGACCCAGGTCTGCGGGTTCATGAGGATGGCGCAGTCTACGCCTACATTATAAGGATTTTCCGTAATAAATTTCTGCCACCAGGCCTTCTTCACATTATTTTTCAATTCTACCCCAAGATTGCCATAATCCCAGGTGTTGGCAAGGCCGCCATAAATCTCAGAGCCTGGATAAACGAATCCCCTGCCCTTTGCCAATGCTACAATCTTCTCCATGGTCTTTTCCATTCTCTGCTACCTCTTTCCTTTTCTAAAATATCATGCTGTGTCCCCACGGAACGCAAGCCATAACACATCCCGGAAGCATACATCCTAACATCGTTTCTGCTTCCGTTACCGCCTTCATTCATATACTACATATACCAGGGAATCTTTCTCCGCATCCCCGGCATCCTCTGGGAGCTGAAGGGACACGGTATCCTCCCCGGATATTGTAGCAAAGTCAGAAGACACATAGCGGACTTTGCCGTCCACCTTTACATCCACTTTCTCGCTCAGGATCACGACCTTGGCATCCATATCCATAATGGCTGCACTGTCCGCCGCCCCTGCCAGCTTTCCATCCTTTACCTCCTGAAATTCGGCATTAAAATCAAAGCCCTCCACCAATGCCTGCGGGATTGTCCCGGAAAACAGCGTAACCTCGTTCATATTCTGGTAATCCTCACAGCCCGCATATTGGATATAGAGCCTGGCTATCCCTTCCTCTACAGAAAACCGGTCAATCTCCACGCTTTCCTCACCATGCTCTTTCTGGTACTCTGCCACCTGGCTCTCCACATATTGCTTTAATTCCTCTTCATCATAATAATCCTTGTCAAGGCTTGAGATGGCTGCCCCGACCACAGTGCCTTTCTTCTGGACATAAACCGTATCACGCCCAGCCTCAAAAGACTTTCCGCATCCGGCAAGCGAACCTGTCAGCAGCAGGCAGCCCAGGCAGACCCAGAGGATGGATCTTTTTGTTCCCATAAAAAAAGCCTCCTTACAAAATATCTTTTATCATAAAACCTTAGATATTATACCCTTTCCTGGCTTTGATTGCAACTGCTGATTGGATTTTCTTGGATAATTAATAACGGAAGCTGCAAAACCTTCGTTCTCTTTCAGTACCTCTAGGGCATGGAACTTCCTGTCAAGATAATGCCCCATGTATACATCTAGGATCTGCCCCAGAGATTCCAGCACCGGCTCCGTAAGGGCAAAGCTATAGAGCTTCTCTATCCTGGCAGAGAGGATGAACTGCATGGCGTACAGCACGGATTCTCCCAGTTCAAAGGTTCCCCGGCCGTTGGTTTTGCCCGGCGCACCGCCAGCCCTCCCGCCGCATGATGCGCAGAGGGTGCCGCCGCTCTCTACGCGGAACCACTGCAGGCCTTGCTCGCTTCCGCATTCCAGGCAGGAAAACACATTTGGCCCTTCGCCATTAATCGCCATAGCCTTAAGTTCAAATACCCGCCGTACCAGGCGGCAGTCAAACTTCTGGCTCTCCAGCGCCTGCAGGGAACGGTACAGCAGCTTTAGCATATGTATCTCATCCGCATTTTCCCTGGCATAATAATCCGCCATTTCCAGGAAGTAAAAGCCAAAATATGCCCTGTCTAAATCTGCCGCCAGCTTCTGGAAATAATGGGAGATATCCGCCTTTACCACCGTATAGGAACTGCGCCCCTCATAGGCTTCAAACTGCCCAAACGAAAAGGGGCTGCCAGCCGCCATAAGCTGGCTGCCCGGCCGCCTGGCGCCGCGGGCAAATGCGGCCACCTTCCCCCTTTCCTTCGTTAGGAGGGTAATCCTCCTGTCATACTCCCCTACTGGGATAGCTGATAACACTATGCCCGTCAGCACTATGGTCTGTCCCATATCGTTCCACGCTCCTGCCTATCGTTTCCCCGCCTGCCAGCACAGAATCTGTCGCACCCCCGAGAACCGCATCCGTCCCCCGATGGCCTTTGTAACTTAAATAATCCTGTATGTTTCCTGTACTTGCAAACTTCATCCATTCCTGCTCAACCATATGGAATCCCCCTTGTTCTTCTGTTGATTCACTCTTTAGGGTTTCCCATCTCTATTCTGATATACCAGAAAAAATCTGCCAAAGAAACCGTTACGGCTCTCCTCACTCCGCATCTTCCCGATATCCAAAATTCTTGAGCAGAAAATCGCTGTCCCGCCAGTCTTTTTTCACTTTCACCCACAATTTCAAGTTTACCTGGGTTTCCAGCAGCCGTTCCATCTCAAAGCGGGCATTGCTGCCAATTTTTTTCAGCATGCTGCCGCCCTTGCCAATAATAATCCCCTTATGGGAATCCTTTTCACAGATGATCGTGGCGTCTATATCTGTTATTTTCCCGTTTTTGCGCTCCTTCATCTGCTCAATCGTCACCGCAATCCCGTGCGGAACCTCCTCATCCAGGGCATGGAGCGACTTCTCACGGATTATTTCTGCTACAATCTGCCGCTGCGGCTGGTCTGTAATGGTATCCTCTTCATAGAACATCGGCCCATAGGGCAGATATTTGAAAATCAAATCCACCAGAATATCCGCATTGTCCCCCCGCAGGGCTGAGAGCGGCACGACCTCCGCAAAATCATACTCCTTGCGGTAGGTGTCAATCGCCAAAAAGACATCCTCACGCTTGACGGTATCCGTCTTGTTGATTACCAGGATCACCGGGGTCCTTACCTTCTGGAGCTTCTCTAAAATATGGCGTTCCCCTGCGCCGATATAGTCCGTAGGCTCTACCAGCCAGAGGATGGCGTCTACCTCATTGAGGGTTCGCTCCGCCACATTGACCATATATTCCCCCAGCTTGTTCTTGGCCTTATGGATGCCAGGGGTATCCAAAAAGACGATCTGCCCCTTCTGTGGATCGGTATACACGGTCTGGATCCGGTTGCGGGTCGTCTGCGGCTTCTTGGACGTAATAGCGATTTTCTGTCCAATCAAGCGGTTCATCAGCGTGGATTTTCCCACATTTGGCCTGCCTATTATCGTCACAAAGCCTGATTTACATCCTTGTTCCATCGTTTTCTCCTTTATCCATTCTCCTTAGGAACTGTTCCAAAATATCTTTCCTTAGTAAAGATTCTTCAGCCCCAGGAACAGCCCTTCCTCTTCCTTCAGCTTCTGTTCATTGCCAATGGCGCAGAACGCCCCATCTTTAAGGATGGCGCGTACGATCCCCGCCAGCCTGCGGATATCCTCCTGCGTCGCGCCCAGGATTTCCTCCCGCTCTTTCTGGAGCATTTCTTCCGTCAGGCCCGTCAGGTAAGCCGTTGCGCTGCGTACCGTCTTAGCAGACGGCGTCAGGGGCGCATCTACGCCGCTGAACGTGCCAATGATATACTTGGTCATCTCTTCCTCGCCCACCTGGAAATTCTCCAAATACTCTGGGACGCCTTCATACACCTCGTTGGTGGCTCCCAGGTTCGGATCGCGGTAGGAGGTAAAATACCCATCGCCATTCCTGCCAAAGCCGCTCATGCATCCATAGGCGCCGCCCTTGACCCGCACATTAATCCACAGATAGTCATAGCTGAGCAGCACCTTCAAAATCCGCAGCGCTCCTGTATATTCATAGCCTTGCTTCTTAAAATTCCCTGCCCGGGATACATACTGCACCTGAGAGGCGTCCAGGAAGCCCTCATTCTTCTTTTCCAGCCTTATTTGGGCTTTTGGCATCTTTTCTGCCTTAGAGGCAAGGACAGCCCTTATTCCCGCGATTTCGCCTTCGGCCTTTTCCATCCCCTCAGGCTCCGCGCCAATGCTTACCATCAGGTTATCCTGGCAGAAAATCCGCCCTGCCAGGCGCTCTAAGGTATCGCTCAGCGCCTCCTTCTTCTCATCAAAATGTTCTTCCAAGTCTTTCACCAACTGATAGAAGGCAATCCCCTGCACCAGATCTGTATCGTTTGCCCCTTCAGAAAAATAGGACATGGCGCGTGTGGCGGAAATCGTATGCCCGGAACTGCTCATGGACATCTGCATCCGCGACTTCAGCTGCGCGATAATCTCATACATGCGCTCCTGCCTGCGGAACTTGCTCTTGCTAAGGATTTCCTTGATCAGATCCATGGCGGTGGGCACCTCCTGGTAAAGCGCCTTGGCTCTGATTTCATATTTGAGGGTAACGCCCCCATCCTTTACAGATGAGTAAATGCCAATATTGCTGAAAATACCGCCTGTATGCAGGTTAATCTCATTGGCCAGTTCCAGGTAGGAATAGCGCTCCGTATCCACATAGCCCAGGACAGACTTGAGAATGCCTAGATAGGGAAGCAGCTCCTCCGGCAGGCCGGTCACATCGAACATCAGGCTGAAATAGGCAATGCCGCAGGTATCAATATCATGGCACAGCACCTTTGTATTGTCCAGCATATGCGCACGGATATAAAGCTTTTCCCCTGTCTTTTTGATATCCTCCCGGTCAAGGGTGGGAAGCTTCGCCAAATCCTTGGGCGCTGACGGCTCTTCCTGGTATTGCTTCAGATGATGCGTAAAGTCAATGATCGACTGCTTCTCCTCATCCGTGAGAGATTGCTTATAGGCTTCCAGCTTCTGAGCCAGCGCCTCTTCCTTCCTGGCATTGAGGCCATATTCCGGCTTTGCAATCACAACTGCGGCATGGGGATTGTCCAGCAGATATGTTTTCACCAGCTCCTCAAAATAGCCTGTCTCCACCTGGGTCTTTAAAAATTCCACCACTTCCAGCCCGCTCAAATGAAGAAATGGCTGCGTTTCATCATAAATCCAGCTGTCCAGGCATTCCAGCCCAAACAGCAGGCCCTTGGGGAAGGAGCCAAAATCCGCCTCCCGGTAACGGAACTCAAAGCTGTTGATGCCTGCCAGCAGGGATTTTTTATCAATCCCCTGCTCCGCCTGCTCCTTCAGCACCCGCCGGATAATCGCTACAAATTCTTCCTTTTTCTCCAAATCGCTGTTTTTGGCGATAATGGAAAACTTCGGCTGCAGGGTAACATTGTCAAACGAAGACATAATGTCCTTGCCTACCTTCGCATCCAGCAGCGCTTGCTTCAACGGCGCGCCCGGCGCACTGAGCAGGGCATAGTCCAGGATATCAAATGCCACATACAGCTTCGGGTCGAGGATGCTCCCCGTACACACATTGTAGGAGAGGTAGGTATTGCCCTCCAAAGGCTCCCCGCTTGCGATATTGTAGGGAATGACTGCTTCCCGCCTCTCTGCAAACGGCTCCTGCCTCCGAATCTGGGAATCCACCTGGATTTTTTCAAATTTGCTCAGGTACTCCCTGTCCATCCACTCCAGCTTCTCCGCCATGTCCATATCCCCATAGAGATAGATATAGGAATTGCAGGGATGGTAATATTTCCGGTGGAAATCCAAAAACTTCTCATAGTCCAGCTCTGGAATATGATCTGGGTCGCCGCCCGACTCAAAGGCATAGGAAGTGTCTGGGTACAGGGCAGCCATTGTCTCCCCTGCCAGCACCTCATCCGGGGAAGAAAAAACCCCTTTCATCTCATTATAGACCACGCCGTTGACCGTCAGGGGCGCATCCATGCTCTCCATCTCATAATGCCAGCCCTCCTGGCAGAAAATCTCCTTATGCTTGTAAATGTCCGGATAGAATACGGCATCCAGATAGACCTCCATCAGGTTCTGGAAATCCTTCCCATTGCAGCTGGCCACCGGGTAAATCGTCTTGTCCGGGTAGGTCATGGCATTGAGGAAGGTATTGAGGGAACTCTTGACCAACTCCACAAAAGGATCCTTCACCGGGAATTTCTTCGACCCGCAGAGCACCGAATGCTCCAGGATATGCGCAGCCCCCGTGCTGTCCAAAGACGGCGTACGGAAGCCAATCGAAAAGACCTTATTCTCATCCTCGTTGGAAATCAGGCAGATCCTTGCCCCGCTTTTCTTATGGCGCAGCAGGCAGCCCTTGGATTTGATATCCTCAAGATCCCGCTCTTCCAACCGTTCATATGCTTTGCATTTTCCTATTTCCATACTTCCAAAATCCATGTTTTGCCTCCTCACTAAATGATATTTCCTCTGTAGGCTAGTATAACACAAACTATTATGAAATAGCAATTTATTTAGGCATAAGGCAGCGGTAATTCGTGCGGACTATACGGAATATAACAAGGAGGCTGCCTGGCGGGCAGCCTCCTAATCCATCATCCATAAAGGAACTGCAGAAAATCTTGTATGCCTTCTGCACGCTCCCATATGGAATCCACTCTATGTTACAACTACACTTTGCATTTACCCTAAACGTACAACGTTGGCAGCCTGCGGGCCTTTCTCACCCTCTACGACTTCGAACTCAACTGCTTCTCCGTCCTTCAGTTCCTTAAACCCTTCCATGTTCAGCGCTGAAAAATGCACGAATACATCGCTGCCGTTCGCATCCGAGATAAACCCATAACCCTTTTTGGCATTAAACCATTTTACTGTTCCCTGTTGCATACACACTTCCTCCTGAATACTTTCCAAAAGACTATCTAAGAGTGCCTGAAAATTAATCTTCATAGAGTAAAGCAATTCTGCAAAAATAAACTCTCAAACATTCCTGTAACATAGTTAATAGGGTAACACATTTTTGGGTGAATGTCAATAAAAAATAATAATCATGAGAAAAAAAATTCATTTATGGCTGTTTTAAATACACATTCAGATGTTGATACGGAATCTCTATCTGATTCTCATCAAAAATCTCCTTGATGCGCTCTGTCAGATCCCATTTCACCTGCCAATAATGCTCCGCCTGCACCCACACGCGGCAGCCCAGCTTGACGCAGCTGTCCTCCAGGGCATCCACAAACACGGAAATCTCCTCATCCTCAATGCGCAGAGGCTCCAAACGGGCCATCTCCTCTAAGAGCTTCTTCGCTTTCTTGACATCCGCGTTGTAAGAAATGCCCACATAAAGATCCACACGGCGCTTCTCCTGCTGGGTCACATTGGTCAGGCTTGCATTGGCCAGCGTACCATTCGGGACTACGATTACCCTGTTATCCACCGTAGTCAGCTTGGTATAAAAAATCATGATCTCCTTAACCGTCCCCTCATTTTTGTGGGTGTCTTCAATAATATAATCCCCCACCTTAAAGGGCCGAAAGAGCAGGATCAGGACGCCGCCCGCAAAATTAGAAAGGCTCCCCTGGAGAGCAAGTCCGAGGGTCAGCCCCGCCGAGCTGAGTACTGCTGCCAGGGACGCCGTTTCTACCCCCAGCTGCCCGACAACGGCAATCAGCAGCACAAAATTCAGCACAATCTTTGCAAAAGAATCTAAGAACTGGCGGATGCCTTTGTCCATGCTGGAACGTACCATGGCATTGTGCAGCACCTTCCGCAGCCATTTTATCAGTCGCCTTCCCACAACGTAAATCAGCACGGCAATCACAATCCGCAGCACAAAGCTCTTTAAGTAGGGCATCAGATCTTCTAAGTAACGCTTCATCATGCCAGGCTTGGCCATCGTTTCCAATTCATCCAGCTGGGGCAGCCCGTCCACAACATTTTCCAGGATTCCCCAGCCGGGGATCCGCCTTGCATCCATCATCCAAAACATTTGCACTCTCCTTTGCCTAAAAATACGCTGCAATATTGACACTTGGTTTTAAATTCACTATAATGATATAATATAATAATTATTTCCCAAAGGCAATCAATTTTTTGCATCCTGAAAATGCATGGAGGTAACTGATATGAACGGAGCGCAAGTAAATAATGTTGTAGATGTGATTTGCCACTCTTACCACTACCTGAACCCACATCTGAGCCAGCACGGGGAACGCGTGGCATATATTCTGATGAGTATGCTTCGGGACACAAACTACTACACCCAACAGGAAAAAGAGGACATTTTTATACTAGGCCTATTCCATGATATTGGGGCTTACAAAAAAGAAGAGGTCGACTCCATGCTGAGCTTTGACTTGAACGACTCCATGGAGCATTCCGTTTCCGGCTATCTTCTTTTCCGATCCTTCTCCCCGCTGCAGGAATATGCGGATGTAATCCTCTACCACCATCAATGCAATGCGCAGTATTACCCAGTACCCATCAACAATTACCACCGGGATATTGCAAAGCTGCTCTACCTTGCGGACCGCATTGATGTTTCCTGCATCGTGAACAAAACGGTTAGCCTGGAATCCTTCTTCCATAATTATAATGAGACGATATTCACGCCTTTTATGGCGGACTGGTTCCTGGAGGCCAATGCCAAGTACCACATTTTGGACCATATCAAGACCGGGGAATACCAGCGGGAACTCAGGGAATACTCTTCCCTCCATTTTTCGCCGTCCCGGGCACAGATACATAACTACCTCATCACCTTCCTATTTTCCGTGAATTTCCGCAACGAATATGCGGCGCTCCATACAGCCCACGCGCTTTACCTAAGCGAGAATATTGCCGATGCCCTGCACCTGTCGCCTGCGGACTGCACCACTGTACAGCTGGCCATCCTGCTGCACAATATCAGCAAGATTCTGGTGCCCTCACACTTGACCGGCACGAACGATTACAGCCAGCACCTGGCAGAATTACTCGCAAGCCGCACCATTGAAGTAGCACGGGAAATCCTCGGCGATACCGACGAGATGCAGATCCTGCATGTTATGGAAGAAGCATTTGATCTAATGAAATGCTGGCTCACCAGCACAGCTCCTGACGCCGCCTTGGCGCCTGTCGCCGAAGCTGTGGCGCTCTCTTATGTCATGAGCGACAGCCTGACTTATGATCTGGAAGTCTCCTTGAAGGATTATCCGCATCTGCTGACTTACCTGAAGGGGAAATATTATAACTGCAAGATGGATGACAACATGCTCTTGGCGCTGGAGCGGGAATTTGAGCAAGTCATTGCAAATACGCAGTCTTCCAGCAAGTTGGTTCTGCACTCCTATAATCAGATGATGGACGAGTATTCTTATTTGAATACCATTATCCTGCATTATAACCACTACAATAATAAGTACCATCCGTCGCCAACGCGGTATTAATCTGGCAAATAGGAAGGGCTAATTGACGCCGCTTCAGGCGGCTCTGTGAATATAAAAACGCAAAAACCCATCGCTTTTCGCGATGGGTTTTCTTATGCCCTATAAAATCATGCTATTTTATTACCCGCACCTTCAATATGCCTTCGCTTTCCTGAAGCTGCCTTATGGCTTCCTCTGTGACAGGGGAATCCAGGTCTAAGAGGGAATATGCGTACTCCCCGCGGCTCTTATTGGTCATATCAGAAATATTGATGTTATTGTTGCCCAGGATGGCGGTGTATTTTCCAATAATGCCTTTCTGGTTCTTGTGCAGGAGGGCGATGCGGCCGGCTGCCGTGCAGACGCCCATGTCGCAGTTCGGGAAGTTGACAGAATTGCGGATGTTGCCGTTTTCCAAGTAGTCCATTACTTCCTTCACAGCCATAACGGCGCAGTTATCTTCAGACTCTTCCGTGGAAGCGCCTAAATGTGGGATAACGATACACCCTTCCTGGCCTGCCGTAATGCTGGTGGGGAAGTCAGACACGTACTTCTTGATCTTGCCTTCCTTGATGGCTGCCAGGACAGCTTCCTCATCTGCCAGAGGCGCCCTGGCAAAGTTGAGGATGACCACGCCGTCTTTCATCTGGGCGAAGGCCTCCTGGTTCAGCATATGCCTGGTGCCGTCCATCAGCGGGACATGAATGGTTATAAAATCACATTCGCGGTAAATATCCTCAATATTGCTGATGTGCTTTACGCTGCGGGAAAGGCTCCAGGCTGCGTTTACAGAAATGAACGGATCGTAGCCATAGACCTCCATGCCCAGGCTGACTGCATCGTTAGCTACTTTGATGCCAATGGCGCCCAGGCCGATGACGCCCAGTTTCTTGCCGGCAATCTCATTGCCGGCAAAGGCTTTCTTAGCTTTCTCCGCATCCTTGCCCACATTTTCATTTTCTTTGTTATCCAATACCCAATGAATCCCGCCGATTATGTCACGGGAAGCCAGGAGCATCCCGGCAAATACCAGCTCCTTGACGCCATTGGCATTGGCGCCGGGGGTATTAAATACCACGATGCCCTTTTGGGCGCAATCCTCCAAGGGAATATTGTTCACGCCTGCGCCTGCGCGGGCAATGGCCTCAAGGCCTTCCGGCAGCTCCATCCCATGCATGGCGGCGCTCCTTACCAGCACTGCCTGGGCATCCTTGATTTCTTCTGTCTTCTGATAACTGTCACTAAATAATTCTAAGCCCACATTGGCAATGGGATTTAAGCAATGATATTGGTACATAGATTAATTCTCCTCTTCAAACTTTTTCATAAATGCTACGAGTTTCTCTACGCCTTCTTTGGGCATGGCATTGTAGATGCTGGCGCGCATGCCGCCTACGGTGCGGTGGCCTTTCAGGTTCACAAGGCCTGCGGCAGTCGCTTCTTTTACGAATTTCTCATCCAACTCCTTATCGCCTGTAACAAAAGGCACATTCATCAGGGAGCGGTCTTCCTTGCGCACCGTGCCCTGAAACAGCTTGCTCTGATCCAGGAAGTCGTATAAAATCTTAGCCTTTTCCTCGTTGCGCTGCTTCATTACCTCTAAGCCGCCCATTTTCTTCAGCCATTTGAATACCTTGCCGCAGATATAAATCCCATAGGCAGGCGGGGTGTTGTAGAGGGACGCCGCGTCTGCGTGGGTCTTGTATTTCAGCATGGTGGGGGTGCCCGGCAGAGTCTCTTCGCCAATCAGATCCTCGCGGATAATGACGATTACCACGCCCGCAGGGCCGATGTTCTTCTGTACGCCGCCGTAAATAATGCCGTATTGGGACACATCTACTGGCTCAGACAGGAAACAGGAAGATACGTCGGCCACCAAGGTATGTCCCTTCGTATTTGGCAGCGCCTTGTATTTTGTACCATAAATGGTGTTGTTCTCACAGATGTACACATAGTCTGCATCTTCTGGGATATCCAGATCGGAGCAGTCGGGGATATAGGAAAATGTCTCATCCTCAGAAGACGCCACTTTCACAGCCTCCCCATAGAGCTGCGCTTCCTGGAATGCCTTTTTCGCCCATTGGCCGGTCACGATATAAGCGGCTTTTTTGTTCTTCATCAAATTCATGGGAATCATGGCAAACTGCTGGGAAGCGCCGCCCTGCAGGAATAATACTTTGTAGTTGTCAGGAATCTGCATCAGTTCCCTTAAGTCAGCCTCCGCTTCTTCAATAATGGTGGCAAATACCTTAGAGCGGTGGCTCATTTCCATCACAGACATGCCGCTGCCCTTATAATCCATCATTTCTTCCGCTGCTTCCCGTAAGACTTCTTCCGGCAAGACTGCGGGGCCTGCAGAAAAGTTGTATACTCTGTTCATGTGGTTGTTCCTCCTCTATAAAAAATATATGAAATAATAATAACCATAACTATTTTTCCAGATCCTCCTCGCTGAAGGCTTTGCTGATGGCATCGCCGGGAGCTACCATCGGCCATACCTTGTCATCGCTGGCTATCACGCAGTCAATCAGGACTGGCATATCGCTGGACAATGCTTCGGCAAAAGCACTGGCAAATTCTTCCTGTGTGGCGGCACGGAGCCCTTTGGCGCCCATAGCTTCCGCCAGCTTGACAAAATCCACGCTGTCGTCCAAGACAGTAGCAGAATAATGCCGGTCATAGAACAAGGTCTGCCATTGGCGTACCATTCCGAGCACCCGGTTGTTGACCACTACCTCAATCAAAGGGAGCTTCTGGCGTACCGCCGTAGCCATTTCGTTCATGTTCATACGGAAACAGCCGTCCCCGGCAATGTTAACCACCCTCCTGCCGGGATTGGCCATCTGCGCGCCGATGGCTGCGCCTAGGCCATAGCCCATGGTTCCCAGGCCGCCGGAGGTGATCAGGGTCCGCGGCTTACTGTATTTGTAAAACTGAGCCGCCCACATCTGGTGCTGGCCTACCTCTGTGACGATAATGGCGTCGCCCTGAGTCTGGCGGTAGATCTCTTCTACCAGATAGGGGCCGGTCAGGCCCTGTGAATGATAGGTTAAGGGATATGCCGCCTTATAACCCATAATCTTCTCAATCCAAGGGGTGTGATCCTGCTGCGGCAAGCGCCCGTTGAGGGCGGCAAGGATTTCCCGGATATCGCCAATGATATGGGCGTCTGTCACCACGTTTTTATTAATTTCAGCCGGATCCACATCAAACTGCAGGATTCTGGCATGTTGTGCAAATTTCCGGGCATTGCCGGTTACCCGGTCGCTGAAGCGGACGCCGATGCCAATCAGCAAATCGCATTCGCTGACGCCGTAATTGGACGTCTTGGTGCCATGCATGCCCAGCATGCCGGTATAAAGGCCGTGATGGCCGTCAAAAGCGCCTTTGCCCATCAAGGAATCCGCCACAGGGGCGTGTACCCTCTCGGCAAATTCCAGGAGTTCCTGGCTGGCCTCCGAAATCACGGCTCCCCCGCCCACAAAGAGGTACGGCCGCTGGGACTCCTGAATGAGCTGGACTGCCCGCTCTATCGCCTGTTCTGTAATCTGCTCTGTCTCCCGATCCTCCTGCTGAGCCGTGATGGGGGCAAATTCTGCCTTATTGGCCGTCACGTCCTTGGGGATATCCACCAGCACGGGACCCGGCCTGCCTTTGCTGGCGATGCGGAATGCCCGGCGGATCGTGCCGGCCAGGTTTGCCACATCCTTTACAATAAAATTATGCTTTGTAATCGGAGTGGTGATGCCTGCAATATCAATTTCCTGAAAACTATCCTTCCCCAACAAAGACACACCCACATTGCAGGTAATCGCCACCAGTGGGACGGAATCCATATAAGCCGTGGCGATTCCCGTCACCAGGTTTGTCGCCCCAGGCCCTGAAGTGGCAAGGCAGACCCCTACCTTGCCTGTGGAACGCGCATAGCCGTCAGCCGCATGGCTTGCCCCCTGTTCATGGGAGGTCAGCACATGGCGGATTTCATCCCGATGTTTGTATAACTCGTCATATAAATTTAAAATAGCGCCTCCAGGATATCCAAAGACCGTATCCACGCCCTGCTCTTTCAGGCATTCCACCACAATCTGCGCTCCTGTCAACTGCATATTTTTATCCCTCACTTTCTGGTACTGCACTCCTAAATCATATCCTCTGTATTGCGCGTCTTTCCTGCGCATTCCTGAACTGTGAATAGCAACCGATTCTCTTACTTTTTCACACGCTCTGCAATCAGGCTGCCCATCTCGGCCGTGCCTACCTGCGTCACGCCCGCCTTACCAGCTTCTTCCTGCGGCATAATGTCAGCCGTGCGGTAGCCTTCCTTCAGCGCCTGGCGTACGGCTTCCTCTACGGCATCCGCCTCCCTGTCCAAATCAAAGGAATAACGGAGCATCATTGCCGCGCTCAAAATTGTGGCGATTGGGTTGGCAATGCCTTGGCCTGCAATATCCGGCGCAGAGCCGCCGCTTGGCTCATAGAGGCCAAACTTCGTATCGTTGAGGCTGGCAGAAGAGAGCATCCCAATGGAGCCCGTGACCATGCTGGCCTCATCTGATAAAATATCACCAAACATATTCTCTGTCAAGATAACATCGAACTGCTTGGGGTCTTTGACCAGCTGCATGGCGCAGTTATCTACCAGCATATGTTCTAAGGAGACATCCGGATAGCCCGCGGCCACTTCCTCCACTACTTTCCTCCAGAGCCTGGAAGAATCCAGCACATTTGCTTTATCCACGCTGGTAACCTTCTTCCGGCGCTTCCTGGCTATGTCAAATCCGCGGATAGCAATCCTGCGGATTTCATTTTCATTATAGGTCAGGGTATCCTCCGCCGTCATCACGCCGTCACGCGCCTCCGTGACACGATTGCCAAAGTAGAGGCCTCCGGTCAGCTCCCGCATAATCATCATGTCAAACCCATCCCCAATGATATCCTCACGCAGGGGGCAGGCCTCCTTCAGTTCCTCGTACAGGTACGCAGGCCTTAAATTGGCAAAGAGGTTCAGGGACTTCCTAAGCTTCAAAAGCCCTGCTTCCGGCCTTAAGTGCGGCGGCAGCTGGTACCAAGGGGAGGTACTGGCATTGCCGCCGATAGAACCCATCAGCACGGCGTCAGCCGCCTTGGCCTGGGCAATTGCTGCTTCGGTCAGCGGCTCGCCTGTCTTGTCGATGGAAATCCCCCCCATCAATATTTCATCATAGGAAAAGGCATGCCCATAAATCTCTCCGACCTTATCCAATACTTTCTTTGCTTCTCTTACAATTTCCGGGCCAATCCCATCGCCGGAAATCACTCCAACCTGATACTCCATATCATTCCTTCCTTTCATGTCACAGTTATGTTTAACTATAGTATATTTACCCCCAGATTTCAACAAAAACTGTCATTTTTCTTTTTCATGGTATACATAACTCAGAGTTATGTCAATCTGTCTTTTTATTCCTGTAGGCAATATAGCAAAAGAATACTCCGCCGCCCCTGCATACAACGGGGGGATTTGATTCCAAACAACAGGATACAGAAAAGCATCCCCTGACTTCCAGTTCCCTTTCCTTAATTTCAGATAATTACTTCTACTAATTTTCATTTCCAGGCGCCCCAGAAGGCTCCCAAAACAGAAATACTAATAAAAATCGAATATCCAAATGTAAGAAAGTACCCCATCTGCCTGAGAATGCTTTCGCTTTACTTTTTATTGTCTTTTTCTGCCGCTACCGCGTCTTCCGGCTTCTCCACCACGGCAACCGCTGATTTCTGCATTGGAATACGGCAGTTCTTATTATTCCCAAACTCCATAATCACCGTATCCTCTGTAATGTCAATCACCATGCCATAAAACCCGCTGGTTGTCAAAACGGTATCTCCAACTGCCAGTTCTGACAGCATCGCATTCTTCCGCTTTGTCTCTTTCTGCTGGGGGCGTATCATCATGAAATAAAGCACCACCAGCATGATTACAATCCAAATCAGCGAAAAACCCGCCGATCCTGCCGTACCTGCCTGAGCTAAAATAGACATTTCCTTTCCTCCTGCCTTGCCTGTCCTGTTCGGGACAATTATTCTCTATTGCGGCACAATCCCTGCTGTGGCTGTGCACATCCATTGTTATTTAGGATATCCCTGTGCGCATTTATGTCTGTTCTGCATGTCACAGTTACGCACTTCTACTATTCTACACAAAATCTGGGCAAAGGGCAAGGGGTTTTTCTGTATTAATAAAAATTTTAGAATATTTTGGCTGCTGTTCACGGCTCAGGAATGCGCTGTACTGCGCATTCCGTGTGAACATGATTCAGGTGTGAGGGGCGATTTTTGCGTAACAAAACTCTAAATATCGCCCCGAATTGTTACTTTACTTTGCAGAGCGATATTTATAGGCGTAATCTATAAATATTTTATAACTCTTCCATTTGAGGGGCTGATAGCTTTTGGTATCCCTAGGCTGGGAAAACACAGCCGATACGCTGCTTTTGGGCTTTTCACAGTGCAGGTACTGGCTAGACTCGCCTATTGCCCTGCCTTTGCTGTCATAGAAAATGCAGGTTGCATGGATAAACTGCCACTTTTTCTTGGAATTGTTCTTAAATTTTGCGGATACGCCAGTCGCGGTCTTGCTCTTTTTTATTGTCTTTATGTATTTGGTCCCATATTCAATCGAACTTCTGGCTCTGCTTGCCCGGAAGCTTATTTTATGGGAATTAAATGTTACCGTCTTGCCCTTGGAATTACGGGGAGTTAGGAAGGAAAATACGCATTGCTTGCCCGCTTCTAGGCAATAATTAGCGGTGGATCTGTCCCCTACTTTTTTCTTACTTTTGTTATAAAAGGTGCAGGTGGCGACGAGGTTCAGCGCGTAGGATTTTGTGTTCTTTACTACACAGACAACCCCCTTTTGCGTCTTCCAGGTCTGGTATTCCACTCCTTTTGACTTTTTGACGGACGCTCCCAGGGCATGCTGCCCAATCTCGCTGTCCTCCGGAAGCTGGGAAGCCTGAATTGTCTCCGGGATCCCTGTTAAATATTGGGAAGCCTGGGCTGCCTCCGAAGCTTCTGTTAAATATTGGGAGGCCTGCATCTCTCCAGGGCTTGCCGCCAGCATAGCCGCTGCCAAAAATAACCCTACTGCTCCATTTACTGCCTTTCTTTTTGCCTGAAACATAAACTTACTCCTCCTTAGATTCGAAAATCCAATCCTCTGTGATACTTTTCCCATCCCGCGGCCTTGGCAGCAGAATAGGACTCCGTGGCTGCCTGCAGCCCTTTGTTCTCTTGGGATATTTCAGCGGCCTCCTCCAAACTTTTTTCCTGGAACTCCTGGATCGCCTGCTCTAACCCCTGCTGTGCAGACGCCTGGGCAGACTGATCTAACTCTTGCTGCCGGGACAACTGGATGGCTTCTTCTAAACCCTGCGGTTGGGAAGGCTGCGCAGCTTTCTGCTCCTGGAATTCCTGCGCCGTCTCTTCTAGCATCTGCTCCTGGGCTTCTTCCAAGATTTCTTCCTGTTCCTCCAGCGTCTCTTCTGCTGCTTCTGTAACAGCATCCAGCATCTCGTCCAAAACGCTTTCTTCGTCCTCTGTGCCAAGAGCCTCTTCTGCCATCTCTTCCCGTCTTTCTTCCGGGGTCTTGGGTTCCTGCTTCTTGGCTGCCTCGGCATTTTTCTCGCCCTGCTCTTGTGCCTCGTCCAGGATATGGCCCATCTGCTCATTGTTATAGGCAGATTTTACAGCCGCAATCTCATCCTCATAGCTGTGGAACGCTTTCAGCTTCTGGGCAATTTCCTCCACGGTGTCACATTCCCTATTTTTGAGGTTTTCTTTCTGGTTTTCCCAGAAGGCAATCTCATTGGTGGCCTTCTGCTGGCGCTCAGCCTTATCCTGCGCGCTTTTTAAGGTGCTGTTGTGCAGCACGGGCAGACCGCCTGCAAAAATACTTTTTGTTCTGCCTGGGCTATGGGATCCAAGCCCTGTACTGGCTGTAAATAAATTCATCATGGTTCCCCATCCTTTCTGCCTTGTTCCCACATTTTTTCCTTTTAGAGCCAAAGGCTCCGTTGCTTGCAATAAGCTCTTTGATTACTTACTATTTCGGAACAAGGCCGCCATTTATTAACGCATATCCCTGTTTTTCTATTGCCCTGCCCAGAAAAGCTTTGATTTTGCACAACACACTTTATTTTTAGTAAAGATTTTTCACCTTGAAATCCCTCTCGGACTCCCTCCTGGCATCTTTCTTCGCTATATCCTGCCGCTTGTCATAGAGCTTCTTCCCTTTCGCCAGCGCAACCTCCACCTTTACCAGGCTGCCCTTGAAATAGACCCGCAAGGGCACAAAGGTGTATCCCTTTTCCGCCATCTTGCCCGCAACTTTATGGATCTCATACTTATGCATCAGAAGCTTCCGCGGCCGCAGCGGGTCTTTGTTAAAGATATTCCCCTTCTCATAGGGGCTGATATGCATGCCGTAAATAATCACTTCCCCCTGCTCAATGCGGATGAAGGATTCCTTCACCGAGCATTTCCCCATACGCAGGGACTTCACCTCCGTCCCCGCCAGGCTGATGCCTGCCTCATATTTGTCCTCAATAAAATAATCATGATATGCCTTTTTATTATTGGCAATCAATTTAATACTTTCTTTCCCCATCCATCATTCCCTTTCTCTGCTGCTTTTCTACTTATCCAAAAATCACATTTCTATAATTCCCAATCCTCCGGCTCCCACACATACTGATCGATATCCTCTGGCAGCACAAAATCAATGGTGCGCAGCATCTTATCTGTCCTCGCCACGGCGACCTGGATGGCCTGACCCAGCTTGTAGCGTTTCCCCGTATGTTCCCCCACTAGCTCATACGTATCCTCTACATAGTGGTAATAATCATCGTTCAGGTTCGTCACATGGATCATGCCCTCAATGGTATTGGGAAGCTCCACGTACATCCCCCAGGCCGTTATGCCGGAAATCACGCCCTCAAATATCTCCCCGATATGCTCCGACATATATTCTACCTTTTTCATCTTGTTCGTTTCCCGCTCCGCTTCCTCCGCCAGCCGTTCCCGCCTGCTGGACTGGGAAGCAACCTCTGGCAGGATTCCTTCGTAATGGGCAATCCTCTTCTCTGTCATCTTCCCGCGCAGGCTCTCTTTGATTATACGGTGTATCTGCAGATCCGGATACCTGCGGATGGGGGAGGTGAAATGGCAGTAGTATTGGGTGGCGAGCCCAAAATGCCCAGTGCAGTCCGTTGTGTACTTTGCCTGCTTCATGGAACGCAGCGTCAGGCGGCTAATCAGCGGCTCTTCCGGCGTGTCGTCTATCTTCTCCAAAAGCTTCTGCAGTTCCTTGGGATGGATTTCCTCCTGCCCTGCCTTCATCGAATAGCCAAAATTATAGATAAACTGACGCAGCTTGCGGATTTTCTCTGGATCCGGCACATCATGGGTACGGTAGACAAAGGGCAGTTCCTGCCAGAAAAAGTCCTGCGCTACCGTCTCATTGGCAATCAGCATAAAATCTTCGATCATCTTTGTCGCCACGTTCCTCTCATATGGCTTGACTTCCACGGGCTTTCCCTGCCCGTCCAGCACGATTTTCGTCTCTGGGAAGTCAAAGTCAATGGAACCCCGCTTCCTGCGTTTCTCCCGCAGGATTGCCGCCAGTTCCTCCATCTGCTCCAACATGGGCGCCAGCGCTTCATATTCCGCCCGCTCTTCCTCATCTTTGTCCATGAGGATCTTGCGCACGCTGGTATACGTCATCCTGCGGTCAACGCGCACCACTGTTTCCGCAAGCTTATGGTCTATCACGTTCCCTTTGGCGTCAATCACCATCATGCAGCTCAGCGCCAGCCGGTCCTCCCCCTGGTTCAGGGAACAGATGCCGTTGGAAAGCGCATGGGGCAGCATGGGGATCATGCGGTCCACCAAGTATACGCTTGTCCCACGCTCCAAGGCCTCTACATCCAAGGCGCTGTGCTCCTGGACGTAATTGGTGACATCTGCAATGTGTACCCCTAGGTGGTACTGTCCCCCCTCCTTCGTCAGGGTAATGGCATCGTCAAGATCCTTGGCGTCCTCACCATCAATTGTCACCATCTGCCAATCACGGATATCCATGCGCCCCGCCCGATCCGCAGCGCTGACCGGCTTGCCTACCCGCTCTGCCTGCTTCAGCACCTTCTCCGGGAACTCCGTGGGAAGGCCATATCCTTTGACAATGGACATAATATCTGTCCCTGGGTCATTGATGTGGCCGATAATCTCCACCACCTTGCCTTCCGGCTTCTTCCTGTCATTGCCATAATTGGTCAGCTCCACCACCACTTTATGGCCATCCACTGCGCCTTTGGAATGTTCGATAGGGACGAAGATATCCTTTCCCAGCCGCATGTCATCTGGGACTACAAAACCAAACGTTTTCTTCTTCTGGAATGTGCCGACTGACTGGATGACGCCCCGCTCTAACACCTTCACGACCTTTCCTTCTTTGCGCCTGCCGGACTCCGCCTTGCCTGGCAGCAGCTCCACCTGCACAGTGTCCCCATGCATGGCGCCATTTACATAAGCCTCTGTAATGAAAATATCCTCTGGCTCCCCTTCGATGGTGACAAAGCCAAACCCTCTTACATTGCCCGTAAATACGCCGCTTAAGCGCTTATGCTCCGCCTTCGTGAATTTTCCTCTCTTGGAGCGCTCAATCTTCCCATCCGCCACAAGGCTCTCCAGCACCTGGTTCAGCTCTTCCCGGTCTTCCCGCGGCACATTCATCAAAACCGCCAGCTCCTTGGCTTTCATTGGCACGTAGAGATCACTGCACATAAATTCATAGATTGCTTTTTTCCGCTGCTTTAGTAATTCTCTCTCCATCTATTCCCTCCATACGATACATGAAACAAATGATACAAAGCAGCAGATTTTTCTGATACTTCGTATATATAATAAGCCAATAACAAAAAGGACTGCCTCCTTCTGACAGTCCTTCGTACTTCTGCATACGGCAGCGCTCTGGGATGCCGCCTCAAAAGCCGCTTTCCTCAAAAGCTCCCGATATTCAATACTGCTGCAATCACCAGGAACAGTACCACCAGCGCCCTTGTGAACTTCACGAGGATGCCTTCCATGGAACGTCCCTTGTTCTTGCCCCAGTATGTATCTGCGGCTCCGCTGATGGCACCAAGACCGGCAGATTTGCCTTCCTGCATCAATACGATTACGGTCAATGCAATGCTTATTAAGATAAATACCACCATTAACACTGTTTTCAATGCTGCCACTTTCTTCTTACCTCCTGTAGATACATCAAATCTTGTAGCTTGTGCGCCTGTACGCCTGTGTGCTGATGCGCCTATGTTAGAATGCGAATCAGCCCATAACTTTATTTAGTCTAACATAGTGAGGGGGGATTTTCAAGATGTTTTTTGCAAATTGCGGAAAAATGTTACGATTCCGTAGGGGAAATGTGGCCATACGGGGCATGAGGGAAGTGGAAATGTGGCCATACGGGGCGCTGCGGAAGTGGGAAGGCCGCAACAGAAACGCGCTCCCGCTCCGATCAGGACGTAGCAGTACTAAGCTCGAAAAAACCTCGCTAAGTACTGACGTCCTTTTAGGGTTTCTTTATGCGGCCTTCCCACTTCCTCCGCTACGGAATGAAAACTGCTGCTCTTCCTTGTAAAAATGGACAATTTCCCAAAGAGCGTTTTTCGCAAATCAGCGTACGGATGAGATAGCTTTACCACATCCGTGTCCGTGAGGATGAGAGCTTCGGCCCATCCGGCAGGCGGGAACGCTTAAAACCACATCCGTGTCCGTGAGGATGAGATACATCAAATCTTATTAAAAGGATTCTTATACTCTGCCACTGTGCCCAGCTGTTCCTCAATACGCAGCAGCTGGTTGTATTTGGCGGTCCGTTCTGCACGGCAGGGAGCGCCTGCTTTGATCTGGCCTGCATTTACGGCTACTGCCAGGTCTGCAATGAAGCTATCCTCCGTTTCGCCGGAACGGTGGGAGATAACTGCCCGGTAGGCATTTTTGTGCGCAGTTTCAATTGCTTCCATTGCTTCCGTCAGGGTGCCGATCTGGTTTACTTTTACCAGGATGGCGTTTGCGGCCTGCAGCTTGATGCCAGCGTCCAGGCGTTTGCTGTTGGTCACAAACAGATCGTCCCCTACCAGCTGCATGCGTTCTCCGAGCTGCTCCGTCAAGGCCTGCCAGCCGTCCCAGTCTTCTTCATCGAGGCCGTCCTCAATGGAAATGATGGGGAATTTCTCAATCAGCTCTTGGTAATAGCCAATCATGGCGCGGGTGTCCCTGGCTACTTTCTCGCCTTTTACTTTGGATTCGCCTGGGAAATGGTAGAGGCCTGTTTTGGAGTCGTAAAGCTCGCTGGCCGCTACGTCGAGGGCTATTTTAAATTCTTCCCCTGGGGTATAGCCGGATGCACGTATGGCTTCCATAATCAGCTCCAGGGCTGCCGTGGTGTCCGGCAGGTCGGGCGCAAAGCCGCCCTCATCGCCTACGGCGGTGGACAGGCCTTCTTTTTCACAGATTTTCTTCAGGTTGTGGTATACCTCTGCACACATGCGCAGCGCCTCCTGGAAGCTTTGGGCGCCGACCGGCATAATCATAAATTCCTGGAAATCTACCGTATTGTCGGCATGGCGGCCGCCGTTTAAGATGTTCATCATCGGGACTGGCAGCTGCTTGGCATTGGCGCCGCCCAAGTACTGGTACAGAGGGAGTTCCATTGCCTTGGCGGCTGCCCGGGCGGCGGCCAGGGATACGCTCAGCATGGCGTTGGCGCCCAGGTTGATTTTGTCGTCAGTGCCGTCCTCGGCAATGAGGATACGGTCAATTTCTACCTGGTTGAGGGCATTTTTGCCGATTAATACCTTGGCAATCTTGTCATTTACGTGCTTGACGGCATTTTGGACGCCCAGGCCAAAATAGCGGGGTTCGCCGTCCCTGAGTTCTACGGCTTCAAACTTGCCGGTGGAAGCCCCGGAAGGCACCGCGGCCCGCCCGGTGGTCTTCTTGCCGTTGCTGCTGGTCTCTACCGTCACATCCGCCTCCACGGTAGGATTTCCCCTGGAATCTAAAACCTCCCTTGCATGCACCTCTGTAATCTTTAAGCTTAAACTCATGGTATTCTCCTTTCCATCCTGCTTCTTTTTTGTAACAGTTCTGTACAGGCTTTGGCGCTTGTCGCTGTGCCTGGGGCTGTTCCATGCCAAACCAATCTGTACGGGCTGTGGCATTTGCTGCTAGCCGTAAGCATAGCATTTCCATACGGAACCGTTACTCTTTTTCTAAGTATTTGCAGGATTTCCAGAATTATACGAGGAAAACATAGCGAGATGGAGATTGCACAGAATATTTTACATCTTTTTAAATCACGGCGCTATTTCCTCTTCTGCCTGCTGCCGGAATTCCTCGAGCTGCTCCTGCTTAAGCGATGGGAGCTCTTCAATTGACTGTATGCCAAAATTGCGCAGGAATTCCTCCGTTGTACCGAACAGCAACGGCCGCCCGGGCGCATCCAGCCGTCCCAGTTCGCATACCAGGTTGTATTCCACCAGCTTATTGATGGCATGGGCGCAGGAAACGCCGCGGATTTTCTCTACCTCCAGGCGCGTAATCGGCTGCTTGTATGCAATGATGGAAAGCGTCTCCAGCAGCACGTCCGTCAGCGCATGGCGTTTGGGCTGCCTGGCAATTTTAACCAAATACTCGTAAATCTCCTTTTTGGTACACATCTGGATGGCGTCCTCGACTTCAATGATCTGGATGCCGCGGTCTTCCCTTGCATAGCGCTTCGCCATCTGGCCCACCAGCTCCCGGACTTCCTCCCCGCTTATTTCCAGGGCTTCCGCCAGGCTGGCGACTTTTACGGATTCCCCCATGGCAAAGAGAATCCCTTCGATGACCGCCTCCTGTTTCTTATGCATCTAACTCCCCTCCTTTGCCGGCATAGATGATAATATCGTCAAAAATGTGCTCCTGTGAAATATAAACCTTCCCTGTCTTCATCAATTCCAGGACAGACAGAAAGGTGACAATGACCTCCATTTTGCTGCATTGCGCCTCTAAAAGCCCGCGGAAGCTGAACTTGTCATGCCCCTGTATGTACTGTTCCAGATAAGCCATCTTTTCCTCTAAAGAGATTTCCTCTCGCTCAATCTTCCCAAAGCGGGAACGGATGGGGTCTATCTTGTCTTCCTGCCTGCGCATCATTGATTTGAAAATGGACTTCAGTTTCTTCAGGGTAACGTCTGAGAGGAGATCCTTTAAATCTACCGGCTCTTCGTATTGGCGCACTTCCTCTGGGATGGTCGGCGCCTTAAACAGCACCATCTGGGCGTCGGCCTGGCGTCCCTTCAGCTCATAGGACATACATTTGTACATCTTGTATTCCAACAGCCTCTCCACCAGCTCTGCACGGGGGTCTTCCTCTGTTTCCTGCTCTTCTTCCTTGGGCAGGAGCATACGTGACTTAATGTCCAGAAGGGTCGCCGCCATCACCAGAAATTCACTGACCACATTTAAGTCCTGGCGTTCCATCTCCTGGATATAGGCGATATACTGGCGGGTAATTTCTGCGATAGGGATATCGTAGATATTGACTTTATTTTTTTCCAGCAGATGCAAAAGCAAGTCCAATGGGCCTTCGAACACCTGCAGTTTTACCTGTAAATCCATAAAAATCTCCTTGAGGCCTGGTATCAAGCACAGTAATTTCTGTAGCTATGGGCTGACAGCCGCTACGTTGGCGTAAATTGCACGGACAGCAGTTCCGCACGGTTGAAAATACGGATATGGAACGTATGGGTGCCAAGGCCGCGGCTGACAATGACGGCTGCCTTGCCCAGCTGGATTTTCCCGGCGTCATATTTGGGAAACCAGGTAAATTGAGGGGAAATCAGGCTGCCCAGGCCGGGGATGCGGATGAGGCCCCCATGGTTATGCCCACAGAAGGCAACGTCCGCTCCCCAATCGGCATACTCCCTGGCATACGCCGGGTTATGGGCAAGCAGGATTTGAAATAATTCCGGATGCCCCAATTTCAGGCGCTTCTCCATATAGCCGGGCTCCAGCGGGATCAGCCTGCCTTTTTGATAATAGCTTAACTCCAGTTCCAGCGCAGAAAGCATCACCCGGTTGCCGCCCAGGGCGATTTCCCGGCTCTCTGTCTCCAGGATGGTGACGCCAAGGGCCCTTACCTCCTTCTGATATTGGAGAAAAAGCGGGTGGTTCATGGTCTCGGGATCCCGCAGGCGGCTCTCATGGTTGCCAAAGCTATAATAAACCGGCGCAATCTCTGCCAGCCCGCGCAGGGTGGAAAGAGCTGCCGCGTAGGTCGCCGGGTATTTGGACACCAGCATGTCGCCAGGGATGAGGATTGCCTGCGGGGACAATGCGCGTACCTGGCGCAGCAGCCGCTCATTCCCCTTCCCATAAGAGAAGCCATGCAGGTCTGCAATCACTGCTACATTGGCCGGAAATGTTAACTTCGGGGAGGAAACCTGGTATTCTGTTACCTGAAACTTTGTCAATTCCCATTTCTGCCATAGGAAATAGCAAAAGACAAGGAACAGGGGAAACAATAGGAAAATCATGATTGGATGCCTTTCTTAAAATCTTCACCGTTACTGTCGTGGAATCTGTATTTCTTCGCCGATGCGTCCTTCACCTGCATTGCCGAGGAATCACTTCTTCGTCACCACGCGCTTCACCTTAGACCATGCAGAAGCGTAGGTAACCCCCTGAACGGTCTGATACGTACGCACACGGACATAATAGCGTTTCCTGGGCTTGAGCTTTTTCACCGTTAGCTTCGTTGTGGAGGCTTTTTTCACGGTTTTGAGGACGGTGGCGCCTTTCGTGAATTTGCTGCTGGTGGAATACTGCACCTGGTAGCCTGCCGTCTGCCTGGGCTGCCGTTTCCAGCGGATATCCAGGCGTTTGGACTTGCCTGCCAGCTTGGAAATGGACGTACCCTGGGGGAGGATTTTAAAAGATTTCGTCACTTTCCCCGTGTAGCTCCCTATGCCGGTGACCGTTACCGTAGCTTTGCCCACATTTTTGTTTTTCTGATAGGATAGCTTATACTCTTTCTTTTCCTTCAGCTTCTTACTGCCCACAGATACCGTTACGCTGGGCTTCTTCCCTTTGCCATTATAAGTATAGGAAGTCTTTGCCAGTGTAATCTTGGCGCTTTTTGCAATATTCTTTTTCTGCGGCTGGGGCTGCTCTGGCTTTGGCTCCGGCTTTGAATCAGACTGCTTGCGGATGGTAAAGGCGGCCTCCATCGTGCCTGCATAATGGCCCGTAAAGGACGCCACGGCTGTCGCTGTGCCGACTTCTCTGTTATTCTGGTAGGTGACCGTATAGAACTTACGATCCACCTGCTTGCCGTCACTGCCGATTACGGTAACGGCAGGCTTCTTTTCTGTGCCGTCATATACATAACTGCTTGCAGAGAGGCGGATCGATGCCAGGCGGCAAATCTTCTCTTCTTCCTTCTCCCCACAGGCCTTACAGGCTTTCGAAAGCATGCCGTCCTCCGCCGCAGTCGCAGGTTTCACTTCCTGCGAACCCCAGTTATGCCCCAAGGCAGGGATTTTCTTGCTTTTTACCAATTCTTCGCCGCAGGCAGAACAGCGGCTGCCTTCTGTCTTTCCATCCTTGGTGCAGGTGGCCGCTACTGCTTCCTCTGCCACCGGGGTATGCCCTAAGGCTGGCTGCAGTTCCTGCCCGCACTCCGTACAGGTCTGGGCTTCTGTGCAGCTTGGCTCCTCTCCTGGAACATGATTAACGGTAACTTCGCAGGTCGCCATCAGCCTCCCCTGGGAATCTTTGACCAGGATCTGGGCATTGCCGGCCTTCTGGGGCGTGACATAAGCCTTATCATTCACCGGCACGACGACCGCCACGGAGGGGTCTGTGATTTCCCAGCTTAATTGCTTATCGCTGGCATTCTGCGGGGAAATGACCGCCTGAAGCGTTACCGTTTTCTCTCCCTCTTTGAAAGAAAGGGCTTCCGGATCCAAGAGTACCTGCTCCATTTTATACATCCGGAAAAAATTCACCGTATAGGCAATCTCACCGCCCGGAACGCCCTGGATCTGCACATCGTAGCTATCGCCGTCCTGATAGGAACCCACATCACGGTTGTAGGGCTTGAAAATAATGCAGCCCTTCTGCCCATAGCTATCATTATTCACATAAAATTCGCCGTCCTCACAGCCCTGTGAGAACTGCCATTGGCGCCCGTCCCTTTGGCGGGTGAGGGTTACCTTGACAGCGGATGCATCTAATTGCTGCCCCATGGATACCGACCAGGGGAAATGCGTATTAAAATACTCCACAGGCATATTCTGCGCCGGCCAGGCAACGCCATATTCCGACGCCCCCTGGTTGCTTTTGTCATGGGCGTACACGGCAAAATGGCTGCCATTCTCCCCTGTAACTACGCCGAACCCCGTCTTCCCCATCTTGGGATTTAAAAGCCAGCGCCGATGCCCCACGCGGTCAATGTTGCTGCTGTCGCCATCCTCCATCCAGCTTGTGGCAATAATGTTGTTCAGGCTCCAGTTCCGCGCGGAAGACCAGGCAATGTTCGAGGAGGCCGCGCCCGTCTGCGCAAGGGCAAACATATCGTCTGGCATGCCTGCAGGCTGCGTGGGGTAATGGCTCATCTTCTGATTGGCATAATTGGCCAGCGAAGCCGCCTGCGCCAATTCATTATACCTCGCATCCAGGGCTACGTCATAAGACAGCCCCGCAATATAACGGATCTGGTTGAGCAGCTTAATCGCCGAACCCAAAGTCTGATCCGACACCTTCCCCAGGGCAAAGGGCGCTGTAGCCTGCGGCGCTTGGGTATATTCTGGAGTTTCCTGCAGGCTCACCCCGTCCCGGTTGGCATAGGCGCGGATTTCCTCCTGCGTATGGGGCGCCACATGGAGCCCCCCGGCTGCCCATACCGGCAGGACATTACATAACGCCATCACTGTGGCCAGGCAAAAAACAGCCGCCCTTTTTCCTATGCTTCCTATGCCATGCCTTTTTCCTTTTTCACACTTTCTCTCTTCTTTCATTCTCTCCTCCTTCCCGGGAAGCCTTACTTACCCTCTCAAAGTCTGTTAAGGTTCCCTCTCCTCCTGTTCTCTCTCAAGAAAACTTCTGAAATGATGTTCTCATAGTAACGCTTTTCACATTTTACCATGCCAAAGAATAAATCACAAGGAAATTTCTTCGAAAGCGCCGTACAAAAATGCAAATCGTTACTGTTCTCTCCGTTCCCACTAACATTCGCATATCCATTTAAATTTCGCTCCGCGAATGGGATTTGCTCACACCTGAATCATTTTCTTACGGACTTTGCAGGAAATGCAAAGTCCTGTGTGAACACCAACTGCAAATCCTCCATCTGAAACGCATAATATACAAGCCTCCTGCTTACATTTATTATATGATTTAGGTGTCAAAAGGTACGTCCTTTTTGAACGATAATTGTTCTTT
>CAJTNT010000046.1 GCA_910577785.1 uncultured Lachnospiraceae bacterium | reverse complement strand
GGGAGAACAGACCCTCGCAAAGTCAAACCCCAGTCCGCGATAAGCTTTCTATATAGAGCAGCCTAATCAAATATTAGTATATACCATTTTTAAGACAGATGAAAGCATCTGTCTGTTTGTCGTACAAATTTATTACGTTGAATGCTTTTAAATATAGAAAAACAGCGAATAAACAAAATGTTTACTCGCTGTAAAAAGAATCCTAACGGCAATGTTGTCCTTATCTAAATGACATTGCCTTTGACGCTGTCGATATCCAGTGGTATTCCAACGGAGAAGATTACGATCTCTTGATTTCCGATGACGGCACGGAATGGAACACGCTCCAGGAAGTAAGGGGGCAGGCAAAGGGCGAATATGTGCGCTATGATTTTGACCAGGCCGTGAAGGCGCGTTACCTGAAGATGCAGGGGATCAGCAAGGGGCAGTATTCCTTCTTCTCCATCCGCGCCCTGCAGAAGTCAGCGGAGGGGGGCGCCCCGGATGTTGAGGCCTGGAACCTGGCCATTGGCAAAAAGGCTTCCTGCAGCAGCTATGATACAGGCGGCGCAGCTGCTTACCCAGAAAGCAATGCCATTGATGGGAACACAGGCACCAGATGGGCGTCCGCCAGGAGCGATAACCAGTGGTATATGGTAGATTTGGGCGAGAAGTCCAAGGTGGAGAAAATAAATATCCTCTGGGAGGCTGCCGCCGGGAAGGAATATAAGGTACAGATTTCTGATGACGGCGAGCAGTGGACGGATATGGTTTATGAAAAGAATAATACTGGCGCCGGGTGGAGGAATTATACCCTCCCGCAGGCTTATGAAGGGCGTTATGTGCGGATGCTTGGCATCAAACGCGTCGGCCAGTATGGCTACTCGATGTATGAATTTGAGATTATCGGCACCAATGAAAGCGCAACGACCGTGCAGAAGATCGAAGAGATTTCCGTAACGCCGAAGAGCCTTAGCCTGCTGCCAGGGCAATCAGCCCTGCTGTCCGCACAGACGAGGCCGGAGGTGAACAACAGCATCAGCCTTGGCTGGAAGTCTTCCAACCCAGAACTGATATCTGTTTCTTCCGCAGGCCTGGTGACGGCGAAGGGAACGGCTGGGACGGCAGTGGTTACGGCTTACTCCATACTGGATGAGGCAGTAAAGGCAGAGTGCGAGGTAACCATTGAGCCTTATTATGGGCAGTATGTCAAGGTAGAATCCGTAAAGCTTAAGAAAACAGGCGGAGTGTTCTGGTGCGGCCGTGTGTACGGCCTGGAAGCGGACGTCCTGCCAGAGAATGCCACCAACAAGAACTTGGCCTTTACGAGCAGCAATGCCGAGGTGGCCTCTGTCAGCGTTAGCGGCCTGCTGACAGCCAGGAAGGCCGGGAAGGCAGAGATTACCGTAAAGAGCGTGGCTTCCGGACTGACTGATGTGATGGAAATTGAAGTACGGGACGCTGACCAGGAAGCGGCAGACGCGGCCATCCAAAAGATAGAGCAGATCGGCGCGGTAAGCCTGGAATCCGAGGCAGCCATCACGGCTGCGCGGCAGTCCTATAACGCCCTGACAGAGAGGCAGAAGGAGCTGGTAGGCGCAGAACTTCTGGAAACGTTGGAACAGGCAGAGCGGACACTTGCACAATTGAAACAAGAGGCCGCAGACCAGGCGGCAGCTCGTGCAGTGATTGGGAAAATCAACGCCATTGGGGAAGTAAGCCTGGAGTCCGAAGCAGCCATCACGGCAGCACGGCAGTCCTATGACGCCCTGACAGAGAGGCAGAAGGAGCTGGTAGGCGCAGAGCTTTTGGGCGTATTGGAGGCAGCAGAGCAGGCGCTTGTAGGCCTAAAGGAGGAAGCGGCAGACCAGGAAGCGGCCAATGAGGTAGTCGGGCAGATTAATGCCATTGGTGTGGTTGCCTTGGAATCTGAGTCAGCCATCCAGGCGGCACGAGCAGCTTATGAGGCGCTGACAGAAGCGCAGAAGGCTCTGGTAGGGGCAGACGCCCTGGAACGTCTGGCACAGGCAGAGCAGGCGCTGGAGGCGCTGAAACAGGAAGCGGCAGATCAGGCGGCTGCAAAGGCCGTGGAAAGCAAAATCGCCAGCATCGGCGAAGTTTCCTTAGAATCTGCCCTTGCAATTATAGAGGCACGGGAAGCTTATGAAGCCCTGACAGAGGCGCAGAAGAAGCTGGTACAGACAGATGCCCTTCAGGCACTGGCCGCGGCAGAGCAGAGGCTTAAGGAACTGCAGGAACAGGCCACCCAGGAAGCGCTTGACCGCGCGGCGGCAGAAGCCGTTATCCAGAAAATCGCCAGCATCGGCGAAGTTTCCCTGGAATCGGAAGCCCTGCTCGCAGAAGCACGGGCAGCCTACGAGGCGCTGACAGAAGCACAGAAGGCTCTGGTAGGGGCAGACAGCATAAAGCATCTGCAGGAGGCAGAGGAAGCCCTTCAGAACCTGAAGGAGGAAGAAGAGCGCAAGAAAGCCGATCAGGCGGCAGCGGAAGCCGTCATCCAGAAAATTACTGGCATTGGCGAGGTGACATTAGAGAGCAAGGCTAAGATTGCAGACGCACGCAGCGCTTATGAAGCCCTGACGGAAACGCAGAAGGCTTTGATTGGGGCAGGAACCCTGGAACTTCTGGCGGCAGCAGAGCAAAGGCTCGCAGAACTGGAGCAGGAAGCCCGGAAGGTACCGATTCCGCAGCCGAAGATTCA
The DNA here is from genome assembly GCA_910577785.1 of uncultured Lachnospiraceae bacterium. Lineage (GTDB taxonomy): Bacteria > Bacillota > Clostridia > Lachnospirales > Lachnospiraceae > Petralouisia. Next base: position 25,275 of record CAJTNT010000046.1, on the reverse strand, counting down.
GGTCAAGGGATACCTTGCCAAGAACGCATTGGCAAAAGTGAAGATTTCCTTTGGCAAGCCTAAGGAAGGCCAGAAAATAGCTGTCTACCGCAGGGTTGCCGGCAAGGTGTCCATGATTGGCGAGACGACGGGAAGCTATCTGTATGACAGCCATCCGGTAAGCGGCAGGAAAGCGGCTTACTATGCCAAAGGCGTGGCTGTGGATACGGCAAAGTACCTGGATAGCGAAAACAGCAGGGAAGTATTTGTCTCCGTTCCGGCCAATACCGCCAGGGTAACCGCAAAGCAGGATGGCGACAGACGTGTGAAGGTAACCTGGAAGAAAGTAAAAAATGCTTCGGCATACTATATTTACCGCTCAAAGAAAAAAGATACAGGATTTGCGCAGGTTGCAAAGGTGTCCGCTTCCAAGCTGGTTTATGTGGATAAAAAAGTAAAGGCTAATCAAACATACTACTATAAAGTGGTTTCCGACAGGAATTCCTTCTATAGCACAGGGAAATCCTCCAAGGCCGTGAAGGTAGCAAAGCTTCCGGACAATACCAAGAAGGTAACGGCAAAACAAGATGGGGCAAAGCGCGTAAAGATAAGCTGGAAGAAGGTAAAAGGGGCGGTAAGGTACCATATTTACCGTTCTGCGAAAAAGAACAGCGGGTTTGCCAGGATTGCAAAGGTGTCGGCTTCGAAGCACGTTTATGTGGATAAGAAGGCGAAGGCTGGGAAGACATATTACTACAAAGTAGTGACTGAGGGCAAAGGAAATTACAGCAGCGGGAAGGTATCAAATGCGGTCAAGGTAAAGAAGTAACCGATTATACAATTATGCAAGAGCAGCAGGGAGCCCCTGGCAAGGGCTTCCCTGCTGTCTTTGCTGTATAAAATGCTGTGGCCAATGTAGCGCCATTCCCGCTTTGTCAAGGCATCAACGTACCGTGGCACTGCTTTTCCTCATGCTGGCGCCCTTTTGGTAGAGGAATGCGCCTCCAGCAGAAAAAAGGATGGAAAGGACAAGGATAAACAGGTGGAGGATGGTGGAGCTGCCAGCATAAGACAGGAAGTCCGGCGCAAAAGCCCCCCAGAGGTTGAACATCATATGTAAAAGGATGGAAAGCCAGAGGCTGCCGCCCTTGTAACAGACATACCCGCAGAAGAGGCCGGCGACAAAGGCATAAGCGCCCTGAACAATATTGCCATGGAAGGCGCCGAATAAAAGAGCCTGGAAGATATTGGCAAGAAAGAAAGGCATCGCCCGCGCGGCATATTTTAGTGTGACGCCACGGAAAATCAGTTCTTCACTGATCGGGGCAACAAAGACCGTATAAAGCGCCAAAAGCGGCGTTATATCGTCAAAGCCGATGCTTTCCATCATGCCCTGATAGGTGTCAAACCAGCTGTGGTTGACAGCGGCGAGCATTGCCACCATATAGGTGGACAGGTACTGCATGCCAACCATCAGGAGGACTAACCCGACAATCATAGGGAGGTTCACAAGTTCGCCCAGGCTGCGGCGGGGCATGTGTTTGGGCACAAAGCGGAGCCTGTACCAGAGGCCAAGGGCAATCGCAGCCAGGACGGCGTAGATTATGGAAACCAGGGTCAGGAACTGGCTGTCGTTGGAAAGGCTGGCCATGGCCTGTTCCACGTTGGCGAGGGAAGAATCGGTAAATAAGGCGGAGCCGCCAACAATCAGCGCCAGCATTCTCACGATGACGCTGGCAAAAGTGACGATGATTTGGATTCCCAGCGCCAATAAAACTGGGAGGAAGCAAAAAAGTATGCTTCCAGTTTTCTTTAAAATGTTCATAGATAAATACCCCTTTCTGTCAATTTGATAAGAGTATAACGTTTTTTGGAGAAATAGTCAACCGTTACTGTTCACTCTGTTCACAGTAACATTCGCAAATCCATTTAAAATTCGCTTCGCGAATGGGATTTGCTCACACCTGAATCATTTTCTTACGGACTTTGCAGTAAATGCAAAGTCCTGTGTGAACAGTAACAGTCAACCTTTTTTCGTGAAGATATTGGAAGGGTTATGGTTGACAGTTCCGTGTATTTCACATAAAATTAGAAGGAAACATGTCAATGTGGAAGAGGTGAAAAATGAAGAATTCATTAATGAAGAAATATGAGTCTATGGGGTTTGATAAGGGGCAGCTAGAAGAGATTCGTCAAGGGGTTGAGAAGGGGCTGGATGTGTCCTGGTATACTTCTGTAAAATACGACTGGTTCCAGATGGAGGAGATTAAGAAAGGGCTGGAGCGCGGGCTGGATGTGTCTGTGTACGCCAGAGAGGAGCTTACTTATGATAGGATGCGCCAAATCCGCAAGGGGCTTCAGGATGGGATAAAGCTGTCAGAATACCAGTCCCTGTCGGCAGGCTACCTGCGTCAGATACGCAAGGCAAAGCAGGGGAATGTGAATATTTTTCCCTATATCCAGAAAGGGTATGAGCCGGATCAGCTGGAAGAAATCCGGCTGGCGCTGGAGCATAAGGCGGATTTGGAGCCCTACCTGATCATGGAATTTTTGGGGGAGTCTATACGGGAAATCCGTCTCGGCCTGGAGGAGGGGCTGGATGTATCCTTGTACGCTAAGATAAATTTTGGCTGGCAGCAGATGCGGGAAATCCGCTTCGGCCTGGAGAAGAGGCTGAATGTGTCCTTGTATGCCAAAGAATTATACCGCTGGAAGCAGATGCGGGAAATCCGCCTCGGCCTGGAAGCAGGCCTGGATGTCTCAGCCTATATGAGCCTGATGTATTCTGCAAAGGACATGGAGCAGATCCGTAAGAAGATGCAGGAACAGCGGGCGGAGGACAGGAGGCAGGAAGAAGAGAGGGTTAGTGAGAATTTCCAGTTTGAGGTGCTGGAAGAACAGGCGAAGCTGGCGGCAGAATGCCTTGTGACCGTCAACCCGAACAAGATGGAGGCATATGTGACGTTGGAAAAGGGCTCATGCAAAACCAAAGAAGAGATTCTGCAGCTTTTGGAGAAAAACAACATCGTATTTGGCATTAAGCATGACAATATCGAGAGATACCTCAAAGAGGCGGATAAGTCCAGCAACCGTTTTCTTGTGGCGGAGGGGATAAGCCCCAAACAGGGCAAGGATGGGTATTATGAGTACTTTTTCAGAACCGGAATTCCCCAGATTCCTGCAATTCGTCAGGACGGTTCCATTGATTACCAGAATACGGTTTACTTTGAGCAGGTGAAAGCTGGACAGATCATAGCCGTATATCATGAAGCCCAGCCGGGCGTAGGGGGCAGGGCCGTAGATGGTACGGAGCTTCCGGCACAGGGCGGGCAGGAAAAGCCAGTCCTTAGGGGAAGGGGGTTTCTGCTCTCGCCGGATAAGAAGACTTATATTGCCAGGGAGTCCGGGAAGATTGAGCTAGAGGGCAATTCTCTGACCATCCAGCCCCTTATGATAGTCGATGAAGTCACGATTTCTACAGGCAACCTGCGGTTTCATGGAAGCATCTGGGTGCGGGGAAATGTCGGGAGCGGCGTGGTTATCCAGGCGGCGGATCAGCTTGTGGTAGAAGGCAATGTAGAGGCTGCGCATTTGCAAGGCGGTAAGAAGATTGTCATAAAGAAAGGCGTGTCCGGCGGCGGCTATGCGGTAATAGAGTCCGGGGGAGAAATCCATGGCAAGTTTTTTGAGGGAGCTTCGCTGACCGCCAAGGATGGGATTTATGCCAATTATGTCATGAACAGCAATCTGGCGTCTGGGAAGGAGATTGTCATTTCGGGCAGCAAGGGGGCGCTGATTGGCGGCAATGCCGCAGCGGTATACCAGATCGAGGCTTTTCATATTGGGAACCGTGCGGGGCTCGCTACGAATATTTTCCTTGGGATGAACAAAGAGATGAAGAAGAAAGAAGAAGAGGCGGATATTAAACTGAAAAAGCTGCAGGCTGAGCTGGCTATTTTTGAGGAAGCGTATCGGAAGCTGCAAAAGCAGTATCCGCCGGAAGTGCGCAATACGATGGAACTCTATCTCAAGGTAGAGCAGTCAACCTATATTAAGCGCAAGCAGATGGAACAGCAGATGGAATATAAAAAGGAGCTGGATGCCATACATGACAAGGCAGATCAGGCAAGCATGCTTGTGCGTGGGGTTCTGAATGCTGGTACTGTGGTGCAGATGGACGGCAAGCGATGGTCGGCGCTGAGTGCCGTTAAGAATGTCACGGTGCGGCGTTCCTTAAAGGATATAGGCGTATTTCGGAATTAAGGAGGAGGACAGATGGCAGAACGGCATAAGATATTAATTGTGGATGACCTGGAAAGCAACCGAATGATTATGGTGGAGATTTTCCAGGAGTACTATCAGATCTTAGAGGCGAGCGATACGGACAGGGCTCTTCAGCTGCTGGAAAAGTACCATGAGGAGATCGCGGCCGTGCTTTTAGACTGGTATTTCCTGGGGGAAGATGGGAGTAAGGTGCTGGCGGCCATGAAGGAAAAGAACTGGCTGGATCATATTCCCGTGCTGATTGTCACGGCGGAGCATTCTGCGGAACTGGAGAAGAGGTGTATCCAGATGGGCGCCCATGATTTGATCCGCAAGCCCTTTGACCTGGATGTGATGAAGAACCGTGTGAATAACAGCATATCTCTGTATCAGCACAAGAACCAGATGGAGCAGAAGGTATATGAGCAGGGCAAGATTTTGATGAAACAGCTTTCTGTGATGAAGATGCAGGCCCGCAAACTGAAGAAAGTCAATGAGACAATGATTGACATTGTCTGCAATATTTTGGAGCGCAATTACCCGGAGTTCATAGACAATGTACAGATTATGAGGGAGATTACCAGAATCGTCAGCAAGAAGGTACAGCGGAATTATCCGGAATATAAGCTGACGGACAAAGAAGTGGCAATCATATCAGAGATGTCATCCCTGCGGGATATTGGGAAGCTCCTGATTTCAGACCATGTTCTCTATAAGCCTGCAAAGCTTACGAAAGAGGAATTAGATTATATGAAATCCCATACGGCAAAAGGATGCGAAATCATGCGGATGATGAAGGATCTGCAGACGCCGCTTTACCATAAGATAGGCATGGAAATCTGCCAATACCATCATGAGCGGTATGATGGAAACGGCTATCCGGAAGGCTTGAAAGGGGATGAGATACCAATTTCGGCGCAGATTGTGTCGGTAGTGGACGCTTACCATGCATTGATTAGCGAGCGCGTATATAAGAGGGCTTATTCCAGGGAAAAAGCATATTATATGATCTTGGGCGGGGAATGCGGTGTTTTTTCGCCTAAGATTATGGAATGTTTCCGTATGTCTAGGGAAGAGATGGAACAGATTGATACCGATACGGATATGTATACGGATACGGAGCTTCTTTAGCGATACGGAAGGGCAAAATAGAGAGGAGAGGATAACATGGCGTTTGCGCATCTTCATGTCCATACGGAATACAGCCTTTTGGACGGCTCAAATAAAATTAAGGAATATGTCGCCAGGATAAAGGAATTGGGTATGGAGGCGGCCGCGATTACAGACCATGGCGTGATGTATGGGGTCATTGATTTTTACCGTGAGGCCAGGGCAGCAGGGATCCGCCCTATTTTAGGCTGTGAGGTCTATGTTGCTCCAGGCTCCCGGTTTGACCGGGAGAAGGTGGAAGGAGAGGACCGTTATTTCCATCTAATCCTGCTGGCAGAGAATAATCAAGGATACAGCAACCTGATGAAGATTGTCTCCCGGGGGTTTACGGAAGGCTATTACTACAGGCCGCGGGTAGACCGTGAGGTGCTGGAAACATACCATGAAGGGCTGATTGTGCTAAGCGCCTGCCTGGCCGGGGAGGTGCAAAAGCTGCTTGCACGTGGTTTCTATGAGGAAGCAAAGAAGGCCGCACAGTGGTATGAGGGGGTTTTTGGCCAGGGAAATTACTTCCTGGAGCTGCAGGATCACGGCCTGCCGGAGCAGAAGCATGTAAACCAGCAGCTGCTGCGTTTAAGCAAGGATACAGGGATTCCCTTGGTGGCAACCAACGACGTGCATTATACATACAATACGGATGTGGACTCCCATGATATCCTGCTGTGTATCCAGACTGGGAAAAAGCTGGCGGATGAGAACCGTATGCGCTATGAGGGCGGGCAGTATTATGTAAAGTCAGAAGAAGAAATGAAGGGGCTGTTTCCTTATGCGCTGGAGGCTTTGGAGAATACGCACAAAATTGCCAGCCGATGCCAGGTGGAGATTGAGTTTGGCGTGACGAAGCTGCCGAAATTCGATGTGCCAAAGGGCTATGATTCCTGGGGCTATCTGAATCAGCTGTGCCATGAGGGCTTAGGGCGCAGGTACCCGTCCCAGAAGGGGATGGTGAAGATCCCAGGGAGAGAAGGCCTGCTTCCCTATGGGCAGATTAAGGAGCAGCTTCAGTATGAGCTGGGGATTATCCAGCAGATGGGGTACGTGGACTATTTTCTGATTGTATGGGATTTTATCCATTTTGCCAGGGAGCATGGGATTGCCGTGGGGCCGGGAAGGGGGAGCGCCGCCGGGTCGCTCGTGTCATATACGCTGGAAATCACCAATATCGACCCCCTGCGGTACAGCCTGATTTTTGAGCGTTTCCTTAACCCAGAACGTGTGACTATGCCGGATATCGACATAGATTTCTGCGTGGAGCGCAGGCAGGAAGTGATTGACTATGTGAGCCAGAAATATGGCAAGGACCGGGTGGTGCAGATTGTCACCTTCGGTACCATGGCGGCCAGGGGCGTTATCCGTGACGTTGGGCGGGTGATGGACTTGCCCTATGCATTTGTGGATACGATTGCCAAGCAGATTCCTATGGAGCCGGGGATTACGATTGACAAGGCGCTGGAGATGAACCGGGAGCTGCGGGAGCTGTATGAAAAGGATGAGAGCGTGGCGCGGCTGATTACGATGTCCAAACGCCTGGAAGGGCTGCCGCGGCACACGTCTATGCATGCGGCGGGGGTCGTGATCAGCTCGGAGGCTGTGGATGAGTTTGTCCCCCTCTCCCGGGGGTCTGACGGTGCGGTCACGACGCAGTTTACAATGACAACTTTAGAAGAATTGGGACTTCTGAAAATGGATTTCCTGGGGCTGCGCAACCTGACCGTACTGCAGAACACCGTGCGTCTGATTGAGGGCAACCGGGGAATCTCGCTGGATATTGACAAGATTGACTTTGATGACAAGGCCGTGCTGGATTCCCTGGGGACAGGCAGGACAGAGGGCGTATTCCAGCTGGAAAGCGCAGGCATGAAGAGCTTTATGAAGGAACTGAAGCCCCAGAGCCTGGAAGATATCATTGCCGGCATTTCCCTGTACCGGCCAGGGCCGATGGATTTTATCCCTGCCTATATCCGCGGCAAGAACAGCCCGGATTCCGTGACCTATGACTGCCCGCAGCTAGAGCCGATCCTTGCGCCGACCTATGGGTGCATTGTCTATCAGGAGCAGGTGATGCAGATTGTGCGCGACCTGGCTGGCTATACCCTAGGGCGCAGCGATCTGGTGCGGCGCGCCATGTCCAAGAAAAAAGCTTCCGTGATGGAGCGGGAGCGGAAGAACTTTGTCTACGGGAACCCAGAAGAGGGCGTCCCAGGCTGTATCAGCAATGGCATCAGCGAGGCGGTGGCCAATCGGATTTTTGATGAAATGACGGATTTTGCAAAATATGCCTTTAACAAATCCCATGCGGCGGCCTATGCGGTGGTGGCTTACCAGACAGCTTATCTGAAATATTATTATCCGATGGAGTATATGGCTTCCCTGATGAGCTCTGTGATGGATCATGTCAGCAAGATTTCGGAGTACATTTATACCTGCCGCCAGATGGGGCTTGAGGTGCTTGCGCCCAGCGTCAACGAGGGGGAGAGCCGTTTCTCCGTGTCAGGCAATAAAATCCGCTATGGCCTTTCGGCCATCAAGGGCATCAGCCATACGTTTATTGAAAAACTCTGCGAGGAGCGCAAAGAACGGGGAAAATTTACCAGCCTGAAGGATTTTTTAAGCCGTATGGCAGACCGGGAAGTCAATAAGCGGATGGTGGAGAACCTGATTAAGGCGGGCGCCCTGGACGGCCTGGGCGCTACCCGCAGGCAGGCGATGAGCGTTTATGCCCAAATCATGGACGGCATTGCCCAGGAGAGGAAGCATACCATGGCAGGCCAGATGACGCTGTTTGACCTTGCCAGTGATGAGGCCAAGGCGGATTTTGAGGTGCGCCTGCCAGATGTGGGCGAGTATCCCAAGGAAACCTACCTGGGTTTTGAGAAGGAAGTCATGGGTATCTATATCAGCGGGCATCCGCTGGAGGAATATGAGGAGAAGTGGAAAAAGAGCATTACCCGCGTGACCGCCGATTTCCTGCTGGATGAGGAAACGGGCCAGAGCAAAGTGCAAGACGGGGAAATTGCCACGGTAGGCGGGCTGATTACAGATAAGAACATCAAGTATACCAAACAGAACCAGACGATGGCCTTCCTCACCTTGGAGGATCTGGTGGGCGCCGTGGAGGTAATCGTATTCCCCAAAAGCTACGAGAAGGCCAGCCACCTGCTGAATGTCGATGAAAAGGTATTCATCCGTGGGCGCGTCTCCACGGAGGAGGAGAGGAACAGCAAGCTGATCTGCGAGAAAATTTATTCTTTCGACGATGCAAAAAGGGAGCTGTGGCTGCAGTTTTCGGGGCGGAAAGACTATGAGGAAAAAGAAACAAAGCTGTTTGAACTGCTGCAGGACAGTGACGGCCGGGATGGCGTAGTTATTTATATTTCTGGGGAAAAATTGATGAAGCGCCTGCCGCCCAGCCAGAATATTGGCGTTTCTGCGGAATTACTCAACAAATTGAACAATTTTTTGGGCAGAAAGAATGTAAAAGTTGTAGAAAAGGGCATTGAAAATATTTCGAAAAGATATTAGAATGTAAGAGAATGGAAAAATACTGGCCGTGAAATATATGATAAAAATGTCATAAAATAACAAGGCCTGTTTTGGCGGAAAGCCTGCCTGCGGGATAGATGACATGAAAATATATAAAAGATAGGGTAAATAAAGCATAGCAAAAGGGTAAGGCAAATGAAGCGTAGAAGAAATAAGAAGAAAAAAAACAGGGACGGCAGGACTGCTGCCGATAGCAAAACAATGGACGGCAGAGTCGCTGATGATAAAATTGTGGATAGCAGAAATAGTAGTAGCGGGTTCCATGGAAGCAAAAATATAGGCAGCAGAGATTCTGGCAGCAAAATGATAGATAGCAGAAATATAGACAATAGAAATTCTGACAGCAAACATGAGGAGGGAACAGAAATGGAAAAAGAGATTCAGACAATTGGCGTACTGACGAGCGGAGGGGATGCACCGGGGATGAACGCGGCAATCCGCGCAGTGGTGCGGGAAGCGATTTTCAACGGCAAGAAGGTGAAGGGCATCAAGCGGGGGTACGCAGGGCTTTTGCAGGGCGAAATTATTGATATGACTGCCCGGGATGTGTCGGACACCATCCAGCGCGGCGGCACCATCCTGCAGACAGCGAGATGCCCAGAGTTCACCACGGAGGAAGGGCAGCGCAAGGGTGCGGAGGTCTGCAGGCAGCATGGCATTGACGGCGTCATTGTGATTGGCGGGGACGGTTCTTTCCGTGGGGCGCAGAAGCTGGCGGCTCAGGGCATCAATGTAGTAGGGATCCCAGGGACGATTGATTTGGACATCGCCTGCACAGAGTATACGATTGGGTTTGACACGGCGGTGAATACGGCCATGGAAGCCATTGACAAGGTGCGTGATACCTCCACATCCCATGAACGGTGTTCCATTATTGAGGTTATGGGACGCGGCGCTGGTTATATTGCGCTGTGGTGCGGGATTGCCAATGGGGCGGAGGATATCCTGCTGCCGGAGAAATATGATTTTGATGAGCAGAAGCTGGTGAACAATATCATTGCAAACCGCAAGCGCGGGAAGAAGCACCATATTATTATCAATGCAGAGGGCATCGGGCATTCCAGCAGCATGGCAAAGCGTATTGAGGCGGCGACCGGCCTGGAGACACGGGCTACGATCTTAGGGCATATGCAGCGCGGCGGAAGCCCTACCTGTAAGGATCGTGTCTATGCTTCCACGATGGGCGCCTATGCCGTAGATTTAATCTGCAAAGGCAAATCTAACCGGGTGGTGGCCTACTGCCATGGCAATTATACGGATTTTGATATCGATGAGGCGCTGGCAATGCAGAAGTTGGTTCCGGAATACCAGTTTAAGATCTGCAAGAACCTCAGCGCCTAGAGGGCAGCGGGATGATTACAAGTTCTGCCAATGGGCAGATGAAGCGTATCGCCTTGCTCAACCGCAAGGCCAAAGCCCGCTATGAGCAGCAGGTTTTTGTGGCAGAGGGCATGAAGATGTGCTTCGAAGCCCCGAAGGACAGCGTCCAGGCAATGTATGTCTCAGAGTCCTTTCTCTTAGATGAGGGCAGGCGGGAAAAACTGGCTGGATATCGCTATGAGGTTGTAGCGGATCCGGTATTCCGCTCTGTCAGCGATACGGAAACCCCGCAGGGGATCTTGTGCTTGGTGAAGATGCCGCAGTATGGGCTGGAGGATATGCTGTGCGCCGCCCCGCAGGGGATGCAGGCAGAGGGATCTGGCAAAGGCTTGCCAGGGAAGAATGCGCAGTTATTAGTTTTGGAAGGGATCCAGGATCCGGGGAACCTGGGGACCATGATACGGACGGGAGAGGCAGCTGGGATGACAGGGATAATTATGGACAAGTCCACCGTAGATCTGTTCCATCCTAAGACAGTCCGCGCCACGATGGGTTCCTTGTACCGCATGCCCTATTATATATCACCCAGCCTTCCCGATACCATCCGCATGCTGCAGGGGCGGGGCGTCTTTCTGTATGCGGCGCACCTGCGGGGGGCGGTTATGTATGATCAGCCAGATTATAGGAAGGCTATCGGTTTTCTGATAGGAAACGAAGGGAAGGGGCTGAGCCCGCAGGCTGCCGGCCTGGCAGATTCCTGTGTGAGGATTCCTATGGAGGGGAGCATAGAGTCTTTGAATGCGGCAGTGGCAGCAGCGCTGCTGATGTATGAAGCCAATCGGCAGAGAAGGTGAGGGAACGGGAAGCCTTTGGCCGTTCATTCTTCAATTACATGGATTTCCAAAAAATCAAAATCAATTGTTTCTACAAAGTTATCCTGGAAAAAGCGGGCTTTGGCGTGGCGTTTGAATTCTGCAATGGTGGCATCCAGCCAGATTGGCTTACCTAAGTCAAATAGGTAGCAGGCTTTTTCCAGAGCGCGGAATACTTTATGGGTGCGGGTGTCATCACTGTTATCCTCGATGACAGTATCGTTTAGAAGATGGTTGTCCCGGATTACTTTAAACCAGATACGCATGGGCGGCCTCCTTTATAACATGATGCATACAGCCGCATAAGCAGATATGCCGCTTCGCGGCTGGCGCAATGCTCACTGCCGGTTTCGTCAGCAGTGAGTATAAGTTTTATGCTTTTCTGTATTATAACGTCAAATGGCAGGAGTTGCAATAGCAAAATCATTGTCTGATCTGACAGAGATTTCCATTGGTTACTGTTCAGGGGGGATGTCCCTTTAAGCTTTCTTTCATATTGCCTGTATTTCGGCATAAAAGGTATCCTTTCGGGTTTCTTTCTGCGGCCTTATCCATCTCCACGCATGGATGGAAAGCTGCTCCGTTTCTTTGCAGAACGGAAATTCCCAAGCCTATGAAACGTAACTTCCATATATGTTATTTATTCCCGTGAGCAATGAGGAAAATAGCCATGTTTACATGGATATTTGACGAATGCCGCGAGGTATTTGGTTAACCGCCAGAGAATATTTACAAGGTGAATGCGCAGTAATCCCCATATTGAAAGCAATGAGAAGGAGAGAAATATGAGAGAAAAATATGAAAGTTTATCAGTTGTGTCATTGAGGGAGGTGGCAAAGGCGCGGGGCCTGCGGCATCTTTCCGGTTTGAAAAAGAGCCAGCTGGTGGATCTGATGCTGCAGGAAGATGAAAAGGAGGCCAATCAGAGCCAGGCCGAAGCGCCTGCAGAAAAAAAGGAAGGGCAGGCGGACAAAGCCTTAAATATCGGAGAATCCCGGGTTGAGAAAAGTACACAGACGGAAGCAAAAAGGGGCAGCGAGGCGCCGGCAGAAAGGCCGGTAAAGGCGGAAAGCAGAAGCGGCAGCGAGGCGCCGGCGGAAAGGCCGGTAAAGGCGGAAAGCAGAAGCAACAGCGAGGCGCCGGCGGAAAGGCCGGTAAAGGCGGAAAGCAGGAGCGGCAGCCAAGCGCAGGCGGAAAGGCCGGTGCAGACGGAAAGCAGGAGCGGCAGCCAAGCGCAGGCAGAAAGGCCGGTACAGCCGCAGGAGAGGAGGCGCGTGCCGGTAAAGGCGGCATTTTCGGAAGAGAGGCGTACGCTGCAAAAGGAAGGGCGCTATACGGCTGGGCATGGAGAGGAAAGGAGCGTCCAGGCAAGGGAGATGAAGCGTGTGCCTGTCCGTGACGAGCGCGGTGAGAGGACGGCGTCGGCTCAGGAAGGGCGCAATGAGAGGTTTGAGCGGAAGCCAAACCGGGTCATTACGTCAGATGGGATTGAAATTGACAATCCGGAGTTGGACAGCGGCATCAGCGCACATGGGATTTTAGAGGTTATGCCGGATGGCTATGGGTTTATCCGCTGCGAGAATTACCTTCCAGGTGACCAGGACGTCTATGTTTCACCTTCTCAGATCCGTAAATTCGGGCTGAAGACAGGGGATATTATTCTTGGCAATACCAGGGTAAAGACACAGCAGGAGAAGTTCAGCGCCCTTCTGTATATAAAGAATATAAATGGATGCCATCCTTCTGAGATATTGAGACGCCCAAATTTTGAAGACCTGACCCCTATTTTTCCAAACAGCAGGATCCGCCTGGAGACAGAACGTTCTGCAGTGGCAATGCGGATTATGGATGTGGTATCCCCGATCGGCAAAGGGCAGCGCGGCATGATTGTATCCCCGCCCAAGGCCGGGAAGACCACACTCTTAAAGCAGGTGGCAAAGGCAGTCACCCGCAACAACCCCAAGATGCACCTGATTATCCTGCTGATTGACGAAAGGCCAGAAGAAGTGACAGACATCAAGGAGGCGATTGAAGGCGAGAATGTGGAAGTCATCTACTCCACCTTTGATGAGCTGCCAGAACATCATAAGCGGGTATCGGAAATGGTAATTGAGCGGGCAAGGCGCTTAGTGGAACACAAGAAGGACGTAATGATCCTTTTAGACAGCATTACCCGCCTGGCGAGGGCTTATAATTTAATCGTGCCCCCAAGCGGCAGGACGTTATCCGGCGGTATCGATCCGGCAGCCCTGCATATGCCCAAGCGGTTTTTCGGGGCGGCCAGGAATATGCGGGAAGGGGGCAGCATCACAATTCTTGCTACTGCCCTGGTTGATACCGGGAGCAGGATGGATGATGTGATTTATGAGGAATTTAAGGGCACGGGGAATATGGAATTAATCCTGGATCGTAAGCTTTCGGAGCGGAGGATTTTCCCAGCGGTGGACATTGTAAAGTCCGGGACACGCAGGGAGGATCTGCTTCTGAGCCGTGAAGAACAGGAGGCGGTGGAAGTGATGCGGCGGGCAATCAATGGCATGCGTTCGGATGATGCAGTGGAGAGTATCCTCAACCTTTTCGTGCGTACGAACAGCAACCGGGACTTCTGCCAGATTGTGAAAAAGACAAAGCTGATATAAAATTCTCAAAAAATACTTGCAGATTTTGGATGCAAGTGTTAGAATAATAGCCGTGAAGTTTTAAAATAAGAAAGGCAAAGAAGGTGCCATAGTAGGACGCTGTACTGCTTCCAGAGAGAGGGGATTACCAGCTGCAAGTCCCCTTAGAAAAGGCAGGGTCTGAATTTCCCACCGGAGCCGCATACCCGAACAGAGGTGTAGGAAGAGGCCTCCGAGTAAGGCATGACGTATCCTGCACGTTACGCAGATAGAGTGTCCAGGGAAATACGGTTCCTGGAAATCAGGGTGGTACCACGGAGAATTTCGTCCCTATGCTGTCATTGCATAGGGATTTTTTATGCGCAGGCCGCGCGGCAAGTAGGGGAGAAAATGGTTCCCCTACGCGATTGATATTGATAGGAGGCAGATAAAATGAAAGAAAGACTGGCACAGATTAAGGAAGAGGCAGTCCGCCAGATCCAAAGTTCAGATGGGTTGGCGAAATTAAATGAGGTAAGGGTCGCGTTTCTGGGGAAAAAGGGGGAACTGACCGCCGTACTGAAAGGCATGAAGGACGTGCTCCCCGAGGAGCGCCCAATGGTCGGGCAGCTGGTGAATGAGACAAGGGAGAGCATTGAGCGGCTGATTGAAGAGACAAAGGCCAAATTAGAGGCGGCAGAGCGCGAGATCCGGCTGAAGCAGGAAGTGATTGACGTCACGCTGCCAGCCAAGAAGAACCGTGTGGGGCACCGCCATCCGAATACGATTGCATTAGAGGAAGTGGAACGGATTTTTGTAGGCATGGGATATGAAGTTGTGGAAGGGCCGGAAGTGGAGTATGATTACTATAACTTTGAAGCCCTCAACATCCCGGCCAACCATCCGGCCAAAGACGAGCAGGATACTTTCTATATTAATGATAAGATTCTCCTGCGGACGCAGACCTCTCCTGTCCAGGTGCGGCAGATGGAGAAAGGGAAGCTGCCAATCCGCATGATTGCCCCTGGGCGCGTCTTCCGTTCCGATGAGGTGGACGCTACCCATTCGCCTTCCTTCCATCAGGTGGAAGGGCTTGTGGTGGACAGGCAGATTACCTTTGCAGACCTGAAGGGGACCCTTGCCGCGTTTGCCAAGGAGCTGTTTGGCGAAGGGACGAAGGTGAAGTTCAGGCCTCACCATTTCCCATTTACGGAACCGAGCGCAGAGGTGGATGTGACCTGCTTTAAGTGCGGCGGGAAAGGCTGCAGGTTCTGCAAGGGCTCCGGCTGGATTGAGATCCTGGGATGCGGCATGGTACACCCAAGGGTGCTTAAGATGAGCGGCATTGACCCGGAAGAGTATTCTGGGTTTGCATTTGGCGTAGGCTTAGAGCGTATTGCCCTGCTGAAATATGAGATTGACGACATGAGGCTGCTGTACGAGAATGACGACCGCTTCTTAAAACAGTTCTAAAGAAAGGAATGAGGAAATATGAATACATCATTATCTTGGATAAAGGCGTATGTTCCGGATTTGGATGTGACGGCACAGGAATATACGGATGCAATGACGCTTTCCGGCTCTAAGGTGGAAGGCTTTGAGGCGTTGGATGCGGATTTGGATAAGATTGTAGTCGGCCAGATCCAGAAGATTGAGCGGCATCCGGATGCAGATAAATTAGTGGTCTGCCAGGTGGATGTCGGCACAGGGGAGCTGGTACAGATTGTGACAGGCGCGCCGAATGTGAAAGAGGGGCAGAAAGTGCCTGTGGTATTGGACGGCGGCCGCGTAGCCGGGGGGCATGACGGCAAGAAAACCCCTGGCGGTATCAAGATTAAGAAAGGTAAATTAAGGGGCGTTGCCTCCGCAGGTATGATGTGCTCCATTGAAGAGCTGGGCTCCAGCCGCGAAATGTACCCGGAAGCGCCGGAAGAGGGCATCTATATCTTTGGTTCGGATGCCGTGGTGGGCGAAAGCGCGGTCAAGGCATTGGGGCTTAACGATGTTGTGTTTGAGTATGAGATTACCTCCAATCGCGTGGACTGCTTTGGCGTACTGGGTCTTGCCAGGGAAGCGGCCGCCACCTTTGGCAAGGAATTTAAGCCCCCAGTTGTGGCGGAGACAGGGAATGATGAGGATGTGAATGATTACATCAAGGTTACGGTGCAGGACGCAGAACTCTGCCCCAGGTATTGTGCGAGGGTGGTCAAAAATATTAAGATTGCGCCTTCCCCGCAGTGGATGCAGCGCCGGCTGGCTTCCCAGGGCATCCGCCCCATCAATAATATTGTTGATATTACCAATTATGTTATGGAAGAATATGGCCAGCCGATGCATGCCTATGACCTGGAAACGATTGCCGGCAGGGAGATCATTGTGCGCCGCGCCGGCAAGGATGAGGCATTTGTGACGCTGGATGGGCAGGAACGCAGGATGGACGATTCCGTGCTGATGATCTGCGATGGCGAAAAGGCTGTGGGCATTGCCGGGATTATGGGGGGCGAAAATTCCATGATTACTGACAGTGTACAGACCATGCTTTTTGAGGCCGCCTGCTTTGACGGCACCAATATCCGCCTTTCCAGCAAGAAAATAGGACTCAGGACGGATGCTTCTGGCAAATTTGAGAAGGGGCTCGACCCCAACAATGCACTGGACGCCATCAACCGTGCTTGCCAGCTGATTGAGGAACTGGGCGCTGGGGAGGTCGTTGGCGGCGTGGCGGACGTCTACGGCAAGCGCAAAGTGGGCAGGAAGATTCCCTTCGATGCTGGGAAGGTCAACCGGCTGCTGGGAACGGAAATTGACAAGGGGACGATGGTAGGATATTTTGAGAAGCTTGGCCTTTCCTATGATTGGGAGAAGGAAGAGGTGGATGTGCCCTCCTGGCGGCAGGATCTGGAATGCCTTGCTGACTTGGCGGAGGAAGTGGCCAGGTTCTACGGCTATGACAATATCCCCACAACGCTGCCCACAGGGGAGGCCACCACAGGGAAGCTGTCCTTTAAGCTGCGGGTGGAGGCCGTGGCCAGGGATATTGCAGAATTCTGCGGCTTCAGCCAGGGGATGACGTATTCCTTCGAGAGCCCCAAGGTATTTGATAAATTGCTGCTCCCCAAGGACAGCGCGCTGCGCCGCGCCGTGGTAATCTCCAATCCCCTGGGAGAGGATTTCAGCATCATGCGCACCGTTTCCCTGCATGGGATGCTGACCTCCCTTTCCACCAATTACAACCGCAGGAATAAAAATGTGCGCCTGTACGAGCTGGGGAACATTTACCTGCCCAAGCAGGTTCCGGTGACGGAGCTGCCAGATGAGCGGATGCAGTTTACGCTGGGCATGTATGGGGATGGGGATTTCTATACCATGAAGGGTGTCATTGAGGAATTTTTCAGCAAGGCCGGGCTTTCTGGGAAGGAAATCTACGATCCTGATGCAGGCAAGCCCTTCCTCCATCCAGGCAGGCAGGCAAACGTGATTTATGATGGGGAAGTAGTGGGGTATTTGGGGGAAGTGCATCCCCAGGTGGCGGATAATTATTCGATTAAGGAACGGGTGTATGTGGCTGTGATTGACATGCCGAAGATTGTGGAGCTGGCCACGTTCGACCGTAAATATGAAGGGATTGCCCGCTTCCCAGCAGTATCAAGGGATATCAGCATGGTTATGCCTAAGGATATCTTAGTTGGAGAAGTAGAAAAGGTATTTGATACCAAGGGTGGCAGCTACCTGGAGCATTATGAGCTATTTGACATTTACGAGGGCTCCCAGATTAAAGCAGGCTTTAAGTCCGTGGCCTATTCCCTGACCTTCCGCGCGAAGGATAAGACCTTAGAAGAGGCGGACTATATGCCGGCCATGGAAAGAATCCTCAAAGCTTTAGAAGGCATGGGGATTGAATTGAGGAAATAGGAGAAAGGCAGAATATGGAGGTAAAAGATTTTTATTATGAACTGCCGCAGGAATTAATTGCCCAGGATCCGCTGGAAGACCGTTCCAGTTCCCGTCTTCTGGTGATGCAGCGGGAAAGCGGCGCGCTTACCCATACCCATTTTTGCCAGATCCCAGACTACCTGCAGTCTGGGGACTGCCTGGTACTCAATAACACGAAGGTGATACCGGCCCGACTCTTTGGTGAGCGAGAGGGCACACAGGGGAAGGTAGAAATCCTGCTGCTTAGGCAAAGGCAGAAGGATGTCTGGGAAACACTGGTAAAGCCTGGGAAAAAGGCCAAGCCAGGAACCCGTATCCTCTTTGGCGGCGGGATCTTAGTGGGCGAGGTGCTGGATGTGGTGGAGGATGGCAACCGCCGGATCCGCTTCTCCTATGAGGGGATTTTTGAGGAAATCCTTGACCGGCTGGGGCAGATGCCCTTGCCGCCTTACATTACCCACCAGCTGAAGGATAAAAACCGCTATCAGACAGTTTATGCCAAGTATGACGGTTCTGCGGCTGCGCCCACGGCGGGGCTGCATTTTACGCCGGAGCTTTTGGAGGAAGTCCAAAAAAAAGGCGTTACGGTCGCCGAGGTGACGCTCCATGTGGGGCTTGGCACCTTCCGCCCGGTGAAGGCCAAGACAGTGCAGGAACACCATATGCATGCAGAGTATTACCAGATGGACGAAGCGGCGGCTGAGGCGATCAATGAGACGAAGCGCAGGGGCGGCCGGGTCATCTGCGTAGGCACCACAAGCTGCCGTACCTTGGAATCTGTAGCTATGAGGCTCATCCAGGAGGAAGGGGACGAAGCCGCGGGAAGCGGGCGTTATGTCAAGGCCTGTAGCGGCTGGACAGACATCTTTATTTATCCAGGATACCAGTTCCGGGTGATGGACGGGCTGATTACGAATTTCCATCTGCCGGAATCCACCCTGCTGATGCTGGTCTCAGCTTTCGCTGGGCAGGGGCAGGTGATGGAGGCATATCAGGAGGCTGTGCGGGAGCGGTATCGGTTTTTTAGTTTTGGCGATGCGATGCTGATCTGCTGACATCTTAAAAATTCTGGGTACCTGAATGTTATATTTCATTCTAATTTTGCAGCGGTTTTGATGGTTCAAAGCCGCTGTTTTGCGTCCTCGTTTTTGGGGCTTCTGTGCCTGTCTGTTTCCAAAATATGAAAAAATAAAGAATTTGCAAGTCTGCGGCTAATTTCCTTTAATTTATGGGGCTGAAAAGAAGAAAGGCATATGTTAGTATAAAAATATAATAAGGCGCCCGGGGTCTCTTTGTGCCTGCTTTTGCGGCAGATTGCGGGAGGCTATACATCATAGGGGAGGCAGAGAACGCGCCATAAAGAAGGAGGAAAGAACATGAAAAAAAAGTCATTATGGAGAAAGGCACTCAGCCTGCTCCTGGCAGGGACGGTGGTTATGGGAAGCATCCATCCAACCTGGGCGCAGGAAATCCAGACAGAAGAAAGCCCGCAGTCCGCATTTTCGGACAGCCAGGAGATTGCGCTGAAATTTGAAGGGAACCTGGACGATGCATCAGCAAACCATGTTTCCGTCACCTCATCAAAGGAGGCTTCTTATAGCGAAGGCATTTCTGGGCAGGCGCTTTCCCTGGATGGGAGCACTTACCTGGATCTGGGTACAAGCGGGGCGCTGCAGCCGGAGGAAATGACGGTTTCCTTCTGGCTAAGGGCAACAAGAGCCCTGAATGGCGAGCATATTATTATGTGGAATAAGCCAAGCGGGGCATGGGATGGGGAAGGATGGTATATTTCCTGCCTCAATGACAGTCGGCCGCTTGTATTGTCAGTCGGCGCTGCCAGCAAGCACCTAAAGGAGTTTGAGGTGGCTGCAAGCCGGGCAGAATTTTTCCCGATTGGGGAATGGGTCCATGTTGCCATTACATACAGCAGCGAGACGGAGGAGGCTGTGTTTTACCGCAACGGCAAGGCTGTCACAACTACAAGCGTGGGGAAAGACATGGGTTCTGGCAAGATTACAACGGCAGGGAATGAGACGGACCATAAATATCTGGGATTTAATTCCCCAGGATATAACGGCGGGTTTGCCAATCTGGATTTAGATGAGTATGAAATCTACAGCGCTGCCGCAACGGCGGAGGAAGTCGAAGCGCTTTATGGCCTGCATGCCGTGGTGATGACGGACGAAGAAATAGTAGAAGCAGATAAGGACGCCTTGGATCCTTTTGCGGGAAAGGACATGGCAGCCATTAAGGCCAGCGTGACGCTGCCATTAAAAGGGAAAAACGGCAGCGCCATTTCTTGGGAAAGCAGCCAGCCGGAGGTTGTATCTGCAAGCGGAAAAGTGAAACGGCCTACGGACGAAAATAAGGATGTGGTATTGACAGCTACTATATCCAGCGGGGCTGCCAGTACGGCAAAGGTATTTGAGATTACTGTCTTAAAGAAAGAGGAACAGCAGGTTGAAGTGCCCAAGAATCCCTATACGGCATATTGCCAAGAGCAGTTTGCGCTGAATGATGTGCGGGTAACGGATGTCTACTATAAAGGCGCACAGGACGCGGATATTGCATTCCTAAAGAAATTTGACAATGACCGCCTGATTGCCGGATTCCGTGAAAATGCTGGGCTTGCGGCAAATGCAATGCGCTACAATGGATGGGAAAACGGGCTCCTGGCAGGCCACAGCATGGGGCATTACCTGTCGGCGGCCGCGCAGGCAGTCCAGGCAACGGGGGACGAAGACCTGGCCGCCAAGCTGGAGGAACTGATTTCCGGGCTGAAGGAATGCCAGGAGGCAGCAGGCAGCTTCGGCGGCTCGAAGGAAGGTTTTCTCTTTGGCGCGAACGTGCAGGATGCCAGCAATGTGGAAAAACAGTTTGACATCGTGCAGGGTGACGCACAGGGGAACACCTGGGTTCCCTGGTACAACACGCACAAGCTGCTCCAGGGATTGGTGGACACCTATAAGTATACAGGGAATGCAGAAGCATTGGAGGTTGCCTCGAACCTGGGCGACTGGGCATATAACCGCGTGGGCAATTGGACGGCGGAGCAGCAGAGGAGAGCCTGCGGGGTGGAATATGGCGGGATGAATGACTGCCTGTATGAACTGTACAAATATACCCATAAGACGGAGCATAAGGAAGCGGCGCATAAATTTGACGAGCCAGATTTATATAAAGTAATCTTATCTGGAAATGAGGATACGCTGAAAGGCCGCCATTCCAATACGACAATCCCTAAGTTTGTCGGGGCGCTGAACCGTTATGTGGCGTTGAAGGAGGTAGAGAATGTAGAGGAATCCGACTACCTGGAGTATGCGGAAGGCTTCTGGACGCTTGTGGTGGAAAAACATGCGTTTCTTACCGGCGGAACCAGTGACATGGAGCATTTCCGGGCAGACAGCGCATTGGATGAAATCCGGACGCAGTGCAACTGCGAGAGCTGCTGCGCCCACAATATGCTGAAACTTTCCAGAGGGCTGTATCAGGTAACAGGCAAGAAAAAATATGCGGACTATTATGAACGGACGCTGCGGAATGCCATTATGGGAGCGGTGAATGAGCAAGGGGCGTTTTCCTATTTTACGCCGATGGCCACTGGGTATTATAAGATGTTCGGTACGGCAGACCCTGAGACAAATATGTTCTGGTGCTGTACGGGGACAGGGATGGAGAATTATACCAAGCTTGCAGACAGTATTTATTTTAAGTCAGGCAATTCAATTACCGTCAACCAATATGTTGCATCGGAAGTGACATGGAAAGAAAAGAATATCAGGCTGACACAGAATTCCGATGTGACGGCCAGTGAGAAAGCAGAATTTACCGTCAGCCTTTTGGACGGGGCATCCCCGGCAGAAGCCGCTATCCGGCTGCGTATCCCGGATTGGGCTGCAGGCAGCGTTACGGTAAAGATCAATGGCGAAGCAGCTAATGCGGCGGAAGAGGACAATTATCTTGTCGTGGACAGAGCCTGGAAAAACGGCGATAAGCTGGAGATGAGCATTCCGATGGAAGTCGTAGCCTATGGACTCCCGGACAATGATTTTGTCTATGCATTCCAGTACGGCCCCACAGTCCTGGCAGCAAAGCTTGGCACGGAAGAATGGAATGACGCTGTTGGTGCAGGCGTGAACCTGACTGCGCCGGCCTATAAGGTAGTAGGGAATGAAAAGGTGCGCTTAGAGGTGGCCTACGGCAAGACGATCAAGCAGGTGCTGGGGACAGAGACACTTGCCATCAAAGGCACGGAGAGTACAAAGGAATTTATGAAGAACATCAATGCCCATATGGAGAAGGCAGAGGGCAAGTTGGAATTCCATCTCCGCGGGACGGACGCAGAAGAAGTATTTGGCGGCGAAGGGCTTACTTTTGTGCCGTTCAATACTCTGAATGCAGAGCGTTATGGCATTTACTGGTATTTTGAAAGCGCAGAGGATTCCTCCGAAGAGAAGATCCTGGCAGAGAAAGAAGAAGGAAGGTTTGCGGAAGCCGTTGTTGATTCCATCCAGCCGGGGTATGGGCAGTATGAGAACGATGCCGTCCATCAGATGGATGAGAGCGATACGGAATTTGAAACAGGCGTTTCCGGGCTGGGGAGTACGCGCAGGGCAAAGGCAGGCGGATATTTCAGCTACAATATGAAGGTAGATAAAAATACCTCCAATTCCCTGCTCTGCCAGTTCGCAAAGGCAGACGCCGGCAAGACGATAAAAATCACGGTCGGCAGCAAGGTATTCCGTTATACGGTAGAAAATGCTGCAGGCGATGAAGCGTTCTACAAAAAGTATTTTGAGATTCCGGAGGAAGAAATCAGGAAAGCCCAATCCATTACGGTTGGCTCTGAGCAGTTTGACGTGGTAAAGGTGAAATTTGAGAGCGGAAGCGCCACACAGGCAAGCGCCCGCATAGTCAATGGGCTGTTTATGATGCGGGCTTACAGCAAGGATGCCAGGCTGGTGGAAGTGGCGCCTTCTGCAGGGCGGCTGAAGGTGACAAACGACGGCTATGTGATCCGGGTGCCGCTTGCTGTGGAACGGCTGTCTGTCACCTTTACGCTGGCAGATAAATCCGGCCTCCTGTATATTGACGGGGTTCTGGTCAATGACGCCAAGGTGCAGAAATTTGCATTGGGAGAGGGGACTGAGACGAAGAAGCTGAAGGTATACGCCCAGGATCATACAACCTGCCAGGAATATATGTTAAAACTGGTGCATGATGACGGGCCGGAGGCAGGGGAGGAAATTATCGTCAATGGCGATATCAACGGAGACGCCAATTGGAAGGCTTATGGAGAGGCAACCTTGTCCCTGGGGTATTCTACCATCCACAGCGCCCCCCATTCGCTGAAAATTAACCGTACTGGCAAAGAGTCAGGAGCCTTTCAGGATATCACAGGAAAGGTAAAGGCAGGCGCAACTTATGAAATAGACGCTTATCTGATCTTTAAAAACGGGGCAGGCCATAACGAAAATCCTCCTGCAAATGCAGACTTTCATGTTTCTGTTCTGTATGGAGAGGGGAATTCCCAGAAAAAAGAAGTTATTTTCTCCAAAAATGCAAACCTGAATGACTGGGCAAACCTCTATGGGGAATATACGGTTCCGGCGGACGCAGATCTGAGCAGGGTAGCTATTTTATTTGAGCCGGCAACCGGCAAGGAGCCAGGCGAGGATGGGATTTTTGCATACTTTATTGATGATATCTCCATGAAGATGATCGATTCGCATGCCAATGAGGATGCAGAAACTGCCAAAGCGGTTGCGGATAAGATTGCAGCCATCGGCAAGGTAAGCTTCACCAGTGAATGCAAGGACAAGATTGATGCGGCAAGGGCGGCATACGACAGCCTGACCGAAGCGCAGAAGGCGCTGGTAGGAAATTACAGCGATCTGGCAGAAGCGGAGCAGGATTATGAGGCTTTAAAGAAAGCGGATGAAGCGGCCAAGGCGGACAAAGCAGCGGCCAAGGCAGTTTCCGATAAGATTGCGTTGATTGGCACGGTAAGCTACACTGCCAAGAGCAAGGGCAGGATTGATGCGGCAAGGAAGGCGTATGACAGCCTGAGCGAGGCGCAGAAAAAGCTGGTGGAAAATTACGGTGTACTGACGGCAGCAGAAGCAAAGTATGAAGAGCTGAAGAATGGGAATGCCCCCAAGGCTGACATTGCAAAAGCAACAGTGAAGAAGATTCCAGCGCAGATTTATAGCGGTAAAAAATGCCAGCCGGCGCTGACGGTTACTTATGGCGGGAAAGCGTTGAAAAAAGGCGTTGATTATACCGTAAGCTACAGCAACAATGTCAAGATTGGGACGGCTAAGGTTAAGATTAGCGGAAAGGGCAGATATAGAGGAAGCATCAGCAAGGCCTTTGCCATTACTGTAAAGAAGGGCAAGGTATACAAGGCCGGAAATTACAAATATCAAATTACCAATGCCAACACAAAAGGCAAAGGGACAGTTACTTTGACCGGCGTGAAAGATAAGAATGTGAAGAAAAAGCTGAAAAAGGCAAATGTACCTGCCACTGTGAACATCGGAGGGAAATCCTTCCGGGTAACAGAAATCGGCGCTGGCGCATTTTCCGGCTGCAGGAAAGTGGCAAGCGCAGCCCTGGGAGCCAATGTGGCCAAGATTGGCGGCAAGGCATTTTACAGTTGCAAGTCGCTGAAAAAGATCACCATTCAGAGCAAGAAACTGAAGTCCGTCGGCAAAAACGCCCTGAAGAATGTCCATGCCAAGGCTGTGGTTAAGGTGCCCAAGAGCAAGCTGAAAGCATATCAGAAACTGCTGAAAGGGAAAGGGCAGAGAAAGACGGTAAAAATTATCAAATAACGGTAAAAATGTAGAAAACAAAAGAAATGGTGGCAGAGGCTGAAAATTATATTTCGTTTATGGGGTTGAAATAAAATAGGCATCTGAGTAGAATAAAAGTATCTTCAAGTCCACTTTCTGTAATAATTGGTAAAAGGGAAGAGTGCAAACCTTCACACATCCGTTGCATTCTTCCCTTTTATAACGTTATCTGAAACTTAGAGAGGATTTCAGGCGTGAAATATAAATACATGAGGCAATCCAATAGACTTTACACGTTCGCGCTGTGGTTTTGCCGGCTGCTGCCTATTTGGCAGAATCATTTTCGGCGATCTACGTGTTGCAGGGGTAAAAAATGCTAGGAAATCTTTTGTAGCTTTTCACTATGTTCCGCCACGATTGATTTTAGAATGGAAATATCTTGTTTCATAGATTCATAAGTTTCCACCTGCTCCTTGTATCTGTAGTATGTTGACGTATAACAAGCTTCAATGGTGTCTAACCTAGGTAAAATTATAATTTCTTGTGTCATTTCAATTTTTTTCACCCTATCCTTGACCTCACGCAGGTCATTCTTGACGCCTTGTAGGTCGTCTTTAACGCCTTGTAGGTCATCCTTGACGCCTTGCAGGTCGTCTTTAACGCCTTGCAGGTCATTCTTGACGCCTTGCAGGTTGTCTTTAACGCCTTGTAGGTCATCCTTGACGCCTTGCAGGTCGTCTTTAACACCTTGTAGGTCATCCTTGACGCCTTGCAGGTCGTCTTTAACGCCTTGCAGGTCAT
>CAJTNT010000045.1 GCA_910577785.1 uncultured Lachnospiraceae bacterium | reverse complement strand
CACCTATTTTTTTATTTTTATTATACCAGAAAAATGTTACAACTTAGTTTCTTCTAAGATTTTACCATGTTTACTTTATGAGGGCTATCTATATACACCAGATTTTCACCTTGTTTATTCTTCCCATTTTTCACTTTACTTACAATTCACACCTGTTATGGCTGTGGTAGATGCTTCGGATCTGCTCCTGCATCCCTGCTTTTTGGGCATCATAATAGACAATCTTCTATCCATGATGACAAGGATTTTAAAGAGGGCGAAAGGGCAATCTTTGAATACATAGAGGGCTGGTATAACCGTAATATGGGGGAATAGGCAAGATTTGCAGCCCTGTGTATTGACGTTTGGATGCAAAACGGATAAACTGGAAAGGGGTAATCTGATAGAATGCAAAGAACCTTGCCTTGGAAAATTTTCATATTATAGAGGAAAAAACGTGGTTACAGGGGTGATTAAATATAAAATAGAAGAATTGTGAGGAGTGAATATCGGTTAGGTGAATGGTATGAAATATAAATGGGAAAACACAGGCAAAAACTTACTTCTGTCAGAGTAATTTTCAATGACTTTGCGCTTCTTTTGGATTGTGTTTAGATTTTTCCACTTTTTTTAGGAATGTCGGATATCCGATCTCATTTTTAGAAAGTATAATAAAAGTATCCATATATACAGTAAATGTAATTGACGGATCCCCACATTTCGTAGCGGGATATAAGAAAGCCGCCTGGATTTCTATGAAGTTTTGAAGAGTGAGGAGGGCGTTTATGAACAGAAGCCGGAAAAGCCTTAGCGTCCAATTGATCGGTTCCTTTTTGGTGACTTCCATTATCCCCATTGTCATAATAAATCTGTTCTCTTACTGGAATATCTTGGATATTGTAAATGGGAACAACAACGACTTGATGAAATATAATTTAAGCCGTACGGAGACGGCGCTTGATATTAGCATAGAGTCCTATGAGGACGTCCTGTACCAAATTTATTCCAACGATGACGTCATCGGCCTGATGAACCGCATTAACCAGGAGGAAGAGCTGGTGGTCAGTAAAAACCAGCTCAGGCGTATGCTGCGCGGCTACTTTTATGTGAAGGATTATATCAAGGATATTTCCATCATTACGGAAAACGGCACCCTGGTATTCTACGATACCATTACGGGGTCAACGACCAGGAACTCCTGGATTTCTGGCCTGGGCATCAGCCAGAAGGAACTGTATGAAAGGTATATTGGCCAGAAAGGCACCCACTTCATACCGACGGAAAAAGCGGCAAATTCTCAGAATGAGGAACATTATCTGTTCCATATGGTTCATCAGGTGGTAGATTTCAAGAAACAGAATAAGCAGATTGGCATTGTGATCTTGGGGATTGACGAAGAAATGCTGGAGAATATCTGCACGGGGGGCAGGGAAGGCTTGGCGGCTTATTGCTTTATCGTAGACCAGGCAGGGAATCTGGTGTCCTTTCAGAATAAAAGCCTTCTGGGCAGCCCGATCGGGTTTGGGGGCGGCGGTAAAATGCAGGCTTATGAGAAATTTGCTATGGAGCAGGGTATTTTCTCTGGAGATGGCGTCTGCGTGGACGCCATCCAGGATGAGAAATTAGGGTGGGAGATTGTCAATGTCTCCAGCCAGGAAGAGATTCTGGAAAAAATAGGAAGCCAGCAAAGGCTTACATTTTTAATGCTGGCTGGCTTTATTGCCGTCCTGCTGGTCATTATCCTGCTTCTGGCCCAGAGGCTTACCAGGTCTGTGCGGTCGGTTGTGAAGATCATGCAGTCTGCTGGCGAAGGCAGGCTCCAGGAACGGGTGCGGATCGACGGGAAAATGCCAAGCGAGGTAGAAGCCATTGCGCGCCAGTACAACTACACAATGGATCGCCTGGTAGAATCCGTAGAGCGGGAGAAGGAATTAAGCCGCCAGCGGAAAGATGCGGAGATTATAGCCCTAGAAGCCCAGATAAACCCCCATTTTCTGTACAACACCCTGGACACCATCAATTGGATTGCCATTGGCCGGAAGGAATTTGATATCAGCCGCGCAATCACAGCCCTGGCCAGGATCCTGCGTTATGGGATTGACAACAGTAACGGGATTGTAACGATCCGCGAAGAATATGAATGGCTCAAGCAGTATCTGTTCCTACAGCAGAACCGCCTGAAAAACCAGCTGGAGAGCCGCATCAGCATACCGGCGGAAGTGATGGAGGCAAGGGTGCATAAGTTATTGTTCCAGCCCTTTATTGAAAACAGCTTCGTCCATGGATTTGAGGGCGTAAAGCGGAACCCCAGGATAAGCATCTGTATGGAACTGGAGGGCGGCATCCTCAAAGTTCAGCTTGAGGACAATGGGAAGGGGATGCCGGGACACATCGTGGAGGCGATTAACCAGGGCGTATACTTGGGGGAAGGAAGCCGCAGCCATATCGGGATGCAGAATGCATTGTACCGTATCAAACTGTATTATGAAGGGCAGGCGCATGTCCATGTAGAGAGCCAGGAAGGCGCATATACCAGGGTATTTATGGAACTGCCAGTGGTATAATGGGCAAAAACCAGGAAGGAAAACGTGATGAGAGTTGTAGTAGTGGAAGATGAAATCAGGATCCGGGAGGGAATCCAGGGCTTGCTGGAAACGATGGGGCATGAGTTTGCCGGGGGCGCAGAAAATGGGCTGGAGGGCCTGGCTCTGATCCAGCAGGTTCAGCCAGACCTTGTGATTGCGGATATCCGCATGCCGGAAATGGGAGGCTTGGAAATGCTCAAAAGAATGCAGGAGCAGGGGATCCAGGTAAAGACCATTATCCTGAGCGCGTATTCTGAGTTTGATTATGCCAAGCAGGCTCTGGGGCTGGGCGTGACAGACTATCTGTTAAAGCCCATTTCCGTAGATGAGTTTTCTTGCACGATGCATTCCATAGAGATGAAGATTGAAAAGGAAAAGGCGGCTCAGCCGGAAACATTGGGGACGTTAGAGCAGGTGGCTGCTACAATCCTATATGGGCAGCTTAAGGCAGATGATTCTGTACAGGAATATTTGGGGAAACGTTTTGGCATCCAAAATGGGCAGAAAATTGTGGAAATATGCATCTATCTGGGGAGCGGTTACCAGGATCACGTACAGAAGGCCGAGCGGGAATGGAGCCAGATGCTGAAATGGAAGAAGGGATTGGAATTCTGCTTTATCCAGGCAGATTATGAGCAGTCACTGCTGGTGATGATCTATCAGTTCGGGAGCCTCCAGGAATTAAAGCGCAGCCTCCAGGTCTGGCTGTTAAAGGTCAGCGCCAGCGCCGGCTGGCAGGGCTGCGTTGGCTGGATAGAGGCAGAGGGAATCCAGGACATTAGAACAAAATTTGAGACGCTTTACAGCGTGATGGAATGGAGCATTCCCTTGGGGCAGGACGTCCTGATTGCATATCCACAGATAAAACAGGTGCAGGCGTCTGTCTGTATCTATCCGATCGAGCTGGAAAACCGCCTAAAGACAGAACTGTGCCTGGGTGAGCCACAGCAGGTTGGCAAGGTAGTGAGAAGCTTCCACCAATACTTTGCGGATGGAAGGATCTATGCGCCAAAGGATATCAAGGAATGCTATGTCCGTTTTGTCTGGGCGTTCATCCATGTCACAAATGAGATAGGCATGCTGGATTACGCCAGCCTGAGCCAGCAGAAGGTTCTGGACCGGATTATGGGCGCAAAAACCTTTCAGGAGTTGAAGGAGGCGGTGGAGGAAGTGCTGGGCAAGCTGCGGGCACAGGCGGATACGGAGGAGGAAGTGGCGCACCTGACCGTAAGGCGCATCAAGAGCATGATCCATGAGTTCTACCAGTCTGGCATTACCCTGGATGAGATTGCGGCGAAATTAAATGTCACGCCGGAGTACTTGAGCATGCAGTTCCACAAAGAAGTAGGGGAGACTTATACCAGTTACCTGAAAAATTACCGGGTGAACAAAGCCAAGGAACTCCTGATTGGCACGCAGATGAAACAGTATGAGATTGCCCGCGAGGTGGGCTATACGGACAGTAAGTATTTCGGCAAGGTCTTCCGGGAATGCACGGGGTATTCCCCGGCAAATTATCGGAAGATGTATAAATGAAGCATTCAGACAAAGGAGGAGAATATGGACTATATAGGAATTGATTTAGGCACTTCCGCCGTAAAGCTTTTGCTGATGCAGGGGGACGGCAGGATTTTAAAAACAGTAAGCCGGGAATACCCCATCCGCTTCCCCAGGCCGGGATGGGCTGAGCAGGATCCCCAGGACTGGTACCAGGAGACCGTTGCCGGCCTCAGGGAGCTGCTGGAAGGGCAGGATAAGTCCCAGGTCGCAGGCATCAGCTTTGGCGGCCAGATGCACGGTCTGGTGGCTCTGGACGGGGAGGATCAGGTGATCCGCCCGGCCATCCTCTGGAACGATGGACGTACGGCGGCAGAATCCGACTACCTAAACCAGGAGGTTGGCAGGGAGGTTTTGTCCAGGCATACGGCCAACATCTCATTCCCAGGCTTTACCGCGCCGAAATTGCTGTGGATGAAGAAGCAGGAGCCTGAGAATTTTGCCAGGATCTGCAAGATTATGCTGCCCAAGGATTACCTGGCCTACCGCTTAAGCGGCGTCCACTGCACGGATGTCTCAGACGCATCCGGCACGCTGCTGTTTGATGTGGAACATCGCTGCTGGTCAAAGGAAATGTGCGCCATCTGCGGAGTACAGGAAGCATGGCTGCCGAAGGTTTATGAAAGTTATGAGGCTGTGGGATGCCTGAAACCGGAGGTGGCGGCGGAACTTGGCCTGCCAGGGCATACCGTAATTGCAGCAGGAGCTGGGGATAATGCAGCAGCGGCCGTAGGGACCGGAACCGTGGGGGATGGGGCATGCAATATCTCCCTGGGGACCAGCGGCACGGTTTTTATCTCATCCAAAACGTTTGGCACAGACAGACGCAATGCCCTCCATGCCTTTGGGCATGCGGATGGGGCATACCACCTGATGGGATGTATGCTGAGCGCGGCGTCCTGCAACAGATGGTGGATGGAAGAGGTTCTTGGCACAGAGGATTACGCTGGGGAACAGGGAGCGGTTAGCAAGCTGGGGGAGAACCATGTGTTTTTCCTGCCCTACCTTATGGGGGAGCGTTCCCCGCACAATGACCCGGACGCCAGGGGGACATTCATTGGGCTGACGATGGACACCACGCGGGCAGACATGACGCAGGCCGTCCTCGAAGGCGTGGCATTCGCCCTGCGGGATTCCCTGGAAGCCGCAAAGTCCCTGGGGATCCGCGTGGAGCGGACGAAGGTCTGCGGCGGCGGGGCGAAAAGCCCGCTCTGGAGGAAGATCCTGGCCAATGTGCTGAATCTTGAGGTCGACGTGCCAGAACAGGAAGAAGGCCCCAGCCTGGGCGGCGCCATGCTGGCCGCAGTGGCCTGCGGGGAGTATGCTTCCGTGGAGGAAGCGGCACAAAAAATAGTCAGGACGGCGGCGGCCATTGCGCCGGAACCGGCTCTGGCAGCCGCCTATGAGAAGCGTTACCAGCAGTTCCGGGAGATTTACCCTGCCTGTAAGGAGCTGTTCCAGAAATTAAGGCAATAGCTGTAACGGTTCAGCAGGCCTGCGCATTTGCTGTGCCGGACATGTCCCATGCAGATGGGGCAACGCTCCGGGGAAGTTCATGTTGTGGAATCTTAAATGGCAAATGGAATAGGGCATAAGAGATTCCGAGAGAACATTCTATCAAAAAAAGAAGGAGAGGAAAAAATCATGAATCATCTACCCAAGGAAAAAATCGGTGTCGTGGCGGTCAGTCGGGACTGTTTCCCCATGACGTTATCCGTATCAAGGAGGAATGCCGTGGTCCAGGCATATCAGGAGAAATACGGGGAAATCTATGAATGTCCTGTCTGCGTGGAAAACGAGCTCCATATGCGCGAAGCCCTTGCAGACCTGAAAGGGGCGGGGTGCAACGCCCTGGCGGTCTACCTGGGGAATTTTGGCCCGGAAACGCCGGAGACGCTGCTGATCAAGGAATTTGACGGGCCGGCGATGGTCATTGCGGCAGCGGAGGAAACCGGGGAGAACCTGGTCCAGGGCAGGGGCGACGCCTACTGCGGCATGCTCAATGCAAGCTATAACCTGAAGCTGCGCCATGGGGAGGCCTATATCCCGGAATACCCGGTAGGCACTGCCGCTGAATGCGCCGACATGATCCATAAGTTTGCGCCCATCGCCAGGGCAGTGATTGGCGTCCGCAGCCTGAAGATTATTTCTTTCGGCCCAAGGCCGGAGAATTTCCTGGCCTGCAATGCCCCCATCCAGCAGCTGTACAACCTGGGCGTGGAAATTGAGGAAAATTCTGAACTGGATCTATTTGAGGCATTCCATAAGCATCATGGAGACGCGAGGATCCCGGCAATCGTGGCGGAAATGGAAGCAGAACTGGGGGCAGGGAACAAAAAGCCGGAAATTCTTGCAAAACTGGCGCAATATGAGCTTACCCTGACGGACTGGATCGAAGCCCATAAAGGCAGCCGCGATTATGTGGCAGTTGCAGGGAAGTGCTGGCCGGCCTTCCAGACGCAGTTTGGGTTCGTGCCATGCTATGTGAACAGCCGCCTGACGCAGAAGGGGATCCCTGTATCCTGCGAAGTGGATATTTACGGAGCCTTAAGTGAATTTATTGGCACGGCCGTCAGCCAGGATGCAGTGACGCTCCTAGACATCAACAATTCTGTGCCAGCCGATATGTATGAAAGCGAAATCAAAGAAAAGTTTGCCTATACCCTCAAAGACACCTTTATGGGCTTCCACTGCGGGAACACGCCATCTGGCAAGCTGTCCTTCTGCGAAATGAAGTATCAGCTGATTATGGCAAGGAGCCTGCCGGAAGAAGTGACGCAGGGGACCCTGGAAGGGGATATCGCGCCGGGCGACATTACCTTCTACCGCCTGCAGAGTACGGCGGACGCCAGGCTGCGCGCTTATATTGCACAGGGGGAAGTGCTGCCGGTAGCCACGCGCTCCTTTGGGGCAATCGGTGTCTTTGCAATACCGGAAATGGGCAGGTTTTACCGCCATGTGCTGATTGAGAAAAATTTCCCGCATCATGGGGCGGTCGCCTTCGGGCATTTTGGCGAGGCTTTATATGAAGTCTTCAAATATTTGGGCGTGCCGGTGGAAGAGATTGGATTTAACCAGCCAAAGGGAATGCGTTATCCTACGGAAAATCCTTTCTGTTCTTAAAAGAGAGGGGTATTCCTGGCGCGTATGATTAAGGAGGGCAAAGCGATAGGATTTATGTTATAGGAAGGCTGACGGGATGCGTCTTTTGGAAAGGACGCATCCCATTTTTTGATACTCAGTTTAAGAACGCCTACCTTTTATATTATTATCCCGTTTCCAGACTGGCATTCTTCCGTTAAAATCAGAGTATCAGCAAGAAAAATGATTTACTAGGGCAACAACGAAAAAAGAACCATGACAAGGAGGAAAGATTATGAAGTTGAAAAAAGTAGGCGCATTTTTATTGGCGGCAATGGTAAGCGTAGGCCTGTTGGCCGGCTGCGGCGGAAATGCAGGCTCCAGCCAGGGAACAGATGCAGCAAACAGTGAAGCATCCAAAGACAGCGCGGCAGGGAATGAGCAGGCGCCCGCAGACAGTATGTCAGATGATGGCGCTGCATCAGATGGCACATCGGATGAGACAGCATCCAATGATAGTTCTGGCGGAGATTCGGCAGGTGATGTGACAATCTGGTATTACTGGGAGACAGAAGGGCATCAGAAAGCGCTGGATAAGGTAATCAGCGATTACAATGCATCCCAGAGCGAGATTCAGGTAAGCGCAAAGTATGTGCCGTTCGCAGATTTTAAGAAGCAGCTTTCCATCGGTGCTTCCGCAGATGAGCTGCCGGACATTGCAATCCTGGATTCCCCGGACCATGCGTCTTATGCCACGATGGGTATTTTCGCAGATTTGGGCGGGAAGTTTGATGTAAGCAATTATTTTGAAGGCGCAGTGGATTCCTGTACCATTGACGGGACATTATACGGCGTGCCGTTCGGCGTAAACTGCTTGGGGCTTTACTACAATGAAGATTTGCTGAAGGAGGCAAGATGCCAGGCGCCTGCGACCTGGGAGGAATTAAAGGAAACAGCCCAGAAGCTGACCAAAGACAATGTGACAGGACTTGCGTTCTGCAGCCTGCAGAATGAAGAGGGTACGTTTAACTTTATGCCGTGGGTATGGTCTACGGGCGCAGGCTCTTATGAAATCAATTCCGAAGGCGGCGTGAAAGCGCTTACATTGGCCAAAGATCTGGTGGAATCCGGCGCTATGAGCAAAGAGTGCATTAACTGGACGCAGGGGGATGT
The DNA here is from genome assembly GCA_910577785.1 of uncultured Lachnospiraceae bacterium. Lineage (GTDB taxonomy): Bacteria > Bacillota > Clostridia > Lachnospirales > Lachnospiraceae > Petralouisia. The sequence goes on along the minus strand of CAJTNT010000045.1, from coordinate 19,697 downwards.
GATGAACCAGTTTATCTCTGGAAACGTGGCAATGATGATAAATGGGCCGTGGCAGATTCCGACCATGAAGGAAGAAGCTCCGGATCTGAACTGGAATGTAGCCTTGATTCCGAAGGACAGCGATTATGCGTCTGTCCTGGGCGGGGAAAATTATGCAGTGATTGCAGGCGGGAACGAAGAAGGCGCCTTGAGTTTCCTGCAGTATGCCACAGAAGAGACACAGGTGAAATTCCTGATGGATTCCTTTGGATATATCTCTGCTGACAAGACGATTGCCGAAGGCCAGTTCTCCGGCGACGCAGTGATGGAGACATTTACCGAGCAGTTAGGCTATGCCAAGGCCAGAGGGCCGCTGGCGGAGTGGCCGGAAGTATCCGACGCCATTTCCCTTGCTTTCAATCAGGTCATGACAGGGGAGAAAGAGCCGCAGGAGGCAGCCGATACTGCCCAGCAGACAATTGATGGGATTGTTGGCCAGTAAGAACGGCGGCAGCCAGAGGACGGTTTGCTGCAAAGGACGGCAGCGGATGGGAGCCCAGGCGGTCCATAGTGAGTGAAACGGAAAGATCCAATATAGCAGAGTAGAAAGCCTGCCGCAAAGGAGACAGAAGAACGATAGGTAAGGATTTGTGCTTCTTTCTGATGCGGCGGGCTTTTTGCAGTTACTTTTGTGCAATTACTTTTAAAAGGTAGGTGGAACCAGGATGGAGCGGAGAAAGAGAAAGGGTTTTTTTAGATATGACAATGTGGGGATCCTGTTTGTGCTGCCGGCATTTCTCTATATGCTGGTGTTTGTGGGATACCCGATTGTGAAAAATATTGTGCTGAGCCTGCAGGATGTGACGGTAAGGACGCTGACAGCTTCTGATAAGCCGTTCGTGGGGCTGAAGAATTACATAGAGATTTTCCAGGATCCGGTGTTTACGAAGTCGTTAGTTAATACGCTGCTGTTTACGGTATGCTGCCTGATCGTGCAGTTTCTGATTGGGTTTTTGCTGGCGCTGTTTTTCAACCAGCATTTCCGGATTTCCAAGCCGGTGCGGGGGCTGATGCTGATTCCGTGGATGATTCCCATTACGGTTACGGCGCTGATGTTCAAGTTTATTTTCGGCACGGATGTGGGGATCTTAAATTATGCCCTGAGGAGCCTGGGCATAATTTCCCAGAACATTGACTGGCTGACTTCAGCAGATACGGCTCTGGCGGCGATTATATCGGCCAATGTGTGGATAGGGATTCCGTTTAATATGATTCTGATTTCCACGGGGCTGACTACAATCCCCAAGGAACTGTATGAGAGCGCCTCCATTGACGGTGCGGGGAAGCTGCAGTCGTTTTTTAAGATTACGTTGCCGCTGCTGCGGCCAACGATTGAGTCGGTGCTGATTTTAGGGTTTATTTACACCTTTAAGGTGTTTGACCTGGTGTATGTGATGACGGGCGGCGGGCCGGTAAATTCGACCCATATGCTGTCCACATATTCTTATAAGCTTTCCTTTGAAATGTTTAAGTACAGCAAGGGGGCGGCGGTTGCGAATGTGCTGCTGGTAATCTTATTGATAGTCGGCGTATTCTATCTGAGGGCGACGAAGGAGGAAGAAGGCAATGGATGAGAGAAGGAACATTAATCTGAGGGCGATGAAGGAGGAAGAGGGCAATGGATGAGGAAAAGAAAATACAGGGCAGGAAAAATATAGCGCTCTGCATAGCGGCGATTGCTATTTTGTGTATAATCTTATTTCCGGTGTTTTGGATTGTGGTAACATCCCTGAAGACGGAACAGGAAATTTTCCAGGTGCCGCCAACGATCCTGCCAAAGACATGGAATGTAAAATCTTATGCGGCGCAGGTGGAAAATGGGGATTTCAATATGTTCCGTTCCTTTGGCAACAGCTTCCTGATTTCTCTGGGGGCGATGGCGATTTCCGTGGTTTTGGCAGTCCCGGCTTCTTATGGGATTGCAAAGTATCGGTTTAAGGGGCGCAAGGTGATGCTGCTGGGCTTTCTGGTGACGCAGATGCTGCCGGTAGCTGTGCTGCTGACGCCGATGTTTATCTTATTCAAAGGGATGCATGTCTATAATACGGCGGCTGCGGCGATTATTGCCGATGCCACGATTGGGATTCCGTTTTCGATCCTGATCCTGAAGAATTATTTTGCTTCGATTCCCAAAGATTTGGAAGAGGCGGCCTATATTGACGGGTGCAACCGGTTTACTGCCTTTGTGCGTGTGCTGATTCCGATTGCGAAGCCCGGGGTAATGGTGTGCGCAATTTTTTCCTTCCTCTATGCCTGGGGGGATCTGGCGTATGGGATGACCTTTATCTTAGACCAGCAGAAACGGCCGATTACGGCAGGGATTTTTAATTTTATGGGGCAGTACGGGACGAAGTGGAGCTACCTGACGGCCTTTGCGGTGGTGACGATCATACCAGTGGCATTAATTTTTATTTTTATGCAGAAATACATTATCAGCGGTATGACAAGCGGAGCGGTAAAGGGGTAAATGATAGTGTACATCGGTTTGAATAGATCATCAGCGGTATGACAGGCAGAGCGGTAAAGATACTGTAATCGGATTGTCAGGCAGAGGTTTTGGCGAATGGGCAGTTGGGGCAGGAAGGAGACAGATGCAATGTTAAGGATTGAGGGAAACAGGATTGTATTTCATTATGATGCAGAAGAGATGTGGGTGGAGCCGTGGGGGGAGAATGCGGTGCGCATCCGTGCAACGAAGCAGGCGGCGATGCCTAAAGAGGATTGGGCGCTGCTTCCGTTGGGAGAAGCAGTGGGAGATGGGATGGAAAACGCTGCAGCGCCTGGGGAAGACGGCAGGCATTGGAGCCGGATGGGGGAAGGGGGAGCAAAATTAAGGAATGGCAAGGTGGAGGTGCATGTGACAAACGGGGGGAAGGTTACGGTTTATAACCAGGAGGGGAAGCTGCTGCTGGAGGAATATTGGCGGAACCGGCGGGATGTGACGGATCCAAAGTGCGGCGCCATAGAGGTAGAGGGCAGGGAATTCCGGCCGAATATCGGCGGGGACTATCATCTGACGATGCGCCTGGAGTCTTTGGACCGCCAGGAAAAAATTTATGGGATGGGGCAGTACCAGCAGCCTTACCTGAACCTGAAGGGGCTGGATCTGGAGCTGGCCCACCGTAATTCCCAGGCCAGCGTGCCATTTGCCATCTCCTCCCGGGGATATGGGCTTTTGTGGAATAACCCGGGCGTGGGCAGGGCGGTGCTGGGGCACAATATTATGAGCTTTGAGGCCTATGGGACGAAAGCGCTGGATTATTGGTTTGTAGCGGGGGATACGCCGGCTGAGATTGAAGAGGCTTATGCCAGGGCAACGGGGACTGTGCCGATGATGCCAGAGTATGGGCTGGGATTCTGGCAGTGCAAGCTGCGCTACCAGACGCAGGAGGAACTGCTGGAGGTGGCCAGGGAGTATAAGAAGCGGAACCTGCCGATTGATCTGATTGTGATTGACTTTTTCCATTGGCCGAAGCAAGGGGAGTGGAAATTTGACCCCACATATTGGCCGGATCCGGACGGCATGGTAAAAGAACTGAAGGAAATGGGGATTGCGCTGATGGTGTCCATATGGCCGACCGTTGACCGGGAGAGCGAGAACTATGCGGAAATGCTGGAGCAGGGCTATCTGATCCGCACGGAACGGGGGTTCCGTGTGGGATTGGATTTTGAGGGGGCTACCATCCATTATGACGCCACAAACCCGGGCGCAAGGGAATATCTGTGGGGGAAGGCGAAGAAGAATTACTATGAGAAGGGGATCCGGACCTTCTGGCTGGATGAGGCCGAGCCGGAATACACAGCGTATGACTTTGACAATTACCGTTATTTCCGGGGGACGGACCTGGAAATCGGGAACTTCTACCCGGTGGAATATGCCCGCACTTTTTATGAGGGGATGGAGCAGGAAGGGCAGGAAAATATTGTCAACCTGCTGCGGTGCGCCTGGGCCGGCAGCCAGAAATACGGGGCGCTGGTGTGGTCAGGCGATATTGCTTCCAGCTTTGGCAGCATGAAAAGCCAGCTGGCGGCGGGGCTGAATATGGGCCTGGCCGGGATTCCCTGGTGGACGACGGATATTGGAGGGTTCCATGGCGGGGATCCCAATGACCCGGCGTTCCGCGAGCTGTTTGTGCGCTGGTTCGAGTGGGGCGCGTTCTGCCCGGTGATGCGCCTTCATGGCGACCGGGAACCCAGGCAGCCGCAGGTAGGGACGACCGGAGGGGCAACGTGCCGTTCCGGGGCGGCCAATGAGGTTTGGAGCTATGGGGAGGAAGTATATCAGATCTGTGAGAAATATCTGAAGATGCGGGAACAGATGCGGGGCTATACCAGGAGATTGATGCAGGAAGCGCACGAGAAAGGCAGCCCAGTGATGCGGGCGCTGTTCTATGAATTTCCGGAGGATGCGGCCTGCTGGGAAGTGGAAGACGCCTATCTGTATGGGGACAGGCTGCTGGTTGCGCCCATCTTAGAAGCAGGAGCAAGGGCGCGCGAAGTATACCTTCCCAAGGGATGCCGCTGGAAGGAATGTGGAAGCGGCAGGTTATATGAAGGCGGGCAGGTTATAGAGGCGGAAGCGCCATTGGATTGGATGCCGGTGTTTGTGCGGGAAGAAGGAGCATAAATAAGGTAGAAGGAATGTATGTTACAAATATTTGAAATTTCTTCGAGAGTGCCATACGGGATGCGGAGAAAATTACATTTAGTTTAGATTTACCTACCTTTGTTTAGAAATTTAGGGTATCGGAAAGCCGGGAAGTAAAGTATAATGAAAACATCATAATTAGAATGCCCCAAGGCAATGCTGTGGGCAAAAAGCATTTAGGAGAAAGGAGAGCAAAATGAGCAAATGGAAACAGGTGTTACGCAAGGCGGCTGTATCGGTACTGGCGGCTGCAGTTGTGGCAGGTAGTGTATTTACGCCGGGGTTTGGCAGCATGCAGGCAGAGGCAGCCGCAGCTCCGAAGGCCACATTGACCGTGGATGTGAGCCCGCAGGGGAATACGGGGGAGATTATCCATGGGGCTGCTGGATTCCTCTATGGAGTCAGCAGTGAAAATGTGCCTACAACGAATACGATGGTTCCCTTAAAGTCTAAGATTTTGGTGACGAAGGGCGCTGTGGGGACAGAGCATCCGTATGGGGACGCCCTGGATGTGGCGAAGACCTTTCTGGAAAGCGGCGGGCAGCAGGTACAGATGTACAACAGCAATTATTATGGCGTATTTGGGGTAACAGCTACGATTGAGCGCTATTGTGATGATCTGCAGAAATACATTGCCCCTGCGGTGACGGCATGGAAGGAAGCCTGGAAGGCAGAGCATGGCACCCCTGCACAGCCGAAGGATAAGATTGGCGGACAGGTGGATATCGACCAGGCGATTGTCTATGTGCCGATTAATGAGACGACCCCCTATGGGGATGACGCCAATATTAACCGTGCATGGCAGAGCTACCGCAATGCCATCAAATCAGTGGATGCAAACGCATCGCTGGCAGGGCCGAATGATTGGGGATATATTTCGGAAGGCCGTTATAAGAGTTTCTTTCAATTTTGTGCAGACAATGACTGTATGCCGGACGTTATTACATGGCATGAGCTGCAGACGAACTGCCTGAGGGATATTTCCGTGCATATGGACAATTTCCGCAATATCTGGAACAAACAGATTGACTGGTCTGCCTATAATGCGGCGCATAATACAAGCGGAGTTCCGGCAATCCCGCAAATCTGCATCAATGAGTATGCAGAAATGGAGTTCTGCGGCGTGCCGGGGCGTCTGGTCAACTGGATTGCCCGTCTGGAGGATGAGAAAATCACAGGCTGCCTGCCTTTCTGGCATCAGGCCAATAACCTGAACGATTTGGCGGCAGGGGCGAACGAGGGCAATGGCGCATGGTGGCTGTATAAGTGGTATGGCGATATGTCGGGGACGACTCAGCCGGTATCGACCAGCACCAGCTATGAGAAGCTGTATGGCGTTTCTACGATGGATGAGTCCAAGAAGATTTCCACGACGCTTTTGGGCGGCTTTAGCGGCGATATTACTGTGAGGCTGGAGCATGTGGCGGACACGGAGACATTTAAAAATGCTTCTGTCGTACATGCCGTTGTACAGGAAACGATGTTTACCGGCTTCCATGGGGCGGCAAATGGAACCCCTACGATTCTGGAAGGGGCTTATCCGATCGATGAGGATGGCAGCGTGACGCTGGTGATACCAAATGCTTTATTTGAGAATGCCTACAATGTCACCCTAACCCAGGCAGGCGAAGATGAGCTGATCGGCATCCCGGTGTCGGATGACAGCGGCACGGTTTATGAAGCAGAGAAGGCAGCGCTGTCCGGATCAGCGTCAGCCACTTCGGCGGGCACTAACCCAAGCTACTATATGTCCAATGACGGCAGCGGCAACCGGGCAGTGGATATGCCGGATGGGGCTGTCATGACATATACGGTTGAAGTTCCGGCGGATGGAAAATATAAGCTGGATTTTGCCTATGGAAATGGGCAGGGAACCGTAAGGAATGATATGAACATACATAATCCGGTGAACCTGAAGCAGACGTTCGCCCTGGATGGAGGCGAGGCGCAGGAAGTGACAATGGAATCCACGCTCTTCCAGACAATGACCGGAATGAAAACACAGTATTATGACCTTTCCGCAGGAAAGCATACCGTTACGGTCACGACTCCAAATGGGGCTGGAGCCAGCAAGGGACTTTTGCTGCATGATTTTGTAAGGGTATCTTATGCAGGCGTTTATCAGCAGGCAGTGCCTTCTTTCCATCAGGTGTATGAAGCAGAGCTGGCAGACGTGAACCGCCTGCTGGGCAATACGGATACGACCGTTTCTACCCAGACAGAGATAAAAGGCTATTCCGGCGGCGGATATGTCACAGGGCTGTCTGGAAGGCGCGTGCCGGATGGCGGCGGCATCCGTATGACCGTGGTGGTAGAAGAAAGTGGTTTATATAATGTTTCCCTGCGTTACCATGCATCTGCCAATGGCAATGCGAACATTTATGTTGAGAATACGGCTGTCACCTTAGACCGCCTGAACCAGACCGTTGCCCTGCGCTCAGGTACAGACTGGCAGATGGCAGCCGCCACCATTTACCTGCAGAAGGGAATTAATGTGGTGGATGTAGATACGACTTCGGAAGCGGCTCTGGATTATATGCTGGTACAGGCATTGCCTGCCCAGGAGCATTCCACTATTATTGAAGCGGAAAACACGATCCCGGCAGCATTGTCCGAATCCATCAAGGTAGCCGACAGCGAAGGGGCCTCCGGCGGCAAATATGTAGAAGGGATGAAAGGCTCTTACCGCAATCCGGATTATCTGGAATTTCAGTATCAGGCTCCTGCCGCGGGGAAATACCAGATGCAGGTATTCCATTCCAATGAAGATTTGGCAGGCAGCCATAGTTATAATATCAAAGCAACCGATAAGTATGCCGTGGTAGAAGTGAACGGCCAGTCCGATTCTCCGAAATTTACACTGGCAGACGGAGCAGAGGAGGAGCCGGAACTGTATTATTTTGCAGACTGCGGCGACCATAACCCGGCTACCGTGTCCGAAGGGGACAAATTGGGCAGTCACAATTCCGTTACCGACCAGATGTATGGCGCTGACAGCGAGAGCGGTTATCAGTGGGGCCTTGTGATGGAGCATGAAAATGAAGTGGAGACGCCGGGAGAAGGCAGCCTGGTCACCAGTGAAGAGGATCACGCAGTATATACGAACTTCCAGAAAGCCCTGTCAAACGGAGAGGCTGATTTGCAGGATGGGAAACCGAAGGAAGCGACCTTCCGCTATGCCCATAACCAGGGAGAATCCGGCATTGATCCGCGTTATGTCTCCTACCGTTTTGAATTGGAGCCAGGGGAATACGACGTGGAAGTCTGCATGGGCAATTCCTGGGGAAATGCCGGGGCGCCCACTATCACAGCCAGCGCGGAAGGGATGGAGCCGGTTTCGGAAACCTATTCCGTGCCGCAGGGCGGAACGCAGGCAAAGAAAATGACAGTCCGGCTGGAAGAAGCCGCGGCAGGAGAGAACGGTAGGATTCCTTTGTCTGTGAAAGCGACTTCCTCCGATCCCACCATCCAGATGAATTACATTAAGATTACAGGGCACGGGACATCGGAAGAAGAAGGAAAATACAAATACCTGGCGCCCAACAATGAAAAAGTGCTGGCAGACAGGCTTCCGGAAGGCATTTACATGGGCGAGCTGCTGGCCGGGAAAGACTGGTTTATTGATTACAGGAACATGAAGAACCACTCTGACCGCTATTTCTTCATCAATACCTTCTCCGATGATACCTTCCGCGAGAAGACCATTACGCTGGATCTGCAGGCAGGGCAGAATACCATCCGCATTTACAATGACAACAGCTGGAACGTAACTTATGGCGGGACACAGAGTACGCCCGCAGAGACAAACCTGCCCAATTACACGCCGAACTTTGACAAATTTGTGATTACGCCGATTGCATTGGCCACGCCGGTGGCTTTGGAAGTTTCCCATGCCATCAAAGTTATGGCGTCCAGTGGCGGCTATATAACGGCAGATAAAAACAATGTCCCGGATAAAGGTTCCTATACGTTAAATATGAGGGTGGAAGAGGGATGTACGCTGGCCAGCCTGCTCATCAATGGCCAGGAGCGGAAAGGGGACATTAAGGCCGCAGAAGACGGATATTCCCTGACGGTAAATAACGTAACGGCAGACCAGGAGGTAAAGGCATACTTTACAGAGCCAGGCATCCCGAAGGATACACTGCAGGCTCTTTATGAGAAATACAAAGATTTAAAGAAAGGAACCTATTCTGACGCCAGCTGGAAGGCTTTTGAGAGCGCCATTGCCTATGCACAGAAGGTTCTGGCCAATGAAAAAGCACAGCCATATCAGATTACAGATGCCTATGAACGGCTGACGGAAGCAGTGGAAGGATTGTACGATATTGCAAATCTGATTTATTTCGTAGACTGCGGAGACCACAACCCATCCACTCTTTCAGAAGGAGATGCCTTTGGCAAATGGAATTCTGTTACAGACCGTCTCTATGGCGCAGACAGTAAGAGCGGATATAGCTGGGGGCTTGTGATGGAGCATGCGGATGAAAAGGAAACGCCTGGCGAAGGCAGCTTAGCTACCAGCGAGGATGACAAAGCGGTATATACGAATTTCCAGAAAGCCTTGTCCAACAGCGCTTCCGATCTGGCGGACGGCCAGAGCAAGGATGCAACCTTACGCTATGCGCATGGCCAGGATACGGCAGGGATTAATCCGAGGTATATCTCCTACCGTTTTGAATTGGATCCAGGCAGCTACAAGGTTACCGTTGGCATGAGCAATACCTGGGGCAATGCCAGCTCCCCAACGGTTACGCTTCACGCAGAGGGCGCGGCGGATGTTTCCGAGCAGTATGCAGTCGCTCCAAGCGGGAAGCAGGAAAAGATTATGGAAACAGATCTCTCCAAGGCGAAAGTAAATGAGAAAGGGCGCGTGGAGCTTTCCGTAAAGGCAACTTCCACAGACCCAACGATACAGATGAGCTATATCTTAATCGAATCGAAGGATTCTGAGGTTCCGTCTGTTATCCCTGTAACAAAGATTACAGTAACCGGAACCGCCTCTGAATGGAAGGTCGGCGAAACGGCAGAACTGAAGGCAGACGTAGAACCGGCAAACGCAACCGATAAAAATGTAACCTGGAAATCTTCCGATGAGAAAGTAGCAGTGGTATCTGAAAAAGGCGTAGTAACAGCCAAGAGCGCAGGAAAGGCAACGATTACAGCGACAGCAGCCGATGGTTCTGGAGTGAGCGGAACATATCAGGTGATCGTGACAAAGAAAGCCGATGAACCCAAACCGGTGAAAGTAACAAAAATTACCTTAACTGGAACGATCTCAAAGCTTGCGGCAGGCAAGAAGACAACACTGAAGGCAACCGTACAGCCTTCCAATGCAGAGAACAAAAAAGTAAACTGGAAAACTTCCAACTCCAAAGTGGCAGTGGTATCCGGCAATGGCGTGGTAACTGCCAAAGGCGCAGGGACGGCAACGATTACAGCAGCGGCAGCCGACGGTTCTGGCGTGAAGGGAACGTATAAAATAAGCGTTGTAAAACACGCTGTGAAGAAAGTCACCTTAAAGAGCGCCAGCAAGGCAATTGCAGCCGGCAAAAAGGCAACGGTAAAGGCTACCGTGTCCACAACTGGAAAATCAGCCAACAAAACCCTGAAATGGACGAGTTCCAACACCAAATATGCCACAGTATCCGCCAAAGGCCTGGTAACAGCGAAAAAAGCAGGAGCTGGAAAGACAGTCACCATCATGGCAGCGGCAACAGACGGCAGCGGAAAGAAAGCCTCTGTAAAGATTAAAATTGTAAAGGACGCAGTAAAGAAAATCACACTCAAATGCAGCAAGAAAACCGTTGCAGCCGGCAAGAAGGCGACAGTAAAAGCCACCGTGTCCACAACAGGCAAGACAGCCAATAAATCATTAACCTGGTCAACCTCCAATCAGAAATACGCAACCGTAAACTCCAAGGGCGTTGTGACCACGAAAAAAGCCGGAAAAGGAAAAACCGTTACCATCAAGGCCGTTTCCACAGATGGAACGAACAAGAAGGCAACGATCAAGCTGAAAATAAAATAAAACGCTAGTACATCGGACTCCCCAGCCTATATTAGGATATGGCTTGGGGAGTTCTTTTGTCCTTTTTAATGACTTCTGGCTTAAATTTAGGGTATTTAACATCAAATGGTATACCATACGGAAATCCAATGTTTTGTTATACTACCCCATATTCTGCTGCGCTACCAGCTGCTCCGCCCCATATTTCCTGCGCAGGGCAGGCTTCTCAATCTTGCCGGTCGCGTTGCGCGGTACTTCGGCAAAGATAATTTTCTTCGGCCGCTTATAGCGCGGAAGCTGCTTGCAGAACGCCTCAATTTCTTCTTCGCTGCATTCCATTCCTTCTTTGACAGCGATAATGGCGCCTGTAATCTCGCCCAGCCGTTCATCTGGCAGGCCAATCACAGCTACATCCTGGATTTTCTCATGTGCGCTTAAGAAATTCTCGATCTGCACCGGATAGATGTTCTCCCCGCCGCTGACGATCACATCCTTCTTGCGGTCCACGAGGAAGATAAAGCCGTCTTCGTCCATTTTGGCCATATCCCCTGTATACAGCCAGCCATCCTTCATCGTTTCCGCCGTGGCCTCCGGGTCATTGTAGTAGCAGGTCATCACGCCGGGCCCTTTGACGCACAGCTCGCCCACGCTGCCCTGCGCCACCTCGGTGCCGTTTTCATCGACAATTTTGCATTTCCAGCGGTAGCCGGGCACGCCAATCGCCCCTACCTTGTGAATATTTTCAATCCCCAGGTGTACGCACCCAGGCCCTGTGGACTCCGACAGCCCATAATTGGTATCGTACAGATGGTGTGGGAAATATTCCTTCCAATGTTTAATCAGGGATGGCGGCACAGGCTGCGCCCCAATGTGCATCAGCCGCCACTGATCCAGTTTATAATCCTCCAGCTTGACATCCCCGCGGTCTAAGGCCACCAGGATATCCTGCGCCCAAGGCACTAAGAGCCACACAATCGTACAGTGTTCCTTGGAAACGGCGTCTAAGATAATCTCCGGCGTGGTACCTTTGAGCAGCACGGCCTTGCTGCCGGCGCAGAGGCTGCCCATCCAGTGGAACTTTGCGCCCGTGTGGTAAAGGGGCGGGATGCACAGGAAGACGTCATCCCGGTCGGTCAGGTGGTGCTTCTGTTCCATCTGCGCGGCCTGCATCAGGCTCTCATGGTTGTGCAGGATGGCCTTGGGGAATCCAGTTGTCCCAGAAGAAAAGTAGATTGCCGCATCATCCTCATCTTCCAGCCGCACCAGAGGCGCCTGGCTGGAGCAGTCCGCCACTAGTTCGGGATAGCTTTCGGCAAAGGTGGGGCATCCGTCTCCCACGTAAATCAGCAGCCGCCCTTTGCTCAGCTTCTCTTCGATGGACTCAATGCGCCCAATGAACTCCGGGCCGAAAAACAGGATATGAACCTCCGCCAAATCGGCGCAGTACTGTATTTCCTCCGAAGAAAAGCGGAAATTAAAGGGGACGGCGATTGCCCCGGTCTTTAGGATGCCAAAATAAATCGGCAGCCATTCCAGGCAGTTGAACATCAGGATAGCCACCCGGTCACCTTTTTGGATGCCGCGGCTTAAAAGCATATTTGCCACCCGATTGGCCTTTTCATCAAAAATGCTCCAGGTGATTTCACGCCGGTAGGGGATGGCGGAGGTCTGCTGCACCAGGTCGTATTCCTTCCAGGTGCTCTTCCTGGTATCTTTCTCCAGCGGGTTTAATTCCACCAGAGCCACCTCATCGCTATAGAGCTTATGGTTCCGTTCCAGTAAATCTGTCACTGGCATAGTACTGTTACCTTACCTTTCTTACATGATGTTATCATTTTCGTGGGTTCCCGTTTCTGTCTGTAAAAAGCCACGGAACGGCATGTCCGTTTTATCCGGCAAATCCGTTGCTGGCAGCAGCTGTGCATTACTGGTACAGATGCCTCTTATCAATCACGCGCACGGCCTTCCCTTCGCTGCGTGTGATGCTTTTGGGCTCCACGACCTTGACGTTCACAGTAATCCCCAGCATGGAGCGCAGGGCGGAGACTATCTTTTTCTCCCTGGTCGGGATGGGAAGGGTTGGGTTTTCCGCCATTTCCGGCGTCAGCTCCACCTGTACTTCAATCGTGTCGTTGTTGCCGATACGGTCTACGATAATCTGGTAATTGGCCTGGTATCCCTGGTTCAGGAGTACGGTTTCAATCTGTGACGGCCATACGTTTACGCCCTTGACAATCATCATATCGTCGCTGCGTCCCTTGGGCTTGAGCATACGCACATGGGTACGCCCGCAGGAGCAGGGCTTCCTGGTCAGGCGGCACAGGTCGCGGGTGCGGTAGCGCAGCAGCGGGAAGGCCTTCTTGGTGATGCAGGTAAATACCAGCTCCCCGACTTCCCCTTCCGGCAGTACTTCCCCGGTCTTGGGATTGATAATCTCAGCGATAAAGTGGTCTTCCTGGATATGCATTCCAGCCTGTTCCTCGCATTCAAAGGATACGCCTGGCCCGGAAATTTCAGTGAGGCCATAGATGTCATATGCTTTGATGCCGAGGGATTTTTCAATGTCCCGCCGCATTTCCTCCGTCCATGGCTCTGCCCCGAAGATGCCGGCTTTCAGCTTAATCTTGTCCTTTAAGCCCTTCTCATTTACGGCTTCGCCTAGGTTCGCCGCATAGGAGGGCGTACAGCAGAGTATCGTGGATCCAAGGTCTGTCATAAACTGCAGCTGCCGCTCCGTATTCCCGGAAGACATTGGCAGCGTCAGGCAGCCGACTTTGTGCGAGCCGCCGTTTAAGCCTGGGCCTCCGGTGAAGAGGCCATATCCATAGCAGACATGGCAGACGTCATCCTTAGTGCCGCCGGCTGCCACAATCGCCCGTGCGCAGCATTCATCCCAAAGGTCAATGTCTTCCTGGGTGTAGAATGCAACCACGCGCCGACCGGTTGTCCCGCTGGTGGACTGGATGCGTACGCAGTCTTTGAGCGGCACTGCCAGCAGGCCATACGGATATTGATCCCGCAGATCATCTTTGTCAATGAAAGGGAGCTTATGTAAGTCGTCAATCCCATGGATGTCATCGGGCGTTACGCCGGCCTCGTCCATTTTATCATGGTAAAATTGTACATTGTCATATACAAATTTTACCTGCTTGGCCAGGCGTTCGCTCTGGAGGGACTGCAGCTGTTCTAAGGGCATTGTCTCGATTTCAGGCTGATAATAGTTCTTCATTTTTCTTCTCCAATCATTTTTCTTAAATATGTGTTTTTCATTCCAAAAAACAGGGTAACTGTTCTGTGTCTTTACAGTTACAAATCAAGAATCATCATACCATTTTTTTGGGGATTCGTAAATAGTTTCCTGCATTAAAGTGATAAAAGTTTAAAATAAATGGAATTTATGATTGAAAATAATTTTATTTGTTTTAAAATTGAGGATAATATGATATAATGTTAGATTGTATCAGGATCTTGATGGACGGAGGAACCGCAGGCATTGAGAGGATGCTTAACATCATCTGAAATTGGTGTAGAAAAATACATAGAAAGGCAAAAATCCTTGAAAAGCAAGGATTTTTGAACAGGTAAGGTATCTTATGAAATTGGGAATTGTCGGACTCCCCAACGTAGGGAAAAGCACATTGTTTAACTCATTGACGAAGGCAGGCGCAGAGTCTGCCAACTATCCATTTTGTACCATCGACCCTAACGTGGGGATTGTGGCAGTGCCGGATGAGCGGCTGAAGCTGCTGGGGGATTTGTACCAGTCGCGGAAGGTGACGCCGGCTGTCATTGAGTTTGTGGATATCGCCGGCTTGGTGAAGGGCGCCAGCAAGGGGGAAGGCCTGGGCAACCAGTTCTTGTCCAACATCCGCGAGGTGGACGCCATTGTCCATGTGGTGCGCTGCTTTGAGGACAGCAATATTGTCCATGTGGATGGGAGCATCGATCCGGTGCGGGACATTGAGACGATTAATCTGGAGCTGATTTTTTCGGATCTGGAGATCCTAGAGCGCAGGATTGCCAAGACTGCGAAGGCGGCCAGGATGGACAAGGCGCTTGCCCGGGAGCTGGAGCTTTTGGAGCGAATCAAAGCCCATCTGGAGGATGGGAAGCTGGCCAAGACGTTTGAAGCGGCGGATGAGGATGAGGAAACATGGTTTGCGGGCTACAACCTGCTGACCGCAAAGCCGGTCATTTATGCGGCAAATGTGGCAGAGGACGAGCTGGCTGAGGATGGCGCGGGCAATCCCTTTGTGCAGAAGGTAAGGGAAACTGCACAGGCGGAGCAGTGTGAGGTATTTGTGATCTGCGCCCAGATTGAGCAGGAGATTGCGGAGCTGGACGAGGAGGAGAAGGCGATGTTCCTGGAGGAACTGGGGCTGGCAGAGTCCGGGCTGGAGAAACTGATAAAGGCAAGTTACAGCCTGCTGGGGCTGATTAGCTACTTGACTTCCGGCGAGGATGAGACAAGGGCCTGGACGATTCAAAAAGGCACCAAGGCGCCGCAGGCCGCAGGCAAGATCCATTCGGACTTCGAGCGTGGCTTTATCCGTGCGGAGGTGGTGAATTACCAGGATCTTTTGGAATGCAAATCTCTGGCGGCAGCCAAAGAGAAGGGCTTAGTAGGATTGGAAGGCAAGGACTATGTGGTGCAGGACGGGGATGTGATTTTGTTCCGGTTTAATGTGTAAAAGGTGGGGCAATACTTTTTTGTATCATAATAGAAGGGAAAGAAGATGGGAGCAGAAAGCAGGAGATTCTATCATTCGTTGGCGTCATTGGTGATACCAATCACAATTCAAAACTTTATTACCAATGCAGTAAATTCTGCAGATGTGTTTATGCTGGGATATGTGGGACAGACGGAGCTGTCGGCGGTATCCCTGGCCAACCAGTTCCAGTTTTTATTGTCGGGGCTGTTTTTTGGGATTTCTTCCGGGGTGACGATGCTGGCTTCCCAGTATTGGGGGAAGAAAGATACCAATGCTATCCAGGCCGTAATGGGGATTGCCGTCAAAATCGCTTTTGTGATTACATCCCTGCTGGCCGTGGGCGCAGTGGCGGCGCCGCAGGCGCTGATGCGGATTTATACGGATGATGGGACGCTGGTATCCATTGGCGCTTCTTATCTGCGGATTATCGGGGTCTCCTATGTCTGCATGAGTTTTTCCCAGGTGTATTTGTGCGCCTTGCGGAGCATGGAGCGGGCGCAGCTGAGTACCCTAATCAGCTCCATTGCCCTGGCCATGAATGTGGTGCTGAACGCCATATTTATCTTTGGCCTCTGCGGCATGCCCAGGCTGGGTGTGATTGGCGTAGCCATCGGCACGGTGACGGCCAGGGTCATGGAGCTGCTGCTGTGCCTTGTGGACGCCATGCGGGGGAAGGTGTTCCGTATCCGCCTTAAGGTAATGTTTGGCAGGCATAGGCTTCTGATGATGGATTTTTTCAAATATGCGGTTCCGGCCTTGATCAATGACTGCGCCTGGACGGTGGCATTTTCCCTGTATTCCTCTATTATGGGGCATATGAATGCCGATGTGGTGGCTGCCAGTTCCGTGGCTGCCACAGTCCGTAACCTCTGTACCATCCTCTGCTTTGCCATGGGCGCGGGCGCTTCCGTGCTGCTGGGGATTGAGATTGGGGAAGGGAAGCTGGAAGTGGCCAAGCGGGACGCCAGGAGATCCTGCTGGCTTACCCTGGGCGTGGGGGTCTGCACCGGCCTTCTGCTGGTTCTAATCCGCCCGTTTGTCTTCCAGTTCTTCACCCTCACGGAACGCGCGGAAGGATACCTTAGCTTTATGCTTTTGATTAGCGGCTACTATGTGGTGGGGCAGGCCATGAACACTCTGCTGATTGCGGGCATTTTCCGCGCCGGCGGCGACTCGCGGTTTGGCATGATCTGTGATATTATCGTGATGTGGTGCATCAGCATCCCGCTGGGCTTTCTGTCCGCGTTTGTCCTGAAATGGCCGCCGATGGTGGTGTATTTTATTTTATGCCTGGATGAATTTTGGAAAATCCCTGTCGTATACCGCCACTATAAGAGTTTCCGCTGGCTGAAAGATATTACGCGGGATGCGGGAGAGGAAGCATAAGAGGCCTCGAAGAAGCATTAGGGGAATTTTGGAGAGATAGAAAGAAGGGCTTTCGTGTGTAGCCAGTACAACACAAAGAGGGCTCTTCTTTCGCATTTATAGGGAATCCATGCGCCGTTCTTTCAAAAACCATACATCCCCTTTGGGCATATATTAAATAGAAAAGGGATTTGTATGGACAGAGTCAGAAGGATTATAAACGCCCAAAGAGCATACGAACGCGGCTATTACGGAGAAGGGATCGGCGTGGCGGTGCTGGATACTGGCATTTACCTGCATCCTGATTTTGGGCAGAGGGTAAGCTGTTTTTTAGACTATATTAATGGAAGAAAAGCGCCTTATGACGACAATGGGCATGGCACCCATATCGGAGGGATTATCGGCGGGGACGGCGGGGTATCCCAGGGGACATACATGGGGATTGCCCCCCGCTGCCATTTTATCATTATAAAGATTTTGGACAGGAAAGGAAACGGGAACACGGAACATGTGGTGCAGGCCGTGGATTGGCTGGTGCGCCACAGACAGGCCTATCGGATACGGATTGTCAATATTTCCATCGGGATGGTGCTGAAGGCGGAGAGCCGCGAGCGCATCCGCCTTCTGCAGGCTGTGGACTATGCCTGGGACAGCGGCATGGTGGTAGTGGCGGCGGCTGGGAACAATGGCCCAAGGGGAAGCAGCATTACGGTGCCAGGGGTCAGCCGAAAGGTCATCACCGTGGGGTGTTTTGACGATAACAGGGAACAGATCGGCCGTTCCATGCTTAAGCCGGACTACTCCGGCCAGGGGCCTACGGAACACTGCATTGTCAAGCCGGAGCTGGTGGTGCCAGGCACGAACGTGACTAGCTGCTCCATTTACCCGGGCATGTATATGAGGAAAAGCGGCACATCGATGGCGGCGCCGATTGTGAGCGGAAGCATTGCCCTGCTGCTGAGCAAATATCCGCAGTTTTCGCCGGCAGAGGTGAAGCTGCGCCTGTACCAGTGCGCCCAGGATTTGGGCCTGCCTTCTGCAAAACAGGGTTGGGGGATGCTAGACATTGGGCAGCTGTTGTGATAAAATGTTACTACCTTCCAGAATAGTGATACCGATTTTTACAGGATGCCCCTGCGCCAGGGCAAGGTTCCCAGGCGTTTGGGCTTGGAGGAGACAATGAAAAAGGTTAAGAAATTTTTACTTGGGCGCGCGACAATTGTGGCATTGGCCATCCTGATCCAGCTGCTGTGGATCCTATCGTTCCTCTATGGGTTCCAGGTGAGGTATTCGTTCGTCAATTCGCTGCTGGGGCTGCTGGCGATTTTTGTGGTGCTGGTGATTGTGAATAAGAACAGCAACCCTTCCTATAAAATTGCCTGGGCGGTGCTGATTTTATCCATTCCCATTGTGGGGCTTCTGATCTATTATATCTTTGGGCGTTCGGATCTGACGAAGTGGACGAGGAAGCGCATGGAGGCCGTGAACCAGGAGATTGAGAGGGAAGTGCAGGCAAACCCTGAATGGGAGCGAGAACTGCGGGAATTGGATCCGTCCGCTTATTGCCAGTCTACCTACATCAAGGAATGGGCGAATTACCCCGTATATAAGAATACTGCCACCCAGTATTACCCTTCGGGGGAGGAGATGTTCCCGGCCATCCTTGAAGCGCTGGAATCTGCCGAGCATTTTATTTTCATGGAGTATTTTATTGTAGAGGAAGGGTATATGTTCGGCAAAATCCTCGACATCTTAAAGCGCAAGGCGGCAAAAGGGCTGGATGTGCGCTTTGTCTATGACGACTTTGGATGTGTGACGACCCTCCCGGCCGGGTATTATCGGCAGATGGAGGCCTGGGGGATCCGCTGCGTCCGCTTTAACCCCCTGTATCCGGTGATGTCGGTGATTATGAATAACCGCGATCACAGGAAAATCCTCGTTGTGGATGGGAAGGTGGGCTTTACCGGCGGGATCAATCTGGCGGATGAGTACATCAACCGCATCGAACGCTTTGGCTATTGGAAGGATACGGGCCTGCGCCTGGAAGGGGAGGGAGTCTGGAGCTTTACCGTTATGTTCCTGGAAATGTGGGATTATGTATATAAGACAAGGGAAACGGATTTAAGCAAGTTCCGCCCAGAGACGTACCAGACAGAGCCCTTCCTATCGGATGGGTTTGTGCAGCCTTACACGGACAGCCCCTTAGACCATGAGACAGTGGGGGAGAACATCTACCTGAACATCATCAACCGTGCGGAAAGGTATGTGTATATTTTTACCCCTTACCTGATTACGGACAATGAAATGGTGACGGCTCTGCAGAATGCGGCCAAGAGCGGCATCGATGTGCGGATTGTTATGCCAGGGATTCCCGACAAGAAGGTGGTATACTGGATGAGCCAGTCCTATTATGAGCCGCTGATTGCCTGCGGTGTACGGATCTTCCAGTTCAAGCCTGGCTTCCTCCATGCGAAATGTTTTGTCTGCGATGACAAGATTGCCACCGTGGGCAGCATCAACATGGATTACCGTAGCTTGTATCTGCATTTTGAATGCGGGGTATGGATGTACCAGTCGAAGGCCGTGTGGCAGGTAAAGGAGGATATGGAACAGACGCTTTTGCAGTGCGAGGAAATCAACATGGAATTCTGCCAGAAGAGGCCAGCGGCCATCCGCACCTTCCTCGGCGTGGTGCGGCTGTTTGCGCCGCTGCTGTAAGGGATGATAGCGCCTGGCAGGAATCCGCCGGCGATAGAACTAAGAGAGCATGAAAGAAGGGAAAAGGCCTTTTTTCATGCTCTCTTTTGCTTCAGTGTACAAAGGATTACAATAAAAATGGACTGCCAACCTACAACTTCTACCGCTCTTCCAAAGAGCGGTATTTCATTTTTCTGAAATGTAATGATTACATGCTTCAGCTTCG
>CAJTNT010000044.1 GCA_910577785.1 uncultured Lachnospiraceae bacterium | reverse complement strand
CTAACTTCGATAGAATAAGGCTTCCCGACATCCCCCGCATCTTCATTTTCATCATACTTCTTTATCCTCTCAAACGTCGAAAAGCTATGTATCGGGAATCCCACCGTATCATGCCCGTCCCAAAATACCGTAAGCGGAACATTACCGCTGCTTCTCTGGGTACCGAAGAATTGGCCCATATGGAGATTGTCTGCGCGATTATTTACCAGCTGACCAAAGACTTGACGCCTGAGGAAATCAAAGCCTCTGGGTTTGACAAATACTATGTGGACCATACGCTTGCCCTCTGGCCCCAGGCGGCTGGCGGCATCCCCTTCAATGCATGTGAATTCCAGTCCAAAGGCGACCCAATTACAGATCTGACAGAGGATCTGGCCGCGGAACAGAAGGCGCGCAGCACGTATGAGAACATCCTGCGCCTGGTAAAAGACCCGGAAGTAGCAGATCCCATCCGCTACCTGCGGGAACGCGAAGTCGTACATTTCCAGCGGTTCGGCGAAGGCCTGCGGCTTGTCCAGGAGCGTTTGGACTCCAAGAACTTCTATGCCTTTAACCCTGCCTTTGACTGTAACAATCCGTAATTTTCTCTGTTCATTGAAATACAAACGTTACGATTTGGAACGATATGTATAGAAATAGGAACGTACAAACGCCCATTGGGAAACATAGAAAAGTCTCCCAATGGGCGTCTTCTTAAGAGTCTATTATTCCTGGATGGATGCATCCATCTTCATACCTCAGTCAACCACACGCACTTCTTTGATCACTGGCTGATCCTCCGGGTTCACCGTTCCATTGTCATCCTGCACCGGAACGTCCCCGCAGATCTGATCTACAATCTCCATCCCCTCCGTCACCTGGCCAAAGGCCGCATACTCCCCATCCAGAAACGTGCTGTCCTCGTGGACAATAAAGAACTGTGAGGAAGCGCTGTCTGGCTCATTGGACCTTGCCATGGAGATTACGCCGCGCTTATGGGAAATGTTGTTTTCCACGCCGTTGCTGGCAAATTCCCCTTTGATCTGCGCATCCGATCCTCCTGTCCCATTGCCCAAGGGATCGCCGCCCTGTATCATAAAGCCGCTGATAATGCGGTGGAAAGTCAGCCCGTTATAAAAACCATCGTTTGCCAGATTCACAAAATTGGTGACGGAAACCGGCGCTGTATCTGCATCCAGCTCTAATGCGAGCGTACCATAGTTCTCTATTTCAATTTCAACATGATGGAGGCCCGTAAGGCTGCCCTCTGCATCTGTCCCTCCGCCCTGTGCCTCCTGCCCTTCGACAGCTTCTACATCCGTGCCCGATGCATCCTCCTGGCCTGTGCCAGACGCATCTTCCTGACTTTCCTCGGCGTCCTCCTGGCCTGTGCCAGACGCATCCCCTTCGGAACCGCATCCGGCAAAGAGGGATGCCGCCAGGATTATACTTAAAATTAATGCTATTGTTTTTTTCATATTCTGTCTGCTCCTTTCGTCATCAGTCCTTTGACTCTACCACAAGCAGTACGCCCGCTTCAAAAGAAACCTCTGCCTGCTCCCCTACAATCTCATTACTAATCCCCAGGGTATGGCAGCATTCCAAGAGCGCATGATCCAATGGGTATTTCAGCCCACGCAAGGTAAGCCCCTTCACTTCTGCCGTTACAGGCAGCAGGGAAAGGTAATCCCCATATTGCTCTTCTTTTTTCAGGACAAAGCTTTCCTTCACCATGCGGATCCGATTATGGGGATCCACCATCAGGCATTCTACGCCCTGTTCCATTGCCATACCCAGCAGATGGATATTCCCCAGCAGATGATCCACGCGAGTTCCAGTCGCTCCCAGAAGGTGGATGGTATGGCAGCCCTGGCCGATGGCAGTACGGATGGCAATTTCCGTATCTGTCTCATCCTTTTCTGGGCAGAATCGCAGAATCTTAGGAACCTTCCTGCTCTCTGTCTCTTCCTGTCCTCCCAGCTTCCCGCCTAACGGCTTGCCAAAAAGGTTAGGCGTATCACCATTAGCAGAGGCCGAAAAATATTCTAGCGTTTTGTGGTCGGCAGAATCAAAATCTCCCACAATATAATCTGGTATGCGCCCATTCCTGGCAAAAAATCCCAAACCAGAATCCGCGGCAACCGTCAGATCAAAGGAATGTCTCCCAATATAAGCGGCTGCAAAGGAATCTTCCAAATGACCGCCGCTAACAATTAATGCCTGCAATTTATTTCCCTGCTTTCTCTTCATAGCTTTTCCCCATCCGTTCCAGGAATGCCTTCACATTTTTACCAACATCCCCTTGAAACACGGCGCTGCCTGCCACGATTACATTCGCCCCAGCCTCCAAAACGCCCCGCACATTTTCAAGGGTAATCCCACCGTCTACCTCAATATCTGTCTGCAGCCCTTTCTCTTCGATCATGCAGCGCAGCCTGCGGATTTTATCTTTTGTATAGGGGATAAACTTCTGTCCGCCTAATCCTGGGTTGACCGTCATAATCAATACCATGTCCAGCTTGGGCAGCACATATTCCAGCATGCCCAGGTCTGTCGCCGGGTTCAGAGCCACGGAGGCACGCACGCCCAGGCGGCGGATTTCATCCAGCGTACGGTCCAAATGCCTGCAGGCTTCCGCATGCACGGTTATCCGATCCGCCCCACACGCTGCAAACTCCTCCAGATAACGCGATGGCTCCTCTATCATCAGATGTACGTCAAATTTAAGCTCCGTACAGGGACGGAGCGTCCGAATAACCGGCATCCCAAAAGAAATGCTGGGCACAAACATCCCGTCCATCACATCAATATGGACATAGTGAGCCCCGGCCTCCTCCAGGCGCTTTACCTGTTCCCCCAAACAGGTAAAGTCCGCCGCTAATATTGATGGCGCTAAATAATTCATAAAAACCTCCAATCCGTGCCTTTCAGCATACATTTTACGTTATCATTCACGGCCTCAGAACCGTCGATAACAACCATTTTCCTTCTCCTAATATTTCCTGCTGTTTTTTAATTCCTCATACAGCAGCACATAATTCTCATAACGGACACTGCTGATTTTTCCTTGGCAAAGGGCTTCCTTGACCTTGCAGTCTGGCTCATGGATATGGCTGCACCCCAAAAATCTGCAGCCTTCCCCGTATTCTTCGAACTCCCGAAAGTATCCTTTCAGCGCCTCCTTCTCCACCTTAGGCAGATACATAGAGCTAAAGCCTGGCGTATCCATAATATAAGTCTGCCCTTCGATATGGATCAGCTCGGAATGGCGGGTAGTGTGCTTCCCCCGCCCTGCCTTCTCGCTGACGGCGCCTGTTTCCATCTGTGCCTGCGGCTGCAGCAGGTTAATCAGGGAGGATTTCCCCACCCCGGACGGGCCTGCCACTACGGTGGTCCTCCCTTCCAGAATGCGGCGGATTTCCAAAATCCCCTCTTCCCTGGCTGCGCTGGCAAATACCATCCGATAGCCGCTGGCCTGATATATCCCTGCCAGCCGGCAAAGTTCCCCTTCCTCCGCCAAATCCTGCTTATTAAAACAAACCACAACCTCCACCTGCTGGCTTTCCATCATCACCAAAAAGCGATCCAGCAGGTTAAAATTTGGCTCTGGCCGGTCTACTGCAAAAATAACCAGCGCCTGGTCAACATTCGCCACAGCCGGACGCACCAGCACATTCTCCCTGGGGAGGATGTCCGTCACATTGCCTGTCTTCTCCTCCAGGCTGATGACATCCATCCTCACATTATCCCCGACCAATGGCTTGACCTTCTCTTTGCGGAAAATGCCCTTGGCCTTACATTCAAAAATCCCTGTTTCTGGCACATGCACATAATAAAAGCCAGCAATCCCTTTGATGATCTTTCCCTGCATATCCATTCCCCGGCCTACTGATTGGGCGTAAAGGAAACAGATTCAATATAAGTCTCTGTCCCTTCGGTAATAATCGTCCCATCCTCATCTTCGTATTTCCATTCCCATTCAATCACAAAGTAGCCGGAATCGCAGTTCTCAATATTCTCCTGGCTGACCGCAAACGGGAAGGTCGTAGCCGTCCAGCTGTTGATTTCATCGTTTCCCTCCGCCTTAAAAAGCGTAATCTCCGCCTGGACGCTGATGACATCTTCCGGAATCTGATCCAGCTTGGGGATTTCATAATTGTTCAGGGAATAATAAAGGGTTGTTATCTCCTTGCCCATGCTAATACAAATCGTCACGGCGGCATTTTCCTCCAGCGGCTTGCCTTCTTCCACGCTCTGCCAAATGACGCAGCCCTCTGGCACAGTATCGCTGTAGTCGGAGGTAGTGGTCACAGACAGCCGCAATGCTTCCAGCTGCGCCTTGGCCTCTGCCTCCGGCTTGCCCTGCACGCCAGGCATAAGGATCGGCTCTTTGCCCCGGCTCAGAATCACCGTGACCGTCTCTCCCTTCTTGGCCTTCGTGTCCCCCACGGGGCTTTGGGAAATTACTTTGTCATTCTCCTGTTCGCTGTAACTGTAATCGAAGCTTGGGTAAAATCCCTGGTTCCGCAGCGTGGTCTCCGCCGTGGACTTGTCCATGCCTACCACGTTTGGTACAGGAACCTCGCCTACGCCTGTACTGATCACCACATAGATCGTTGTATTCTTGTCCAATTTTGCACCCTTTTCCTCGCTTTGGGAAATAATGCGCCCTTCTGCATAGGTATCCGACGACTCCTCGCCGCCCCTCTGAATGCCCAGGTGAATGGTATTGAGGGCATTTTGGGCCTCTTCAAAGGTCATGTTCTTAAGGTCAATCATCTCCACCTTCTCCGCCTCATCGTCCTCATTATCATCCTGTACCGTCTGGATCGGCTCGCCCTCCGGCCCGTCCTCATCGCTTCCGCCGCCAAAACGGAACAAACCAAGGAAACTGCCGCCAATGTACACTATAATAATCACAATAATGACCGCCGCCACAATGCCCATAATGGTAACCGCTTTTTCCATTTTGGGATTTAAAAAACCGTCATCCTCGTCATCCTCATCCTCGTCGGCGTCATCCTCCAGCTCTTCCCTTTCTTCTTTATAGTGGATATTACGGCTCTGCTTCTTGATGCTCTCCACCTCGTCCGGCCTCACTACTTTGGTTTTATCCTGCTGCCCGATGGGCGCCGTTACCACAAAGTCCTCATCCGGATTAATCAGCGCACGTTTCAGGTCCAGCAGCAGATCGCTGATATTGTCATAACGGCGATCTGGGCTCTTTTGGGTACACTTGAGAATGATTTTCTCTATGCTAATGGGAAGATCGGGGGCATAAACGCTGGGCGGCGTCATTTCTTCCTGCAGATGCTGGATGGCAATAGCCACCGTAGATTCCCCATCAAATGGCACCCGCCCGGTCACCATCTCATACATCACAATCCCCAGGGAATAAATATCGCTCTTCCCATCCACAAACCCGTTCCTGGCCTGCTCTGGGGAAGAATAGTGAACAGAGCCCATCACATCTGCATTGATGGTATTGGCCGTCGTTACCCTGGCTATGCCAAAATCTGTAACCTTTACCTTGCCTTCGGTAGAAATAATGATATTCTGCGGCTTAATGTCCCTGTGGATAATGTGCTTGTTATGGGCGGCCTCAATCCCCCGCCCGACCTGGATGGCAATGCTGACCGCTTCCTTAAAAGAAAGCCGCCCCTTTTTCTCGATGTAGGTCTTAAGGGTGATGCCCTCCACATACTCCATGACAATATAATGCATGGAATTCTCGCTTCCCACATCATAGATATTCACAATATTCGGATGCTCCAGGCCTGCGGCCGACTGCGCCTCTGTCCGGAATTTGGTGACAAAATTCACATCTTCCGAAAATTCCTGCTTCAGCACCTTAATGCCCACAAAGCGCCCCAGGATATGATCCTTGGCCTTGTAGACATCAGCCATTCCGCCGCTTCCCGCCTTGCCGACAACCTCATATCTGCTTGCAATATACGTTCCTTCTCTTAGCATTTTTTCACCTCATTTCCAAATGCCTCCGTCATAATCACAGTGATATTGTCATTGCCGCCTTGCTGGTTCGCCTGATCCACCAATTCTTCCAAGACGGATGGCAAATCCCGATGCCTCTTTATAATCCCAAAAATCTCCCAATCCTCCAGCATATCAGTCAGCCCATCGGAACACATTAGAATCTGGTCGCCTTCCCGCAGTTCCACCTCAAAAAAATCAATCGCAACTCCTTTTCCTCCGCCAATTGCCCGTGTAATAATGTTCCGATCCGGATGCACCCTGGCGGCTTCCGGGGAAATCTCTCCCCTGCGCACCATTTCCTGGACATAAGAATGATCCTTCGTAATCTGCTCTAAGCTGTCATTTGCCAGATACAGGCGGCTATCGCCTACATTTGCCACGCACAGCTCATTCCCAAATACCGTGGCTACCACCACCGTGGTTCCCATGCCTTCGAAGTCTATATCCATCTGCGCCTTGGCCAGCACAGCCTGGTTAGCGCTCTGGATGGCTTTTTTGATAATGGCAATGGGTGCGTATTCCCTGCTATCCTTCACGGAATCTACAATCGTTTCCACCGTATATCTGGAAGCATAGTCTCCCGCATTATGGCCGCCCATGCCATCCGCTAAAATCAGCAGGTTGGGCAACGCGCCTACCGGCGTCTCAGACAGGAACACATAATCCTGGTTCATCCGCCGCCGCCTTCCTGTATCTGTTTTAGATAATGCCCTCATAAAATTCCCGCCTCCCTATCTAGATATCGCTTCCGCAACTGTCCACAGGCCCCATCGATATCTCTGCCCATTTCCCTTCTTATAGTAACATTTATTCCATATTTTTCAAGGTTATTTTTGAAATTAGACACCTGCTGGGGCGATGGCTGGGCATAATCCCGCTCATCTACCGGGTTCACGGGGATTAAATTCACATGGCAGTTCATGCCCTGGATCAGCCTGGCCAGCTGCCTTGCATCCTCCCTGCTGTCATTAATTCCACCCATCAGGCTGTATTCAAACGTAATCCTGCGGCCGGTGCTGGCAAAATAATCCCTGCAGGCCTCTATCACTTCCTGGAGCCCATATTTCCCGGCCACTGGCATTAGGGAAAGACGCTTCTCCTGGGCAGGGGCATGGAGGGACAGCGCCAGAGTAATCTGCAGGCCTTCCTCCGCCAGCCTGCGTATCCCTGGCACAATCCCACAGGTAGAGGCCGTGATATTCCGCTGGCTGATATTCATGCCTTTTTCATCCGATAAAAGGCGCACGAAACGCAGGAAATTATCGTAATTGTCCAAAGGCTCCCCTGTCCCCATCACCACGACATGGGACACCCGCTCGCCTGTGTCTTCCTGGATACGGTAAACCTGTTCCAACATCTCCCCCGCCGTCAGGTTCCGCACCAGTCCGCCGAGAGCCGATGCGCAGAAGCGGCAGCCCATACGGCAGCCAGCCTGGGAAGAAACGCAGACGCTGTTCCCATGGCGGTAGCGCATCCAGACGCTTTCCACCATATTGCCATCCTCCAGGGCGAACAGATATTTCCTGGTGCCGTCTATCTTTGAACGCTGCATCCTCTCTTGTTTCAACACCGTAATGCGGCAGGCATTTGTTAATTTTTCTTTTAACTGTTTGGATAGGTCTGTCATCTCTTCAAAAGACACCGCATGCTTTACATGAAGCCAGGCATATATCTGCCTTGCACGGAAGGGCTTTTCACCCAGGGACACCAGAAATTCCTCCAACTCTTTATTATATAAGGATTTAATATCTTTTCTTTCCATAGATTCCTCTATTCTTTACAAGATGTTCTTCTATCTGTTTGGCATATTCTTCCCCGTAGCCTGGCACAGGAGCTTCGCCAGGAAAAAACCGTCATTTAATTTTTCTTCAGGAAGTATCTGCTGCTGGCGCTCCAGGGTAAAATGTGGATGGCTTTCCAGGAACCATGACACATTTTCCTCATTTTCGGCAGGATTTATCGTACAGGTACTGTACATAAGAACGCCCCCAGGCTTGACATACTGCTGCACCGTATGTAGGATTTCTCTCTGAAGGAGAACCAAATCCTGGCACATCTGCGGAGTCAGCTTATACTTCATATCGGACCGCTTCCCCAAAGCCCCCAGCCCAGAACATGGAAGGTCAGCAATCACAATATCTGCCTGCCGTATTTTTTCCTGTTCCAAAATCCTTGCATCTGCTACCATAGGACGAATATTGGGAAGCTGGCAGCGTTCGATATTCTCCTTGATGAAAGATACCTTGTAAGGAGAGATATCCCTGGCCTCCACTATGCCGCTTCCTTCCATAAGCTCTGCCATATGGATGCTCTTGCCTCCAGGGGCGGCACAGACATCAATCACGTAATCCCCTTTTTTCGGCGCTGCCCACAGCGATACCTGCATAGAGCTTAAATCCTGTACATAAAATTTGCCTGACTGGAACGCAGGGATTTTCCCCAAATAGTCATAATTGCTGATAAAAAGAGCATTTGGAATCCCTGTTTCATCAGAAACCTTGATTCCATCAGCTTTTAATTCAGATATTAAATCTTCTTTTGACGTCTTAAGCGGATTGATGCGGATTGTAGTTGGAGAAGGGGACAGGAAGGCTTTCAGAAATTCTTCTATCTGTAGAAGAGAGTATGACCCTTTCCATAATTCCAGAATCCATAGAGGCATGGAATATGTTATGGAAAGGCTGTCTAAGGGAGAGGAGTGAGGATCCGGGAAGGAAAGGGCATCCAAATTACGGGCAATATTGCGCAGGACGGCGTTGACAAAGCCTTTCAGGGAACGGAAGCCCTTTTTCTGCGCCAGCTTCACAGCCTCATTGCAGGTGGCAGACGGAGGGATGGAATCCATATACTTCAGCTCATAGACGCTGAAACGGAGGATCCCACGCAGGACAGGCTTCATTTTGCTTACCTTGACCGTAGAAAATTGGCCAATGATATAATCTATCGTTATCATACGCTCCAGCGTCCCTTCACAAATACGGGTAATAAAGCTGCGGTCCTGTTTTCCCAAGTACTGGTATTTGTCCAGGGCGCTGCGTATGGCAAGGTGGCTGTAAGCCCCATTTTCTGTTATTTCCAGCAAGATTCCCAGGATAATTTCCCTAGGAGTTATGTTGTTCGCATCCATACAACGGGCTCCTCCTTTAATCGTCACTCCTGCCGCCAAAAAGAATCAAAAGGCGCAGCAACTGCAAAATTGATGCCGCAGCACCCGCCACGTACGTCAATGCAGCAGCGCCCAGAACCTTCCTCGTCCCCTTCAGCTCTTCTTGCCCCAGGATGCCTGTGCTTCCCAGAATACGGACAGCACGGTTCGAAGCATTAAATTCCACCGGCAGGGTAACAAGCTGGAACAGCACGGCAAAGGAAAAACAGAGAATGCCGATATTAATCAAAAAGCTGCCGGTACTGCTCGTAAAGAACAGGCCAATGACAATCAGCGGCCACGCGGCAAAAGAGCCGATATTCGCCACTGGGACAATCGCCCCGCGGATCATCAATGGCAGATAAGAATGCTGGTGCTGGATCGCATGGCCGCATTCATGGGCCGCCACCCCGACTGCCGCAACAGAGGCAGAGCCATAGGTACTGTCAGAAAGGCGCAGCACCTTATGCCTGGGATCGTAATGATCAGTCAGGTTCCCGGATACATGCTGGATAGAAACATCATAAATGCCAGCGGCATGCAAGATCCTCTCCGCAGCCTGTGCGCCTGTCATGCCCGACATACTGCGCACTCTGTCGTATTTGTGAAATGTGGTTTTCACCCTTGCGGACGCCAGCAGGCATATTACTGCTCCAATCACCACCAAAAGATACGTAGGGTCAAAATAAAATCCATAATATGGCATATCTGTCACTCCTTCATCTATCAAATTTCTGTCCGGCCTCCAGCGGGAACCCCCGCAGGAAATCAGCGGCTGCCATCCGCTTCTTCCCTTCCAATTGGACTTCCTCCAGCACCAGCAGCCCCTGCCCTGTCTGCACCTTCCAGGCGACCTTGCCAACTTCCATGATTGTCCCCGGAGGCTGTATGCCCAAAGCTCCCTCTTCCACGGAAGCCTTCCATATTTTAAGCGTCTTGCCTTGCAGGGAGGTATAGGCGCTGGGCCACGGGTTTAGGCCACGGATCAGGCATTCCAATTCCCTAGCCGGCCGGCTCCAGTCAAGGTTCCCCATCTGCTTCTGTATCATCTTTGTATGGGTCGCCTTCTGATGATCCTGCGGCGTAAAGACGGCAGTCCCCTGGCCAATGGCTTCCAAGGTCTTTACACAGAGTTCCGCGCCTGCTTCGGACAGACGACCAAAGAGGCTCCCGCCTGTCTCACCCTCCCGAAGCCGTACCTCCTGCTGGAGGATAATATCCCCAGTATCAACCCCTTCATCCATCCGCATCGTTGTCACTCCCGTAACTTCTTCCCCCTGGATGACTGCCCACTGGATGGGAGAAGCCCCACGGTATTTTGGCAGCAGGGAAGCATGGACGTTCACGCACCCAAACTTGGGCATTTCCAGAATCTCCTTGGGAAGGATCTGCCCAAAAGCCACGACTACCGCAATATCCGCCCTATATTCCCTTAAGTATTCCACACACTGCGGTTCCCGTATCCTCCTCGGCTGGTACACCTTGAGCCCATGCGCCAATGCCGCCTCCTTCACCGGCGAAAACTGCAGCGCCTTGCTCCTTCCTTTCGGCTTATCGGGCTGCGTGACCACCAATACAATTTCATGGCCTGCTTCTATTAGCTTTTCCAGGGTACCTACGGAAAAATCCGGCGTTCCCATAAAGATTATTTTCATCCTTCCACACTCCTTTACGCCTCTTCTTCCTCCTCATACACCACATCATGCAGCCCCCCCTCTACCTTTTCCACATACATATGGCCGTCAAGATGGTCAATCTCATGGCAGAAGGCTCTGGCTAGCAGTTCCTCCCCCTCTAGGATTACCTTTTCCATGTTCTCATTGCAGGCCTCTACCTTCACATAAGCAGGCCTTGTCACCTGCCCTGCCTTTCCTGGAAGGCTCAGGCAGCCCTCATCTTCTGTCCGCTCCCCGCTCTGCTCCAGAATACGCGGATTTATCAGCACAATCGGCCCTTCTCCCACATCAATAACGACCACCCTCCGCAAAACCCCTACCTGGGGGGCGGCAAGGCCCACGCCGTTCGCTTCATACATCGTTTCCTTCATATCTTCGATCAATTCCCGAATCCTGGGCGTCATCTCTCTTACTTCCCGGCACTTCTTGCTCAGCACCTCATCCCCCAGCTGACGGATTTTCCTTAACGCCATCTTCCTATCCTCCTATTCTTCTCCATCTGTAACGGTTTCATTCAGAAGCCTCCCATGGGATCAAAGTCAAACTGTATCGTTGCAGCCGCGAACTCATGATGGCGAGCCACAAACTGCTCCAGCACATCTTTGATATTTACAAGCTCCTGATAATCCCCATGCTTGAAATACATGACTCTACGGTAAATATCCTTCATTTTTGCCACCGGCGGGCTGGCGGGGCCAATAATTGACAGACCCTGCAGCTTGCCGCCTTCCTGCGCCTTGCGGATTTTGCCGGCCAAAAGCTCCATCAGCAGCGTGGCGGTCATTTCATCCCCGGAAGCCACCAGCATCACCATCATATGGCCGCAGGGCGGATAGTGCAGCAATGCACGGTAAGCAGCCTCCGCCTCATAAAACCTCTTATAGTCCTGGCTCTGTGAAAGCCTCATGCAGTAATGATCCGGGGTATATGTCTGTATGACCACTTCCCCTGGCAGCCTTCCCCGGCCAGCTCGGCCCGCCGCCTGTGTAATCAGCTGGAAGGTCCGCTCTGCTGCTCGGTAATCGCCCACATGCAAGGACAGATCGGCAGCCAACACGCCCACCAGCGTCACATTCGGAAAATCGTGCCCCTTAACAATCATCTGTGTGCCGATTAAAATATCCGCCTCCTGGTTGGAAAAAGCGGAGAGGATTTTCTCATAGCCATCCTTCCTGCGGGTCGTATCATAATCCATCCGCAGCACCCTGGCCTTGGGAAACCTGGCTCTCACAATCTCCTCAATCTTCTGCGTCCCTGCCTTAAATCCGCTGATATAAGTGGAACCGCATTGGGGGCATGTCTCTGGCACCGGCTCCTCATAGCCGCAGTAGTGGCAGACTGCCTTGCCGTTGTTATGCTGGCTCAGGGACACATCGCAGTGGGGGCATTTGGGCACATAGCCGCAAGAACGGCAGGTGATAACGCCAGCCAGACCCCGTCGGTTCAGAAACAGCATCACCTGCTGGCCGTCCGAAAGCCTCTGTTCCATCAAAGCCTGCAGCTTCTCACTTAAAATGGAACGGTTGCCCCTCCTGAGTTCTTCCCGCAAATCCACCATATGGCAGGCTGGCAGCGGCTTCTCATCAATCCGCTTCTCCAGCTCCAACAGCACATACTCCCCCTTCCTCGCCTTGTAATAACTATCCACGGAGGGGGTAGCGGAACCCAGCACCACGCTCGCCCCGGCCATCCCGGCGCGGGCAATGGCCGTCTCCCTGGCATGGTAGCGTGGCAGCGTCTCGCTCTTATAACTGGATTCATGTTCCTCATCAATAATAATCATGCCCAGATCGGAAAAGGGTGTAAACAGCGCCGAACGCGGGCCTATCATCACATCCACTTCCCCCTGGCTGGCACGCTCAAACTGGTCGGAGCGCTCCCCAGCGGACATTTTGGAATTGAGGATAGACACCCGTTCCCCAAAACGCTGGTAAAACCGCGCCACAGTCTGATAAGTGAGGGCAATCTCAGGGATCAGTACAATGGCCTGCCGCCCCGCCTGCACCACCCGTTCAATCAGTTCAATGTACACTGCCGTTTTCCCGCTTCCCGTCACGCCATGGATTAAATACGTGCGGCGGCAACCCTGCTGCCACTCCTGCCAGATCCTCGCCACCACTTGCCGCTGATCCTCATTGAGCGCAAGCCTCTGCCCTTCCTGAGGGATTTCCCCAAAGGGGCTGCGGAACAGACGCCTTTCCTCTACATTTACCATTCCCATCTTCTTCATCGAACGGATGACGGCAAAGGAAATATTCCATTTCACCACCACTGTTTCATAGGGAATCGGACTCTGCTCCAGCAAGGCAGACATCAGCCTCGCACGCGCCGTATAATGCTTCTTTTCAAACAAGGCAAGCTGCTCTTTGGCCTCTTCGCGGCTCACCGCCAGCGACACAAAACGCTGCTTCTTCTCCGCCGCCTTCTGCTTAATCGGAAGCACAGTCTTGAGGGCATGGTTCATTGTCCCGCCATAGTTCTCCCGCATCCAATCCGCCAGCGCGATCAGCTGTGACTCAATCGGGATGCTCCCTGGCACCAGGCCTTTTATTTCCTTTATCTTCTCCGGATCATAGGAGGCTTCCTCCGTCAGCCCTACCACATAGCCTGCCGTGACCCGGTTCCCAGCCCCAAATGGGACGGACACCCGCATCCCCACGGCAAGATCCGTGCGCAAGGCTTCCGGTATCCGATATTGAAATATTTTATCCAATTTCTCATGAGAAATGTCAATGACAATATTTGCATATTCCGGCATTGCGCACCCCCTAGTTTTCCTGCGCCAATTCCTTAAGGACCTCCTGGATCAGCGCCCGTTCATCCATGGGATATTTCTTGCCCTTGATCTCCTGATAATCCTCGTGTCCCTTCCCGGCAAGCACAATCACATCCCCTGGCTGCCCATGGGAAATGGCATACTTTATCGCCTCTTTACGGTCAATGATCTCCACATATTTCCCGTCCGTCTTCGCCATTCCCACCTTAATATCGTCTATGATTGCCTGCGGTTCCTCAAAACGTGGGTTATCCGAAGTGATAATCGACAGATCCGCCAGCCGCCCGGATACCTCGCCCATCTCATACCGCCGCTGTCTCGCGCGGTTCCCTCCGCAGCCAAACAGGCATACCAGGCGGGCAGGCTCGTACTCCCTGAGCGTAACCAGCAGGCTCTCTAAACTCATGGCATTGTGTGCATAGTCAATCATCAGCGTAAAATCATCGGACACCTTCACCATCTCTATCCTGCCCTTCACCCTGGCAGCCTGCAAGGCCTCCTGGATGTCCCCTGGCGCCACCTGGAAATGGCGGCAGATGGCAATTGCCGTCAGGGAATTGTAAATACTGAACTTCCCTGGCACGTCCACCTCCACCTCCAGATCCACCAGCCCCCTGGCATGGTAAGAAATACCAAGGTATCCCGGCCTCTGAACCAGCTTAGCATCCACTGCCCGCAAATCTGCCTCCTCCGAAAAACCAAATGTCTCCAAGGAACATGTATGCCCTGCCGTCACCTGCTGCCAATGCTTGTCGTCCCGATTGACAATCCCAATCCGGCACTGCCGGAAAAGCATCCCTTTGCAGGCCATATATTCCTCAAAGGAACTATGCTCATTCGGGCCGATATGATCTGGTTCAAGATTTGTAAAAATCCCTATGTCAAATAAGATGCCCGCCGTACGGTGCAGCATCAGCCCCTGGGAGGAAACCTCCATCACCACGCACTGGCACCCGCTGTCCGCCATCCGGCGGAAATACTCCTGCAGAATATAAGACTCCGGCGTCGTCCTATCCGCCGGTATCACCTGATCGCCGATAATCGCCTCAATGGTGCCAATCAGCCCAACCCGATAGCCTGCATGCTCCAAGATGGACTTCACCATATAGGTGGTAGTGGTCTTCCCTTTTGTCCCCGTCACGCCAATGACCTTGAGTTCCCTGGCTGGGTGGCCAAACCACGCCGCGGAGGCCAAGGCCAGCCCATAGCGGGTATCTGATACCCGAACGAGCGCCACCCCTTCCGGGGCGTCCGCCTCCTCCTGTACCATAATGGCTGCGGCGCCCTTTTGCGCCACCTCGTCAATAAAATCATGGCCATCCGCCACCGCGCCCTTGATGCAGACAAACAGGCAGCCTTCCGTTGCCTTGCGCGAATCATATACCAGGCCTGTAATCTCTGTCTCTGCCTGTCCCTGCACCAATGTATACTCCAGCCCTTCCAATAATCTTCCTAATCGTTCCATTGCCTTTCCCCTTCCTAAATATATCCGGCGATCCAACTTTTCTTATTATATGATATATTCAAGCGTTTGGCAAGCGAAAAGAAAAAGGGAATCCCATTTCTGGGAATCCCCGTAACTGTTGTTCTAATCATCGCTTCTTTGATGTATCTATCCCTTACTCTGTAAGTTATGCCCTGGCTACTTAATGTCCGCAAAGGACAATTCCCCCTTTGTGGCCTTGAAAAACTCATCCTTGGCCTGCTGGAAGCAATCCAGGATAACCGGCGAAAACACGCCGCATTCTCCGTTGAGGATCATCTGCGCCGCCTCGTCCAGCGCATATGCCGCCTTGTACACCCGCTTGCTCACCAATGCGTCATACACATCCGCAATCGCCACGACCTGAGCCCAAATTGGAATATCCTCTCCCTTAAGCCCATCCGGATACCCTCTCCCATCATAACGTTCATGGTGGTATCTGCATATTTCATAACAATACTGGTAGAAGTCGTCTTCATCCTGCTTGAAATTCTCCAGAAGCTCACACCCATAAATCGTATGCTTCTTCATCTCATCGAACTCTTCCTTGGTCAGTTTCCCCGGCTTGAGCAGGATATTGTCGGGAATCGCAATCTTTCCTAAGTCATGAAGCGCAGACGCGCTTACAATTAAATCCACCGCCTCTTTGGACAGGCGGTATTCTGGGTAAGACTTCACCACATACTTCAGCAGCATGCGCGTATAGAACTTCACCCTCTGGATATGCTCCCCAGATTCTAAACTCCGGAACTCCACCACAGAACTCAAAGCATTGATAAGGAAGTCATTCTGTTTCTTTAGCTTCTCCTGGCTCTCCTTCAGCTGCTTAGTACGCTCCTCCAGCTTATTCTCTATGTCAATCCGATTCGAAAACAGCTCAATCAGATTCAATGTACGCTGAATAATTACCTGCGGCACAAAAGGCTTATACACAATATCGGATGCGCCATATTCATATGCCTTTACGGCCGTATCTGTAGACTCTTCCCCTGTGATAATGATGACTGGGATATACTCAATATATTTATGTTCTACCATATATTCCAGCACATCCAATCCGGATTTGCCCGGCATAATGATGTCTAAAAACAGAAGGGCAATGCGATCTCCATGCTCTTCCATCAGCTGCAATGTCGTATCCCCGTCGCCTGCTTCCAGAATCTCAAATCTATCTTCAAAGATATATTTCAGCATTTCACGGTTCATTTCAACATCGTCTACAATTAATAACGTATTCCGTTCCATAATTTCTCCTTTGCAATGATACTGTTCTCACCTATCATACCATATCCTTGCCATAAAATCAATTGTAACTATTCACAGCCTGGGAGTCCGCGAACAGACAGAAATACCCATAGGAATAGCAACAGTTACACAGTGATACTCCCTTACCCTAATTCCAGCATCCGCTCCAAAGGCTTCATGGCCTTGCGCCTTATATCCTCATCCAGCTCCACCCTGCCAGACATCTGTTCTAAGGCATCTGCTACCTTCTCCAAGGTGATACGCCTCATATCCGGGCAGTACTGGCTATGCCCCACAGAATAAAAACGTTTGCCAGGGTTCTTTTGCCTAAGCTCATACAGCACGCCCATTTCCGTGCCAATGATAAATTCCTCCGCCCCGCTCTCTGTGGCAAATGCAATAATGCCTGACGTACTCCCCACATAGTCTGCTAAGGAAACCACATCTGACGTACACTCCGGATGTACTAAAATCTGCGCATCCGGATGGGCCTCTTTCGTCTTCTTCACATTTTCAGCCAAAATCCCCTTATGTACATGGCAGAATCCCTCATTGAAGATAAAATGCTTTTCCGGAACCTGCGAAGCCACATAACGCCCCAAGTTCTCATCTGGGATAAAGAAAATATGCTGGTTCGGCAATGCCTTCACAATCTTAAGCGCATTGGATGAGGTCACGCACACATCGGAATAGGTCTTGAGCAAAGCAGTGGAATTGATATAGCAGACCACTGCCAGATCCTCATACTTGTCCCGCATTTCCCGGATTTTCCCAATATCTGCCATGTGCGCCATCGGGCAGTCCGCCAGCCTATCCGGCATCAGCACCGTTTTCTCTGGGCTGAGGATCTTCGCGCTCTCCCCCATAAAGGACACCCCGCAGAACAGGATTACCTGCGCCTTTGCCTTCGCCGCAATTTTACTAAGGTAGAATGAATCCCCTACATAATCTGCAACAGCCTGCACTTTGTCATCCACATAGTAATGAGCCAGAATAATGGCGTCCCGCTTCTGCTTCCATTCACTGATTTTCTCTATTGTTGACATAACCTTCCTGCTTTCTGTATTTATTAAAACCAAAAATCCCACAGTATACCTTTTTGCTTACTATCTCATAATCTTCTGCTTCTGTCAATCCCTGAATTTCAAATTGTGCCTTACACTCTCACGGATGACCAGGGTGGACGGCACAGAAATGCTCAGTGGGATGGACTTCGGCTCCCGCACCATCCGCTCCAACAGAAAGATAACATTCTGTACCATTTCTTCTATATTAATTCGGATGCCGGAAAGCTGCGGCTGGGTCAAGGTGGCCAGCAGGGTATCGTTATAGCTCAATATGCTGTAATCCTCCGGCACCTGGCAGCCCAGGATCTGCAGGCCGCGGAGCACTCCCATCGCCGTAGTCTCATTATAGGAAAAGAAAGCCGTCGGCTTTTCTTCCGCATCACCCATCCCCTTAAAATACAAGATAATCTCTTCTGCCACATCCTCTTCCTGCCAATCCATATCCAGCAGGATACCCTCGATCCCCTCCTGCGCATGGCTCTCCAGATAATCCTTAAAATACTTGCGCCGCTGCTCTAACTGTCGGATCCCCGTGGAATCAGCCGCATACACCGGGCCGACAAAAGCAATCTTCCTATGCCCCTGCCCAATCAGGTAATCCATCCCCTGGCGGATCCCTACCTCATAATTCGGAAGGACAGAGCAAAATTCTTCCGGATAGGGGGCAGAGTCCAGGAAAATAATCCGTGCAGTGCATTTTTTCATGGCTTCAATCTGCTCCTTCTGGAACTGCCCAATCGCCAGGATCCCATTTACCTCCTGGGAACTGGCGCTCCGATAGCATCTATTCTCTGCGTCATACTGCATCATCACCGTCTCTATCCCATTCTCAAAGCAGCAGCTCTCCATGCTCCCCTTCAGATACAGATAATATGGATCCTTGCCAATCTTGCGCGCATCCCCTATTTCTACAATCCCTATTTTCAGGCGCTCCTCCTTGCCCTTCTTTGATGCGTTATGCTTGCTGGAATAATCAATCCTCCCTGCCGCCTCCAAAATCATTTTCCTGGTATTCTCCGTTACATTTAACGTCTCATCCTCATTCAGCACCCTGGATATGGTTGCGATGGAATAACCCGTGATTTTTGATAATTCTTTTAACGTTGCCATATCTCTTCTCCGCTATCACTCATTTTTATGTATTCCTTTACTACTTCCCAAACCTCGTCCGCAATTTCCCCAAGGCTCCTGCCTGCATCCACAACTGCCACCCGTTCCACACCTTTTAACGCCTCAAAGGCTTCCATATATTTCTCCCGTACCTGAACCAGCCTCGCTTTCTCTTCAAACAATTCCATTTGGAACCGGTTGCGTGCGATCCGCTCCAACGCCAGCTCTGGCGTAAGATCCAGAAATATGGTGACGGCCGGCCGCAGGATCGCGCTGTTGGGCTCATTGGCCCGGATGACCCAGTCCATCGGCAAATCCACGCCCTGATAGGCATAGGAAGAAAAATAATACCGATCCGTAATGACATGGATGCCTTCTTCTATCTTAGGCAGAATCCCATTTACCTCATTCAGCAAGTGATCCAGACGGTCTGCCACGAACAGGGGGGCAATGACACGGTTATCGGTCTTCACCCGGCCTGTCAGAATCTGGCGGATCAGGGCGCCAATCGGGGAATCAGTCGGCTCCATCGTGGCATAGCAGGCAATCCCTTCTTGGCGCATCCGCTCCGCCAGCATCCGAGCCTGCGTACTCTTACCGCTCCCGTCAATCCCCTCCAGGGCAATCAGGCAGCCTTTCCTCTTCTGTGAAACCATCTTGTCTTTCATCCCTCTTCTCCATTCTGTGCATCAATCTCTATGCCCTTATTATATACTTTTAGTAAAAAAAATACAATATCTTTACTTTTAATTGATAGTGTAACTTTACCTGGGGATACTGTGTCTGTGCAGACTTGACGAACCATCGTCCGTGCAGCCATTTTCCTCACCCCATGAATATTACTCCGGCGGTTAAATAGTAACAGATATTTTATGCCAACAGAATTTTCATTATTTTCATTGCTATCCGTGCCAAGAATGATTATAATAAAAATATCTTGTTTCATTCTTACATATTAAAATCTTCTGAATTGTGACGAGATAATGACTATTAATGATTTTTTATAGAAAGGAGCTGCTGTTTTATGTGGGCTTATGAAAGTGTATTCTATCAGATCTATCCGCTGGGGTTCTGCGGGGCGCCTTTTGAAAATGACGGCGTGGCCAAGAACCGCATACAGAAAGTAAAGGAGTGGATTCCCCATCTGGAGAAATTGGGAGTTAACGCGATTTATTTTTCACCCCTTTTTGAGTCTGATACCCATGGGTACAATGCCAGGGACTACCGGAAGGTAGATGTGCGCCTGGGGACGAATGAAGATTTTAAGGAGGTCTGCGACGCCCTCCATGACGCAGGCATCCGCGTGGTACTGGACGGCGTGTTCAACCATGCTGGGAGGGGGTTCTTCGCGTTCCAGGATGTGCTAAAGAATAGGGAAGGTTCCCGTTATAAGGACTGGTTCCATATTAATTTTGGCGGGAATTCCAATTACAATGACGGTCTGTGGTACGAAGGATGGGAAGGCAACTATGATTTGGTAAAGCTGAACCTGCGGAATGAGGAGGTCATCCAGTACCTTCTGGACAGCGTCAGCTGCTGGGTGAAGGAATGGGATATTGACGGGCTGCGCCTGGATGTGGCCTATTGCCTCGACCATGACTTCGTACGCAGGCTGCGCAGCCACTGCGAAGGGCTCAAGGAGGATTTCTTCCTGGTTGGGGAGATGCTGCATGGGGACTACAACCAGCTGATGAACGACGCCATGCTCCACTCAGCCACCAATTACGAGTGCTATAAGGGGCTGCATTCCAGCTTTAACTCCATGAATATGTTTGAAATCATCCATTCCCTGCTACGGCAGTTCGGCCCGGAGAACTGGACCCTTTACCGTGGGAAACACCTCTTAAGCTTTGTGGACAACCATGACGTTTCCAGGATTGCCACGATCCTGCAGGAGCCGAAGCATTTGCCGCTGATTTATGCACTGTGCTTTGGGATGCCAGGGATTCCCTGCGTATACTACGGAAGCGAATGGGGCGCCGCCGGGGACAAGGCAAATGGGGATCCTTCCCTGCGGCCCAGCTTTGATGAGCCGGAATGGAATGCGCTGACTGCCTGGATCTCACAGCTGGCGGAAGCCAAGAAAGGCTCTGAAGCCCTGAATTACGGCAGCTTCCGCTCCGTTGTGCTGACAAACAAGCAGTGCATCTTTGAGCGCAAGAGCGAAAACGAAAGGGTGCTGGTGGCCATCAATGCGGACAGCGAAGCCTATACCGCACATTTTGACGCCGGCTGCGGCATGGCAGAGGACATAATCACCGGGGAAACGCATGATTTTGGCGGAGGAAGTGAATTGCCTGCTTATAGTGCTTATTTCTGGAAATGCGAGAAATAAATGCTACGGCGGCCGCCTGCCTCTCTCCTGCACAGGAGAGAACTTCTCCAAACCAGCGCCCATTTTACCGCAGCATAAATCTATCTACTTAATGATCCGGAGGATGCAGCAGCTTCCCTAACTGGTTGAACCAGCCTTGGGGAAGCACCAGCCCAAAAATCATCCCCAGCACAATGGCTCCCGCAATCTTGAGGGTTTCCGTCCCTTTTTCCATAAACCGTGCCAAATCGCCCACGATAAGGAAATATGACGTATAGTATAACCCCGAGCCCGGCACCAGGGAAAAAATGCCAGTAATCAAAAATACGGTGCTGGGCATCCTGCGGATGGCAGAGAAGGCACGCGCCAGCAAGGTCAGGGCAAGGGCTGCCCACAGAGACGCAGCAACCGGGCCTGCGCCGTGCATATTCCAGGAGGCATACGTGATCCAGCCCACTGCGCCATTAACGGCACAGAAGAAATACTCTGTTCTCGGGACATGGAATAAAATAGCAAACGCCACTGTGGCCAGCATGCACATGATGACTTGGGAAATCATAAGGGCAAAACACCCCCTCCCAGCATCTGGAAAGCCTTTACGGCAGCGCCGACGCCGATTGCGATGCACATGCTGGTCAGCAGGGCGTCTGTCAGGCGGATGCCGCCAGACAGGTAATCGCCGCCGAACAGATCCCGGATGGCAGTTGTAAGGGACACCCCTGGCAGGAGCGGCATAATCCCGCCGATGATCACACGGTCATAGAGAATGCCGGCGCCCGCCGCGTAGAAGATAAGGCTCCCAGCCGTTATCAGGGCGCTCCCTAAAATATTCGTGATAAATTTGGATGTCTTATAGTGCGCAGCCAGGATCAGGAAAGCTTCCAGGAACATACCCAGAAAAAAAGAAAAGAAGCTATCATAGGGACGCGCTCCCATCAGATAGCCAAAGCCGGCACAGCCTACGCCCCCGGAAAGGATCAGCAGCCATTTGGGCAGCCCCTTATCCTTGCGGCATGCCAAAAGCTTCTCATAGGCTTCTTCTATTTTGCATTCCCCTGCGGAAATTTCCCGGGACAGCTGGTTCGCGGCAGCCACCCTCTGTAGGTTTACCTCGCCAATCGGCACATAACGCACCATGCTGCCAGCATCCTCCCGCTGCTCATGCACAGTGGCAAAAATGCCATTGGTAATCACAAAGACATGGTAGTCCCCGATGCCATACGCCTCCAGCACATGGCCTACCGTCTCCTGCACACGGTAAATCTCACCGCCGCTTTCCAGCATCACTTCCCCAATAGAAACCGCAAGATTTAAAATTTCTTTACTTCTCGGCATCTTAGCTCCTCCTACCCAAACACCCCCGCAGCATTCTTCGTCTCTTCTTCCTCGCGTGCCCGAAGGATGGCCTCGTTCAAAGACAGCATCTTGGCGTCCAGCTTGGAGACGATTTCCGCGCACTCACGCAGATCCCGGCTGATATACTCCGGCGCATTCCCCTCAAATTTGTAATAAATCTTATGTTCCAGGCTCGCCCAGAAATCCATCGCAATCGTACGGATCTGTATCTCCACTTTGGTATCCTGCACACCGTCTGACAGGAAGATAGGGACGGTTACCTGCATATGGTAACTCTTATAGCCACTATCCTTGGGATTTTTGATATAATCCTTGACCGAAACCACCGTCAGGTTGTTCTGCTTGCCAATCATTTCCGCCAGGCGGTAGATATCCGAGGTAAAGGAGCAGACCACACGGATCCCGGCAATGTCATTGACATGCTTCACCATATTGTCAATGGTACTCTCATAGCCGTTGCGCTTAAGCTTCTTGACAATACTTTCCGGCGTCTTGATTCTGGATTTAATATATTCAATGGGATTATATCTATGTATGTGGCAAAATTCATCATTTAATATTTCAAGCTTTGTACCCACTTCCTTCAGCGCTGAGGTATATAAGAAAATCACGGTTTCCCAGCTCGCTACGCCTTCATTTAATTTCACGGACAGCTCCATTTCCTTCCCTTCTTTCTCTTCTTCTTACACAGGGCAGATTGAAGTGATCTATGAGACGCATCTGTTTCCTCTATCTATTTCCTCTCTGCCTGCTGTTTCTCATTCCGCCCAAATACATACATAGATTATTATACCATAGATTCGCTAAAAAATTGTGAAATTTATAAAAATTTTATGTAATTTTAACCAAAAACTGATGTTTTACATGGGAGATGGGATAGAATGGCTATACCGATCGCTACGGAAGCAAGGAGGCCGTAGCAGAAACGCGCTCCCGCTCCGTTCGGGATGTAACAGTACTTAGCCCGAAAATACCTTGCCAAATACTGACATCCCTTTCGTATCTCCTTAATCTTGCCCTCTCACTTCCTCCGCTATGGGCTGTAAGCCACTACATCCCCTTACAATATGGCCATAACAGCGGCGCTATCT
The DNA here is from genome assembly GCA_910577785.1 of uncultured Lachnospiraceae bacterium. Classification (GTDB taxonomy): domain Bacteria; phylum Bacillota; class Clostridia; order Lachnospirales; family Lachnospiraceae; genus Petralouisia. The sequence continues at coordinate 5,225 of CAJTNT010000044.1, read as the reverse complement.
GAACGGTTGCCATATTGCTTATGCCTCTTTTCTCAGCATCTTCTCAATGGTCGCCAGCTTTACGCAGATAACAAAAATATCTGTCGCAATCTTCAGGTTCTCCAGGCTTGGGTAAGTCGGCGCTATGCGGATAATGGAATCTTTGGGATCCTTGCCATAAGGGAAGGGAGCTCCGGCCGGGGTCATAGTCACGCCTGCTGCCTTGGCTTTGGCCACAATGGCTTTGGCACATCCTTCTAAGGCTTCAAAAGCAATGAAATATCCGCCCTTGGGAGAAATCCAGCTTCCGGCTCCGCGTCCGCCCAATTCCCGCTCGAACGTATCCACGATCATCTCAAATTTGGGACGCAGGATTTCCGCATGCTTACGCATGTGCTCGGTCATGCCGTAAATGTCTTTGAAGAACCGCACATGGCGCAGCTGGTTTACTTTGTCATGGCCGATGGTGGCAATCCGCATCTGCTCACGGATTTCCACAAGGTTGTTGGCGGAAGCCGCAATCGCCGCCACGCCAGAGCCTGGGAAGCTGATTTTGGATGTGGAGCAGAACTTATACACCATGTCTGGGTTCCCTGCCCGCTTGCATTCTGCCATAATTTCCACCAGGTTATCCTGATCTATATCATAGAGGTGGTGTACTCCGTAAGCATTATCCCAATAAATACGGAAATCTTTTGCCGCCGGCTTCAGCCTGGCAAAACGGCGCACCGTCTCATCGGAATATGTGATTCCCTGCGGATTGGAATATTTTGGCACGCACCAAATAGCCTTAATAGCTTCATCCTGGCTCACCAGCTCTTCCACCATATCCATATCCGGGCCGGTAGGAAGCATGGGGACATTGATCATCTCAATCCCGAAGTACTCCGTAATCGCAAAATGCCTGTCATACCCTGGCACCGGGCACAAAAACTTCACTTTATCCAGCTTGCACCAGGGGGTATTGCCCATTACGCCATGGGTCATAGAACGTGATACCGTGTCAAACATAATATTCAAGCTGGAATTGCCGTAAATAATAATATTATCCGGATGGCATTCAATCATATCGCCCAGCAGCACCTTGGCTTCCTGGATCCCATCCAGCACGCCATAGTTCCGGCAGTCGGTGCCGTCCTCACAATTTAAATCAGATTCGCTGCCCAATACGTCCATCATTCCCATCGAAAGGTCCAACTGCTCCGCAGAGGGCTTGCCCCTGGACATATCCAATTTCAAAGCGCCGCTGGCATATTTCTTATAGGCTGCCTCCAGGCTCTTTTTTTCCTGCAAAAGTTCTTCTCTCGTCATCTCCTGATATGGCTGCATATTCGTTCTCCTCCTGAAATCTTTTCCAATCTAGTTTTTTGCCTTCCTTATTATGCACTATTGGTTACAGATTGTAAAGTATTTTCTTCGAGAAATTTACATTTGTCCGTACAGCACGGACTTTTCCTGGAAAATCATTGCCTCTGTCCATCTTTCAGATACGCTAGGCGGGCTTTTATCTCTTTTTCATAGCCATTTTCGGTTGGCTTATAAAACTTGGCATCCGTAAGGCTGTCGGGCAGGTACTGCTGCTTCACATAGTGGTCTGGGAAATCGTGGGCGTAGAGGTAGCCCGTCCCACGGCCCAGCTTTTCTGCGCCCCGGTAATGGGAATCCCGCAGATGGGGCGGCACTGGGGCGGTCTTCACCGTCCGGACTGTCTCCATGGCGCGGTCAATAGCCACGCAGGCCGCATTGCTCTTCGGGGCGCAGGCCACATAAGTGGCGGCCTGGGAAAGGATAATCTGCGCTTCCGGCATCCCCACCCGCTCCACGGCCTGGGCGGCGCTGACTGCCACCATGATGGCGTGGGGGTCTGCATTTCCTACGTCCTCCGAAGCGCAGATCATAATGCGCCTGGCGATAAACTTGATATCTTCCCCGGCGTAAAGCATTTTAGCCAGATAATAGGCGGCAGCGTCCGGATCGGAACCGCGCATGCTCTTGATAAAAGCGGAAATCGTGTCATAATGGCTGTCCCCGTCCTTATCGTACTGCACAACGCGTTTCTGGATGCATTCAGAAGCTACGTCTAAGGTGATATGGATTTTCCCGTCCGCATCCCGCGGGGTGGTAAGCACCCCCAGCTCAATGGCTGTTAAAGCTGCACGGGCATCCCCGTTCGCCACATCCGCCAAAAATTCCAGCGCTTCTTCCTCCAGTTCCGCCGCATAGGCGCCCATGCCTTTTTCCTGGTCTGTGACGGCGCGGAGCAGGAGCGTCTTGATGTCTTCCTTCTCCAGGGGCTCCAGCTCAAAGATGACCGAACGGGACAGGAGGGCGCCGTTTACCTCGAAGTAGGGATTTTCCGTTGTTGCGCCGATAAGGGTAATTGTCCCATCCTCTACAAAGGGCAGGAGGTAGTCCTGCTGGCTTTTGTTGAAGCGGTGGATTTCATCAATAAATAAGATGGTCTTTTTGCCATACATGCCCTGGGCGTCCTTGGCCTGCTTGACCACGGCCTCCATATCTTTTTTGCCCGCAGCCGTGGCGTTAATCTGCGTAAACTCGGCATGAGTCGTATGGGCAATGACCTTGGCCAGCGTGGTCTTTCCAGTTCCTGGGGGGCCGTAGAAAATAAGGGAGCTGAGCTTGTCAGCCTGGATGGCGCGGTAGAGCAGCTTGTCCTTGCCGATAATATGCTTCTGGCCCACCACCTCTTCTAAGGTGGCGGGCCGCAGGCGGCTGGCAAGAGGGGATTCCGTCTTTTGGTTCTGTTCCCTCATATAATCAAATAAATCCATGGGGAGTGCCTCCTTTTTGTCATGATATATGGAAATACAATAGAACGAAATGCGTAATACTTTGATTATAGGCGGAGACAGGCCGGTTTGTCAATTATTTGTTGGGAAGGGGTTTTGCAATATGATACCCCATTTTTACCATAAACTTTATCGTTTCTAAGGCGGTATTCCTGTCATAATCCTTCTCGCTCTCTGGCAATTCTTGGTATGGCACCAGCAATGGGGTAATTTTCTTCTCTGCGTCTTTTTGGGCGCCATAGCTCCATCCCTCCGAAATCCTGCCAGCGGCCCACACGTCATGTACGTTTTCTGCTATCTTTTCCGTAAGGGAAAGCAGCTCTTCTGGCAAAATTCTTCTGACCGCCATTGTCACCACATCCATCATCCTGCCGCGCTTCCTATTTATGATATTCGCGGGGACATTCTCGCTGCGGCTCTCCCCCTCCGTATCGGCAACCAGCACTGCCGTGGCATTGATGCCAAACTGCTGTGCCAGGCCTGCCAATCTAAAATATGGCTCCTGCCCGATATCTGCCTGCGCCCTGCACTCAATAAATAAGGTACGGAATTCCTTGGTCAGGATGCAGTCAAATTCACTCTTTACCTCTGTTCCTTGCCACCCAATCCCCAGGCCGCTTACAACATCATCAAAATATCCACAGTCCTTAATCTTGTGATAGGTATCTATCTTCAGCATCTTCCCGGCATCTGTAAGCAATTCTTTGATTTGCCTGGATGCATAGGTAAAGCTTATCTCTTTCTCTGGCGTAATGACGAGATTAATCACATACTCTTTTTCCTTGAAATATTCCATCAAGGCGCAAAGCTCTGCTTTTCAATGAGACTAAGACATCGTTTTCTTCTGCATAGTTGCCCAGGATGCCGCAGAGCAATTTCCATACGCCTCTCTTTTTACAATATATCTCCCATAGTACGCTATCGTCGTAGAAAAATTCCGGCTAGTCGCTGTTATCACTGGAAGAAAGGCGAAATGCCACCATGTCCTTCACGGTAATATATGGCTTTTTCTGAATATAGCCCAGCATATCACATCCTGACAGAGCCTGAAATTCCATGCGCCCTGAATCAAACTGGTAACTGGGAAACAGATGGTAAAAACCTGCACCTTGCAGCATATAGGAAAGTCCGGTTGCGTTCTTTTCCACAGCAATGGCTTTTTTGTCCCTGCTTCTCTGCCTAAGGTATGCCTCCAGCTCCACCGCGGCTTCCCAATGCGGATGATTTCCTGCTCTATCTTCTTGGCCGCCAATCCAGCCGCTGTATCCATAGAAAGCAGGATAATTTCTACCGCCGCCTTAAGGCGCCTCTTTTCCATATAGCCAACCACATATAGTAATAATACGCCACAATCATTGAGGTTCTTGTGATGGCATATGCCGATGGCACATACAGCGCTATTGTCTTCATTTTCGAGCGTTCCGACCATTCCTGCTTTTCATTCTGGCTACTCACCTTTTCCTCTAATAAAGATCCCATAAAGCGGTTTACTCCGAATAGCAATTCCATGAACTCTTCAAACTTGTCATTATCAATCCCTGCCTTCCTGCTGCAAATATTCTCATAGCCTTTCTTTCGGAAGGCAGCAACATCTGTAAACCAAAGGCCGTAATTGCAGTTTTCTAAAGATACGCCGAGATCCGATAAATCCTGCAGGATGGAAAGGTACCCAGAATACGCTGTATCCTGATCCATTTCAAGCTGAAAGACACTTACCTTCCGATCCATTTCTCCCGCTTTTGATAGACTGCATGAGGGAGTTGGCAGCTTTGATGTCCCGGTTCAGGTTGCCGGTGCTGGTCTGGATTCCCTTCTTCTCCATCTGACAGGCGGCTGGCCCAATGTGAACGGTGGGGATTTTATCAATCCCTTGTCGGGCATAGGAGCGCAGGCCAAGCCGTTCCGGGCGGTCGTTGGCTTCTAAGTAGCGGTTCGCCGTGTCCGCCCATCCCTGCCGCCAGATTTCGGCGTACTTCTGGTCGTTCCAGTCTACCGTATTCTCCTTGTGGCTTTTCCACCTGCCGGACGTGAGCCGGATTCTTTTGCCGTTTCCGTCAAGGTCATAAACTTTGCGGCTCTTGGGGAGCCATCTGCCTTTTTCGTCCACCGCCCACATGGTGAGCAGGATATGGGCGTGGGGGTTGCCGTCCCCTTTGTCATGGATGGCAAAGTCGGCTATCATGCCTTTGGAAACAAAAAACTCCCGGCAGTAGTCACGGATAAGGTCGGCGTACTGTTCCGACGGGATTTCCCTTGGGATGGCAAGCACGAACCTCCGGGCAAGCTGGGAGTTCCATTGTTTTTCCTGCGCTTCGGCAGAGTTCCATAAGGTATTGCGGTCTGCAAACTCCGGCGGCACATGGGGCGGGAGCATGATTTCTTTGTGGGTGACTTCGTTCTTGTAGGGATAGTGTTTCTGTTCTTGGTCATATTCAG
>CAJTNT010000043.1 GCA_910577785.1 uncultured Lachnospiraceae bacterium | reverse complement strand
GTCAAATCTGATTAGCAAAAATCGCTCCTGCTAATCGCACATTGCTACGAGTTCAAATTTATTTGGAAAATGAGAAACGCCGAAAACCTTGAAAAATCAATGTTTTCGGCGATGTTTTCAGCGTCGCTAAGAGGATTTGAACCTCCGACCTACCGCTTAGGAGGCGGTCGCTCTATCCAGCTGAGCTATAGCGACAGTTACAAAATCTATATTTAGTTTTACTTGTTACCTTTTCCCTTGTCCTCCTGGGCGAGTGTTTTAACACTTTCTTAGGAGGCGGTCGCATCCAGCTGAACTATAGCGACAGTCGAAAAGCTATATTTATTTTACTTGTTATCTTTTACTATTCACTTGTATTCAAAATACTATTCTATTTTACTCACTATCTGGAGTTTTGTCAATCTTTTTTTATAGAAATTTACAATTTTTTTATATATTATAATGAACCTTGCCCTGCATCCAGATGATCCCTTTAAATCTCCGTCCTGGAGCAGGCTCTCCAAGAAGATCTTCCTGATTAATACACACGTCAAATGTCAGCTGGTTGCTGTCAAGGGTAAGGACGTAGCTCTTTTCCTTTGTATGATCGTTCTCAATCTCATAACAATCCAATATTTCCCCCATAATACTATACTGATCGCTTTCCATCCCATAAGGCATAAAATAAGTATCAACAATAGAAAGTATATCTTCCGTCATAATCCTTCTTGAAATCATGGAATACGTATCTATATCTTCTAACGTCAAACTCTCCATTGCCTCTTCATCCCCATCCCTTGCCGCAGCCATAAGATGGTTCCGATTCATACTGTACTTCTCTTCACTTTTTATCTGGGATTCATTTTTATAAACCGGAAGCACCACACAGCCTTCAACGGACAATGCTGAAATGGTAGCATTTCCTGGTACTCGCTTACTCTTAGAATGATATTCTTTGAGATACTCCACTGCATTCTGTAAATAAAAAATCAATGTAACGCCTATACGCATCTCATCACAGATTCCTGCATATGCATTCCTATCAATTCTCTTATTTACTTCTACCCGTTCCTTCGTGCTTACACCGCTTCCTACAAAATATGGATAATAATATTCCATTTCAAAATCTTTATCATCTATATAGGTTCCGCAGACTGCAATCCCAATAATATCTCCATATTCTTTCTTTAATTCTACAAACAAATTTCCCATCTCATCTTCTGTTATTAATTTTTCATCCGGCTGATCTATAATACTTTGAATCAGCTTTTTCATTTCTTCTGTTTTTTTCAAATACTTAAATCCAATGCTTCTTAAATAATTGTGTATTCCCATCTTTCCCTCCCTTCCAAATCAATCCCATGAAAATTCTCTTACTAAGGCTATTATATAATATATATTATTGTTTTGCAATGTTTCCCATAGCAATATCCAAAGCATTTTTTTCTTCTTCGGCTAGAACAATAATGGAATTGCCGTCTACAATTTCTTTAATGTAAGTATAGCACCCTTCCCGGCTATGCATTGCGTTAATAATAAATCCATCATTCTTTTGATCTAATAATGCCAGGGAGAAACTTAACTTGCCTCCCATCTCATCAAAAGCATCATACTTTACCATACCGCTTTTCTGAAAGGAACACTGCAGTGTCTCTAATATTTTTTCAATGTTTTCTTTGTTCTCACGTTCTGAAACAACTAAATCTTCAATCTGCTGAATACGCTTTACCAGCGTATCTTCCAAAGATTTCTCATTGTCTCCGGTCATAAATGCTTCATATCTTTTGCGCAGCTTTTTCGTCTTTGCCATATTTACAATCAACAACAGAAATAACAGTAACATTACCCCTGCCATAATTGCAAAAGTCAATAAAAAATCATCTACCGAAAAATACATTCCTATAAAATCTGACTTCATAGCTTCCTCCATTCTGTATCTCCATTTACATTCCAACATATAGGCATAATTCAAAATTATCATATATGTAGAATGCTATATGAACATATGTTTATTGTTATATTCTCTTCGTGTCTAACCTTTATAAATTATACCGAAATCCAATTTGGTATCCATACACTCTTTTCTATCTAAGCCAAATGCATGCTATTTTTATTCCATGAAATCATTCCTTTTATGTATGGATTGAAATAGATCTATGATTCGTTCCAATTCATCGGATGAATAATATTCAATCTCAATTTTCCCCTTATTCTTGTCTTTTGTATGGATAGAAACTTTTGTCCCCATAATGGATTTTAATTTTTGCTCCATATCTTCATAGAAAATCTTCATTTTATCCTCTTCTTTTTTCTTTGGAAGACTTTCCGTCTGGCTCTGTATTTTTTTCAAAAGTTTTTCTGTATCCCTTACACTTAGCTTTTCATCAAATACCTTCTGTGCCAGAATAAATTGCTGCTCCTTATCATCCTCTGCCAGTAAAGCCCTAGCATGGCCAGTGGAAATCATATCATCCATCAGCATTTGCTGTACCCTCTCATCTAATTTTAAAAGACGCATTGAGTTTGTAACAGCGGTCCTGGATTTTGATACCCGTTCTGCTACCTCATCTTGTTTTAAATGAAATTCCTCCAGCAGCCTTTTGAAAGCCTGCGCTTCTTCAATCGGATTCAGATTTTCTCTTTGTATATTTTCAATCAGTGATATTTCTACCATTTCTTTATCATTCAGTTTTTTGATAATTACCGGAATTTCTAGCAGTCCTGCTATTTTCGCTGCTCTCCATCTCCTCTCTCCTGCAATAATTTCATAATACTCTTTTTTATCCTGAACAAGCAAAGGCTGCAAAACTCCATACTGTTTTATCGATTCTGATAATTCTAAAAGCGCATCTTCGTTAAAATTTTTACGGGGCTGATTTCGATTTGGCTCAATCTTCGATGTCCTTATAAATACAATATCTTTATCTGCTTCCGCCTTCTTTTCTTTTTCTGCAATTGATATCCCTACCTTATTCGTAATAAGGCTATCCAGCCCTTTTCCTAATCCACCTTTTTTTGCTGCCATTAAATGTCCTTCCTTTCTATCACTTCTTCTGCCAAAAGCCGATAGCTTTCTGCACCTGTAGATTTTTTATCATATAAATTAATCGGCTTGCCATGGCTCGGGGCTTCTGCTAAGCGTATATTTCTAGGAATAATCGTCTTATAAATATTTGTTGTATTTAAATTATTTTTTACATTTTCAACAACCTGCAAAGATAAATTAGTCCTTGCATCGTACATAGTAAATACAATTCCTTCCATCTGAAGTTCTGGATTTAGTCTTTCCTGCACTAAATTAATTGTGTATATTAATTGGCTGAGTCCCTCTAACGCATAGTATTCACATTGGATAGGAACTAATACCGTATTTGCTGTTGTCATTGCATTTATTGTAAGCATATTCAAAGAAGGAGGACAATCAATAATAATAAAATCAAAATTATCTTTTATATAATCTACTTCGTTTTTTAAAATATACTCTCTTTCATTTACGCCAATTAATTCTATTTCGGCTCCGGCAAGATTTACATTGGATGGTAAAATATAAAGATTTTCAATTTCCGTTTTTATTGTTATTTCACGAATAGAGCATTCTCCTAACATCAGTTCATAAACTGAATTTTCTACATTTTCTTTTTCTATTCCTAGTCCGCTTGTAGTATTTCCCTGAGGATCTAAATCAATTGCCAATACTTTTTTGCCTTTCTCAGCTAGACAGGCAGAAAGATTAATCGTAGTTGTTGTCTTTCCAACACCGCCTTTTTGATTTGCGATTGCAATAATTCTTCCCATATATGTATTCCTTTCCTCTTTTCTTTTATCTTATTCAATGATAAGATTGTGGCTTTTTAAATTGAATTAATATCACGATTATAAGTATATTGTTAGTTTTTAAACATGGTATTTGTATAATAAGTTTATGATTAGTTTATTATATCATTCTTTCTGTGAGAATACTATAAAATTTTTATTAATGTTTCACGTGAAACATTTTTAATTGTTACCATTTACACACACGCCATATTTTATAATGATTTTGCTGTATCTGGGCGTGAATGATAACGGAGAATGCCCATTTAAAGTCGCCTTTGACAAGGGGGGAGTCCCTCTGGCTCCAGAAGGGTATCGGCTCCACGCCAATCAAGAAAGTGATTGGCGTGGGTGTGAAAATCAACTTTTAATTTGCTACTCAAGGCCATTTTAGAGTTTTGTTCCGCAAAAATTGTTCCTTTCTTCTGCATTATGTTCTTACAGAACGCACATATTATCAAGTTTGCAATGAGCTTGCTTTATTCTATTATATGCCCTTTGGGAGAACATTGCTTATGGGAATAAATAATTATAAAGTATTATTTTGATTTTTAAAACCCTCTATACTATTTCTGTATCATAGTATATAATGAAAACAACAAATATCTAAATCAAAAAAGGATGTTAAAAATATGATTCGGTATGCTACTGAAAATGATTATGAATTATTAAAGAAACATGATAAATATATTTATAAAACAGAATTAATAAATACTATAAAGATAAAAAGAATTTTAACTATGTTTTATGATGATACCTTTATTGGGTGGCTGCGCTTCAATTTGTTTTGGGACACCATTCCTTTTATGAATATGCTGTACCTATTAAAAGAATACAGAAGAAACGGATATGGGCGTGAACTTGTTAGATTTTGGGAAAAAGAAATGCAAAAAAATAAACATAAAATGGTTTTGACATCTACGCAATCTAATGAACAGGCACAAATTTTTTATAGAAAAATCGGATACGTAGATTGTGGCTCTTTATTGCTGCCGAATGAACCTTTAGAGATAATTCTATCAAAACACTTAAGCTAGTTATAAATCCCAAATTAGTTGCATAATGTAATGTATATAGAGGACACAAATTATCAAAGTGTAACAGTTTTGTTCCTTCATAGTTACCTATCAAAATCCCATCGCGTAGGCGATGGGATTTTAAGGCTCTTGCATCATTTTTTTACAATCAAGAAAGTAAATACGCAGACCTGCTGAATAGTCTCAAAAAAATTGTCTAATTAATGATATATATCATTTAAAATAAGTGTTTTTGTTAGATGAGTATAGGATAAAAATGCACTAATTCAAAGGATAATAGTTGGGGAAAATTAAAATCACCATAATTTAAAGCTGACTCCTGTATCAGCCCAAATTGCAAAATATCTTCTATTATCAAATATGTTATCTAAAAGGCTAATCTATTGGTTGTGCATTTAACGCATATTATAGTAAGAAGTAGTTAGATAAGAAAAACACACACATAAAATTTTCTCCCTTTTCAGAATAGTGTTCCTACTGCACAAACCTTGAAATATAATACAAATTCGTGCATATAATTACTGTTTTTGCATCCGCTTAACAACTCACGGAAGCTATATGATTTGCTTTCCATTAAAATCTATTTCATAGTATTTATTCTCAAAATCGTATAGGCAAATCAAGTTTTCACGTATTGTAAATGGTTCTCTGTTTGAAATAGAAACAAATTTATCTCATGTTATCTTGTAGAACTGTAAGAATGTCATCTTGCAGAACAGCACAATCCAAATCATATGAATGATACGGTCCAATCAGCGCTACTTGAAATCGTTCTGCCGATAATGTTCTGGATTCAATGTTACATCGTAATGGCGATTATCTACCGAGTCAACGGTATATGTTTCGTCAATATTGATTTCAATGTGACATATTTCATTTTGTAAGATCATGGTCACGCCCCCAAAACCTGATTTAATATTTGAATATAAAATATTTGTCTGCCACTCGTAATGTATATTTACAGGCTCATATTATCTGGTACACAATTCCAAAAAGGGAGAAAATATTTAAAATGTTTCACGTGAAACATTTTAAAATACGACAGGAATCTCCGCAATTATTTCTGTTCCCTTATTTAACTCGGAGTTAATCTCAAATTTTCCATTTAACAAGTATGTTCTTTCTTCCATAATAGAGATACCTATTCCACTATCATATTTATGAGCAAGAACATCTTTTTCAAAGCCAATTCCATCATCTTCTATTTTTATACACACAGCATCTTTATTATAATACAATTTTACATTTACATTCTTAGCATTTGCATGGCATAAAATATTATTGCAGGACTCTTTCATAATTTTTATAACTGCAAGTTTTATTTTTAAAGGCAACTCCATTTTATCTCCCTCATAAGAAAAAGATACCATAATATCATTGTCCTCTATTATCATCAGTTCATTTTGAATGATATCCTCGACATCAATTTCCTTAATAGGAAAAAAAGGAACATCATAAACAATCTGCAGCATATTCTGCATTGACTCTTTCATATAGTCTGCCATCTGATTAAGCGCTTTATGGCTTGCCATTTTATCTACATTCACTAACCGGCTGCAAACTTCTATTTTATGTATCATAAAATCATAATTCTGCACCATTTTATTATATAATTGTTTTGCCATTCGTTGGCGTTCTAAATCTTGGGTTTCTATAATTTTCTTATAATGTTCCCTCACCTTCTTCAGAGATTTCGTATTATCCCTTATATTTTTTATATCTTCTCGTTCGGCTTTTAATACGGCATCCATTTCTTCTACATTCAATTTCGTTTTTTCTAATTTTTTCTCTAAACTACATATTTCTTCTTCAAGAATCTTCTGCTCCTTTGTCAGGCTTTTAATTTTATCGTGATTTTCCTGATTACTTTTTCTTGGTGAAAATGATTCTAAACTATTTTCCAAAGAATCTTCAATTGCATTGATAATCTTTTTATTATTATCCAATTGGCTTTTCCTCTGATGAAGTTCTTTTTCTACATTTAGTTTTACTTCAAATAAATCCTGATATATTTTTTCTAAATAAGATATAACGATATTTTTTTCCATTTTTTCTCCTCTTATCACTTCTATGCAAGAACTCGTGTTTGCTGCCTATAAGTTATTGTTATATGTATTGTATCTTAAAATAAAAATGAAGAAAAGATAAAATTTTAATTTTTCTAAATTTTTTATTTGTATATCAGTCCAATATCGTCTATAATAGAAATAAGAAGTAACTGTTATTTATGAAGATAGAAATAATAACTATCAATCATCACACAATACTGCATAATTACACAAGAGGTATAGTCATTATAATATTTAAGAAAGGGGACAGCAAAAATGAAAAAATATATCCGAAATTTTTTGCTTATGACGACTATGACAACTACTGCTGTTTACATATTCAATAAAATGATCAATACTACATCCGATAAAAAAAATCTATTAAAAACAGATAGAGGAAAATTTTACAACTGGCGCTATGGAAATATCTATTATACAAAACAGGGAAAAGGTAAACCTGTTCTCTTAATCCATGACTTGAATCCTGCTGCCTCTTCGTTTGAATGGAACAGAATTGTCAAACATCTTGCAAAAAAACACACCGTTTATACCATTGATCTGCTCGGATGTGGACGGAGTGATAAACCTAATATGACATACAGCAACTTTCTTTATGTGCAGTTGGTAACAGACTTCATTAAGAATATTGTTGGAGAAAAAGCAGACGTAGTATCGACCGGGGAATCTTCCTCTTTTTCTCTGATGGCTTGCAATATGAATCCAGAATGTTTTAATAAAATAATCATTATTAATCCCTCTGATTTAGCAACACTGAATAAGACTCCTAATAAGAGAAAAAACGCTCTTAAATTTTTCATTGATACTCCTATGCTTGGCACGCTGATTTATAACCTAATTTACACAAACAGGAACATCAATCATACATTTTACAATAGATACTATTACAAAAGACATATGGTACCCACAAAGCTTGTCCATGCTTATCATGAAGCTGCACATATTTGCCATAGTAACGGAAAATACTTGCTTTCCAGTATGAAAGCAAATTACACGAATATTAACATTGTACATGCCCTAAAGAAAATCAATAACAGTATTTACCTGATTGAAAGCAAAGAAAAAACAAATTGCAAAGAAATCATAAATTCTTACTTATCCTACAATTCATCCATCGAGGCTTCCTATATAAATAACTCTATTTATCTGCCTCAATTGGAAGTGCCTGAACAACTTTTAGATATTTTAAATTTGTATTTAGATCCGATAAAATAAGGCTGCATAACTGAATGTTTATTCTTTGGCGTACCATACGCTGATTCAGGCAAGCCTGCCAGCATTATGTAGGATATAACGGAGGTAGAGGGAAGCCGCATAAAAATCCGCAAAGAAACTTCAGCAAAGATTAAAACAAGAACACGTTTCTGTAGCGGCCTCCCTCACTTCCATAGCAGATCTTATGTCACCCTTTTTTCCAAAAAATAACTTTATAACGGATTTCTTGATGGTATGCCTGCTTTCCTGGGATATGGCCTCGGCGTATGTTTTACCTTTTCTATGATTACAAAGGAACGCGAAAGCTCTGTTCCTGTTATTATGAATTTTTCTATATTAACAATTTTCCCTCCCAGCACAGAAATTGCTTTTTTAGCTTGTGTCACCTCATTTTCTACATCCCCTGATTTGTAAGATACAAATGTTCCCCCTACTTTTAAGAATGGAATGCAATATTCACATAGAGACGCCAAATTTGCCACTGCCCTAGAAACACAGAGATGAAATTGTTCTCGATATTCTGATTTTTGCGCCATGTCTTCTGCCCTTCCATGTACAGCCGCAATTCCATCTAAGCCTAATTGATGGATTACCTCATCTAAGAAACGCACTCTCTTATTTAAAGAATCCATAAGCAAAATATCTAATTCTGGAAATAAAATCTTTAAGGGGATACCTGGAAATCCTGCACCCGTGCCTATATCTAACATACGCATTTTTTTATGCAGCTCCATACTTCTTGCCAAGCTTACAGAATCCAGAAAATGTTTCTCTATTACCTCGTCTAATTCTGTAATTGCCGTTAGGTTCATAACTTTATTTTTTTCAATTATCATCTCATAATAATGAAAAAATGCTGCGATCATTTCTTCTGTATAAGATATTTCTAACTGTCCCAGGCCATTTTTTAACTTTTCCAAATATTTTTCTTGAATATCCATATATCCCTCCCAACCAATTCATATGAATCCATATTTCTCTCCAAGCCCATTCACGTATCATCTCATCCATTGTGCATATATACTAGCAAAACAGAAATATCTGCCGGGGAGACCCCCGAAATCCTTGACGCCTGTCCAATATTGATTGGCTGATATAGATTTAACTTCTGCACCGCCTCTAAACGCAGGCTTTTCACCTGGCTATAGTCAAAATCCTGTGGGAGCTTCTTATTTTCAAGTTTCTTAAATTCCTTTACCTGCTTCATCTGCCTCTTAATGTAACCATCATATTTTACATGAATGTTCACTTGCTCAATCACATCCGGCCAAAGCTTGGGCCTGCCTGGATCAATTTCTTCAAGATCTTCATAACAAAGCTCTGGCCTGCGGATCAGTTCCGCAATCGTAGTTCCTGCATTTAATGGCGTACTGCCATGCCGGACTAAAAGTTCCTGTACCTTCTTTGATGCGCCGATATTCACATGCTGGATTCTATCCACTTCTTTTTCAATTAGGGCCTCTTTTTCCACAATCCTGTCATATCTTTGCCGGTTTATCAGCCCAATCTCATATCCCTTCCTGGAAAGCCGCAAATCTGCGTTATCCTGGCGCAGGAGCAGACGGTATTCTGCCCTGGAAGTCATCATACGGTAAGGCTCCCGGTTATCCTTAGTCACCAAATCATCAATCAATACGCCAATATAAGCCTCCGAGCGGTCCAAAACCAAAGGATCTCTGCCCAAAACCGACATCGCCGCATTAATACCTGCCACCAATCCCTGTGCCGCTGCTTCCTCATAGCCAGAACTTCCATTAAACTGGCCGCCGGAAAACAAGCCCTTAATATTCTTAAATTCAAGGGTTGGGTAGAGCTGCTTTGCATTGATACAGTCATATTCAATGGCGTAAGCATTTCGCACAATTTTTGCATGTTCAAGCCCTGCTACTGTATGGTACATCGCATGCTGGACATCCTCTGGAAGTGAACTGGACATCCCTCCGACATACATTTCATTTGTATACAAGCCTTCCGGCTCAATAAATACCTGATGCCTATCCTTATCTGCAAACTTCACCACCTTGTCTTCAATCGAAGGGCAATATCTGGGACCTGTCCCTTCAATCATACCTGAATATAAAGGCGAACGGTTCAAATTCTCCTTAATGATCTCATGGGTCTTGCTGTTTGTATACGTAAGCCAGCAGGATACCTGGTCAATCTGTACAGTATCTGGATCTGTCGTAAAAGAAAAGGGGATAATCCTCGTATCTCCTTTCTGCTCCTTCATCTTCGTAAAATCAATCGTTCTTCTGTCAATCCTGGCAGGCGTCCCTGTCTTAAAGCGGAACAGTTCTACTCCATGTTCCTGTAAGGAATCTGAAAGATGATTGGCAGATTGCAGGCCATTGGGACCTGTATAATTTACAACGTTTCCATAAAGGCATCTGGATTTCAGATAGGTTCCTGTACAAAGCACAACTGCCTTACTGTAATAAACCGCTCCGGAAAAAGTTCTCACTCCCCGAATCACGCCTTCCTCAACGATCAGATCTGTCACTTCTGCCTGGCGCAATGTCAAATGCTCTGTATTTTCCAATGTCCTACGCATCAGCTGGCTATACATTGCCTTATCTGCCTGGGCACGGAGGGAATGGACCGCTGGCCCTTTGGAAACATTAAGCATTTTTGACTGGATAAATGCCTGATCGATATTAATCCCCATCTGCCCGCCCAGGGCATCCACTTCACGCACCAGATGCCCCTTTGAGCTTCCTCCTATATTTGGGTTGCAAGGCATTAGCGCAATACTTTCAATGCTTATTGTAAATAAAATCGTCTCCAGTCCAAGCCTGGCACAGGCCAGAGCCGCCTCACATCCAGCATGCCCCGCCCCTACAACGCAAACATCATAATCTTCTGTTACATGAGGCATAAAAACACTCCCTTTCTTTGTTCTATAATGATTTCATACCCAATCATCCACTTAAGCTCCATATTAATCTAACTTCAATTACCGCCTTTTCACGCATATCCATATAACAGCAGCCTGTTCTAAAACATTACTCCCATACTTTTACTTAATCTTTTACTTCCCCATACAGAACTTCGAGAAAATCTCATGAATCAAATCCTCTCCCACCGATTCCCCAATAATGCTCCCCAGCGATTCATAAGCATCCATCAAATCAATCGAATAAAAATCCTCTGGCATCCCATCGCCAATGCTCTTTTTCACAAGCTGCAGGCTTTCAAGGGCAGACTGGAGCGCGGATTTCTGCCTGATATTTGTAATATACACCTGATCATTCCCCTGGATTTCCCCCTGCAGAAAAAGTTCTTTCACCAAATGCTCCAATTCCCGGATGCCTGTCCTCTCTTTGGCAGAAATGGATATCACTGGGAAATCTGCATTTTTTTCCTCCATCCTATGGCGCAGATCCTCCTCCGTCACTACCTGCACCAAATCTGATTTGTTCAATAGAGCCGCCGCTTTGTGCCTTCCCGCGAGCATCCCTAGGATCCTCTCATCATTTTCATCCAACTCCACAGAAGCATCTATCACATAAATGACAAAATCAGCCCTCGCCAAATATTCTTCCGTGCGCGCCACGCCGATTTTCTCCACTTGGTCCACCGTATCCCGTATTCCCGCCGTATCAACAATATTTAAGCTGATCCCATTTAAATTAATCTGTTCCTCCAAGATATCCCGTGTCGTGCCTGCAATCTCTGTCACAATCGCACGCTCCCTTCCCACGAGCACATTCATCAGAGATGACTTCCCTACATTTGGCTTTCCTACGATAACAGTATGGATCCCTTCTTTCAGCAAAGCCCCATTCTCTGAACTCAACAGCAAATCCTGAATCTCCCCAGCAGCCCCCTCTATTTGCTGCATAAGCTTTCCTTCATGCCCTTCGAAAGAACTATGCTCCGGATCATCCAAAACTGACTCAATAAAAGCAATTTCATATAATATCTTCTGCCTGATTTCCGATATCTTCTCCTTTACCTGCCCCTGAAGCTGGCACACAGAAGACGCCAGTGCAAAATCATTTTTTGCCTGGATTAAATCCATTACCGATTCTGCCTGGGAAAGGTCAATCCTCCCATTCAAAAACGCCCGCTTTGTAAACTCTCCTGGCTCTGCCGTCCTGGCTCCGTGCTTCACCACCGTCTCCAACACCCTCTGCAAAACCAAGGCTCCCCCATGGCAGTCAATCTCCACTGTATCTTCTCTGGTATACGTATTTGGCGCCCTTAAAATCAGCACCATCGCCTCATCTACTATTTTCTCCCCATCACAAATATATCCATAATGCACCGTATGGCTCTGTGCCAGAGACAGCTTCTTCTCTCCCTTCCGTGGGCGATACACCTTGTCTATCACCGCAAAAGCTTCCTCCCCGCTGATCCGCACAATCCCAATCCCCGCATTCGCCACAGCCGTAGCAATTGCCGCTATCGTATCTGTTCTCATTCCTATCCCCCATTCTTTTGATTAAAAAAAGTTTCCTCAACCATGCATCTTGCAACTGCATATTGAGAAAACGCTCTCCACCTTACTCTTTTCCATATGTGCAATTAAGAAACTACCCACAAATGATTCGACGGCCATTATATCATTTCTATTCAAAATTTTTAAAAATTTTCAATGTCAATTGCCTTAACGCATTTCAGCTGTTATGGGAGAGCCGTCAATGGCTTGCCCATAACAGCGTCCATTCTGCAAAATTCAAACGATGCCGTAAGTACATAGAACCTATGGAACCATTACCTCCTGTTAATTTACTTCTCCCTTTTCAATGTAACAACCACATGCCGATAAGGCTCATCCCCCTCGCTGTGGGTATTCACATAACGGTCCCCCTGCAGCGCCGAATGGATAATCCTCCGTTCGAAAGGATTCATTGGCTCTAAGGAAACCGGCCGTTTTGTCCTCTTCACCTTATAAGCAATATTTTTGGCCAGGTTCTCCAGTGTTTCCCTTCTGCGCTTCCGATAATCCTCTGTGTCAATCTTTACCTTAACATACTCATTCACCTGTTTCCCTACGGCAAGATTCGTCAAATATTGCAGGGAATCCAGCGTCTGCCCGCGTTTTCCGATTAAAACGCCCATATCGCTGCCTTTTAATTCTATGTCAATATTCTTCTCATCCTCACTCTTACGGATCAGTATCTCCACTTCCATTCCCATTGCACGGAACACATTATTTAAAAACTCACGCACATGGTCTTCCACTGTAGACTTCTTGCGGATGCGAATTTTTGCTGGTTTGCTGCCAAGCCCAAAAAATCCAGCGCTTCCCTTTTCCATCACTTCATATTCAATTTTATCACTCGTAGTCCCAAGTTTAATAAGACCTTCTGTTACTGCATCGTCTACTGTCTTTGCCGATATTTCAATAAAATCCATCTAAAATCCCCCTGTAGTCATCTAAACTAGGAATCCCTTCAAGAAACCTATTAAAAGATAAGTTATATCACAACATTATTGCCTATTATTCCGTTCATTAAAATCCCGTACCAAATTCGCCTTTTCCAAAAGGCTGCCCTTCCTTGCATTTTGAGCGCATTCATTCCATTTCTTAATCTGCGTTTCCTTTTCCGATGTGCTGACAGGCTCAATATTCCTTGTGCTCAGCCTAGCTGCGTTTGCAATCTGGTTAGCATAGATTCCCTGTTTCTCTTTCTTTTTCTCAGCCTTTTCCTTATTTTTCTCAATGATGGCTTCTAAATCCAGATCCTTCATATGCCGGTTCAGCACTACCTGCTGGATAGAACGGACAACAGAACCTGTAATCCAGTAAATACCAAGTCCTACAGGAAGGGAAAATACCATAAATAAAGACAGCAGGGGCATCATGGTATTCATTGTCTTCATCTGCTTTTCCAATGCATTCTGTTCGCCATTGGAATTCTTGGCATTTGTGCTGGTCATCAATTTAATATTCAGCACCTGGGAGCCATAAGACAAAAGAGGTATCAAAAACGCCACAAAAATCAGCAGGAAATCCTTGTTCCCCCAGCCGGTGGCAATCAAATTCATCGGAGAGTTGGCAATATTCAGCCCAAAAAGGTTATTTAAATGGGAGATAGACGCCTCAGTTGAACGAATCACATCCCCCAGGCCGCTGAAACTTTCTTTTAAAGTATCCCACCCATTGCTTGATAGTGCATAAAGCACATCAATAATTGAGTTGGCCGTTGTCGTGCTGTTCTCATAATTCAGCTTTATCGTATTTAAGTTGGCTTCTTTCAGGAAAGAAGCCATAATATCTTGATACCCGTCAGTCCCCATAATCTTGTCTACCAATGGGGTAAAAATATCCTTTACACTGCCTACATAAGCCGGAATATTACGGATCACCTGCCACATGGCCAGCATAATTGGAAAATTTATCAAAAGCTGCACACAGCTTCCAGTGGTAGAGACACCATATTTCTGATATACTAACTGTGTCTCCTCATTCATTTTCTGTACGGATTCCGGATCCTTTTTGTTCTTGTACTTTTCTCTGATGGCATTCACTTCCGGCTGCATCTCCTGCTGCAGCCTGGAAAATTTCTGCTGCTTATACGTAAGCGGCAGCAACAGAAAATAAATGATTACTGTAAACAGGATAATGCAAAGGGCAATGTTCTGGACAGAAAATACATCATTCAAAAACATGTATAGGCTATTCATAATATAGCCGATAAGCCTTGCAACCGGCCCTACAATCTTCCCCGAATATTGGGTCAATATAATGTCTGTCAATGTCTAAATCCTCCTACATTTCGATTGCAATTTTAAATAGGATATGGCCATGCATGTATAATTTTCTGAGGATGGACTCACGGAACCGGGTCATACCCTCCCTTTGAGAATGGGTTACACCTTAAAATTCTCCATCCAGCCAAAAGAGACCCCTTAAATGCTCCATATTTTTGAACCGCCTCTAAGCCGTAGGCAGAACAGGTTGGATAATAAGGGCATCTTGTGGTCTTCATCGGTGACAGATATTTTCTATAAAACTTAATAGAAGCTATTATTATCTTTTTCAAAATCGCATCTTCTTTTCTAACTATGATTCTTCAAAATATGATGGGCTTTTCCTAATTGCAGCAACGACCTCTCTGTTTCAAGATAGGATACCTGCTTTGCCGCTACCCGGGCAATCACCACAATATCCCATCCACAGCAAAATTTCTCTTCCTGCAGCCGGTATGATTCTCTCACCAACCTTGTAATATGATGTCTTATAACACTATTTCCTACTTTTTTGCTTACAGATATTCCAAGCCTGTTCTTCTCCAGGTTATTTTCCAGAACATACATAACGAAATAACGGTTGGCAAGAGAGGTTCCATTCTTATATATATTCTGGAAATAACTGTTCTTTTTTAATGACTCTGAAAATTTCATCTAATCCTTCTATATCTAATCCTGTTATCTCTGATCCTGCTATGAAATCTAATTTCTGTTATGAAATCTAAATTTTGCTATGAAATCTAATTCTGCTATGAAATCCAAATTTTGCAATCAAATTTAATCTTTCTTTTAAGAAGAAAGACCACAAATCCTGTGGTCTAAGCAGTTAACCTCTTTCTTCCTTTTAACCTCCTGGCAGCCAACACTTTCCTGCCGCCCTTTGTGCTCATTCTCTTACGGAATCCATGCACTTTTGCCCGATGCCTCTTTTTCGGCTGATATGTCATCTTCATAAGTTATCCACCTCCTCTGTGTTTTAAAACATCATGTTTCATTATATCAAAAAATAGTTCTAAGTCAAGCTATTTTGCCATATTTTTTCATTAGTTTTTAAAATTTATATTCCTGAACTGTGAATCGTAATCTTTTTTCTTCTCTTTTGTGGATAACTCCAAGTTACCAACATTTTTTCCACATTATCCACATGTGCAAAAAGTTATCAAGAATTTGTGGGTAACCTGTGGATAACTTTTTGAAAACTTGTGTATATCCACATCCATATCTGCCGATAATTCTGAAAAACTATGGATTTTCCCACTTGTTGATATGTGGAATACCCAAATCTTAATATCTTGGATAAACTGCTTTGCCTTTGTGTATAAGCTGTTGACAAAGAGTTAACCACAATGATGTGTATAAACATTTCCTTCCTTTATTCACATTATACACATAGATATTTTTCCCACAGCAAAAAATTTTGATTGATTATTCCCCAAAATTGTTTTATTATAGAATATGGAAGATTATGAACTTATGTAACGACTGAATATACGAAACACAGGAAGCTTGGAGAACGAAACATGGAACTTATTCTAGAAAAATGGGAAGAAATCCTCAGGACTGTAAAGGAAGAGCATGAACTCACTGATGTCTCCTTTGACACCTGGCTAAAACCTTTAAGTGTATATAATATTGAAGGCTCAACACTTTATATCCTGGTTCCATCTGAGCAAATGGGGCTGAACTATATCACCAAGAAATATACACTTCCTATTAAGGTAGCCATTGCAGAGATTACCGGAAATGACTATGAGATTATATTTATTCTACAGGAACAGGCCAAAAAATTAAAGCCTTATAAGAGCAAAACCCCTGCATTTGCCTCTAGTTCAGAAAAAGCTACGCTGAATCCCAACTACACGTTTGATACTTTCGTAGTTGGCAAGAATAACAAATTCGCCCATGCCGCAAGCCTTGCCGTGTCAGAATCCCCTGGGGAAGTCTACAATCCCCTCTATATTTACGGCGGGCCTGGATTGGGGAAAACACACTTAATGCAGTCCATTGGGCATTTCATCCTGCAGCAAAAGCCGGAGATGAAAGTTATTTATGTCACCTCAGAAGAATTTACAAATGAAGTCATTGACTCTATCCGTAACGGCAATGCCTCCGCCATGACCAAGCTGCGGGATAAATACCGAACGGTCGACGTTCTGATGATTGACGATGTCCAGTTTATTATTGGCAAGGAAAGCACGCAGGAAGAATTTTTTCATACCTTTAATGTACTCCATTCTTCTGGTAAACAGATTATACTATCTTCTGACAAACCGCCAAAGGACATGGAGACATTAGAAGAACGGATACGCTCCCGCTTTGAATGGGGGCTTTTGGCAGACATTGGATACCCAGATTATGAGACAAGGATGGCAATTTTACGCAGGAAACAGGAAACAGATGGATTCCGTCTGGACGATGATATTTTAGACTATATTTCTACCAACATTAAGTCCAATATCCGGGAATTGGAAGGGGCGCTGAACAAGCTGCTGGCCTTTTCAAACCTGGAGCACACAGAGATTACCATGGATATCGCCGTACGGGAACTCCAGAACATTATTTCACCGGACAAGCCCCGGGAGATTACGCCGCAGCTTGTGATAGAGATTGTTGCAGAGCATTTCAATATCTCTACGGCACAGATGATTTCCAAAAACCGCAGCAGCGAAATTGCGCGTCCCCGCCAGATTGCCATGTACCTATGCAAGAACATGACCAACTCCTCCCTAGAGATGATTGGCGCTATCCTGGGCGGAAGGGATCATTCCACGATTATCCATGGCATCCGAAAAATTACCGAAGATTATGAGAAGAACGAGGATTTTCACCATTTGCTTGAAACAATTAAGAAAAAAATTAACCCCAACTAAATTCACATATGTGGACAAGTTCTGTGAAACCCCTGTGGATAACCATGGACAACCTGGCATTTCATCCACAGGGTATATCATCCACAGAAAAAGCCAATGTTAGACAACTATTTTTATGCACAGCCTGTCCAACAGGTTTCAAGGCACAATTCACAGGCTTATCCAGTAACTTTAAGCCCTGGAGCGCCTTTAAAATCAAGGTTTTCGCAGCTTATACACATATAAACACCCCCTAAGATTAAGACTATGAAGTTCTATTATATATTTATCTTTAAGCTCAGGAAGGAGTTATTCACTATATGAAAATAGTATGTTCCAAATCAAACCTCCTCTACGGAGTGAATATCGTATCCAAGGCAGTGCCGTCTAGAACCACTATGGCCATTTTAGAATGTATTTTAATTGATGCATCCACAAATGAAATTAAACTGACAGCCAATGACACCGAACTGGGAATTGAGACAAAAATAGAAGGTGAAATTCTAAATAGGGGAATTATTGCGTTAGACGCTAAGGTTTTTTCTGAAATGGTAAGAAAGCTTCCAGATAATGAAGTTACAATAGAGACGGACGATTCTTTTAAGACAGTCATTACCTGTGAGAAGTCCAAATTCAACATTATTGGAAAATCCGGAGAAGACTTCTCCTATCTTCCTTATATAGAAAGAAATCAGCCGATTATCCTTTCACAATTTACATTAAAGGAAGTAATCCGGCAGACGATTTTCTCTATTTCAGATAATGACAGCAATAAGGTTATGACGGGAGAATACTTTGAGATTACAGAAAACCAGCTGCGGGTCGTGTCGCTGGACGGGCACCGTATTTCTATCCGCAAAATCGGGCTGAAAGAGGTGTATGAAAACCGAAAAGCAATCGTACCAGGTAAGACGCTCCAGGAAGTGAGTAAAATATTGCCGGGAGATACCGAGGATTTGGTCCATATGTTCTTTACGGATAACCATATCATCTTTGAATTTGGAAATACGACTGTAGTTTCCCGCCTGATTGAAGGAGACTACTTTAAAATTGACCAGATGCTTTCTTCTGATTATGATACGAAATTTACAATAAACCGCAGGGAACTGCTGGATTGCATTGACCGCGCGACCCTCCTGATTAAGGAAGGGGACAAGAAGCCGATTATTATGAATATTACTGATGAAACGATGGAATTAAAGATTAACTCGTTTATTGGCTCCATGAATGAGGAAATTGACATACACAAGGAAGGCAATGATATTTTAATAGGATTTAATCCCAAGTTCTTTATTGACGCGCTTCGTGTCATTGATGACGAGGAAGTCTGCCTTTATATGGTAAACCCAAAGGCGCCTTGTTTTATTAAGGATTCGGATGAGACATATATTTATCTGATCCTGCCAGTGAATTTTAATGCGGCTTCTAACTGAGCAGAAAGAAAGATAGAGGATATTATCATGGAAGAGATTAAGCTAAGGGATGATTATATTAAGCTGGGCCAGGCGCTGAAGGCTGCCAATATCGTGGAGTCAGGCGTTATGGCAAAATTGGTGATACAGGATGGGCTTGTAACAGTGAATGGGGAAGTAGAGACCAGGCGGGGGAAAAAGCTGGTGGATGGGGACGTTGTTTCCTTTGAGGGGGAGACAATCCGCATTGTCAAATGATACTCAAGTCTGTGGCCTTACAGCATTTCCGCAATTACCAGGACGTGGAAGTGGAGTTTGACAGGGGGACCAATATCCTGTTTGGGGACAATGCCCAGGGGAAGACTAATCTTCTGGAGAGCATCTATGTAAGCGGGACCAGCAGATCCCATAAGGGGAGCAAGGATGCAGAAATGATCCAGTTTGGGCACGAAGAAGCCCATATCCGTGCAGTTGTGGAAAGGAATGGGCTGGACCACCAGATAGATATGCATTTAAGGCAGAAGAAAGGGAAAGGGATTGCCGTGGACCGGCTGCCAATCCGCAGGGCGGCGGAATTGTTTGGTATGCTGAATGTGGTATTTTTCTCACCAGAAGATTTGAACCTTATAAAGAGGGGGCCTTCCAGCCGAAGGCGATTTTTGGATATGGAGTTGTGCCAGCTGGATAAGACGTACCTGTACCATCTTGGCAATTACAATAAGTCGCTGGCTCAGAGGAATGAACTTCTGAAGAATATCCGTTTCCAGCCGGAATTAAAGGACACGCTGCCTATATGGGATATGCAGTTCGTGCATTATGGGAAAGAGATCATTGCATCCAGGAGGAAATTTCTGGTTCAGTTAAATGAAATGATACATGGGATACACAAGGGAATATCCGGCGGGAAGGAGGAGCTTGTCTTAGAATATAGGCCAGATGTTGCCGAAGATGCTTTGGAAGAGAAGCTATTCAGAAACCAGGAAAGGGATTTGAAATTTGGCATGACATCTGTGGGACCCCACAGAGATGACCTGTGTTTTCTAATCCATAATATTGACATCCGCAAGTTTGGTTCTCAGGGGCAGCAGCGGAGCTGTGCGCTATCCTTAAAACTTTCTGAAATAGAATTGGTGAAGGAATCCGTACAGGATACGCCTGTCCTGATATTGGATGATGTGCTGTCAGAATTGGACAGCGGGCGCCAAAATTTTCTGTTGAACAGCATTCACGATATACAGACGATTATTACTTGCACAGGGCTGGATGATTTTGTAAAAAGCAGATTTCAAATAAATAAGATTTTCAAGGTAGTAAATGGAACAGTAAAAGCTGAGAACCGTTTTTAGGAATTGGAGGAATAACATGGGTACAATGACAAATACAAATGCAGAGTATGGGGCAGACCAGATTCAGATCCTGGAAGGGTTGGAAGCGGTCAGGAAACGGCCTGGAATGTATATTGGAAGCACATCTTCCAGAGGGCTTCACCATCTTGTCTATGAAATCGTAGATAATTCTGTGGATGAGGCGCTGGCAGGGTATTGCGATACGATAGAGGTCTGTATACTCCCAGATAATTGCATCCGTGTGACGGATAACGGTCGTGGGATTCCGGTGGGGATTAACCATAAGGCGGAACTCCCAGCGGTTGAGGTCGTGTTTACGGTGCTTCATGCAGGAGGAAAGTTTGGCGGCGGCGGTTATAAGGTTTCCGGAGGCCTGCACGGCGTGGGGGCGTCTGTTGTCAATGCGCTTTCCAAATGGCTGGAGGTTGAGATTTTCTTTGAAGGCAAAGTCTATAAACAGCGATATGAGCGTGGAAACAGTATGTATCCATTAGAGATAATCGGAGGCTGTGAAGAAGGCAAGACAGGCACACAGGTTGTATTCTGCCCGGATGACGAGATTTTTGAGGATACGGTATATGATTATGGCACATTAAAGCAGCGCCTGCGGGAAATGGCATTTCTGACGAAGGGGATCCGTATCTGTTTAGTGGATGAACGTGAAGGTATGGAGCGGAAAGAGGAATTCTACTATGAAGGGGGGATACGGGAATTTGTCACATATTTGAACCATAGCAAAGAAGCGCTTTATGAGGATGTGATTTACTGTGAAGGCGAGAAGGACGGGGTTTATGTAGAAGTTGCCATGCAGCACAATGATTCTTATAATGACGCTACTTATAGCTTTGTCAACAATATTACTACGCCGGAAGGGGGGACGCATCTGGCGGGATTCCGCAATGCGCTGACGAAGACCTTTAATGCATATGCGAAGGCCAATAAAATTTTAAAGGAAAATGAAACGGCGCTTTCCGGGGAGGATATCCGCGAAGGGATGACGGCAATTATCAGCATCAAAATCCAGGAACCTCAATTTGAAGGACAGACGAAGCAGAAGCTGGGAAACAGTGAAGCAAGGGGAGCCGTGGACAGCGTGGTCAGTGAGCAGCTGACGTATTTTCTGGAGCAGAACCCGGCAGTTGCCAAGGCAATCTGTGAAAAATCGCTGTTGGCCCAAAGGGCGAGAGAGGCAGCCAGGAAGGCCAGGGATCTGACCAGGAGGAAGACGGCGCTTGAGAACACTTCGCTTCCAGGAAAGCTTGCAGACTGCTCCGATAAGGATCCGGAGAAATGTGAGATTTTTATTGTCGAGGGGGATTCTGCAGGCGGATCCGCCAAGACGGCCAGGAGCCGCGCCACGCAGGCAATCCTGCCGTTAAGGGGCAAAATCCTCAATGTGGAGAAGGCAAGGCTGGATAAGATTTATGGAAATGCAGAGATCAAGGCAATGATTACGGCGTTTGGCACAGGTATCCATGAAGATTTTGATATTACGAAATTAAGGTACCATAAGATTATCATTATGACAGATGCGGATGTGGACGGGGCGCATATCAGTACGCTGATGCTTACGTTTATGTATCGGTTTATGCCAGAGCTGATTAAACAGGGATATGTTTATCTGGCTAAACCCCCTCTTTATAAGATAGAGAAGAATAAGAAGGTATGGTATGCTTATGACGATGTTGAGCTAAATGCAATATTAGAAGAAATCGGCAGGGACGGGAATAACAAGATCCAGCGTTACAAAGGCCTGGGAGAGATGGATGCAGAGCAGCTCTGGGAGACAACGATGGATCCTGAAACCCGGGTGCTGGAGCGGGTTACCATCAATGATGAGACAGCTTCTGAAATAGATCTGACATTTACGACGCTGATGGGGGACAAGGTAGAGCCTCGGAGGGAATTTATAGAGGCCAATGCGAAGTTTGTGCAGAATCTGGATGTATAGAGCCTAATCCATAGTGAAGTGAATGTAAGGACGCCAGGGGATTGAACCATTACGTGCAATGGAGGAAAACAAACAGATGGATGATAAGATATTTGACAGAATAGATGATGTTGATTTAAAAAAGACAATGGAGAATTCTTATATTGATTACGCGATGAGCGTAATTGCCTCCCGGGCGCTTCCAGATGTGAGGGATGGCTTAAAGCCGGTCCAAAGAAGGATTCTTTATTCGATGATAGAACTAAACAACGGGCCTGACAAGCCACACCGTAAATGTGCGCGTATTGTCGGCGATACGATGGGTAAATATCATCCCCACGGAGACAGTTCCATTTACGGCTCGTTGGTAAATATGGCACAGGAGTGGTCCACCCGCTATATGCTGGTGGACGGGCATGGGAACTTCGGTTCCGTGGACGGCGACAGCGCGGCGGCCATGCGTTATACGGAGGCCCGCCTGAGCAAGATTTCAATGGAAATGCTGGCAGATATCAATAAAGATACGGTAGATTTTGGGCCAAACTTTGATGATACGGAGAAAGAGCCGCTTGTGCTGCCTTCCCGTTATCCGAACCTTTTGGTCAATGGGACTACGGGGATTGCCGTTGGGATGGCGACAAATATCCCGCCCCATAACCTGCGGGAAACGATTGCCGGCGTGGTAAAGATGATTGATAACCGCATCTTGGAGGACCGAGAGACGCAGATAGAAGAACTCCTGCAGATTGTCAAAGGGCCAGACTTTCCTACTGGCGGCATGATTTTGGGGACGTCTGGCATTGAGCAGGCTTACCGCACTGGCCGCGGCAAGGTTAAGGTACGTGCTATGACGGAGATTGAGCCGATGCCAAATGGCAAGAACCGGATTGTCGTTACGGAACTGCCTTATATGGTAAATAAGGCCCGCCTGATTGAGAAGATTGCAGATTTGGTCCACGAGAAGAAGGTAGACGGGATTACAGATTTGCGGGATGAGTCAAACCGGGAAGGAATGCGGGTATGCATTGAGCTGCGGCGGGATGTGAATCCGAACGTAGTGCTGAACCAGCTTTACAAGCATACGCAGATGCAGGATACTTTTGGCGTCATTATGCTGGCATTGGTCAACAATGAACCGAAGGTGCTTAACCTGAAGGATATGATGGGACATTATCTGCACCACCAGGAAGAAGTGGTGGCAAGGAGGACCAGATATGAGCTGAATAAAGCGCAGGAACGGGCGCATATCTTGGAAGGGCTGCTGATTGCCCTGGACAATATAGATGAAGTCATCCATATTATCCGCAGCAGTGAAAATGTCCAGCTTGCGAAGGCAAAATTAACCGAACGGTTTGCGCTGACGGACGCCCAGGCGCAGGCAATCGTAGATATGCGCCTGCGTGCGCTGACAGGGCTGGAACGGGGGAAGATTGAGGCAGAGTACAAACAGCTGATGGAATTAATTCAGGAACTGAAAGCGATTCTGGCCGATGAGAAGAAGCTGCTGGGCGTGATCCGCCAGGAAATTATGCTGATTTCTGATAAATATGGCGATGACAGAAGGACTTCGATCGGATTAGATGAATACGATATTTCGATGGAGGATCTGATCCCGGTTTCCAATACCGTAATTACAATGACCAAGTTTGGCTATATCAAGCGTATGAGCGTAGACAATTTCCGCAGCCAGAACCGCGGCGGCAAGGGGATTAAGGGGATGGAGACCATTGATGATGATTATATGGAAGAATTATTGATGACCACAACCCACCATTACCTGATGTTTTTTACCAATACAGGCAAAGTTTACCGAATGAAGGCCTATGAAATCCCAGAGGCAGGGAGGACCGCCCGGGGGACGGCGATTATCAATTTGCTGCAGCTTATGCCTGGGGAAAAAATCACGGCGGTGATTCCTGTTAGGGAATATAAAGACGACCATTTCCTGTTTATGGCGACCAGGAATGGGATTGTCAAGAAAACGCCAGTGACAGATTATGCCAACGTTAGGCGTAAAGGGCTTGCCGCCATTAACCTCCGGGAAGGCGATGAGCTGATTGAGGTAAAGATGACGGACAATACGAAGGATATGGTGCTGGTTACGAAATATGGGCAGTGTATCCGTTTCCACGAGACAGATGTACGGAGTACAGGCAGGGTATCAATGGGCGTGATTGGCATGAATCTCTCAGACCGGGATGAAGTGGTAGGGATGCAGATGAATACCCAGGGGGAATATCTCCTGATTGCATCTGAAAAGGGGATGGGCAAGCTGACACGGATGGATGAATTTACGCCCCAGAACCGTGGAGGCAAAGGAGTAAAGTGCTATAAGATTACCGAAAAAACTGGCAATATCGTGGGCGTGAAGGCAGTGAACCAGGAAAATGAGATTCTGATGATCACAACGGAAGGGATTATTATCCGTATGAAGGTAGAAGGGATATCTGTGCTGGGAAGGGTGACTTCCGGGGTGAAGCTGATGGATCTTGCAGAAGATATTACGGTTGCCAGCATTGCCAAGGTGCGGGAAGATAAGTCGCTTTTGGAAGCAGGGCCGGCAGGGGAGGAAACAGGCAGTGTAATGGTTTAGGAAAATATTAGATGTGTTATGTCATGTGTCCAATAGAGCCTTCCATAGATGAAATATTGGCTGTGAATAAGGAACTATCCTATTCACAGCCTGTTTGTTTTAGAGTACCTATCTTTTCACCCAGGCGGACTTTTGTTTCTATGCCTTGCCTGGCGTTAGAGAGGAACCTTTGGTCCATGGCCAGCCTGTCTTTTTGGATCAGCAGGAGGATCGTGGAGCCGCCAAATTCAAAATAGCCTTTTTCCATGCCTTGGAAAATAGTTTCTTTCTGGGAGTGATTGCTGATTTTGCCTACCAGGAGGGCGCCGATTTCCATTTGGATGATGTCGCCATACCGCTGGGTGCGGATCCTTGTGTATTCCCTGCTGTTTTCTGTGAAGACAGGGAAGGAGGCATAGGCAGTGGGGCGGACGCAGTGTAGCTTGCCAGGGATTGCCCTGGATTCCATCCTGATGCCATCGCACACATAACAGTAGCGGTGGTAATTCTGCGGGGTCAGGCGGAAAATCAGGCAGGTGCCGCCGGCAAACTTCTGGGCGAGCGCCTGGCTTTTCAGCAGGTCGTGCAGATGGTACGCGCTATGCTTAATGTGGTAAATTTGATCCTGGCTGACGGGATAGATGCTTAGGTATCCATCGCAGGGGCTGATTAGGTGGCCAGGGGTAATGTCTATGTGGCCAGGGGTGCGTTTCCTTGTAAAAAAATCGTTGAAAGAGCGGAATTTCCGGCCTTCGAAGCCACTCATATCAATGTTGTGTTTCTGGATAAACAGAGGCACCAGCCAGCGGGAAAACCTGCAGTCCAGGAATTTCCCGGCGGTGTTTGAGAGGAAGGGCTTTGTCAATATCTTTAAAATGGCCCTTCCAATGTGCGTCTGATATAAAAACCGGATGCTCAGCGTTTCTTTTTTCATTATGCTATTTCCTTATTTTTCCTACCGTTCCTAAACGGTGTTGTATTAATTTGGTTACTATTTGCCTATACATCAAGCCCCAATCCAAGGAGTAAGGCAATAAATTCGATAAATCCCATGAATATAATGCCAATTTTTCCTACAAGGTAAGGTTTTTTAATCTTGATGGGAAGGATGAAAGCAAGCGCCATAATCATCAGCAAGGCAGAAAAGATTGTGCCTGCCATGGAAGGGACGCCGCCGCCTACCTCAAAAAATAGAGGGAGGATCAATGCGGCTGAGGTGACTGGGAGGCCAAGATACCATTTCCGTTTCCCTGTCTCTGTTTCTTGCCGCTCTTCTTCTAATACATTAAAGTATGCCAGGCGGATTAGGGTACACAGCAGATAAAAGCATGAGGCTAAAAATGTTATGTAGTGTTTGCCGCCGATATGATATGTAAATAAGGCGGGCAGTGCGCCAAAGCAGATTAAGTCGCTGAGGGAATCAATCTGGATGCCGAACTTTTTCTCCCGCATATCCCTCTGTTTGGTAGAGGCAACCGTGCCGTCAAACATATCGCAAACCCCTGAAGTCATGAGGCAGATAATGGCCTGGCGGTACGCCCCCTCCATTGCAAACATAATTCCAGTAAAGCCAATAAGCATTCCCAGATAAGTCAGCACTACGGTATAATTGTAGTAGCCGCATAATCTTTTATTCTGATCCATTTACTCTCTCCACCTTTCGATTTTTGTAACAATTCCGTATCTTGATTGTTATCAATTTTTCATTTTTTTGTATTATGATACTGCGGAAAATAAAATACTGTAAGCCAGAATACACCAGGGCTTGCCCAATACGATAATTGTGGCAAATTTTTGGATGCTCATTTTGGTGACGCCTGTAAGATAGCAAAAAAAGTCATCCGGAAATAAGGGCAGTACCATGCCAAGGAACAGCAAGGCAGTATAAGAATTGCTCTTGGCTGCCCAAGAGGACAATTTCTCATAACGGCTGCCGGGGAACATCTGGATGATAAGTTCCCGTCCATAAGTCCTGGCCAATAGGAAAGCCAGGATGGAGCCTGCAGAGATGCCGATGTAATTGCACCAGAAGCCGCCGAACCATCCAAACAGGATTGTGCCTACGATGCACCCTAAAAATCCCGGAAGCACAGGAAATACTACCTGGGCTGCCTGGATAGCTGTCAGGATAAAAGGCGCCATCCATCCAAATCCTGCAATATACTGTTGTAGGGTTTCCAAAGAATTAAATTTTCCATCCAGGTATGCTTTAAATAAGGAGACGATTAGGATTAAGCATACCATCAGTGAGATGGAGGATATCCATTTTTTGAATCTGCTTACTTGTGTTTCCATTATTTTGCATCACTTTCGAGATTTTATGGTAATTGTCTTTTCATTTCGTAATATTATTTTCCTAATATTTTTAATGCTTGATGTTCTTTTTCTTAATTATATTTTATTTCTGATAGGCCGCAGTTTTTGGTATATGCTTGGAAAATCCACCTTCTTTCTCATGCTGATTTCTATGCTTATCTATACTTTATCACATATTTGGAGAAAAAGCGAACAATTCTGCAAAAGAAAAAGCAATATATTTCTGCCAAATATTGTATTTTAATTGGGAATGCTTTTGTCTCTGTAGGAAAATATATGATATAGATTTTATTATGTCTATTATGGACAGTAAAAATTAATAGATTCTGAAAAAAATCTTAATAAATCTTAATGATGTTATTGTAAGTGCTGTTATGACAGGGAAAGGCTAATATAAAATGTACAGGATAACAAGTAGTAATAACATGGACTGCAACCGAAAAAAGTTACAGTCCACAAATGCAAAAGAAGATTTTATTTAGAATTTTTATTGATTTAACGTATGGCCTACCTTTTAACTTGAAGGCAGCCACTGGCTCCTTCAAGGCTGCGGCTTGCCCGGACAGTTCCTCACTGGAGGCTGCGCTTTCCTGTCCTCTTATCCTGGCAGGCTATCTCTCAGGCATAATACGCCCCAGCCCAGGGCAGGGTTTGGATATTCGCGGAAAATCGGCAGGTGTTTGGCGCCGCGTAGGAGGTAGGCCTTTAATTTCTCGCCAAAGAGGTAAGGGTCGTTACCGTCTATGATGCCCCATTGCAGAAGCAAAGCTGCGCTTCCAGCCACAAAGGGCGTTGCCATGGAAGTGCCGCTGCGGACAGCATAACCGCCTCCGGGGGCGGCGGAAAGGATGTTGACGCCGGGGGCGGCCAGATCGGGTTTGATTTGGTTGGTCTGCCTGGTGTAGCCGCGGCCTGAAAATTCCGCCAGCTGGTTATATCTTGCGTCATATGCTGCCACGGAAATTGCTTTTTCTGCCGTGGAAGGAATGGTAAGCGTAGTTTCTTCCACAGGATTTAGGAAACCTGTGCCTTGGTTCAATACAGCCTGCCCTGGCAGCCAGAGATCATAATTGCCCTGGACAATCCGTTCGGGGATTAAGACGACCTTCCATATTCCGTCGTCCACATAAGAACTGACAGGGAGAAAATCAATATAGATTTCCTGGTATAGATTGTAGGGACTTGGCTCTCCATAATAGAGTAAAAGTTCTGTCTGCCCGATACGGAATCTCTGTGTTCCCTGGATTTGGTTGATGGGGCCAACGGAAATGCCAGAGGGTCCAGCGATTAGGATGTCATATTGATCCACATAGGATTTCCAGATCTGCAGGCTGAGCGACGTCTGGTATTCTCCAACGCTTAGTTCAATTTCCCGTGGCTCTCCAGAGATTAAGACGCCGGAGGCATGCCCCCTAGCAGATCCTTCATTTCCTGTTCCAATGGATATGCTCGTCTTCCAATAATTGGAAATATCATTAATAAAGCTTTCCAAAAGCGCTGTCCCGCTATGGGATCCATAGGTGTTGCCGAAGCTGATATTAACGGACATCGGCATCTGGTATTCCAGTGATTTCCTTACGGCATAATCCAGCCCACGCATCAGTTGGGTAGTTCTGGGAAAACCATTCGGCTCCTGTGTGCCAAGCTTGACAATTAGGAGGGAACTTTCGTATGCCACGCCCCGGTTTGCCCCATTGGAAGCATTGCCATTCCCAGCTGCGATCCCTGTTACATGGGTGCCATGTCCAGAGGTATCCCGGCTGGGGACAATGCGGAAACGCTCCTGTTCGGTGGGCGCTTCTAAGGCACGGTTTATCTCTTCGGAGGTAAATTCCTGGTCCAAGGTTTCGTCATACAGCGCAAGGATGCGGGTACTTCCGTCCTTGTTCCTAAAATCCGGATGGCTATAGTCAATGCCAGAATCAAGGACGGCAAGGATGACGTCTTTCCCTGTCAGCGCATAGTTCGCCCCCTGCAGGGGCGTGATGCAGGAAGCCTGCTTGCCTTCCCGTACGGCAAAATACAGGCGTTTGGGTTTCTCCACATATTCTACTTCCGGCGCATTTGATATTTGTATCATTGCGTTTTCCGGCGCATTTAAAATAGCATATTCATTCATCAGTTCCGTCACTTGGATCTGTGGGTTCTCTTCTGCCAGCCGCATAATATTCCCAGAGTATTTTACAATTAATTCCCAACGCTCCCCTTCTGGCTCATATCCTACGCCAAGCTGCAGGGATTTTTCCCGCTCCTTGCCTGTAGCGTCCAATGCCAGATTTAATAAGTTTTCAAATTTTTCACTGTTTGTTGCCATATGTCTGCCTATTTTTTTTTTTAAATAGCATATGCAGGAAATATGGATGAAAAGTAATCTATGAAATATTTTTTTATAGTTTTTTTAATATAATGATTAGGTAGTCAAAAGGGTATTTGTTATTTTATCCTTTTCACGATAGGACTT
>CAJTNT010000042.1:3912-30992 GCA_910577785.1 uncultured Lachnospiraceae bacterium | reverse complement strand
CCGGATGCTTCCGAACTGAGGAAGGTGCTAGAGATTATCTAAAAATCATGTCCTACGTTGGTACAGCACATAAGCAGGGATACAATGCTTACGAAGCAATCAGAAATGCAATCTCAGGTCATCCTGATTTCATCTTTGAATAAGGGTGGTTCTGAATAGTTACACTGATTTTTAATAAATATTCACTAAAAACACAAAATTGTGACAGATGTATGGAGCATGAAAGGGAGGCAGTACAAAGCGCGAAATCACCTTGCTTAATACCGGCCTCCCTTTCGGGATACTTCCTGCGGCTCCCATCCCCGTTATGGATTGGAGGTCGCCGTTTCCTTGGATCCCGATTCAATATAATTCTGCAATCCGGGTCACGCCTACATAAATTTCTGATATCTTATACCAGGTGGCATAGTCCACCACTCCAGTCTGCGGAAGCCCAAAGATGGACTGGAACCTCCGCACCGCCTGCTTCGTCGCCTGCCCAAATATGCCGTCCGCGCTAATCCGCGGGATGGAAGTATACACCTGGGCAATCCGGTTCAGCTGCTCCTGCATCTGGCGCACTTTATCCCCCCTGGAGCCAATGTCCAGGTTTTCCCTGGGCCAGGAAGCCGGGATGCCGGAAATTTCCTCCGCCTCATTGATATACATGTCGCTTCCATAATAGTAGCGCAGAATCTCAATCGTGCTGTAATTCTGGTCTCCCAGGTACTTAGAGCCCCACTGGCTCAGCCAATTCGGGCAGGTAACCCGCTCGCCATCGCAATATTGGGTCAAGATGGGCTGTTTCACGTTAGGCCTGGACAGATAATTGCTGAACATCTCATCGACTACCCTGGAAATGCTTTCAAAATAATTCCTCCCATATACCCATTTATGGTCGTATGCCGTGGAAGAGGTAATCGTAAAATCATAGCCTTTGTTGCGGTACCACTCCGTAGCTGCTGATTCAGGGTTTCGGCTCCCTAACCGCACCCTGCCCCCACAGGTTCAGGGTTTCGGCAAATATCCTCCCAGGCCTATCCGAAAACGGATCACCATTTTCTCTCTAGTGACGTCAATGCGCTCTATCAGCTGATGGATCAGGGCCCGTTTGGAAGCCGTATCGGACCTAAGGAACAGTTCACGCCATGTCGGTATTTTGCCTGACGGCACAGGAGGATCCTGCAAAATAGCTTCCTTTTCCTGCACAGCGCTTTTTATCTTCTGTTCTTCTTCTCTTTGCAGGGCAATGCAGTGCGCCAGCTTCTCTAAAGTAAGCGGGTACTCCCCTGTCATGGCGTCCGGGATATGGCTTTCCATGACACGGATGCCGCGCCGGATTTTCTCCAGCTCCTTGCCTGCCATTTCCAGCTCTTTTTCCATCCTCCGCCTTTTGGCGCCGCGATACGCTGCGGCTGCCGCCTGGATGCTCTCTGTTTCCTGCAGTTTCCCAATGCACTCCGCCACTGCCTCATGCACCACAGGCTCCAGCTCATCCGCCCGGAACTGCTTCGTCTTATCATGGGGAACCCCCTGCCATGCATTCTGGCATTTGTAAATGCCAATCCTGCTCGCCCTGCGCTCCCCCGTCCCTTTTATCGTCCAATAATTATACTTGCTCCCATTCACCATCTTACAGCCGCAATATCCGCAGTGCAAGACATCCACCAGGGTCAGCATGCCGTCGTTCCGTTTTATATGGCTCCCGCCATACTTATTCCTCCGCATTTCCCGTTTCCTCTGCACTTCCAGCCATACCGTTTCCTCAATGATTGCAATCTCCGGGTTCGCTTCCCTAGACAGCACCCATTCCTCCCCATCCAGGCTGCGCCTTCTGCCATGCAGCTTTTCCCGGCGGTTATAGGCCATATAGCCGGCATAAACCGGATTTGTGAGGATGCTGGTAACCGTCCCGCTTTTCCAGACATCGTTCGGCGCAAGCCCCCGATACCGTTCGTCTGTATTCAATGTGCCCGCAATCTTCGCCGAACCATATTCTTTCCGCAAAGACAATTCATAGATATGCCTGACAGCATCTGCCTGTCCAGGATGGATAACCAGGCGCTTCAGCGCCCGCCCATGTTTGCTGATTTCGCCGGAATGTTCCAGTACATAGCCATATGGAGGCCGTCCCCCCATAAACTTCCCCGACTGGATAAGCTTTTTCGCCGTATCCTTCACACGCATGCCCGTGTCCGCGCTGCTCTTTTCGGCAACCGCATATTTAAGCACCAGCGTCACAACCCCCATTGGATCATTTTGTTCTGGCGTAAGGCGCCCGTCCTTCACGGATTCCACCACAACGCCCGCCTTCTGCAGCTTTACAATGTAATCCGGAATCTCCAGGGCTTTCCGCCCCAGCCGGTCATCCTTGTACACCACCAGGATATCATATTCCCCCTTCTGCGCATCCCGCCATGCGCGCTGCAGCTCATTCCTGTCCGCAACTGAATTTTTATATCCACTGACCCCTCCCTCAAAATACTCCACCTCATCCAGAACCCAATCCGGGCGGCTCTTTATATATTCCAAGACAATCTGCCTCTGCACCTTCAGGTCGCCATCCGCTTCCAGCTGCTGCTCAGAACTCACGCGCAGCAGCATCCTGGCACGCTTGCCCTGCACGCCCCTGCCAGGCTCCAATTCTTTACATTTCTCCACAGATGCCATCTCCTCCTTCCTGATATTGCACGATTGGAACTATTATTTTTTTGAGGGGATTCCGTCTTATAGACATGGCTATGATACAAAAGGACCGTTGCCACTGCCATTCCTATTCGCCAAATGCTCCTGCAACATCCCCAGCATCATTTCCCTTACTCCCCTTATAATAACCCCCTCATCTTCTGCCTTCTTCGGAAATTCCAGCATCACCCTCATCTCCCCCTCCCCCTGGCGCCACTCCAAGCATTGATCATCCTCCTGCCCCACAGACTTCCTCCTATACCTATTGCTTCCGTAACAATTCCGATACGCACAGACCTCCCTGAACTGTTACCTTCCTCCTATTCTCATTCTTATTCCTATTCCAAAACAGCTTGCCCTATTCGAAATGATTAATCCGCCTGCGTCCCTCAGCGATTTCTCCTCCTGCAGCCAAAAAACCGCCAAGGAAAGACGGAAGCCCCTCTCTCCTTGACGGCCATTTCTTAATTTCTTCTATTACAACTGTCTTCTCAGTTCCTATCAAAACTCCACTTTCCAGGTTATCCCGCTTCCCCCGCGCACACCACAAAGGAAAAGCGTATATCCTGCTGCGCGTCAATCCGATACGCCTCCTCAATATCCGTTCCCCAGCTGTCAATGCCCCCAACGCCCCTTACTGCGCCCAGCACGCAGAGCACCGTCCTCCTGACGGGCGGCAGTTCCTCCTGGTGGGTGGCATTCTCCAGTTCCTCCGCCGTATACGGCAGGCAGCTAAACGCAAAATTGCTGCCATCCGCCTCAACCCGCAGGGCAAACTTCTCCTTCGGCACGGCGGAATTGTCCAGCACATTCTCCCGATAGATCTCCAGCCATTCCGTATCCATATGTACCCCGCAGTCCTGGGGGCAGAGATAAGGCGTAACCGGAAGGCCTTCGATGCGATGGACCCCTTTTTCGGCTCCTGCCTTCCTGTCCGGATAAGTTTCCCCGCTAAGCCCCTCATAAGCAAAGCCAACAGCTGCGGTCGGCATAAGAAACCGCATGCCAAACACCGGAAGGCTGGGAAGCCCCTGTTTCCCCTTATATTCCGCCGTGACACGGAGCCTGCCGGAAGGGTCGGCCTCATACGTCACCTGCACCTCTGTGCGGGGAACCGTTGTTATCTCGTAGCGGAATGACACTGCCAGGGCGCTGGCATATTCCTCCGCTCCATATCGGTTGTTCTCTGGGGCTTTGGGGAGTGGGATTTCCCGCCCATCCACTGACACCCTAATGTCCACGCAGCGCATATACATGTCAGCGCTCAGCCACATGCCAGACTCCAGCTGGAACCCGCTGCCCCGGTCATTGTCCGTCAGCGCCCGCCAAAACGTCGGCCTCGGCGTCCGGTAGAGCCATTCTTTCCCCTGGCAGCATAAAGACTCCAGGCCGCCGGTCTGATAGGAAAAAATATAATGGAAGCCCTCGCCCTTGACGCCTAATGTCACATCCCCATAAATCAGGCGCATCCTGCCTGCCATATTATCTGTATAAGCCATAATAGTACCTCACCTCCTGCATTGCCGGTTTCTCCGTCCGGTCTGCAAACACAAGCCCATTGCCAGAAAATTCATAATCCGACGGGCGGTCGTCAAAGTCGCCGCCGTAACGCAGAGCCTTCTTCCCTGTCACCTCATCCACTGCCCAGACCGCCTGATCGATCAGATCCCACAGGAACCCGCCCTGGTACATTTCATACTTGTCCAGCAATTCCATATAGGAACTCATGCCGCCCATGGAATTGCCCATCCCATGCATATATTCACACAGAAGGAAAGGCTTTCGCGGCGCATTGTCCAAGTATTCCCGGATATCCTGGGGCGGCGCATACATCCGGCTTTCCACCTCTGAAACAGAAGCGTCATACGCCCGGTTATGGAACACGCCTTCATAATGGACAATCCGCTCCGGATCCTGCTGTTTATAATATTCATGCATCTTGCGCATTGCCTCCCCGGCATAAGATTCATTCCCCAGGGACCAGAAAAGGATGGAGGTATGGTTTTTGAATACCTCAAAATTCGT
This sequence comes from uncultured Lachnospiraceae bacterium, assembly GCA_910577785.1. Taxonomy (GTDB): domain Bacteria; phylum Bacillota; class Clostridia; order Lachnospirales; family Lachnospiraceae; genus Petralouisia. Next base: position 26,303 of record CAJTNT010000042.1, on the reverse strand, counting down.
CCTTGCCCTGTCCAGAACGGCTGCTTCCCACTCCGGGTAATCTCCCGGCACATTCCAGGAAGGCTCCACCACGCTCATTTTCTGCCAGGAGCCATGGGATTCCAGGTTTGTCTCAGCCATCATATAGATGCCGTTCTCATCACAGAGACGGTACCAGGAAATCTGGTTCGGGTAATGGCAGGTACGGACGGCATTGATATGGTTGCGCTTAATGCAGGCCATATCCCAGTCCGCTTCCTTTTTGGAAATGCACCTCCCATGTTCCGCGCTCCACTCATGGCGGTTGACGCCATTTAAAATCAGACGCTTTCCATTCAGGCAGATGACCTTGTCCCGAATCTCTATCCTGCGGAAGCCGAAACGGCAGGGAACGATCTCCACCAAGCCTCCCGCTCCGTCAAACACACGCGCCTCCATCTGATAGAGGTAAGGGTTCTGGTTATCCCATGCCACAACCCGCCCCGGCATCAGATAAGAAGCCTCGATACACGTGCCGATGGGTTCCTTTGACAGAATAAGGTATTCCTGCCCTTCCTTGATGGCAACCTCTACCCAGCCCTGATTGGTGGCGCCAGACAGCTTCAGGCGCACCCCTACTTCACCCATGCCGCTGTCTGGGTCATACTGCGGCCTGAGCCAAAGATCCTCCACATGTGTTTTCGGCCTGGCATACAGGAATACATTGCGGAAGATACCAAAAAAACGGAAGAAATCTTGATCCTCCAAATAAGCCGCGGTGCTGCGCTTATGGACTTCCACGGCCAAAAGATTGCCCTCTGGGCGTACAATATCCGTAAGGTCAAATTCCGATGGGGTAAAGCTGTCCTCCGCATAGCCGATAAATGTTCCATTCAGCCATACATACATGGCCTGCTCCACGCCTTCAAAAAGGATGCTGACCCGCTTCCCCGCCAACGCTTCCTGCAAGTCAAACTTACAGATATAAGAAGCTACCGGGTTATACTCCGCGCCGCTAAACTCCCCCTCTGCCTGGACGCCCTTCATGCCGCACCCTGCCGGCCGCCGGAAATAATGGCCTTCCCACGGGTACATGGTATTGATATAATGAATTTTGTCATAGCCAGCCAGCTCCAAATGGCCCGGAACCTCTATCTCGTCAAAGCTGCCGCTGTCAAACCCTTCCCTATAAAATGCCTGCGGGCGCTCTTGGGCATTGCGGGAATAGCATACTCGCCAAATGCCGTTTAAGGACTGCCTAAGCGAATTGTCCCCTTCCCTGTATTCCTCCTCCGTTCCATAGTATTCATGGTCGCTGTGCGCCTCCATCTGGTTAACCCGGAACACCTCCGGGCGGTCTATCCATTTCAAATCTGCTTCCATAAATAAATCCTCTCTCTGTCTTAACATATCTATCTGTGTTCCACGTTATGTATATAAGCATTTTACCATTTTACTAAAACCTTCCGAAGAATGCAAGGATTTTTTTACTAAAAATAAAAATCCCGAACCACAATGCACAAAGCTACCACTCCGTATACACTCTGTTTAACGTAAAAGACATAATGGCAAGGATATTAGCCTGTATCGTACTCTGCGGCCAGGTAGCATAGATTTCGCTGGAGGCTACGTTTTTGATGTAGTCTTTATATTTCACATAATAATCTCCCGCCGTAGAATCGCCTGGCGTGCCGTCATGTACCACCACATATTCCGGAATCACCACCCGGCTTAGTACGATCTCTCCGCTTTCGTCCATAGGCTTTATCTCCGCCTCTGCAATCTTGGGAGGGAAATTCCCAAACAGCGTATTGGCAGGGATTACAATATTCTTCTGCCCCTGTTCCGGCACTTCCAGCGGCTCCATCCGCACATTCTGCAAAGACAGCTCGCCCGAAAAGACATCCACGCCCTCTACGCTGACCGGACGGTAGCCCTCCGCTTCCACCTCTACCGTATACTCCGCATAAGGCTGGGACTGTTCCGGTTCCATGCTGTATTCCAACGGCGGCGCCGCCAGGGACAGCTCTTCCGACTGTCCATTGCCATCGGTAGAAACCTGCTCCAAAGCGCTTTGGGGCTCTCCGGTATAAGAAATAGTAATCGTTGCATCTTCCACTGGAATCATCCCTAACGCAGAAGTAACCTGCACCCGCATCTTGCCATGATCCACATGATCCATCTGAGCCGCCCGTAATTGATTCCGCATAAACACCTCTAAACTTTACACTTATCCATAAGTTATGCTAGGAAAAAAGATCTGTGCAGCCTTCTGCAGAATATTAACCCTGCTGCCGGCAGATCCCCCTATGGGCGCCCTTTTTTCTTATTTCCCCTGCTACACTCTGCCGGCGTTCACCCTCCAGGCTTCAGCATAATAGACTTCGGAGGCCTGGCTGATATGCCGCTCTTCCAACTGCAGCTTCCTTGCATACAATGCGCCGCTGATACAGATTGCCAGCACCGCTATCGTAAACACAATCATATTCCCTTTCTTTTTCGTCTCATTCACACATGCAAATTCATCCTGTTTCCTTTTCATAACCATCGCCATCCTTTCATCCACAGATTCTAACACTCCTTTCTGAAAAAATCTTTAAATCCATTCTATTTCTTTCTTAAGAAATTATGATGTCCATTGACATGCAGTTCTAAAAGGCATATACTTTTATTGGAAGAAAATACCAATCAAAATTAAGTAAGGAGTGAGATAGTTATGAAAAATCTACAAAAATCTACAAAAATCTTCCTCATTTTATGCAGCACATTGTTATTTGCCATCACGCCTGCCACCGTTTCGGCAGCGCCCAAAAAGGTATCCGGCTTGAAATGCGGCGTCACCACCCAGAGCAGCATCAACATTTCCTGGAGCAGGCAGTCCGGCATATCCGGTTACCAAATTTACCGCTCTGCCTGTTATGACGGGGAATACAAAAGAATCATGAATGTCAATCCACAGATGCAGGCCTTCTGCAACAAGAACCTGGCCAGTGGACAGGAATACTTTTATAAAATACGTGCTTATACCTCCAGAGGGTCTTATGGCAAATTCTCAAAAGTCCTTCGGGGCTGCACCAAGATGCCTTCTTCCCAGACGGCCGCCGTACGCGCAAGAGTAAATATGCGTAAACACGCCGGGACATACCATCCTGTGCTGACCACTTTAGCCCCCAATACTAAGGTATCCATTCTCTGTTCTGCGATAGACAAATATGGGACAGGCTGGAAGTATGTAAAATGCACCGTCAATGGGCGCAGCTTAAAAGGCTATATCCGCAGCGACCTGCTGGGCCGTGCAAACAGCAGCACCCCTGCTGCCAAGAGGCAGGCAAAGGTCACCGCCCGCAGCCTGAATGTACGTTCCAATGCCGGCACATACGCACCGGTGATCAGCAGCCTGAAAAAAGGGCAGACCGTCACGGTTCTGGGCGTCAAGAAAGCCGCCGACGGTTCCTCCTGGACACGGGTACAGTTCAAGAAAAATGGGCGCACCGTCAAAGGATATGTCTCTTCACGCTACTTGCGGATGCTGTAATCTGGCAGAAAAAAGCCCCCGTACAGAATTTCCCTTTCTGTACGGGGGCTTTAAGGCATCGTGCGGCAGCTATGCACCGCTTCCCTATTTCACTTCCTGGGTCCAATGGTACTTGTCCTCAATATCTCCCCATTGGATGCCTGTCAGGTAATCGTAGAGCTTCTGCGTCAGCTCGCCAATCTTAAAATCATTCACCGTTACTACGTCATCCCTGTACATAAATTCGCCTACCGGGGAAATTACAGCCGCTGTCCCCGTACCAAAGGCCTCTTCCAGCGTGCCGTCATGCCCAGCCTTCATCAGGTCATCCACCGACAGGTGCGTCTCATTTACCTTGTATCCCCAATCCCGCAGGACATGGAGGATGGAATCCCTGGTAACGCCTGGAAGCACCGTGCCCTCAATGGGCGCCGTGTAAATCTCCCCATTGATTTTGAACATAATGTTCATTGTGCCGACTTCTTCTACATACTTGCGGTTTACACCATCCAGCCAGAGCACCTGAGTACAGCCTTTTTCCTCCGCCCTTACCTGGCCTAGGATGGAGGCTGCATAATTGCCGCCGCATTTTGTAAAGCCGGTTCCACCTTTTACGGCGCGCACCAGCTCATCCTCTACCAGGATCTTCACTGGGTTAAGCCCTTCTGGATAATATGCGCCCACTGGACAGCAGATTACCATAAACTTATAAGACACAGCCATATGGACGCCCAGATAAGCCTCTGTGGCAAACATAAAAGGACGGATATAGAGGGACGTGCCCGGCTCAGACGGGATCCAGTCCCTTTCTACCTTGACCAGCTCCTCAATCGCCTCTACAAACATATCCTCTGGGAAGCCTGGCATGCAAAGCCTCTCATTAGAGGTAATCATCCTCTTGGCGTTCATCTGCGGGCGGAACAGCAAGATCTTATCCTCCTTCGTGCGGTATGCCTTCAGCCCTTCAAAAGTCTCCTGCGCATAGTGGAGGGTTACGCAGGATGGGTTGATGGAAATCGGCCCGTAAGGCTCAATCCTTGCATCATGCCATCCCTCTCCCTTGTCCCATTCCATAACAAACATATAATCTGTCATATACTTGCCAAACCCCAGGTTCTTCTGGTCCGGCTTTTCCTTTAACTCATCACGTTTTACAAACTTAATATCCATAACGGCTCCTCCATCCTGTTCTCAGACATAGTGAGGCATTGATTCCTGTATATCAATGACACGGATTCCACGCCCTCCTCGTTACTTTTTCTCAATTATTATACTTTTTTCCATAGCTGTCAAGATTATTCTCATGGTTTATAAGCCCCATAACTTGTTCTTATACAATCTTTGCCGAACAATAACTTTTCTGCATATCTGGACAAAAGGAAAAGGTGTATACTTTTGTTGTATCATAGGATTTTAGTATCCTTGTTGCAATTTTAACTATTTTAACAAAGGAGTGTTTGTTATGCATCAATTCCAACCTATTCCAGGCGAATTCTTTGAGATCAATCCCTTTACCAAGCTGGCAGATGAATGGATGATGGTTGTGGCGGGCAGCCATGAGAAAACAAATGCACTGACTGCAAGCTGGGGCGGCTTTGGGGTACTCTGGGGGAAACGTGTGGCTTACATCTTTATCCGCGAAAGCAGGTATACCAAAGAATTTCTTGACAGGGAGCAGTATTTCTCCTGCTGTTTCTTTGAGGCAAAATATAAGGCAGCCCTGCAATATTTTGGCACTGCTTCCGGGCGTAAGGAAAATAAGTTTCAGATTGCGCATTTGCATGTGAATTTTAGGGATCAAGTCCCGTATATTGACGAGGGGAACCTGCTGATTCCCTGCCGGAAATTGGCGGCTGTGCCATTGACGGAGGAATGCTTTCTGGATGCGGAGATTTTGCCGAAATGGTATAGCGGGAAGGAGCAGGGGAATTTCCATACGATGTATGTAGGGGAAATACTGGATATTTTGGCTCGGTAAGAAAAGGGATGGCGCGCCCAGACTAGTACATCGGACACAAAATAACACGATGTACTAGCTGGCGTTGGCCGCGATAGTTCTATTGTGTGTTTTCTCACTTTCAATGCCAGCTTTTGAGTCTGCCTCACTCGGCCGCATGCGGCAATTCTACGCAGAACACCACTTCGCCTTTTTCACTGGCGGCATAAATCTTCCCTTCGTGGAGGGTTACGATTTCCCTGGCAATGGCAAGGCCCAGTCCCGCCCCTCCTGTGTTTGAATTCCTTGCCTCATCCATACGGTAAAATTTATCAAAAATCGCCGTCAGCTTGTCCTGAGGGATTGTCATTCCCTGGTTACGGAAGCTAATTCTGATTTTTCTGTCCCCTGTGGCGGTTTCTTCTTCATCCAGCCCTGCTGTAGGGAGCTCTTCTACGCAGATGGAAATCGGGGTGTTGGGAGCGCTGTATGCAATGGCATTTTTGAGGATGTTGTTGAATACCCTGGCCAGCTTTGTGGGATCTCCGAAAATCTTTATATTTTCTGGGCTATGGAGCGCTGCCCGGTTTCCTTTTTCTGCCATCAGGGGGTAGAATTCCTCTATCATCTGCACCAGCATGTAATAGAGGTCAATCCATTCTTTATCCAGGCGGATTTGCTGGATGTTATAACGGGTGATCTCAAAAAACTCCTGGATCAGGCCTTCCAGGCGGTTTGCTTTTTCCAGGGTGATATGGACGTACTTGGCCTTCTGCTCTGGCGGCATATCGGGAGCCTCCTCCAAAAGGCTCAGGTAGCCTATGACGGAGGTGAGGGGCGTGCGGATATCATGCGCCAGGTACATGACCAGGTTGTTCTTGCGTTCCTCGGCTAATTTTGCCTCCAGTTCACGCTTTTCCAGGGTCTGGCGCAAGACGTTCAGCTTGCGTTCCATTGGCTCCATCTCTGGTGAGAGCAGGATTTCCTTGTCGTTTCCTTGGATGAGCTTATCCAGCCCCTGGTCGATTTCGTTAAAATACCTGGTAAAGCGGGTCAGCAGGAGGCGGAACAGCAGGAGGAAACAGACGGCCACCGCGCCAAACATAATCAAATATGCATTTTCACGCAGGCCGTAATTGTAGATATTCCATGCATCCTCATAATCCAAATGCAGGGTTCCCTCTAGGAAGCCTACAATCCAGTCCCCCATCCGCCCAAACCAAAAACGGCTGTAAAGGAGAAAAATGATTAAGAAGGTCAGGGCTACCATGCCGGAAGTCTGCATTAGGATCTTGAAGCGGAGCTTGGAATAGCCGCTGTTCTTTTTCTTCCTGCGGCGGGGAAGGGCTCTAGGAAGGACGCTTCTTGTTTTATCCATTTTCAATTTTATACCCCACTCCCCAGATTGTCTTGATATATTTTGGGTGTTCTACGGAATCGTTCATTTTCTCTCGCAAGTGGCGGATATGTACGGTAATGGTATTGTTGCTCTTACTGTAGTACTCGTCTTTCCAAACGCTGTGGAACAGGTCTTCGGAACTGACGGCTTCGCCCTTGCGCTCGCAGAGTATTTTGAGGATGGAAAATTCCGTAGGCGTCAGCGGCAAGGGCTTCTCATCCAGCAGGCATTCATGGGTCTTCACATTCATGACCAGGCCGCCATGGATGATGAGGGAACTGCCTGCGGCTGCCTGTGCCCGCGGATGGTTATACCGCTTGTAACGGCGCAGCTGGGCTTTGACGCGGGCGACCAATTCCAGGGGACGGAAGGGCTTGGTCATGTAATCATCCGCTCCCATCATCAAGCCGCGGATTTTGTCAATCTCTTCGTCCTTGGCCGTGAGCATAATCACAGGGTAGTTGTAGTCTTCACGGATACGCTTGCAGAGTTCAAAGCCGTCCACGCCTGGGAGCATCACGTCGAGGATGGCCAGGTCAAAGGGGACAGCGGCAATCTGCTCTAAGGCAGACTGTGCAGAATAACAGGTTACAACCTCAAAACTTTCACTCTCTAAATAAAATGCCAATAAATCGGCGATTTCTCTCTCATCATCTACGATTAAAATTTTATCTTTCAAAATGTGGTTCTCCTTCATGATTTCGATAGTATTCTCCGATTATATCAAATAAATTTTACAAATTCTTTCTATATTTCTGTTAAAAAGATTAAGATTTTATAAAATTTTTATGCAGGAAATAAGGGAATTCACCAGAAAGTTTTATTTTATCGTAACTATGAAGGCACGGAATAGTTACATTTTATCAAATATATTGTAAAATCCCTTTGCCGCATCCAAAACAGCAAAGGGATTTCTAATACTTCTGCTAACGATTCCGTATCTGAAATGAGAGACAGTTACTTCTTACAGGACAAAAAAGGTTACGTCTCATCAATCGCCTTACCAATATCATGGCGCATGTATTTGTTGGCAAACGTTACCCATTCCGTGGCCTTATATGCATTGGCTCGGGCTTCCTTGAGGTTCTGGCCTTTGGCGGTGACGCCAAGGACGCGGCCGCCATTTGTGACAATTCTGCCTTCCTTGAGGGCTGTGCCGGCATGGAAGCAGTAATAGCCCTCCTCGGAACCAAACCGCTCCAGTCCCTCAATGGGGAAATTCTTTTCATAAGAGACGGGATAGCCGTCAGAGGCCAGCACTACGCAGACCGCCGCGTTATCTTCAAACTGCAGATCTATCTCTGAGAGCCTTCCCTCTATGCAGGCTTCCATCACTTCTATCATGTCATTTTTCATGCGCGGGAGCACAACCTGGGCTTCCGGGTCGCCAAAGCGGGCGTTGTACTCTAAGACTTTGGGGCCTTCTTCGGTCAGCATCAGGCCAAAGAAAATAATGCCGGTAAAGGGGCGGCCTTCGGCTGCCATCGCATCTACCGTAGGCTGATAAATGTATTTCTGGCAGAAATCATCTACCTCCCGGGTGTAGAATGGACTAGGGGAGAAAGTGCCCATGCCGCCTGTGTTCAATCCCTGGTCGCCGTCCTTGGCACGCTTGTGATCCTGGGCGGAGGACATGATTTTGATGGTCTTGCCGTCCACGAAAGAGAGGACAGAGACTTCGCGGCCTGTCATAAATTCCTCCACTACCATATGGTTGCCGGCAGACCCGAATTTTTTGTCTTCCATAATCTCCTTTACGCCTGCCTTTGCCTCTTCCAGGGTATTGCAGATCAGCACGCCCTTTCCCAGGGCAAGGCCATCCGCCTTGAGGACGATGGGCAGCTTGGCCGTCTCCAGGTACGCCAGGGCTTTGGCCGGATCGTCAAAAGTCTCATAAGCAGCCGTGGGGATGTTGTATTTTTTCATTAAATCCTTGGAAAATGCCTTGCTGCCTTCCAGGATAGCGGCATTTTTCCTGGGGCCGAATACCTTAAGTCCCTGCGCCTCAAAGACGTCCACGATGCCGCCCACCAATGGGTCGTCCATGCCGATAATTGTAAAATCTATGCCCTGCTCCTTGGCAAAAGACGCCAGCTTCTCAAACTCCATCGCCCCAATGGGGATGCATTCCGCAATCTGGCCGATGCCTGCGTTCCCTGGCGCACAGTAGATCTTGTCCACCTTGGGGCTTTTGGCAGCGCTTTGGGCGATCGCATGCTCGCGCCCGCCGCTTCCTACTATTAATATTTTCATCCTGCTTCTTCCTCCCATCTGTACGCTTGTATGTTCCTATGTTTTTATTTCTGTTCTAAACGCTTGTGCGTTCCTATGTTTTTATTTCTGTTTATGCTTCAGCCTTTATCGTGCGCATTCTATGAGAACATAGCCTCCAGATCTTTTCTTGATGTGCAGGAAAGATGCACAATACAGAGGATATGCTTCTGGAGTAAGGGGTGATTTTTGCGCAGCAAAACTCTAAATATCACTCTAGCCGCAGACTTTTCTGGCTGTGAATAGCAACGATTTTTCCCCTCTCAGGATATCACAGCCCTGCCATCCTCCACGGCCACCCTGCCATTTGCAATCAGGTCGATGGCCTGGGGCAGGATCTTCCATTCCGCCTGCTCCATGACACGCTGCTGCAGGCTCTTTGGCGTATCGCCTGCCTCCACCATCACTGGATGCTGGAGGATAATTGGGCCGGTGTCCGTCCCTTCGTCCACAAAATGCACGGTCGCCCCTGTCACCTTCACGCCCCGCGCCAATGCGCTTTCATGCACCTTCAGGCCGTAATAGCCCTTCCCGCAGAAAGAAGGGATCAGAGAAGGATGGACGTTGATGATGCGGTTTCGGTACTGCCGGATCATGGCTTCTGGCAGCACTACCAGAAATCCGGCCAGCACCACCAGATCCGGCTGGTAGCTGTCCAGCTTCTGCAGGAAGGCCTGGTTAAAGCTTTCCCTGTCCTCAAACTGCTTCGGAGAAATGCAGGCTCCTTCCATGCCATGGGCTTTTGCCCGCTCCAGGGCATAAGCGCCTGGGTTGTTGCTGATCACGGCGCGGATGTTGGTATTGGTAATCGTTCCGCTTTGTACCCCATCGATGATGGCCTGGAGGTTCGTGCCTCCGCCGGAGACACAGACAACGATATTTAACATAGCGTTACCCCTTTCTCTCCATCCTCAATCCTGCCGATGAGATAGGGAATCTCACCTGCGGCGCGGATCGCTTCCATCGCCTGGCTGGCGTCCTGGGCATCCACGGCCAGCACCATGCCAATCCCCATATTATAGGTGTTGTACATCATCTTCTCCTCCACCTGCCCTTCCCTGGCCAGCATGCCAAAGATGGCCGGAACCTCATAGCTGCCTTTTTCAATCACGGCATGTTTGCCCTCCGGCAGCATACGCGGCACATTTTCATAAAAGCCGCCCCCCGTAATATGGCTGCAGGCCTTGATGCACACGCCTGCTTCCTTGACAGAGCGCAACGCCTTGACATAAATCTTGGTTGGCGCCAGCAGCGCTTCCCCCAGGGTCTTGCCCAGCGCCTCATGATAGGTATCCAGGGTCTGCCTGTCCATAGGGAAAATCTTGCGCACAAGGGAAAATCCGTTGGAATGGACGCCAGAGCTGGCCATGCCGATTAAGAGGTCGCCTGCCGCCACATCCTTGCCGGCGATAATGTCCTTCTCATCGACAACCCCTACCGCAAAGCCAGCCAAATCATACTCATCCTCCGGGTAAAAGCCTGGCATTTCAGCCGTCTCGCCGCCGATTAAAGCCGCGCCGCTCTGTTTGCAGCCCTCCGCCACGCCACTGACGATGGTGGCGATTTTCTCTGGGAAATTCTTCCCGCATGCAATATAATCCAAGAAAAATAATGGCTCGCCGCCTGCACAGGCAATATCATTTACGCACATTGCCACACAGTCAATGCCAATGGTGTCATGTTTGTCCAACAGAAATGCCAGCTTCAGCTTCGTCCCTACCCCATCGGTGCCAGATACTAGGGTGGGCTTTTCCATATTTTTGAATTTTTCCATGGAAAATGCGCCGGAGAAGCCGCCCAGGCCGGTCAGCACCTCTGGGCGCATGGTCTGCTGCACATGCTTCTTCATCAGTTCCACGGACTTGTAGCCCGCCTCAATGTCTACGCCTGAATGTTTGTAATCCATTGTTTTCCTCCTATCATGCAGACTGTATGACTCGCCAAAAAGGCCTATCCTGCGTCATCTGCAAAGTTCATCCTTAACAGTTGCTTAGTAATTCCGATATCCAACTTCCTGCAGGCGCGCGTCCTTTGCTTCTACCTGCGCTTTTAATTTTTGGGAATAATCTTTTAGGCGGGCAAGCAGCGCCTGATCCGATGTGGCGAGGATCTTAGCTGCCAGAAGACCCGCATTTGCCCCCCCATTGATTGCCACCGTGGCAACCGGGATGCCAGAGGGCATCTGCACAATGGAATAGAGGGAGTCCCGTCCTCCCAGGGAAGTGGTGTGCATTGGGATGCCGATGACGGGCATCGGGAAAATCGCCGCGCACATGCCTGGCAGGTGGGCGGCCATGCCAGCGCCTGCAATAATTACCTTGAAGCCTTTTTCCTCAGCGGACTTCGCATATTCAAAAAACACATCTGGTTCGCGGTGGGCAGAAATAATTGTCATTTCATATTCTACGCCCAGCTCTTCTAAAATGTCTGCGGCCTTTGCCATTACCGGCATGTCTGAGTCGCTTCCCATTACAATACCTACTTTTGCCATAATGTTTTTTGTAACTATTCTGTACTTTTACAATGATTAGCCTTTTCAATGGATTTACCCTTACTATGATTGGCCCTTTCAGCGGATTTTCCCTTACTATAATTGGCCTTTTCAGCGGATTTTCCCTTACTATGATTGGCCTTTTCCCATTGTATGCCTTCTCCATGGATTGGCTCTCACCATTACAATCCAGCAAATACGATAGGCCGTACGGAACAGTTAGCTGCTCCTTTCTTTTCTTTTTTATCTAATATGCTGCAAAACCTATCCCCATTTTCCTTTGCGATAGGGAATGCCAACATACTGCTTTTTCATTTTTTATCATACTACATATTGTGCAGACTATGCAATACCTTTTCCAGCTCCTTATCCTTCCCATGCTGCATGACGTACTCAAATACAACCGTGCGGCTGAGCGCATGCCAGACGAGCTGCCTGTCCAATTCGGGGAGGATTTGCGCCAGGGGTCTTTTTGAGGTTCGCCAGATGTCTTTCAAAAGCTTGGTATCCCGCTGCTTCCTGGCTGCGTCTTCCCTGGGATAGCCTGTGCCGAAGGGTTCTGCGAATAAGCACTCTAAGGTACTCTGCAGGTTAATTTCGCCAGCCCAGCCAAAATTCAGGCCTAAGGGATAGGAGATGGCATTGCCATCGTTAATCCTGCCAAATAGGTAGGCATCGGATGGATTTTCCACATAGCCGCATAATATCCCTGGCAGGCTGTTGCAGGCCAGCATCATTCCCTGGCCAGAGGAGCAGCCTGTCACGGCAAAATCAACGGCGCAGCTTTCCAGGAGCATGCTGATGTTCAGAGCCGTCTCAATGTAAGAGTAAGAGTCCTCTTCCTCCGCGAACACGCCAAAGTTTACGGCCTCCCATCCTTTTCCTGCTACTGCGGACTGTACGCAGCGGAATAGGAGTGTGTTTTTATCCTTCTGTGAGCTTGCTTGTATGACTGCTATCTTCATCGGTAATACCTGCCTTTCCTGCTTCCGATAATGTAACTTTACCCGAGGATTCTAATGGAGGGGCATGGGATGTGGAAAAGTAAAAATGGCCATACGAACCGCTGCGGAAGGGGAGGGCTGCAACAGGTTGAAAAATGTAACATTTCCCGTTCACCATATTTCCATTTATGGTTTATCACAAAAATAAATATTCTGCACGATTCGTTTTTAAAAATTCCCCAGGTAAAGTTACACTATCCTTTCTTCCAGAGTAAATTCCAGGGAGAAGAGAGCAGAAAGAGCCATGTAGGGAAGCCACTGTATTCCTCTACAAGAAGGGTACGCATCACTTCAGGAACTGTCAATTATTTCTTGACAATTCCCTACTTCTTCAGAGGAAAACCTTCTCTTTATTCTTCTGGAAATAAAGGGTTTCATGGTATTTGCCTGTTCTGTACAGTCTTGCCACAATTTCACGCATCCTTTGATCCAGCCTATGGTAAACGATTTTCTGTTCCCAGGGAAGCCCCAGGATATATTCCTGCTGCCTTTCCCCAAGTTCGGATGCCAGACCCGTCTGCCCCTTAAGCCCGAAACTGCAGGAAACAAAAGAAAAATTTTCTCCGTTCCGCTCACACTGCATAGCCAGAAAATCTTGCAGTTCCCTAGGCTCTTTCCCTAAGAAACAGCGTTCTATCCAGCAGATGGCATTCTGGCTTTGGGCTTGGCCATTGATTCGGCGGAAGCTGGGCCTTCCATATTTATCATACTCTTTCACAAATACCGGAGGCTTCTTCTGTGTACCTATCCCCGGCTCTTCCAGAAGCAGCGCGCCGGTATCTGACAGATGCTTCCAAACCGCCTGCTGCACCCTCCCATAAGGCACCGGGCAGGAAAGCTGTTCTGCAATCTGCTTTACCGTATACCCCAAATCCGCCAAATGCCGGATTTCCCCGCCGCAAGCCGCGTCAAACGCAAAATCTGACAAAGCCTGCTTAAAATATTCCTGTCCTTCCATTTCCCCTGCTCCTATCCAAAATGCTGCCTTTCCTCCTACGTTCAAGGTAAGTGTAACATATTTCGCGACAATGGTACAGTAAAATAAATTTGTTCCTATACACGAATATTTTTGTCTCATTTCCAGCATACTATTACTGCGGCGGTTAAATATCGACGGATTTTACGCAGAATAAGTTTTCATCTGCAAGGCGGATTTTCAATGGCGTAGCGGTGGCTACGACTAGAAAATCCAACGCAGCAGATGCGAATTTAGGCAAGTAAAAACTTCGATATTTAACCGCCGCAGTAATAACAAGGCGTAACTGTATTTCTGGAACAGAAAGGAGTATCTGCAATGCAATCAGGACAAGGACAAAATGCCTATGATGACGGGAATATCCCACAGACAGACATGCCGCAGGATTTCGATCCAATGGAAGTGAGCATTCCCGCCCCTTACCCGCTCAACAGCGCCCAGGATAACACCGGGCAAAATAACGCCGGGCAGGATGCGGCTTCCGTGGAACCGCTGCCAGAATCTTTCCGTCCCAGGAAAGACGGCCCTGGCGGAGCATAAAAATAAGAACCCCCGCTGAATCAAAAACTGCCCTGCAGCAAACGTTTTTACTGTTTGCCGCAGGGCGCATTTGATTAACTTGCCATGCCGCCAATCATCCCCGAACCTGTACATAGCACCAAGGTTGTGACGAACCTGGATACTTCCATCTGGAATCCCTTCTGGAAAATGACAGAGCCGGCTACGAGAATTAGGAAGTAGGCGCATCCCATGGCCATGCCCCACAGGAACTTGCGGTTTTTCATGACCTTGCCGCTTAGGAATCCCCCTAAGAACCCTGACGCCACATAAATCACCACAATGCCTATAGATACGGCGCTTTCGCTCAGCTGCATCTTGTACAGCATGGTTGCCAGCGCCAACAGCAGGACGCCTGTCACCAGATACATTGCCAGCAGGATTTTCAATATGGTCAGCAGGGATATGCCAGGGCCGCCTTCGCCCTGCCTGCGGGCAAGCGGCATTTTCGCTTTTTTTTCCATCCAAATTTCCCCTTTCTTCCACTCTGATCCTACTGCCATTTTATTCTGCCTGGCCCCAAACTATTCCCGCCTGCAGAGCTATTTCTTAAATTTCCCGAAATCTTCTTGCCAAATCCTAATTTATCCAGTATATTAATAGAGATACGTATTCTTTCTGAATACAGATTCTTTCCCAGAACATGCCTATTATCGAAAGGAGAGATGTACTTGGATACCAGTGACGTCATACAGTTACTGATTGTAATTATTTTATTATTGTTATCCGCCTTTTTTTCCTCTGCGGAGACGGCTCTGACCACTTCCAACAAGATACGGCTCAGGAGCATGGCGGAAGAAGGCGACAAACGGGCAAAGCGGGTCTTGGAAATCACAGACGACTCTGGCAAGATGCTCAGCGCCATCCTCATTGGCAACAATGTCGTAAATCTGTCCGCATCCTCTATCGCCACCGCCTTAGCCATCAAGCTGTTTGGAAATGCCGGCGCGGGAATTGCCACTGGGGCACTTACCGTACTGGTGCTGATTTTCGGTGAAATCTCCCCGAAAACCTTCGCCACCATCCATGCGGACAAGATTTCCTTGGCTTATGCTGGGATCATCAACGGCTTGATGAAGGTACTGACGCCAGTGATTTTTATTATCAATAAGCTCTCGATGGGTTTTTTGCTGCTGCTGCGCGTGGATCCTTCTGCGAACCAGAATACGATGACAGAGGATGAACTGCGGACAATCGTGGATGTCAGCCACGAGGAAGGCGTGATTGAGACAGAAGAACGGGAAATGATCAACAATGTGTTTGATTTTGGGGACGCCCAGGCGAAGGAAATTATGGTGCCGCGGATAGATATGACATTTGCCGATATCCATAGCACCTATGATGAGTTATTGGAAATTTTCCGCGAGGATAAATACACTCGGCTTCCTGTCTATGAGGATTCTACCGATAATGTAGTGGGCATCATTAACATGAAGGATCTGCTGCTGACAGACCATAAGGAATCATTTTCTGTCCGCAGCATCATGCGGAAAGCTTATTATACGTATGAACACAAAAATACCTCCGAATTACTGCTGGAGATGCGCAAATCGTCCATTAATATTGCAATCGTACTGGATGAGTATGGCGCTACTGCCGGATTAATTACATTAGAGGATTTACTGGAAGAAATAGTGGGGGAAATCCGGGATGAATATGACATGGACGAAGAAGACCCCATCCAGAAAATCAATGACTTGGAATATATGGTGCAGGGTTCCATGAACCTGAACGACTTATGCGATAAACTGAACCTTGGCCTGATTTCAGAAGATTATGATTCCATCGGCGGATATATGATTGGGCTTTTGGATCATCTGCCGCAGGCAGGGGAATCCATTTCTACGCCAGAGAATGTCTTCCTGCGGGTAGAGGATATGGAAAAAAACCGTATCCACAAAATATTCCTGCGGCTCCCGGAGCCTAAGGAAGACGGTAAGGACACATAAGGCAAACGTTATCGGCTGCCGTTCCTGGCGGGCGCTGCGCAAACATGTGGCAAGAACGTAACACAGCCACAAGGGCAGAAATCATTCAAAAGCCAGGGGGGCAGCGTCCTCCCTGGCTTTTTCCAATATGCAATACATATTTTTCACAGACAAATCAAATACTTCGCGCGAATCCCCACAGGAATCCATACTAGTTCAGCTTCCAGATATCCTTATCATATTCGGCAATTGTCCGGTCGGAAGAGAAGAATCCGGCCTTGGCCGTATTCACCAGCATCTTCTTCGCCCATTCCCTGCGGTTCTCATAGGCTTTGTAGATTTCCTCTTTCTTGGCCGCATAGTCCCTGTAATCCAGCAGGGTCATAAACCAGTCCTTGTTCAGCAGCTCATGGTAGAGGCGCTCTAGGTTCTCCCGCTGACCCACCTGCATCAGCCTTTCGCTGACAATAAAGTCCACGGCCTCTTTGATTTGCGGGTCATTCTCATAGTAATCCCTGGAAACATAGTCCGCCTTTTCATAGTGCGCAATCACCGTGTCAGAGCTTTCGCCAAAGATATAGATATTCTCCCGGCCGACCAGATCCGCAATCTCTACATTTGCCCCATCCATCGTGCCTAGGGTCACAGCTCCGTTCAGCATGAACTTCATATTCCCCGTTCCAGAGGCTTCCTTGGAGGCCAGGGAAATCTGCTCAGAAATGTCGCAGGCAGGAATCAGCTTCTCCGCCTTTGTCACATTATAGTTCTCCACCATCACGACCTTCAGGTATGGGCTTACCTCTGGGTCATTGTTGACCACTTCCTGCAGGCAGAGGATCAAATGGATAATGTCCTTGGCAATCACATAGGCAGGCGCAGCCTTGGCGCCAAAAATTACAGTAATCGGCGTGGACGGCCTGTGCCCCCGCTTGATTTCCAGATATTTATGGATAACATACAGAGCGTTCATCTGCTGCCGCTTGTACTCATGGAGACGCTTAATCTGGATATCAAAAATAGAATTCTCATCAATCTCCAGCCCCTGTGTTGCCCGCAGATACTCTGCCAGGCTGCGCTTGTTGTCACGCTTGATTTCCTGCAGGCGGTTCAATACGCTGTCATCCTCCACAAAGGCCAGAAGCTTCTGCAGCTCGTCCGCGTTCTTGTGCCAGCCTTCCCCAATCTTTTCATCTAAGTAACGGCTCAGGCCTTTGTTGCAGTGCATCAGCCAACGGCGAAAGGTAATGCCATTGGTCTTATTGTTAAATTTCTCCGGATAAATACGGTAGAAATTGTTCAGCTCGTTTTTCTTGAGGATTTCTGTATGCAGGTAAGCCACGCCGTTGACGCTGTAGCCATAATGGATATCCATATGCGCCATATGCACAAGGCCGTTGCCGTCAATAATCCGTACCGACGGATCTTCAAACTTATCCTTGACGATGGTGTCAAGCTCACGGATTATTGGCATCAGCTGCGGCACTGCCTTGTTAAGGTAGTCCATCGGCCATTTCTCCAAAGCCTCGGCAAGGATGGTATGGTTCGTGTATGCACAGGTCTTGGAGACAATATCAATAGCGTCCTGCATACGGATCCCCTTCTCCATCAGCAGGCGGATCAATTCGGGGATAATCATGCTGGGGTGGGTGTCGTTAATCTGGATGGCCGCATAATCCGGCAGATCGTAGAAATTAGAGCCCTTCGCTTCGCATTCATCCAAAATCAGCCGCGCCGCATTGCTGACCATAAAATACTGCTGGTACACACGCAGCAGCCTTCCTGCGTCATCCGAATCATCCGGGTAGAGGAACAGGGTAAGGTTTTTCATAATGTCCTCTTTGTTAAAATTAATCCCCTCGCCTACGAGGTTCTCATCCACCGTTTCAATATCAAATAAATGGAGCTTATTGGTCCGATTGTCATATCCCGTCACATCCAGGTCGTACATCCTCGACTGCACCGTAAACCCGCCAAACTGCACAGGATATGTCACATCGGTACGCGTCAGCCAGCTTTGCTCTTGCATCCAGGGGTTCTTATGCTCCATCTGCAGATGGTTCTCAAAAGTCTGCAGGAACAGCCCAAAATGATAATTAAGGCCAATGCCTGCCCCGTTCATGCCCAAGGTCGCCATGGAATCCAAGAAGCATGCTGCCAGGCGGCCCAACCCGCCATTTCCCAAGGACGGCTCTGGCTCCACTTGCTCAATCAGGTTAATGTCGCGGCCATAATCGGCCAAGATCTCTGCCACTTCATCGTAAATGCCCAGGTTAATCATATTGTTGGACAGCAGTTTTCCGATCAGGAACTCAGCGGAGATATAGTAGATTTTCTTCTTCCCTTCCTGGCTCTCTTTGCCTTGCACCAGGTCTTTGATAATTTTCAGCAGGCCATAATAAAGTTCCTCATCGGAGCAGCCGGCGATATTATGGCTGCATTCTTGCTCTAATAACATTTTCAGTAACTGTTTGACATTGACGCTCATTTCTTCTCCTTTCCTTGCGTAATGGTAAATTGATCCCCATCGTTTAAAAAGTAATATATTAACAATATCAGGTTATTTTGTGGAGTGAAAAGAGCCACATGATACAAAAATTGTAGCAATTCTCACTTTTACGGCGGTTCGTGCGGCCACCTTTCCCCAATCGCATGAAGAATGATAAATATAATAGTAACCTTATAATCCAGAGTATACTCCCTGTTACCAATTTTTTCTTGCAGTATGGTGGCGAAATATAGTACAATACTATCAAATCATCACGCATTCCATGCACACACGTTCTCTGCCAAAACAGGAGGAAGGAGTATCCTATGGACACATTAGAATATCAGAATACCCAGGAAACCAAGGTTCATGGCCATGAAGATTTTCCTTTCAATATTTATCTCTGCACCATCCCGCTGGATTTCCATCTGGTGCCTACCCACTGGCATAATGATATGGAGATTATCTATATCAAGAAGGGGCGGGGGATTGTCTCTATTGACCTGCGGCCATTTGGGGTAGCGGAGGGGGATATTGTCATTGTCCCTCCGGGGCGGCTCCATTCCATTGGCCAGCTTGGCGAGAACTCCATGGAATACGAAAATATTATTTTTCAGCTCTCCATGCTTATGGCGCCGCAGGGAGATGTCTGTACGGAGAAGCTGTTCCGGCCTTTGGCGCAGGGACAGCCTCTCTTTCCCTGCCATTTTACGCCGGACTGTCCATCTTACCTGGGGCTGGCGGCCAGCCTTGACGCTATGGATGAGATCTGTAGGGATTTTCGGCATGGATACCAGCTCGCCATCAAGGGGCAGCTGTTCTCCCTTTTCTATGCGCTGGCGTCTGACATGGCGCCGCAGCAGGCACATCCGCACAGCAACTCGCTGGAGCGCCTGAAAATTATCCTTAAATATGTGGAGACAAATTTTCATGAGAGGATATCCATTGCGGATGCCGCCAGAATCTGCGGGTTCAGCGAATCCCATTTTATGAAATATTTTAAGGCACATATGGCTGTTTCCTTTACAGAGTATTTGAATGACTACCGGCTGACCATCGCGGCGCGGCTCCTGCTCTCATCCTCCGATAGCATTGGCAACATTGCGGTTGACACCGGATTTGATAATCTCTCTTATTTTAACCGTATTTTCAAAAAGAAATACCACTGCACGCCAAGTAAATTCCGAGAACAGAAAGCATAAAGACAACGATGAAGGCATGAAATAGCTGCGCAAAATTTTGTATGAAAAAAAGTACGCTGTACTGCCTGTACCTTATTGACATATTTTTGACAAAGATATATAGTAAAAGTATCATAATTCGTTTATGAAAATACATAATAATTAGGAGGATTTTACCCATGAACAATTTAAAATTGGATGTAGCGGACCAGATTGCAGTCCTTACCATCAGCAGGCCAGGAGCATTAAACGCGCTGAACAGCGAGACCTTAGATGAGCTGAATGTCGCATTGACAGAAATTGAGGCAAGGGATGACGTCAAGGTCGTAATCTTAACCGGAGGCCCGGACAAGAAGGACAACCCATACAAATCCTTCGTAGCCGGCGCTGACATCGCTGAAATGGTGAACTTCAGCGCAGCTGAAGCACGTGCGTTTGGCATGAGGGCGGCAGAGCCATTCTTCAAGCTGATGAACATGCGCCAGGTGACCATTGCTGCCGTAAACGGCTTTGCATTGGGCGGGGGCTGCGAGATTGCTATGGCCTGCGACATCCGTATCGCCGCTGAGAACGCTACCTTCGCACAGCCGGAGACTGGCCTTGGCATTATCCCAGGGTTCGGCGGCACACAGCGCCTTGCGCGCCTGGTTGGCATGGGCCGCGCCAAAGAGATGATTTTCACCTGTGACAACATCGACGCCCAGGAAGCTTACCGGATTGGCCTTGTCAATAAGGTTGTCGCCAAGGAAGAGCTGATGGATACCGCCAAGAAAATGGCTTCGAAGATTATTTCCAAGGGAAGCTATGCCGTATCTATCGCCAAGGCAGCCATCAACAATGGCTATGACATGGACATCAAGAACGCCGTAGAGATGGAAGCAAACCTGTTCGGCATTACCTGCTCCACCCATGACAAGACCGAAGGCATGACCGCATTCCTGGAGAGAAGGGCCGCAGATCTGACCGACTTCTAAAACACGTTTCCAGAGACAGGGGCTGATGCACCGGCTCACGGCAAATATAGGCTTTTGCCGATGGAGCCGCATGCAGAGGCTCCTGTTTTATGAAATGCGTCCCTGTTTTATCGCGATACGCGCGGCAGATTTTATGATATTACTCCAGCGGTTAAATATCGCACCAGATTGCGCAGAACAAATCTTCCTATGCAAGGCAGAAGATTGAGCTGTAGCGAGTGCTACAGCGATTGATGACAACGCAGCAGAGGGAGATTTGGGCAAGTAAGACGGTACGATATTTAACCGCCGGAGTAATAACTAAGGAAGCGTTCAAAAATAGCTTTTCCTATTGCTTGTCTTTTCTAAGGGAACCACGCAAAAATCCTGCGCATTATTGAAAAGTTATTTCTTAACGATTGCGAAAAGCCCAGTAACTATAAAATACCAGAGGTAGACTTATGAAAAATAAAATAATTGGATTTATCGGCGGCGGGAATATGGCGACTGCCATCATTGGCGGTATCCTCGCCTCCGGACTGGCTGTAAAAGAGCAGATCCTTGCAGCCGATAAGACAGAAAATGCCCTGGCCGCCCTCCGGGAGCGCTTTGGCATCCGCACAACCCACAGCAACCAGGAAGCCGCCGAAGCAGCAGATATCCTCTTCCTGGCCGTAAAGCCGCATATCCTGCCCGAAGCAATTGCTGAAATGAAAGACAACATAGATGCAGATATGCTCCTTGTATCCATTGCGGCCGGAAAATCCATCGCTTCCATTGAATCCCTCTTTGGCAGGGAAATCAAATTAGTACGCGCTATGCCCAACACCCCGGCATTGGTAGGGGAAGGCATGAGCGCCTTATGCGCCAACGCCAGAGTATCCGAGGCAGAGCTGGAAGAAATCCGCGCTGTCTTCAACAGCTTTGGCGTCTGCGAATTCGTCCCGGAATCCATGATGGATACGGTTGTCGGCGTATCCGGCTCTTCCCCGGCCTATGTCTACCTGTTCATTGAGGCAATGGCAGACGCAGCCGTTGCGGACGGCATGCCGCGGGCGCAGGCTTACAAATTTGCCGCCCAGTCCGTCCTCGGCTCCGCCAAAATGGTTCTTGAGACAGGCAGCCATCCTGGGGCATTGAAGGATGCCGTCTGCTCCCCTGGCGGAACAACGATTGAGGCTGTCGCCATCCTAGAAGAGGAAGGGATGCGCCATGCCGTCATCCGCGCCCAGCGGGCCTGCGTGCAGAAATCAAAGGATATGGGGAAATAACCAGGCAGCAAGTAAGGCAGATAGCAGCTATGGCAGACAAGGCAGAACACCTGTTATGTTCTGCCTGTATCTTCCTCCTGTATTTCCCTCCGCACGATTGCCAGCATTCCTGCCACCACGACAGCATTTATCCCGCGCAATCTGCATCACTTATTTTCATACTGTTCCTAATGAATTATGCCATATGTATACTTCTATTTTCCCTATGTGCATTTAAAATGTTATGAACTCTGGATACTTCCTCCAAAATCAGATTTTCACTTTCTACAAGTGCAGCCCTTAATGAGCCTTCTGTCTGCACCAACTGCTTTTCTACATTGTACAAACGGCTATCCACCTGATCTAAGCGCTCCTCTACATGACCCAAACGGCTATCCATCTGATCTAAGCGCTCCTCTACATGACCCAAGCGGCTATCCATCTGATCTAAGCGCTCCTCTACATGACCCAAGCGGCTATCCATCTG
>CAJTNT010000042.1:0-3814 GCA_910577785.1 uncultured Lachnospiraceae bacterium | reverse complement strand
CCAAGCGGCTATCCATCTGGTCTAAGCGGCTATCCATCTGGTCTAAGCGGCTATCCATCTGGTCTAAGCGGCTATCCATCTGGTCTAAGCGGCTATAAATAGGCTCTAATTTCTGATCCATCATACTTGATATTGCCAGTAATAATTCATTACTATCCATAAATTCCCTCCATATTTCATAACTATAACAACTTATCTCATCCCTTTTGCCTTACCCTGCCGCCACATCTTCCCAGCGCTGTTCTGCAAGCTGCCCGCACAGCACAATCTCTGGGCGGATCGGGCAGCCGCCCATACAAAGCCCACGCTTCCCACAACCTGGGCAGGCCTCCCGCAGGCAACTACGAAATTCCTCAAATTCCTTACTCTTCCACGCTTCTGCAATCGTATGGCTCCTCAAATCGACTGCCCACCGCATGTCCTGATTGTCAAAGCTACAGGGCATCATCTGCATGTCAGAAGAAATATACGCTGACCAGCGCGCCCCTTCACAGGTGTCCAGGCTCTCCATGCAGATCTCCCCTGGCGCATTTACCAAAGCCGGTACGGTGCAGGAATCAAAACCAATCTTATACTGCATCTTCCCACTATTCACAAGCCGAAGAAATTCCTGGAATGCATGGTTCTCTAAAGTAATCACATTCTGCTGGCTTCCAAGCCCAACAGGCTTATGCAAAAGAAAGACAATGGCATTTACACCAGACGGAAACCCCTGGGACTGCAGAAGCCAGACTGCCTCTTCGATCGTGTGCCTGCCCAAAACATAATGGATATTCACTTTCACACCTGCCTGCACCAACTGCTCCACTGCACGTACTGTATATTCACTGCGGTACCAGCTCACGGCAACCGCGCCGCAGTATCTGCTGCAGAGCCTGGCCGTATCCTGATCCATCCCAAAACCTGATGTGGTAAAATTCGGCACAATGCCCGCCTGTACACAAATCTCCAGAATCTCCCCAAACTGCTCATGCTGATCCGGATCCCCGCATCCCCCCAGGGCAAATTGATACGTGTGCCCCCTGCACTGCATGGCTATATCCTCAAAATCTTCCAGGCGCATATTCTCCGCCCTGCTATGCAGCCCGTCCTGGTAACATTCAATTCCAGCCTTCTGGCACAGCCCCTTCTGCCCATGGACACAATGCCCCATAATGCCTACATCCAGCAGTTCTGGGAAGGAAGCCATAAAGGGATCCCTCCCCGTATCCTGCCCATCCTTTATCACGCCCGTACGGAAATATCTGCCCGTAGCCTCATCAAAAAAGGATACAAAATCCCGCTCTCTTCTCATCTTCATAGGCGCACCTTAATAACTGAGATCCCCATCAATGATCTGGAATCCCTCCCCATCCGCCTGTTCCAGCAACTGGAATAATTTCTCAAACAGGCCGGCATAGCTGTACTCACAGCATTCAAAGTCAACGTGGCCTTCATATACCGTCTTCCCTTCCCTGAGGGCATTACGGATCTCTTGCTCCCGCTCTTGCTCCATACCCCTGTAATCCACTTCCTCCTGGATCTGTTCCTCCGGGCTATCCGGCGCAAGCATTTTCTTGCCCAGCATCTTGGCTAATACGAAATCCACAATTGCCTTCTTGGCGCTTTCTGATAAGTCTTCCTTCCGCGCAATAATAAAACTGCTGCTGCTTGAATTTGTCACAAAATCTGTCCTAATCTTCATAACCTGTCCTCCAATCTTGTTTTCTACACCAAGATTATAACACGTCTGGACAGACCTGTCATTGAACTCAAAATTCAATTTTCCTATAAATCCGTTTCCACGAAGGCTATATCCATCCTAATTGGCTTTCCCAGACTGGTAAGCCTTTTATAGTATTCCATCAAATAATATGCCTGGCTGCGTGAGATAGGCAATGGCTTCCTTTCCCCAATCAATATGTCGTCTATTTTGACCTGGAAAAGCTGGCTCAGCGCATATAAATGGTCAATATTGGGAATCGCAGCACCGGACAGCCAGTGGTATACCGTCTGCACACAGGCCAATCCCAGATATTCCTGGATATCCCTGGGACGGAAATGCTTCCATTCCATCATGCACTTGATGCGTTCCGCCGTCCTTTTGGTGTCAATTACCGAAAAACTATTCTTCTTCATACATATCATCACTTTCTTGACCGTTCCTTGATACAAAAAAATGACATACAAGGCTTTTTTATTGCGTCATCGATCTGCCAATAAAATATACGAAAGGGGACAGCCTTGTATGTCGAACTCTATTATACACCAAAATTACCTGGATGGGTAATTTTTTTTCATATTTTTTTCAAATTTTTAAAAATTTTTATGATTCAACATTTTTAATCTTCGATCCATTGTGTATTTCACTCTATACATTGTCTTTTACAGCACTATTTTCATGCTTTGGACTGTAAGGATCATTTACGCCGCCTAACGTTTTACTATGTACAGCCCTCTCCTCCTATTCTCCTGCATGGCGTCCGCAAAAAAGACCAGCCCCAACACCAGCATTATATCCCCGGGCCGTTTCATCAGAAGCAGGCCAATCCCCGTACTGGAAATAAGGAACACATCTGCCAACAGGCCAAATACCTCCTGGATCAGCATAGATACTATGACAGTTAAGACAAACTGCGAAGCTCTCCCTGGGTATTTCTGCCTTCTGGAAACGGACATAAGACAGTAAAACAGGCAAGCCTGCAAGCCAGCCACAAGCAGCACCCAGAACCATCCCATTGTATAGTGGACACATTTGAGGGGACAATTCCTGAGCGCCACTACAGAATACCCCTGGAAGGAAAAATTTCCGCATAAGCTTTCCCAGAAAACGGCCCAACGATATCCCAGCCAGTTCACAGGATGGCCGCCTCCTGCCTCCGTTACGGAAAATGGCAGCTGCAGGCTCCCTGCAATTTCATAGACCCTGTCATTCCTTAAGAAAAACAAGGGCAGCAGAAAAAGAGGAAGAAGCAGCGTCATCCCCAGCCTTATGGCCTTATCTCTCTTCTTCTGCCCCACCTGCTTGCGAAGCCTTTTCCTCTCTTTCCTGCCTTTTGCCAAAATCCATGCTACCGCTGAAACAGTAAACAGATACACTGCTTCTACTGGCTCATTGCAGTAACCAAACAGCTCCATTGCCTTTACCTCTAATACCCACGCCAGGCCCGTTACCACCAAATAATAACAGGCCAGCCCCAGGAGAAAGTCCCGGAGTCCATTGCCATTCAGATGCCGCTTGATGCCATCAGCCAACAAGAACATCCACACCGGGCATAACGCAGACAACAGCGCCCGCACATTCCAGATTCCCCTGCTCGCCTGGAAATACTGCATCACAAAATAAAAAAACAAAAATATGGCCATCACTGCCAAAACCATATGGTTCCTATAACAGACTGTCCTATGGGCATAGATTTTATATATACTGGCAGAAACAATCATAATTGCAGAAAAAAACACCAGCTGTACGATATAATTCTGTAATATAATCCGTCTTGACAGCTCATAGAAATCTTCTAACACCGGCAGCTTCCATAAGCTTATGACACGTATTATAATTATGGCTATGATACAGCAAACAGCTACAGCCTTCTGAAAAAACGATTTCTTCATACAATTCTCCTAAACTATACCCTTTTCTAAGGACAAAAGCTTATTTTCCTTATGTCCACGGTTCTCTTTTCCCAATGGGCGTGTGCCTGCCTCCCTTATAAATGTGCCAGAGACGCCCTTATCTCCGTCCCATAAAGCTCCTTGCCTCTTCACTGGTTAGCTGGAACCTCTGGGCCAGCTGGCCCTCAATCATCTCTTCTGGTATGGAAAGAAAACGGAG
>CAJTNT010000041.1 GCA_910577785.1 uncultured Lachnospiraceae bacterium | reverse complement strand
CTTATTTGGACAATCCATAGAGTGGGTGGGAGGAACAAATATATTTGATACAGAATGGCGAGTTTATAATTATGTGGATTCCTCTTATATGCAGATTTTATTTAGCTATGGAATTATAGTATTGATGATATTGCTTATTGGCTACTCCGGTTTTAATTGTTTTTTGCCAACTCAATTATACCAAACCAGACGGTTTCATGCTATCTTATTGCCAGTTTTTATTGTATTTTCAAGGTGCATAGGCACTTATTCAAGTGCGAAGTTTGAGTATTTAATTATATTTCCCCACCCCGTGAAAAGTAACCATGTCCGGGTACACTTCCTGTCCATGGAGCGGCTGAATTGATATATAATTGAGTGAGCAAGGGCGGCGGTTATCGTGAAGCCAGGGAAGGGAGGCTGTGTGCCGGGCGGGTGAATTTATGCCATAGAGATGAGACCAGGAAAGCAGGAGGGCTGATACCCGACTGATTTCCGCTTTAAAGGCTCATCGGAATGCTTGGCATATCTGAACCCGGACAGGACATCTCTCCTTCTCTGACTGGCCCCACGACAATCCCCACCCCCTTTGCTCACTCAATAATACACCAATTTCAAATTCCCCGTAAATAATATCGCGCATTTAAAGCTCATAGCCGCACAAAACAAAAAGCACCTGACGATCAGGTGCCTTTCCAAGGGTGGATACAGGGACTCGAACCCTGGGCCTCCAGAGCCACAATCTGGCGCGCTAGCCTACTGCGCTATACCCACCATACTGTGCTCGAAGGGATTCGAACCCCCGACCCACGGCTTAGAAGGCCGTTGCTCTATCCAACTGAGCTACGAACACAAAATATCTTATAGATCAGCTTGAGAAGTCGGTGTCCTACTTGCCGCAAGCACACCATAGATAAATCGGGGTGACAGGATTCGAACCTGCGACCTCCTGGTCCCAAACCAGGCGCTCTAGCCAAGCTGAGCCACACCCCGTAATTATCTGCGCATCCGTGACGCAAGATATATTATATGCGATATCTCTTGATATGTCAACATTTTTTTTCAATTTTTTTATTTTTTTCCAGCTTCGTATTGCATTTGCCCTTTTTTTCATGATATGATTAACGAAACGTATAAAAATATAGAAAGAAGGCATCCACATCATGACTACCAGTGAAAAGGCTTTATTTTTTCATAAAGAATGGAACGGCAAGCTAGAAACCGTTTCCAAGAGCCCCGTAAAGACACGGGAGGACTTATCCATCGCCTATACGCCCGGCGTGGCAGAGCCATGCAAGATTATCGCAGAGCATCCGGAAGAGGCTTATACCTACACCATGAAAGCCAATACCGTAGCCGTCATTTCTGACGGCAGCGCCGTATTGGGCCTGGGAAATATCGGCCCTTATGCCGCAATGCCCGTTATGGAGGGAAAATGTGTCCTCTTCAAGGAATTCGGCGGCATCAATGCCGTGCCCATCTGCCTGGATACCCAGGATACGGAAGAGCTGATTAAAACGATTACTTACCTGGCGCCTGCCTATGGCGGTATTAATTTAGAAGATATTTCTGCGCCGCGCTGCTTTGAGATTGAAGAGCGGCTGAAGGAAACGCTTTCCATCCCAGTCTTCCACGACGACCAGCATGGGACGGCGATTGTGGTTCTGGCCGGCATCATCAATGCCCTGAAGGTGGTGGGCAAGGATAAGGGGCAATGCAAGGTCGTTGTCAATGGCGCTGGTTCTGCAGGCATCGCCATCACCCGCCTTCTGCTGACCTATGGCTTCCAAAACGTCACTATGTGCGACCGTCTGGGGGTGATTGGGGCAGATTACCCGGATTTAAACTGGATGCAGCAGAAAATGGTCGCCCTTACTAACCCAGAACATCAGTCCGGCACCCTTGCAGACGCCTTAAAAGGGGCAGATATCTTCGTCGGCGTCTCTGCCCCGGGCATTGTCACGGCAGAAATGGTGGCTTCTATGAACCATGACGCTATCCTTTTTGCAATGGCAAACCCAGTTCCGGAAATTATGCCGGACGTAGCCAAGGCCGCCGGCGCAAGGGTCGTAGGCACCGGGCGCAGCGATTTCCCCAACCAGGTGAACAATGTGGTGGCTTTCCCTGGCATCTTCAAGGGCGCACTGGAAGGCAGGGCTTCCCAGATTACGGAGGAAATGAAGCTGGCCGCCGCTGAAGCCATTGCCAGCCTGGTTTCCGATGAGCAGCGGAATGAGGACTTTATCATGCCGGAGGCCTTCGATCCCAGGGTTGCCCAGGCGGTCAGCCAGGCCGTGAAATCCCATATCAAAAATGAAAGCGCCCGCTCGGTACAAATTTCTTAGAAAATGAAAAACATCATAAGAAAAAACCGTATGGGAAAAGCAGCGCCGCAAACAGCAGGGGCATGACCGCAATGGACATGACCGCATAGATAGCAGCATGGGAAAAACAGCATGGAAAACATAATCAGAAAAAACAACATAGAACTAGATTGTGGAAATAAGCATACCTTCTGGGATGGAAAGCGTTACTATTCCATAGACTATTATCTGAAAAAAACATTCGGGGAGAAAGTCTATCGGCTGAGCCTTCATGGGGGCATGACCTGCCCGAACCGGGATGGCAGACTAGGCAGCAGGGGCTGCATTTTCTGCAGCCCAGCAGGCAGCGGCGATTTTGCGCAGAACGCCTCCATCCCCATTCCCCAACAGCTGGAAGCTGCAAAAGCGCAGATCCGTGCCAAAAGAAACTGCCAGAAATTCATTGCTTATTTCCAGGCTTTTACAAATACCTATGCGCCGACAGCATATCTGAGGCGCATTTTTACGGAGGCCATCTGCGACTCTGAGGTAGCTATCCTATCCATTGCCACACGCCCGGACTGCCTGCCGGAAGACGTCCTTACCCTTTTGGAAGAGCTGAACCAGAGTAAGCCCGTATGGGTAGAGCTGGGGCTGCAGACCATCCATCCCCAGACTCGGCGCTTCATCCGCAGCGGCTTTTCCCTGGCATGCTTCCAGGATGCGATGGATCGCCTCGCGCAGCGCCAGATCCCTGTAATTGCTCACGTTATCTTGGGATTGCCGGGCGAGACACACCAACAGATGCTGGAAACGGTATCCTATGTCGGACGCCTTAAGGCCTTCGGCATCAAGCTCCAGCTCCTTCATATCTTATCTGGCACGGATTTAGGGACTTTCTACCAGCAGCAGCCCTTCCCGCTTTTTTCCCAGGAAAGCTACTGTGAGACAATCGCTGATTGCCTGGAAATCCTGCCGCCAGATATTACTATCCATCGTCTGACAGGGGACGGCCCCAAAGATTTGCTGATTGCTCCCCTTTGGAGCAGGGCAAAGCGCAATGTATTAAACCAAATCCACCAGACATTAAAATCCCGGGACACCTGGCAGGGGAAGCTCTGCCAGCGGCAGGGCGCAGCCTTCGGAAACGCCGCCGCACAGCCTGGAAAGGAGTGACTTGCAATGGCAGAAGCCTTGACCCAATATAAATTATTGGTGCTGTATATGCTAGACCGTGTAGACTTCCCTCTGACCAATACCCAGATCTCCAGTTTTGTGCTGGAGAAGGATTATACCACCTATTTTACGATCCAGCAGGTACTCAGCGAACTGCTGCGCACCGAACTGATACGTAAAGAACCCACCCACAACAACACGCGCTACTTCCTGACGCCTGCTGGGCGGGAGACTCTTTCCTATTTCCCCGATAAAATTTCAGACGCAATCAAAGAGGACGTACTCACTTATTTTCTGGAAAACAGCATGGAACTTAAGCAGGAAATCTCTGTTATCGCAGACTATTACAAAAATACTGCCCAGGAATTTGACGCTCGCTGCCAGATCAAAGAAAAAGAACGCACACTAATTGACCTGACCATCACCGTCAAATCCAAAAAACAGGCAGAAGCTATCTGTGCCAACTGGAAAAAACAGAGCGAGAATGTCTATGGCTACCTCATGGACTTACTGGTGCAATAAGGCAGCAAAAAGAATCCCGCAAAGCGGGATTCTGCACAGTAACTTAAAAGAACCATAAGGTTATTCCTGGCTGTGATCCAATGTCATACCATTCCTTCACAGCGCCGCTCTTATAAAATTAATCCTCCAGAAAGCGCATCCTTTCTCTCTCTCCCTCCTTGAGCGGAGCATAACCCGACTTTGCCTGAAATTGCTCACGGTAGCATTTCTGGCAAAGGGTTCCAAAAGCAATCTTTTCCCCACATTTTTGACAATGGAGCGATACAATCCGCTCTTCCTCTTCCTTATATTCTATGCGGCCTTCTGTAATCCACTTTTTCACTAGCCGCTGAGGAATGTTAAAATGATCCGCCACCTGATATTCTGTCACATCCTTCGACCGTATGTACTCCTTTACCTTGCTGAACAGCTGGTTCTCTTTACAGACTGGGCAGGTCTCTTCCCCATATTCGATCGGAAGGGGCGTATGGCATACGGAACATAATTTTAAGTTTGCAAATAAAGATTCCTTTTGCTGCAAAATAATCACTCTCTTTTCTTTTTTAGTTTCCTTTTTTTCTGTATGCTGTACCCAAAAGTGCCGAGTGCAGCGCCCAGACGGAAATACGACCCATGGGAATAGGCGATAGGCTTTGCCTGCTCCAGGGAGAATTTCCCCCTTTTGTCCATATATTCCTCAGACACATGGACACATAACACATCCGCCAGGAACATATGGTGGGATCCCAGCTTCTTGCATTCCCTCACCCTGCACTCAATGTTAACCGGGCTTTCCCCCAATAACGGGGCAGAAATTTCCGAAGCCCGCTGCCTGGTAAGATGCATCTCCTTAAATTTATCCACATCCCTGCCAGACTTCACCCCGCAATAGTCCACTGCCCGAAGCAGGGATTCTGTCGTCAGGTTTATGGCAAATTCCCCCGTTTCCTCTATCATATGGTAGGAATGGCGCTCTGGCCGGACAGAAATGTACACCATCGGGGGATTGGTACAGACCGTCCCTGTCCACGCCACTGTAATGATATTGTCCCGCCCCTTGCTGTCGGCAACCGTTACCAGAACTGCCGGAAGAGGATACAGCATATTGCCCGGCTTCCAGGCCTGCTTCTTGCCCAGGCGCTCATCCCCAGCAGGAGGGGATATTTTAGCGCCTTTTCTGGCGGGCCTGTTGCCTTTTGCCTTTTTTCCTTCTATCTTTATCGGTATTTCCCTTCTCATTTTTAGCCTCATTCTGATATTTCACCGTTATTTTCTCAACATTGTTCCTTTTTCGCTGATCAATGCCCCTGCAGGGCAAGCATCAGCGCCGGCACCATCTGCTTCTTCCTGGAGACTACGCCTTTTAGCCACAGGCTGTCCCCGTGGTCTTCGGCATGGCCATGGAATGCCTGCATGGCCATTTCCTTCGCCCTTTCCCCTGTGAAAATAAGCTCCGTACTCTCTTCTAGGATATCTGTCAGCATCACATAGACCATATCCAGCTGCTTCTCTTTCTGCACCTGGCCAATATAACCTGACAGCTTTTCCTTGGCTTCCTGCAGCCCCTCCATGCTCATGGCCGTGAGCTGCCCGATGGCGAACTCCACCTCATCTGTATGGAAAGTCTTAAAATCCTGATAGAGGATTTCCTGCGGCGTCTTGGCGCTAAAATTGCTCCCAGCCTGGAACATCTGCCGGGCATGGCCTTCCAGCTGGATCCCCGCAATCAAGGCAAGCGCCTCCGCCGCCTGCCGATCCATCGGCGTGCAGGTAGGCGAGCGGAACATCAGCGTATCGGAAATAATGGCGGAACAGAGCAGCCCGGCAATCTTTGTGGGAATCTCAATCCCCTGTTCCTGATACATCTGATAGATAATCGTAGACGTGCAGCCCAAGGGCTGGTTGCGGAAAAATACTGGCGAAATCGTCTCCAGGCTCCCCAGTCTGTGATGGTCAATAATTTCTAAGATTTCCGCACCGTCTATCCCATCCACTGCCTGCGTCCTCTCATTATGATCTACCAGGATGACCTGCTTGCGTTTCATATTCAGCAGGTTCCTGCGGGATATCATGCCCACATAACTTCCATCCTCCCTTAAGACAGGGAAATCCCGGTGGCGTTCTTTGGACATGATCTCCCTCACGTCATCAATATATTCTTCTGTCTCAAAGGTAACCAGGTTCTCCTGGCGCATAAAATATTTGACCGGCATGCTCTGGTTAATCAGCCTGGAGATGGTATAGGTATCATACGGCGTGGTGATGATAATACATCCCCGCTCTTCTGCCAGCTTCTGGATGGTCTTGGAAACCTTTGCGCCGGACGAGACAATGATACAGCTTGCATTCATCTCAATTGCACAAAGCTGCACCTCATAGCGGTTTCCCAAAATCACCATATCGTCATCTTCAATGTATTCCTCCATCAATTCCGGGCTCTCCGTGCCTACTACGACCTTCCCTTTCACAAAATACCCATGGGCATTGCCCGCCAGCACTTCACCTTCCAAAGTCTCCGCGATATTCTTATACTGGGTTCTTGCCTTAGAAAGAATCCGGCTGTCATAGACATCCATATAGGAGGTGGCAATATCCCCAGTAATAATCAGCCCTTCCAAAAGCCCATTGTGGCTGGTAATCGGAAGGGTCACCACATTCTGTTCTTTCATCATCTCCCAGGCTGTCTTGAGAGAGACATTGCTGCAAATCCCCTGTGTCTTGCGGATTGCAATATCCTTCACCTGAGCGCCTACGTCCGCAATATATTCCGGCACGGGAAATCCAAAATATTCCAGGACAAACTGGCTCTCCTCATTGACATGCCCGGCGCGCTTTGGCTCGTATTTCCGTTTTCCTGCCTTGTTTTTCAAATCTGCATAGGCAATTGCAGCACAGATAGAATCTGTGTCCGGGTTCTTATGTCCAATGACCCATACGCTTTTTTCCTGTTCCATTCTATTCTCCCTATGTGTTACTGTGTTCCTAAATCAAAGCCCCCGCGAAAATCATGTTCTCACGGAATGCGCAGACTTGCTGAATTGCTTAATAAAATCCCAGGACGCGCCCAACAATAATTACAATCCCGATCAGATTGATCACGGCAAGCCCTATCTGCAGACCCACAAACCTCTTCTCCAGCTTCCCCATGCCTTCCCCAGACATAATTAAGTCCACTTTCTGCTCCAACTCTTCTACCAATACCTGGACATTGCGGTAGCATTTTACGTTTTCACTATGTACTTTTTCCCCCAATTCGGCCTGTACGGATTCCAGCTTTTCTGCAATCTCTTGCCGTACAGCCTCTGAGCCCTTGGCTGTCTCCGCAGTGACAGCGGCAAAATTGGCGGAAACCTCACCCAACAGGGCTTTCAGCACTTCTGTCTGATCCTCCAGGTTCGCCTCGACAGCCTCTGCCAGGTCTTGCATCTTCTCTTCTACGCTTCCAACAGCCTCCTGCAGCTTTTTGTCTGATTCCTCCAAACAGGACTGGAGCCTTGCATTGGATTCCTCTGAAACGGACTGGAGCCTTGCATTGGATTCCTCTGAAATGGACTGGAGCTTTGCATTGATTTCTGCTAATTGCTTCTCCGAATGACTGTTTGTCCCTTTCTGCTGCATAACGGCTTTCTCTTGCAATGCCTGCTCTAATGCATCCAGTTTCTCTCCCAGCGCATCCAGTTTCTCTCCCATGTCCGCATCTGACTCATTTGGATGGCCAGCCATATTGGCAATTACCGATTCCATCCGCGCATTCAGGTTCTGTGCCAGCTTCTCAGAAGCCTGCTGCTGTTCTTTTATTGTATTCTGGAGCTGCCTGGCCTTATCCTTAAATTCCTCTATCTGCCTTAACAAAAAATCTTCCCTCTGCGCCTTATTCTGGCTCTTTTCCTTCTCTGTCCCCATTTCCTTTGCTTTGTACGCCTGCTTCTGCAGCTTGTCCATAAAGCTTCCCAAATGTAACGCCTCCCTTATCCTGAATTGTTGGCATATGTTCCACAAGTGCATTGTTCGTGGCTCTATATAGAAATTGTAGCTCATTGAGAAGCAGATTGCAACTGTTAGTTTTTTGGCCGCTCATAGTAACGATTCACGGCGGGGACATTCCCATGAAATATAACCAGCATATCTTGCCCCAGGAGGGATGCCCCAAGGCCTTTCACCAGATGATTTGTTAAGTCCGGCGCCGTGTCCTTTTCTATGGGCAAGGCTGCTTTTACGTACTCTTTGGTATGGCCGATGTAATAGGGGCAACCTCCGATTAGAGTTTTTTCTTCTATTAATACTTCTACTTCCTTGCCCAGGTACCATTCTAAAAATTGCCGGTTCCTGGGGGCAGCGTCTGCAAAAAGGGTTTCGCTGCGGCGAGCCTTGATTTCTTCCGCTACCTGTCCTGGCATCTGTGCGGCGCGGGTGCCTTCCCGCAGGGAATACTTGAAGATATGCATTTCAAAAAAACCTATTTTCGTCAGGAACTCCCTGGTGACGGCAAACTCTTCCTCCGTTTCCCCCGGAAAGCCTACGATTACATCTGTAGTAATCGCTGGGTGCAGGAAATACTTACGCAGCAGGCGGCAGCGTTCTTCATATTCTTGGCAGCTATATCTGCGGTTCATCCTCTTGAGGGTGGCGTCGCAGCCGCTTTGCAAGGATAAGTGGAAATGAGGGCAAACCTTGGGCAGGAGCGACAGTTCACGGACAAAATCTTCGGTTATGATCTGAGGTTCCAGGGAACCCAGGCGGATACGCGCAATCCCCTGGATGGCATGGATGCTTCGGATTAAATCCAGCAAGCCAATTTTTTCCTGCAAGCCCACGCCATAGGAACTCAAATGGATACCTGTCAGCACTACTTCCTGGTATCCGCTTGCCGCCAGAAATTGCACTTCCTGTACTACGTCAGATAACTCCCGGCTGCGTACCCGTCCCCTGGCATAAGGGATGATACAATAGCTACAGAACTGGTTGCAGCCGTCCTGTACCTTGAGAAATGCCCTGGTATGTTCGGCTGTATGGCTAATCTGCAGCCTTTCATATCCTTTATCCGCAGCAATATCTCCGATTGCCTGATATTTAGGTGTTCTTTCTTCTGCTGCCGCCTGGCGCTGGCTTGGGACACTTTCCCTTTGCCCTGCCCAAAAACGTTCCAGGATTTCTGGCAGTTCATGCTTTTTATTATTCCCAATCAGAATATCTACTGCCGGGTCTGCCTGCGCCTGGCTTGGAGAGGTCTGCACATAACAGCCTGCCGCCACCACCACGCTGTCCGGGTTCTTCTTTTTGGCCCGATGGAGCATCTGCCTGGATTTACGGTCTGCCATATTGGTGACCGAGCAAGTGTTGATGATATAGACATCTGCTTTTTCTTCAAAGGGCACAATTTCATATCCTGCCTGCTCGAGCATCTGCTGCATGGCTTCCGTCTCATATGCATTTACTTTACAGCCTAGATTGTGTAATGCCGCCTTTTTCATAGAACTTTTCCTTTCTGCTGCAATCTGTCTAAAACCATGGTCGCCCACTATTATCTGTAAAATTTACCCCTAAAATTGATTCCATGGCTATTGACTTTTATTGGAAAAAAAGATATGATATTAACGATATTATCCAATATGTCATACCCCCCTTGCTTCTGCTGTGGGGAGTGCTAAGGTATCAAAATTATAATGCTTAAGGAGGTATTTCATGAAAACAGTACAGATTTCCCTTAATTCCATTGACAAAGTAAAATCTTTTGTGAATGCAATCACACAGTTTGAATACGATTTCGATTTAATCTCTGGAAGGTACGTCATTGATGCTAAATCTATTATGGGTATTTTCAGCCTTGATTTATCCAAACCCATTGACTTGGCCATCCATGCAGAGGACGAAATGGATAAGATAATGGACGTATTGGCTCCTTACCTGGTATAAAATAACGGCAGGCGCTTATCATAGTTTCACCTGCGCCCTTACATACCTACCCCCATGCCCGCGGCATGGGGGTTTTCCTTTCCTGCCATAACCACCGTTCCTACTCTGCCTCCACAACAATGGTCTCTGTCGTCTCTATGGCTGTCTTTACCATTTCCTCAATCTGCTCCTGCAGCTTCAGCTCGGAACGCCGGATGGCTTTCAGGCTGGGCTTTGTCACTGGATGCTTGGCCACAAAAATCGTACAGCAGTCCTCATAGGGCAGGATGGAAGTCTCATAAGTGCCGATTTTCTCCGAAATGTTAATAATCTCAATTTTGTCAAAGCCAATCAGCGGGCGGTATACCGGGAACCTGCACACATCATCCGTAGCTGCCAGGGAGTGCATGGTCTGGCTGGCCACCTGGCCAATGCTTTCCCCTGTGATAAGCCCAAGGGATTCTGTCTCTTCTGCAAAATGCTCTGCAATCCGCATCATATAGCGCCGCATAAGTATCGTCAGCTCATCATGCGGGCATTTCTCATAAATATACATCTGAATGGCTGTGAAGTCTACCACCTTAAGATAGATCGGCCCCGCGTATTTTGCAATAATCTTCGCAAGGTCAATCACTTTCTGCTTCGCCCGCTCGCTGGTATAAGGGGGCGCATGGAAATAGACCGCGTCGATCTTCACGCCGCGCTTGGCAATCATATAACCTGCCACAGGGCTGTCAATCCCGCCGGACAGAAGCAGCATGCCTTTGCCATTGGTGCCTACCGGCATGCCGCCAGGCCCTGGGATGGTCTGGGAATAGATATTGATTTTCCTGCGGATTTCAATTTGCAGCATCAGCTGCGGATTGTGGACGTCTACCTTCATGTTCGGGAAGGCCTCCAGGATGCGCTCGCCCAGTGCGGCATTGACTTCCATAGAAGGCATGGGGTAATCCTTCCTGGCTCTGCGGGTATGGACCTTAAAGGTCAGGGATTGGGATGCATAACGAGCTTCCAGATAGGAAAGCACATCCTGCACCAGCTGTTCAAAGCCCTGGTCTTCCCTGATTTCCACTGGACAGATGCCTACGATTCCAAATACACACTGCAATCGTCCGATTACTTCCTCCTGGTCGCACTCCCCCAAGGCTTCAATATAGATGCGCCCCTGTTCTTTGGTAACCTGAAAGGTACCGTCAATTGGCTTCAAGGCGTATTTGATCTGATGAACCAGGGCGTCTTCAAACAGATGGCGGTTCTTGCCTTTGATGCCGATTTCTCCATATTTAATTAAAAATGCTTTTGACATATAGGGAATCCTCCTGTGTGTTTATGGTATTTCATACAGAGCCTTAATGCCTGGTGAACTTCCGAAGCATAGGGACAATGTCCTTTAGGGCAGACAGGCAGTACTCCACTTCTTCCAGGGTGTTCTCCGCACAGAAGCTGATACGGATGGTAGAGCCTAAATGCTCCTTGGGGATCTGGATAGCCCTTAAGGTAGCGCTGGGAGCCGGCTTGTGGGAAGAGCAGGCGCTTCCTGCGGACACATAAATCTGCCGATCCTCCAGGGCATGGAGCAGCACCTCACTGCGCACGCCGTCTATGCTGAGGCTTAGGATATGCGGCGCGCCGTCCCGGCCTGTCCTGCCATTGAAATGCGCCCAGGGTTCCTCTGCCAGCCCATGGACAAAGGCTTCCTTGAGCTGATACAGATGCTCCTGCTTATGCGCTAAATCCTCATAGGCCTCCATTGCAGCCTGTCCCAGGGCGGCAATGCCTGGCACGTTCTCCGTACCAGAGCGCAGGCCCTTTTGCTGGCCGCCGCCATAGAGCATGGGCTTTAGCTTCGTCTTCTCCCTCGCATAGAGGAAGCCGATGCCTTTGGGGCCATGGATTTTATGCCCGCTGACAGACAGGAAGTCAATGCCCAGCTTTTGTGGGTATATCTTGTATTTTCCATAAGCCTGGATAGCGTCCACATGGAACAGGACGCCTGGGTTTCTCTGCTTAATGATTTGGCCGGCCTCTGCAATTGGCTCTACCGCGCCGATTTCATTGTTGACATACATGATAGACACCAGGATCGTCTCCGGCGTAAGCGATTCCTCCAGCTCTTCCAGGGAAATCCTGCCATCCCTGTCTACCTCCAAATAAGTAACCGAAAATCCCTGTTCTTCCAAGAACTTCATCGGGTTCGCCACGGCGGGATGTTCCACCCGGGTGGTAACCAGATGCATGCCGCTTCGCCGGTTGGCCAGGGCGGCGCCAATAATGGCCAGGTTATTGGCTTCCGTCCCCCCGGAAGTAAAGACAATCTCTGAGGGTTTGGACTTCAGGGTCTTGCTGATACGGGCTGCGGCCTCCCTAAGGTGAGCTTCGCCTTCCATTCCTTTGCGGTGGAGGGAGGACGGATTGCCGTAATCCTCACATAAGACGCGGGCCATAAGTGCTTTGGCCGCATCCGAACATTTTGTAGTTGCTGCATTATCAAAATATGCTTCCATTGTTCTCTCCAAGATATATTATTTTACGCTTCCAAGGTATAGACCAGCATGGCCAGGGCGGCAGAGGCAGCCGTCTCCGTGCGCAGGATACGGTTTCCCAGGGAAATGATTTCCATCTGCCCCCGCGCTTCCTCTTTCTTGGCCATTTCAACCTCATGGGAGGAAAAGCCGCCCTCCGGCCCTATGAAAATGCCGATGGAACTGCCTTTGTCCAAGCCTTGGAAGACTTCACGGGTATGCGCCATGCCCCGTTCCTGCTCATAAGGGAAGAGACGGACATCAAGGGCTTTGGCATCCTCCATGGCCTCAGAAAAACTCCGTATAGCGCCAACCTGCGGAATAATGCTGCGCTTCGACTGCTTGGCTGCGCTTTCTGCAATGGCCTGCCAACGGGCGCGTTTGGCTTCCGCCCGCCTGGCCTCTAACTTTACCACGCAGTTTTGCGTGGCCATAGGGACAATCTCATGCACCCCCAGCTCAATGGATTTCTGGATGACCCATTCCATCTTGTCGCTTTTGGGAAGCGCCTGGAACAGGGTAACCCGCACAGGCAATTCCGTCCCCTGGCAGGCTTCCAGAATATGCAGCCGGACTTCCTGTGCTTCCATCTGGGTAATCTCGCATAAGAAATCGTTTCCTTGCTGGTCACTGACGCGCACACGCTCCCCTGGGCGCATGCGGAGGGCGTTTTTGATATGGTTTACATCCGCGCCGCAAATCATCACTTCCTGGCCTGCAATCTGCCCAGGATCTACAAAAAACTGAAACATTTTGCTCTCCTCTTTTCTATGCTCATGGACGATGAAATCTGCCATAGGTATCGCGCCAGCCCATGATATTGAGCCACAGATTTATCTGACGCCTTGTATCGTTAAAGCTTCCTGGCGGTTATGCCCACCCATTCGCCCTGGCGGCTGACTTCTAAAATCTCAAAGCCTGCAGCCTGGACGGCTGCCTTTACAGGCTCTTCCTTGAAATCAATAATCCCGCTGGAAATATAGATGCCTCCCTGCTTCACATGCCTGGGGATCACAGGGCTTAAGGGAATGATAACATCCGCCAGGATATTGGCGGTTACAATATCATACCCATCGCCTACCCTCTCCTGCAGCCCTGGGTCGTCAATCAAGTTGCCCTGGCAAAATAAGGCCTGTTCCTCTGGCAGATGGTTGGCCAGCAGGTTTTCCCTAGCGGCCTCCATGCAGATTGGGTCAATGTCTGTCCCTGTTACCCTGCCTGCGCCCAATTTAAGGCCAACCAAGGAAAGGATCCCGCTCCCGCAGCCCACATCCAGAAGCTTATCCCCTGGCTTAAGATGCCAGCAGAGCTGGCGGATGCAGAGCTGTGTTGTCTCGTGCCTGCCCGTGCCAAAAGAAATCCCTGGGTCAATCTCAATCACATGGCGATAGCCCTGCAGATCCGGGACTTCCTCCCAGGTGGGCTTAATCAGGATATCTTCAATCACAAAAGGCTTAAAATACTGCTTCCAGTTATTGATCCAGTCTTT
Organism: uncultured Lachnospiraceae bacterium; assembly: GCA_910577785.1. Taxonomy (GTDB): domain Bacteria; phylum Bacillota; class Clostridia; order Lachnospirales; family Lachnospiraceae; genus Petralouisia. The sequence continues at coordinate 17,292 of CAJTNT010000041.1, read as the reverse complement.
GTCCTCGGTTTCCCCTTGCCGGATGGCGCCTGCCCCGATTTCTACAAACGCCCGCAGGCCTTCCAATCCATCCCGTACCTGTGCCAAAAGCTCTTCGTGCGGCTCCCCTGCCTCCAGGAAAAAGCTCACGGAAGCCTCTCCGTCATCCGGAGGAAGCTCTGGCAGGATATCTATGAACAGCTGCGCCTTTTCCTCTGCGGAGAGGGGGATGTTATCCTCAATCTGGACGCCTTCCACTCCCAGGTCTGCCAGCATGCTGCTGACAAAATCTTCTGCCTCTGTTGTGGTGCGGATGGTGTATTTTTCCCATTTCATAATAGAACTCCTTTTATTTTACTGTTATGCTCTTTTTGCTGCGGACTTGCCCTCTGTGTACCGTCAATTCCCGTTATCTCCTATTTTATCTTGATACTCTTTGTGCTGCTGTAGCTGCCATAAACCTTTTTATTTCCCAGTTTTTTATAGGCCCGTACACGGAAGCTATAGGTCTTTCCTTTCTTGAGACCGGATTTTACAAGGGATACGGTCTTTGCATTGGCAATCGTCTTTATTTTCTTATATGCACCCTTGCCCGTCCTCATATAGACTTCATAGCCGCTGGCTCCAGACGCCTTTTTCCAGGCAATCCTGGCACTTTTATTGCCGCTTTTGCGAAGCGAAGACAATTTGGCCTGTGATGGCGCAGTTGCGGCTTTTACTGTGGCGGACTTAGCGGCATAGACTTTCTGTCCATCCGCCTTTCGGTAAGGCGTAATCTTTAAGCTGTATTCTGTGCCAGGCTTTAACTTGGTAAAAGTAACAGAATTGCTGCTGGTGTCCTTGGCGCTAATTTTTTTCTTTCCCTGGGAAAGTGTCAGCTCGTAGCGTACGCCGCTGGCTTTTTTCCAGGTAAATTTCAGGGAGCTGGCGGTTACCTTGGCCACCTTCTGGCCGGAGGCATTGCCCGGCTTCTGGGGCGTAAGCATGGCAATCTCCTCGGTATACGTATCCCCGCAAAGCGTACAGGTATAAGTACGAAGCCCTTTCTTCACCATCGTAGGGCTTTGGGTTACCACAGAACGGTAACGATGGCCTGGACAAGACACCTCCACTTCCACCCGGATATTGGGAACCTTTTGGTAATTCTTCGTATCACTCGGCACATATGTTACAACATAAGTAAACGTCCCCTCCTGGGAAAACTTCGTATCCGCCGTCTGCCAGACAAAACCATCTGGCAGGGCAACGCTTGCCAACGTCTTCCCACTGCTTCCTTGCAGCCTGCTGGGGGCTGTATACTTGGGAACCGCCTGCGCAATCGTCACTACTGCCGTACCCGTAAATGCCTGATAGCCGCTGCGCTCCACACGGTAGCTTACCCGGTATGTCCCCGCATCCACCATTTCCGGCTGCGAGGCGCTGTATGACGCCTGCCCCTCTAAGGCATAACGCACCACATCCCCTTCCAAGGCGCCTTTGACGCTAATCTGCTTTGCCTTCCCGTCATAAACCGCCCGCACATCCTCTGCCGAAATCCCTGTAATTTCCTGAATCACTGGTTCTTCCAATTCTGCCAAGGTATACGTCTGGACATTCTGTTTACTGGACAGATTAGGCGAATTCTGGACGGCATAGCACAGCTGGCTTCCTCTGACTGTAAATCCATAAATTCCGTAATTCGCTGGCACTGACGGCCTATACACCACCTCTGCCGTGCCATCATCGTTTAGCCTGCGCAGATCACTCTTGGTACTGAAATAAAGTTTTCCATTTCCCTGATCCAGGTACATATAACTGGACGGATAATAGGATGTGGACGTCCCCCACAGATCACCGGCATAAACCACTGCTTCCGCACCATTCAAAAGGCTGTTCCGCCTCACCAGGTTCACCTTGCGGCTGCCCGCATCATATTTGGAATAATACCATGCGCCGCGATGATGGATCACCGCCGACTCCACCCCCGTCCAGAAGGCATTGCTGTAAGCCGTGGAAGTCGCCTTATGTTCAGACTCCCATCCATAATGCTTATGGCTGCTATCTGAAATCACGCTATCGCTAATCAGAAAAAAGCTGTGCATCGCACGTCCAATCAGATCCCTGGTCGGGTCGTCCCAGGTCACGTCTACATGATACCACTGATTATCGATCAAAATCATATTCCAGGCATGCGCCATCCCACTGCTGGACACCATGGTACAGGGAATCCCAAAGCGGCTCTTCATAATATAGGCAAATGCCCCCGCATACCCATCGCAGACTGCCATCCGGTTCACCAGCGCCCCATAAGCCGAGTGAGAAATCGCTGGCAAGCTATTGCTGTTCAGCCTGTCTAAATCATACTCACAATGCAGCGCCAGATAATCATGCACTGCCAGCGCCTTCTCTACATCGCTCAAAGAATAGTCAGCCTGCGCCGCCGCCAAATCTGCTTCCCGCTCCAGTTCCTCCCGGCAGCGCGGGATCTCCCCTTTCTCCATGCGGTACCTCACCGTATAGCTCAAAATATATCCCCCGCTATAAGAGTAAGAGGTACTCTTTTCCACATAAAAAAACTCTGGATGGCTGCTCAATATCTGGAAATACGGCGCCCCTGCCTGGCTCACAGGAATCCTGTACGCCGACACGTCAATTCGATCCGGAAGATCCTCCAGCTGGCTCACCACACTTTCCTCCAGGCTCAGGCTGGCCTCTCTGGCTCCCTTCTTGCCAATCCCAGGCTTCGGATACCTCTGCTCTGGCTCCTGAAAATAAACCGATTCATACCAATTTTCCTCCGTCAAAGTATCCTCTTCTGTCAGGATAGCCTCTTCCAACTGTACGCCCTCATTTCCCGCCGCCGCATAAACCGGAACAGAGGTAACCGCCAGCGCCATGGCCATCAGCCATACAACCCATTTCTTCTTCTCCATAGAATCCTCCTTCTAAAAATACCGCGCTCCCTTTCCATTCTCCAAGCCCTGTTTATCCAATCCCTGCTGTATATTGCCTGCCCAGATCGAATCCACTCAGCATCTTCCATATTTCTTCTCTCTAGTATAATCAATATCCCTTACTTCTGCAACCATTTATTCCTCCATTGAAACTCCCCCTCACACAATGGAACACACCAAAAGCGAGATAAACCGCCCTTCTCACACCCCAAGGCGCCTTTACCCCGCTTCTTATCATAATCACATTATTGCTCCTTATCTTCAAATGACTCTTTGAGCCTATCCATAAACCCCTTCTTCTTGCCATGCTTGCCCATCGTAGTCGCCGCCCCATTCTGGTTCTTCAAAGACTGTACGCTCACTTCGTCAAAATGCCGCAGCGCATCCTTCGCCTCTTCACTCAGGCCTGTAGGCACCTGTACCACCAGCGTCACATAATGGTCTCCCCGCAGCGAAGAATTGCGCAAGGACGGAATCCCCTTACCTTTCAGCCGGATCCGGGTATCCGTCTGCGTCCCTGGCTTCACGTCATAGAGGATATCGCCGTCAATCGTACTGATCCGCACTTCGCCGCCTAAGGCTGCCTGTGCAAAAGAAATCGGCGCCGTAGAGTAAATATTCATATCCTGCCTCTGGAAAATCGGATGCCTGGACACATTGATTTCTACCAGCAAATCCCCTCTCGGCCCGCCATTTGTCCCTGGCTCGCCCTTCTCACGGATCCGCACACTCTGCCCATTGTCAATTCCTGCCGGGATGGATACCTTGATTTTCCTACGCTTTGCGATATACCCCGTGCCGCGGCAGTCTGGGCACTTCTCCTTGATAATCTTCCCCGTCCCACGGCAGTCCGGGCAAGTCTCAGCGCTCTGCACTACGCCCAGGAACGACTGTCTGGTGTAGACCACCTTCCCTTTGCCCCCGCACTTTGTACAGGTCTCCGGGCTGGTTCCCGGCTTGGCGCCTGTGGTGTGGCAGGTGGTACACTCATCCTTCAAGGTAATCTCAATTTCCTTCTCGCAGCCAAAAGCTGCCTCTTCAAATGTAATACGCACTGCCGCCCGCAGATTCGCGCCCTTCATAGGGCCATTGCTGGCCGAACGCCGCCTGGCGCCGCCGCCAAACAAATCCCCGAAAATATCGCCAAAAATATCACCCATATCCATGCCGGAGAAGTCAAAGCCGCCCCCGCCGCCCATGCCGCCGTCAAAGGCCGAATGCCCAAACTGGTCGTATTGCCGCCTTTTCTCCGAATCGCTCAATACAGCATAAGCCTCAGATGCTTCCTTAAACTTCTTCTCAGCCTCCGCATCCCCTGGGTTCATATCCGGATGGTACTTTTTCGCAAGCTGGCGGTATGCCTTCTTAATTGCAGCTTCATCTGCATTTCTATCTACACCCAGGACTTCATAATAATCTCGTTTCTGTTCTGCCATAATCCTTTCCTCTCCAAACCTTTTTCGTTACCTCCAAACAGGCAAATCCCCCGCAGCGAACTACGGGAGATCCAACCCTCTTTATCCCTAACGGTTTCATACCTCTTTTTCTACATGTCAACATGCAGTCCTACAGAACCGTCACTTCTACACTTCTTTATAATCTGCGTCTACCACATCATCCTCTGCGTTGGTATAAGCAGCCCCTCCCATATCATCCGGAGCCGGGCCTGCCGCACCCTGGGCAGCCTGGGCGTTCTCATACATCTTCGCAAACAGCTTCTGTGCGCTTTCCATCAATTTCTCTTTTGCGGCCTTCATATCTCCCAGCTGATCGTCTGTCATTTCCTCAGCGTTGGGATGTGCCTCTACCATAGATTTCAGTGCATTGAGGTCAGCCTCTACCGCTGCCTTGTCATTGGCATCCAGCTTATCCCCAACTTCTTCGAGGGCTTTCTCTGTCTGGAAGACAAAGGAATCTGCATCATTCCTGGTATCAATGGCTTCTTTGCGCTTCTTGTCCTGTGCCTCGAACTCTGCCGCTTCTTTGACAGCCTTCTCAATATCTGCCTCCGACATATTGGAGCCTGCGGTAATCGTGATATGCTGTTCCTTGCCGGTGCCCAGATCCTTGGCGGATACGTTTACAATCCCGTTTGCGTCAATGTCAAAGGTAACCTCAATCTGCGGAACGCCCCTCCTTGCTGGCGGGATCCCGTCCAGGCGGAACTGCCCTAGGGACTTGTTATCCCTTACAAACTGACGCTCGCCCTGCACCACATTGATATCTACCGCTGTCTGGTTGTCTGCCGCCGTGGAGAATATCTGGCTCTTCTTGGCAGGGATGGTGGTATTGCGCTCAATCAGCCTGGTGGCAATGCCGCCCATCGTCTCAATTGACAGGGACAGCGGCGTTACGTCCAGCAGAAGGATTTCCCCTGCGCCATCGTCCTTGTTTAACTTGCCGCCCTGGATGGATGCGCCCAGCGCCACGCACTCGTCCGGGTTCAGGGACTTGCTGGGCTCTTTGCCCGTCAGCTGCCTTACCTTGTCCTGTACCGCCGGCACACGGGTGGAGCCTCCTACCAGCAATACCTGGCCTAATTCCGAAGCATTAATCCCTGCATCATGCAATGCATTCTGTACTGGGATTGCTGTGCGTTCTACCAGGTCATGGGTCAGCTCGTCGAACTTCGCCCTTGTCAGGTTCATGTCAAAATGCTTGGGGCCTTCTGCCGTGGCTGTGATAAACGGCAGGTTGATGTTGGTAGTTGTAGCGGAGGAGAGCTCTTTCTTGGCCTTTTCAGCAGCCTCTTTCAGCCTCTGGAGCGCCATATTGTCATTGGAGAGATCCACGCCCTCTGTCCGCTTGAACTCTGCCAGCATATAGTCGGTGACCTTCTGGTCAAAATCATCCCCGCCTAAGCGGTTGTCCCCGGAAGTAGCCAATACCTCAATCACGCCTTCTCCAATCTCAATGATAGAAACGTCGAACGTACCGCCGCCCAGGTCATATACCATAATCTTCTGCTCTTTTTCATTGTCAAGGCCATAAGCCAATGCTGCGGCCGTCGGCTCATTGATAATACGCTTTACATCCAGGCCTGCAATCTTGCCGGCATCTTTGGTAGCCTGGCGCTGTGCGTCGTTGAAATAGGCCGGTACGGTAATTACCGCTTCCGCCACTTTCTCTCCAAGGTAGTTCTCTGCGTCGGCCTTTAATTTCTGCAGGATCATGGCCGAGATTTCCTGCGGGGAATAATTTTTGTCATCAATACGCCTCTTATGGTCGGTCCCCATATCCCTCTTAATCGAAGAAATGGTCTTCTCTGCATTGGTCACTGCCTGGCGCTTTGCCGGCTCGCCCACCAGCCTCTCGCCGGTCTTCGTAAATGCTACGACTGACGGCGTTGTCCTTGCGCCCTCCGTATTGGCGATAACGGTTGGCTTACCGCCTTCCATAACTGCTACGCAGCTGTTTGTTGTCCCTAAGTCGATACCAATAATCTTGCTCATAATAAAACCTCCTAATAGAATAGAAAATTAATATTTATATGATTTACTGTTTCTTGCTATATTATGAATGTGTGTTTTACTGCACCACGGATACCATGCTGTGCCTTACCACGCTGTCACGGTATAGATAACCTTTCTGCATTTCCTGCGCCACCATGCCGGACTCCAGCTCCTCGCTCTCCACCTGCATCACCGCATTGTGGAAATCAGGGTTAAACTCTGTGCCCACTGCCTCAATCGGCTTTACGCCCAGGCCTTCTAGTTCTGCCATCAGCTGCTTATAAATCTTATCCATTCCCTGCACAAAGGGGTCTTCCGTGGCGTCCTCTGGGACAGCTGCCAGCCCCCGTTCCAAACTATCCACAACTGGGAGGATCTTCTCAATCACGCTTTTGGCGCCAATTTCAAACATCTGCGCCTTTTCCTTCTCTGTCCGCTTACGGAAATTGTCAAATTCCGCCATCTGGCGCAGCAGGCGGTCCTGCAGCTCTGCAATCTTCTCATCCTGCTTATTCTTCTTCTCTTTGCGCTTGAAAAAACTTTTCTTCTCCACGCCTTCCCCTTCTGACCCTTCTTCGGAATCCTCCTGCCCTTCCCCGGAATCCTCTTCCGAAAAATCCTCTGCAGCTTCTTCTCCCTGCCCGTTTTCCTTCTCTTCTGGGAACTCTTCCTGCCCTTCTCTCTCTTCTGGGGCTTCCTCATGCATTTCCCTCTCTTTTGGGGCTTCCTCCTGTCCCTTCTCTTTCTTCTCTTCCATCACGTCCTCCTCCGTGCGGTGGGATGCTTCTTTATTTTCTGCCATCTTGATTCACCTCTCCATTGCAGCCTCCCAATGCCTGGATGGCTGCTTTCTATCTCAATTTCCTCTAACCCAATCTCTTCTAAACTCAATCTCTTCTAAACTCAATCTCTTCTAAACTCAATCTCTTCTAAACTCAATCTCTTCTAAACTCAATTTTCTCTAACCCAATCTCTTCTAATATTTATGTTTTCCTATCTGGCTTTTTAAATACGGTGTCCAGCTGTACCTTTAATGTCTTCAGGTTATCCACAACATTCTCATAATCCATGCGTTTGGGCCCGATAATGCCGATGGTTCCCTGCATTCCATCGCCCAGACGGTAGGTTGCCGTCACCACGCTGCAATCCTTCATATTGCCGATGGGCGACTCATCACCAATATACACCTGGATGCCCGTTTCTTCCTCAGAAGCCAACGTCTCATTTACCAGGCTAACCAGCTGCTGCTTCTCTTCAAAAGTATTCAGGAGCTCACTTGCCCGCTGGGAATCCTGCAATTCTGGATATTTCAGGATATTCGTAGTGCCGCTGGTATAAATCTCCAGTTCTTCTTCCTCCTGAATGGCTTCTGCCAGCGCATCCAGGATATCGCTTACAATATTGCCATGAATCCCCGCCTGCTCCTTGAGCCTTGCAATCGTCCCCAGGTTTATCTGCTCTACCGACAGGCCGTTGAGGCTGGTATTCAGCAGGATATTCAGCTTCAGCAGCGTCTCATTGTCCAACGCCTCCTTGGTGGAAAGCATCTTATTCTTGACCAGATTGCCTTCTAATACAATCACCGCCAGAAGCTGTTCCGCATCAATCTGGGACAGCTGCAAGAACTTCAGCTTATTCCGCTGGCAGGAAGGCGCTGTAATCATTGCCGTATAGTTCGTATTCTCTGCAAGCGTTTTTGCCATCTGCTTCAGCACCCGTTCCATCCGCTCTGTATGCTCAATCATAAACTCTTTCATCTCTGTGACTTCACGGTCCTTCTCCTTCATCAGGTTATCCACATAAAAGCGGTAGCCCTTGTCAGAAGGAATCCGTCCTGCGGATGTATGGGGCTGCAAGATAAAGCCCATTTCCTCCAAATCCGACATCTCATTACGGATTGTCGCAGAACTCAGACTCAGATCGGAATACTTGGAAATGGTTCTGGAACCAACGGGCTCCCCGGTGTCCAGGTAATTGCGGATGATTGCATTTAATATTTTAATTTTCCTCTCATCCAACTCCTGCATTACAATCCTCCGAAAATTCATTTTGTTAGCACTCGGTCTTCAAGAGTGCTAACATCCATGTACATAAGATAGCACTAACAAAAAATATTGTCAATAGGGTTTTTGCAATTTAATAATTTCTTTAGAATTTGGCGTTATTATTCATGGCTCAGGAACGCGCTGAACAGCGCGTTCCGTGAGAACATGATTCAGAAATGAAGGGCGATAATGTCTTCCTATAAATAAAAAGAGCTGCCATATTCGGAATATAAATCACAGATATGGCAGATCCATTTTATAAATAGGTTACCCGCTGAACCGTTATGCTATTTTCTTTAAATATAGCAGTCCGCGGCGTTATTATGTTATTTTACTTTCACGGTAATGGTTGCTTTTGCTTTCTTATTGTTAGAAGCCCAAACCGTAATTTTAGCCGTGCCTTTTTTCTTGGCCGTAATCTTGCCAGATGCGGATACAGACGCAATCTTTGGCTTGTTGGACTTATAAGTGAACTTCGAGCAGACGGTTCCATCGGGAATCGTCACTTTCAGCTGCAATGTCTTCTTCACTTTGAGGGTTGCGCTGCTCTTATTGAGGGTAATCTTGCTGGGGATGCCCTTTACGGTTACCTTGCAGGATGCCTTTGCCCCACCAGGCGCTGTTGCCGTAACCGTGGCTGTACCGGCCTTTTTGGCTGTAACCTTGCCTTTACTGTCCACTTGTGCAATGGATGTATTACTGCTGGAGAAGGTAATCTTGCTGGTTTCCCGGTCAATATCTGCCTCTGCCTGGAGAGCAGCCGTTGTCTTAAGGCCTTCGGTTGCCTTGGTGCAGAGGGTCAGGGAACTTTCCGATAAGGTAACTTTTGCGGCTTGGAGGGTCGGCACGGCAATGGCTTTGTTGGCCAGCAGCTTATCCGCCCGTGCGGCCAGCTTGCCAATCTCTGCCAGGCTCTCGTTGCCTTTCAGGCTGGTAATGGCATCCGCATATCTTTTCATCTGCGCCTTAACGCCGCTGGTATAAGCGTCTGTCTCTGCGGCAGCCCTCAATTCCTCGGCTTTGGCCTCTGTCTTCCTGGTATCAACAGAGATATACTTAATTTTATGGTAGTTGCTCACGCCAGGGTCTGCATTGTAGGTGTCAATCAGCGTGTTGTACTCCTTCACCGTAATCGGAATCATGCCGCCATGACAGCCTACATCCCCGCCTGTGCGGCCATAGCCGCTGGTAAGCTTCTTGATGCTGTTGGTCTTCGACAGATCGGTTGTCAGGTATGGCTCATAGCGTACACTCATATCGCCATAGGCGTCAATCATCACGCACCACTCATCACGGTCAATGAACTTAAACATGGTAGCGCCTTCATATGCGCCGACCTTGCCTTCCATTTCCGCATTGTCAATCTTCGTAAAATGGTCGCCCACAGACTGGTCTGCAAACCAGTTATAAACAATGTCCGCACGCTTAATCGCATTGGTGTCTCCTGGTATATTGGACAAATCTGCTTTTGTACTGTAAGTGATATCGCCTAATGTATATGGCTTAATGCCAATCGGGTTGGAAGCATCATAATCTACGTCTGGATCCAGCACAGATTTGGCGCTCATCAGCTCAATATGGTTATTCGTCTCATCTTTTACCAAACGGAACAATGTGCCATATGGCGTTTCTTTGCCATCTTTATCGGTTCCGGCTACCCAAAGCTGGGAAGTGTCAATATTTCCATATCCGCTGTTATTGCCACGGCCGCTTGCACCGTATTTCTTGTAGAAAGCTTCCTGCTCATAGAGTTTCGTCGGGCCAAAGGTCTTGAAATCCTTGGTCTCATTGCAATACAGGCGGTCTCTGGAAGAGCCGTCAGCGTCTACACGGGCAGACCAGTATACCAGATAATTATCTTTCTCTGGATTATAAATTGCCTCCGGAGCCCATGCCATTGCGGAATTAATCTCTTTCCCCACATCAATCCAGCGCCTGGTCCAATGTACAAAATCCTCTGTCTCATATACAAATAAATGCGTGCTGCCTACTCCTACCTTAGAAGTCAGGCCCCAGGTATCGCCAGCCAGTGTATTGGTGTTCTTATTCCCATTGTATTGGCTGGAATGCGTATTCAGATCCGTTGCCAGAATCCACACCTTATTGGCATCCGATCCATCCTTCTTGGATCCACGGATCATATAGGGGTCACGGATTCCCTGATCCCTGCCCTCAAAGGGGAACAGCACCGAAGCGTCTCCGCTGACAGTCTGTGTAACATCCGTACCGGCAGCCACCCTGTAATTAACACTGTTAACGCCCATCTTCTCAATCTTGTCAATATAGTCAGAACCTGCTAAAAATGCCGGGTTACAGCCATTGAGGGCCGTCCAGTTCAGCCCGTCCTCGCTGAGGAAAAAATGTACCTGCTGCACATCTGTCCATTCATGCGCGGTAGTCGCTGGATTCCTGGTATCCGAAAAACATACGTACAGATACCCTGCATAAGAATCATCCGACAGTCCTGCACGGACAGCCAATGGGAAATCCTTCTTATAAGAAGCGCCATCAGATGATGTTACCGTTGCCGAAAGGATAAAGCTGTAATCTTCCTGTCCGGCCTCCGGCCTTGTCACTTTCAATGTGTTCCCATCTATGGAAACATACTTCGCATCCGCGTCCCCTACGCTGTATACAATTGTCGCTCCCTGGAGCCCTGAAACTGTGGTGGGAAGCGTCAGGTTGCCTGTCAGCAGCTGATTGATTTCCGATTCCCGGATTGTCAGCCCTGCCTCCACTGTGCCAGAAATATCTGCTGCCGCCTTTACATCCAGGCTGGCAGCCGGTACAGAACCGACTGCCATGCCTGCAGTAAGACATGCAGCAAGTAATATGTTCACGATTTTACGCCTCATATGCACTTACCTCCTGTCTGCCTGGCCTACTATTTCTTGATGGTAATGGTCTTGGTCATCGTCACCTTGCCGACCTTTGCCGTCACTTTGACTTTGCCTGCCTTCTTGGCTGTCAGCTTACCCTTCTGGGTAATCTTTGCCAGGCTGCTCTTGTTTACAGACCATTTTACCTTGCCAGAGATTCCCTTTACCTTCAAAGTAATGGACTTGCGTACTTTCACGCTGCTCTTTCCTGTCAGTTCCCCTACCTTTATGGTAACGGTCTTTTTCACACTCTTCCCGGCAGCTGCCACGGTTACGGTCACCTTGCCTGTCCCTGCCTTCTGTGCCTTTACCTTACCTTTATCGTCTACTGTCACCGCACCTGAGGCGCTGTAGGATACTACTGGCTTCTGGTTCTTAACAGCCGTTGGCATGGTTACTTTTACTGTTGTTGTCTTGCCTTTTGCCAGGCTGGCGGCGTTCGCTTTTGCTGTCACTTTGCTCATATCAAAAGCAACACTAAAGGTAATTGTCTCTGTAATGCTCTTTCCGGCCATGCTCACTTTAACAAAGACTTTGCCTGTCCCTGCCTTCTTGGCGGTTACTTTGCCTTTGCTGTCCACAGCGACAGAACCTGTCGCGCGGTAAGTTACCACTGGCGTCAGCTTCATTGCCTGAATGGCTGCAGAATACCCAAGTGTGATATTCGTAGTTGCTGTCTTCCCAATTTCCAGCTTGCTGGTTCCTGCCTTCGCTGTCACTCCATTGATGTCAAAATCAACCTTTGCCAGCGTCTGGTATTCCATTTCAAAGCCATCATATACAGCCTTAACCGTTGCCGTCACCCTGGTATACCCAACACTCTTGCCTGTCACAAGGCCTGTTTCGTCTACGGAAGCCACTCCCGTATCCTCAGAAGCATAGGTTACAGTAACAATATCCTTGATGCTGTCAGGAAGCGCAACCGCAATGCTCTCTGTGCCATTCGGAGCCAGGGATATTTCATCCTTCAGCTTTGATTCGTCAATCTCTGTAAACGGGTTCTTATACAAATCGCTGTAATCCAGCTTGTTCATTGCGTTCTGCAGGGAACGGGCTGCATTGTCGACTGCAGTCTGCGTAACGGCTGCCTTCGCACGGTCTATCACTGCCTGAACCTCTGCCTTGGATGCATCGGAATAATACGCGTTCTTCGTTGCTGCCTCAGCTTCAGCAAGAATTTTATTTAACTCTGTCTTGTCCGCCGGCTGTACTGTAACCGTGATTTCTGTCTCTGCATGGAGCAGGCCAGATGTCACCGATGCTTTTAACCTTGCTACCTGTGCTGCCGTACCGTTTGTTACTACGCCTGCGTTAGACACCACCTCCGGCGTCAGGGACTCCCAGGTAATCGGCACTTCTTCATAAGCTGATGGCAGGGAAAGGTTGTACCTTACCTCGTCCTTCGACTTGTTGTTGCCCAGGATGCTCTCTGCGGTCACTTCGCTTGCAAAATTAGCCTGGAACGTATCCTGGTAAGCGGTCTGTACTTCATCATTTGTCATTGCCCTGTTATAAACCTTAAAAGCAGAAATCTTCCCCTGATAATTCTTATCCCCTGTCCAGCAGGATTTCCCGATAAACCCTAAAACGCCATTCTGCGTGCCGGGCGTCACTACATCATCCATAATGCTGTAACCGGAATCCAATTCATTCCCATTGCCCCCCTGAATCTGAATACCATTCCAATACAGGCGGACCTTGCCATGGTTGAATACCATGTTTACGGTATATTCTTTATCTATGACAGGCTGGATGGAGGTGCCGAATAATTTTTCAACGTTGCTATTCTTAATGCCAGCTCTTAATGTAGAACCCTCAAAATTCGGGGAAAGGAACAGATAGTTCGTCCCTGAACTCTTCGGGATGGAGCCAAAGCAGAACAGCCATGCGTTATTGCCGCAAGCAGAACTCTTGGCAAATGTGGTCTGGATGGTGAACTCTTCCGGGTCATCCAAAACATCCATAATGCTCTTAGGCAGATCGATACCGGAATTGTTGCTCTTTATATTCAGGACATTGCCTTCCAGAAATTCATAGTCTGTCCCTTGTGTACCATAAATCTTAGCGTGGTTTTCTTGCCCAGAAATATCGACAATATTGCCGTCCACTACTTGGGAGAAATCATACTCCGCCGCGATTTCCTGGTTGCCTGTTTCTGTTACCGTAACGGCAATCTCTTTTGTGATGGAAACCTCTCCCACCTGAACCGTTATACTAACAGTTGTGTTTCCTGCCGCTACTGCCGTAATTAATCCGGCTTCGCTGACAGTTGCAACATTTGCATTCTGGCTGGCATATGTAATATTTATTAAATCCGCCGGGATCGAAGCCGGGGGTTTTACCGAGATCTCCCTGTTCTTGCCTTTAATCATAGATATCTCGTCGGAAGCAGGATCCACGGTAAATCCTTCCTTCTCCAGCACTGCGCCCCAGTTTACATCTGCTGTATCCGCAGCATAAATCGCTTTGACCTGCTCATCGGTCAATGCCGTGTTGTAAATATCCACATCATCATACAGCCCCTGTAACTGGCCATCCCAGTTATTGGCAGCAAGGGTAATATACTGGTTTTCATCCACCATAGACCTTGCCCATGTCCCGCTTCCGACTTTCTTTTCACCATTTAAATAGATTCCTACATCATCCCCCTTCTGCACCAGAGTCAGCATAGCCCACTCATTGTTTTTCAGGGCAATATCCCCATTTTGATTATGTGACCCTAAAAATGACCAGCATACCACTGCCCCTTGATTGTTTCTAGTTGCAATTGATATCCATTTTGCCGGTTCCTCATGTGTTCCCACAAATAACAGGGAAGTAGCCCATCCCCATTTATCCACCGCTGTTGGCTTCACCCAGAAGGAAATGCTGTAATTTTCACCAAGCTGGTTATCTGGAAGCCTCAGCCCATATTTTCCTGTACTCACTGCAAAATCACGCTCTTCGCCGCTTCTTCCTGCTCCATACTCAAATTCACCCTCATAATCAGGCAAATTCGTCTGGCCTAATACAGCCTTTACTCCTTCTTTCATTGTCCCTACGGTCGGGGCATCTTCCGTTGCATTAAAATCATAAGTTGAAACTGGTACAGGCAGGTCTGCTTCTCCCTCTGCCCTCACTGTAGCCACATTTCCGGCAAATGCAGAGGTAACCACCATCGCGCATGCCAGCAGGCCGCTTACTATCTTTTTATATCTCATATCCTGTTTCTCCCTTCCTTGCGGAAAGCTATGCCTTCCCGCAGATATTATCATTCCTACGATCCTGCGCTAGATTTTCTTAATCTTCATTGTCTTCTTATATCCAGCCTTGCTGGTCAGTAATTTCTTCACAGCTTTATATCTGGCGGAGGATACTTTAATCGTTGCCTTTTTATTGATCCCGGTAATTGCGCTGCTGCCTATGCTCTTAACATTGTCTCCAATCGTAACTGTCTTCAGCTTGGACTTTTTGTTAAATGCCTTGCCTGCAATCGCCGTCACCTTAAAGGTATACCCATCTATACTCACGGTATCCGGCACCTTAACCGAGGTCAGATTGTTGCCGTCATACCCTGTCACGCTCACCGTGCCATTGCTGCCGTCCGAATTACGGGCGTCCGTTGCCGTCACCTTATATTTCAGGTTTTTCACCGTATGGGTGGAGTTTTTCTTTGGCAGATCCTTAACTGGCTTTACATCCCGGTCGCCGATGGCAGAAGGCTTGGCCGTTACTTTTATATTGATCTCACATTGATATACCTTGCCTCTTTCTTTGTAAGATACCTCCAGCTTCTTCGTGCCTGCTGTCTTCGTGTCAATCGAAGCAGCATTGGTTGTAAATCCACCGGTACGTGCCCTGCTCGTGCCGTCCTCGTATTTGATGTTCAGGCGGATATCACTGTCTTTGATGGTTTCGCCCGCCATATATGTCCTGCCTGTCTTCTGTGCCGTCACGGAAGATGCGGCTGCCTCCGGCGTAATGTCAAATGTACATTCTGCCGGCTGTGGATTCTGGCTTACTGTCAGCCTGCCATCCTTTGATGTCAAGTAATAACCCTTGTAAGCAACGCTTTCAAACGTAACGCCATATCCGGCAAAGCCTTCCAACGTACGGAATGTCATGGCATTGGACTCCGTGGTAAGGCCAGCGCCGTTGGACTGCGTATTGTTATTATGGTCATGAGCCAGTACCACATTGTGCGCGCTGTTGGCCATTAAGTACAGACCCGGCTTATTATATGATTCAATGGTCACATAAGAAGGGTTCTTCTTATCCGCTTTCCCCTGTTCAATCTCCCAAAGGGCGTCTGCCTTCTCCGCATTGTTGTTCAGCGATACCCCTACGTTCATATAAGGATATTGGCCGCTGTCAATCGAATTGTTGAACTTGGCATGCGCTACAGTCTGGTCATTGCTGTCCAATATATAATTGGCAAACCCTGTCAGCCCTGTTGAGGTCTCCTGGATATAATTAATCGACCCGTCTTCATTGAAAAACATCTCCTCAATGCAGATAACCCGGCGCTGCCCCATGCCAGCTGCAAGGGAGCCATTATGGTAAATAAAATATGTATGGCCTTTGAAATCAAAGACGGCTGGATGATTGGTATCCGAAGTCGCTGTCGGCTCCATCAGCTTCCCGCCATAAGTCCAGGTATTATATACCGCCCCTTGCGGATTCGTCAGGCTGTCTACCGTTGCATACCCCATCTCTTCCCGCCAATGCATGGCAAAAAACAGGTAATATTTCCCATAATATTTCCCATTCTCATCCTGCCTGCGGTACAGGTAAGGCGCTTCCGTAAAGTCTACAATATCGTTCTGGTTCGTGCCATTGGAAGGAATTTTCTCTATTCCATGGATATCCTGCCACCAGATATCGTCTTCCTGCTTAATGATACCATCGCCGTTTTGGTCTTTCACGGCAACTTCATTTCCATTCAGCTCCAGCTCGCACATCCAGCAGTTGCTGTTGCCCCATGCCATATACACATGGTCTGTCCCATTAGCATCCGTATCAATCCATGCTGTCGGATCAATATCTTCCCAGCCAAAGCTGGGCCTTCTGCCATATTTCTGGGCATTGGTATCATTCGGCTGGATCAATGGGGCGCCTATATCCTTGAACGGGCCTGTTGGGCTGTCAGAAACGGCCGCGCCCACGCACTTGCCTGTGCCAGGCTTTTCCGCACAATAGAGCAGATAATATTTCTCTTTATATTTTATCACCTGGCTGGCCCAGGCCGATGAATTGTCAGACCAGCTTACATCCGTCATTTTCATGGTAACGCCTTCATATTTCCATTCCTTCAGATCCTGCGTGGAATAACAGAGATAGTCTGGCATATTATAGCTTCCGCCGCCAGTCGTTGCATCATGCCCCACATAAAGGTATACCGTATCTCCATCTACCATAATTGCCGGATCCCCTGCATAGGTTAAATCCCCATTTTCATTAAACCCTGCAATCGGATTTCCCTGTGTGCTCTTCTTGAGCACAATCTCTTTCGGCGCAGGCTCTGCCGCCTCAGCCGTCTGTGGTATCATTGGAGCCATACCCAAAACCATGGCAATGGCCAGGATACCTGACAGAAACTTTTTCTTCATAATAATTTCACACATCCCTTTCTTTTATAGTTAATACTATCTACAGTTTCATCATGCCTGTATATCCCTACTCGCCCAGACGTCCCTTCTGTAATTATTTTCCTCCTTTCTCTTGCAGATGGCCCTCTTAGTAATAACAGGGGTATTTACAGGCATCAAAACTATATGATTAATTATCGCACTTTTATACAAAAAAATCAATATCCGAAAGGTATTGTTTGTGAATCATTTTTGCTTAATTTTGGTTCTTTTTTGGGTTTTTTATGCCTATTCGCTAAATTTATATGAATTATTTACTGATTTGTAACTGTTCAGCACCCCGTTAAGGGCACATTGATTTTTGGACAAAACAGAGAAAATAAACCTCCACCACCAGCCTCACCGAAGGAGCCTATACCTGGGACAAGAGCACCAGC
>CAJTNT010000040.1 GCA_910577785.1 uncultured Lachnospiraceae bacterium | reverse complement strand
GCAGAGGGAGATTTGGGCAAGTAAGATGGTACGATATTTAACCGCCGGAGTAATAACTTCCCTGCTGTCTGGAACCATTTTGAGTTTCCAATTTAGAAAAAGAAGAATCTATAAAAAGAAAAAACGCCCAAAAAGGGAGAGACGAAAATCGTCTCTCCTAAAAGCCCAATCGTTTTGGAGATTACCAAGATATGCAAAAATCTGAAGACTACGCAAGCGCCTCTGTATCAATCGACAGCCCCAGCTCGTCCAGCTGCGACGGTTCTACGACATTGGGCGCATCTGTCATCAGGCAGGAAGCATCCTTCACCTTGGGGAAGGCAATCACATCGCGGATGGAATCGCACTGCATCATCAGCATGACGATACGGTCGAGGCCATAGGCAAGCCCTGCGTGCGGCGGAACCCCATATTTAAAAGCATTCAGCAGGAATCCAAACTGCTCATACGCCCGCTCCTGGGTAAAGCCCAATACCTCCAGCATCTTTTCTTGGATATCATTCTGGTGGATACGGACGGAGCCGCCGCCCAGTTCTGTTCCATTGAGCACGATATCATATGCCTTCGCACGGACTGCGCCAGGGTCGGAATCTATTTTCTCCCAGTCTTCTTCCATCGGCATGGTAAACGGATGGTGCATGGCCATAAAGCGGTTTTCCTCTTCCGACCACTCCAATAAGGGGAATTCCGTCACCCAGAGGAAGTTGTATTGCCCTTTATCTAACAGCTCCAGCTCGCGGGCCAGCTCTAGGCGGAGGGCGCCTAAGACATCCCATACCACTTTGTTCTTATCGGCGGCAAACAGGAGCAAGTCGCCCGGCTCCCCCTGCATTTTTTCCACCAGGGACTTCAGCTCTTCCTCCGTCATAAATTTGGCAAAGGATGACTTGTAGCTGCCGTCCGCATTGACTGCCAGATAGGCCAGTCCCTTCGCGCCATATCCCTTGGCAAACTCTACCAGCTTGTCAATTTTTTTGCGCGGCATGGCGCCCTGCCCCTTGGCATTGATGCCGCGGACGGAGCCACCGTTTTCCAATGCACCAGAAAATACGCCAAACCCACAGCCTGCTACCGTGTCCGACACATTGACCAGCTCCATGCCAAAGCGCGTGTCCGGCTTGTCAGAGCCATAGCGATCCATCGCTTCCTGCCAGGTCATCCGTGGGATGGGAAGCGGCACCTCCACGCCGATTGCCTCCCGGAACACATACTGCAGGAGGCGTTCATTGACGTCAATCACATCATCCACATCCACAAAAGACAGCTCCATGTCCGCCTGGGTAAATTCCGGCTGTCGATCCGCACGCAGATCCTCATCCCGGAAGCACCTTGCTATCTGGAAATAACGGTCATAGCCTGAACACATCAACAGTTGCTTAAATAGCTGCGGGGACTGAGGCAATGCATAGAAATTCCCTGGATGTACACGGCTTGGCACCAGATAATCCCTTGCGCCTTCCGGTGTGGACTTGGTCAGTATCGGCGTCTCAATTTCCAAAAATCCTTCCTCTTCCATAAACTTGCGCAGCAGCATGGATACCTTGCTCTTCATCATCAGGTTGCGCTGCAGATCTGGCCTGCGCAGATCGAGATAGCGGTAACGCAGGCGAAGGTCTTCCTTGGTCTGGGAATTTTCCTCAATTGGGAAGGGCGGCGTCTCCGATTCCGACAGCACACGGATATCAGACGCAATCACTTCAATATCCCCCGTTTTCAGGTTCTCATTTACGGCTGCCGCACGCTTTTCCACGCTGCCCGTGACAGCCACCACAAATTCACTCCGCAGTGTCCCTGCCTTGGCAAACCCTTCGCTGCCTACCTTCGGCTCATCGAATACAACTTGCAGAAGCCCAGAACGGTCACGCAGATCAATAAAGATCAAGCTTCCCAGATTCCTCCGCTTCTGTACCCATCCCATAACCGTAACCGTTTCTCCGATATTTTGGCTGGAAATCTCTGCGCACCGATGGGTGCGGTGCAGTCCTTTCATTGACTCGGCCATAATCTTTCCTCCCTAATTTTATCTTGTTTTAACAGCCTTTCTTATGTGTTCTTGTCTTGGCTGCTCTTGTCTTAGCTGCCCTCTCTTTGTCTTAGGAACTGACGCAAAATAAACTATAGCAGTCTTGTTTCTGCTTTTCCTGCAGTTCCAGTACGGCGCTGCGCCTGCCTTTGGGAAGCAGTGCCTTCAGAAAATATCCTGCATGATAAAACCAGTTATTTACTGTCTGATACACTAGCTTTTGGACAGCCTGTTCCCGCCGCCAAAACCATTTTACCATTTCCTTATTTCCGGAAGAACTCCTTAAATTCCTGGTAGCCTTCTGCCGCCAGCTTTTCCTTCTGGAATTTTTTATTCTTGTTCATGCGGGTCACCAGCACCTGCCTGCCCTGCGCCCGTTCTTCCCCGGCCTGGGCAATCACCTGCGCCAGCTTGTCGCCTGGGTAATTTTTTTCAATTAGATAAGCTACCTTCTCTGCCTGCCCCGGCACCTGGAAGCCGCTTTCTAACAGCAGCAGGATAATCCGCTCAAAGCCGATGGAAAACCCGCAGGCCGGGACGTCCTTGCCCGTAAACTTGCCAATCATCTTGTCATAGCGCCCGCCGCCACCGCAGCTGCCCCCAAACTCTGGCATTGCAATCTCAAAAATCGTCCCTGTATAGTAAGACATGCCGCGCACAAGCGTAGGATCGAATACCAAAGCAAATTCCGCCGCCTTGGTGTCATTGACGCAGGCTGCGATTTCCTTCAGGCTGTCCGCCACTTCCTCCTCAAGGAACCCCGCCAGCCGCTCTGCCAAGTAAGCTACGCCTTCCGCCACATCTTCTTTTCCTTCCAGGGCGCGGAATAGCCCCAGGTATTTCTCAACCGAAGCACCGTCAAAACCGCTCTTTACCAGTTCCTGCCCCACGCCCTCGAAGCCAATCTTGTCCATCTTGTCCAAAATAATAAAAACCGTATCGTAAGACTCTTCTGCAAAACCGCTGTATGCCGCCATTGCCTTTAAAATCCGCCGCTCATTGATGCGGATTTGGAAATTCTTGAAGCCCAGCTTGCCAAGCGTCGTGGTAGTGGCCAGGATCAGCTCAATCTCCGCCAGATTGCTGGGTTCCCCTAAAATATCAATGTCGCACTGCATAAACTGGCGGTAACGCCCCCGCTGCGGGCGGTCTGCGCGCCACACATTCCCCATCTGCAGCGCCTTAAAGGGGGCGGGCAGGTGATTGGCGTTATTGGAATAGAAACGCGCCAACGGCACGGTCAGGTCATAGCGCATACCATAATCCACCACGTCCTCCTCGCTCTGGGCTGCCTCCAAATTCAGCTTCTCCCCGCGCTTCAATACTTTGAAAATCAATTTCTCATTTTCCCCGCCCTGCTTATTGCTCAGGTTCGCAATGTTCTCCATACAGGGCGTCTCAATCGGAGTAAACCCAAAACTCCGGTAAGTTTCCTTAATCACATTCATTACATAATCCCGGATCTGCATTTCTTCCGGTAAAATATCCTTCATGCCATTTACTGGCTTCTTAGCCAAACCCATAAGACTGGCTCTCCTTTCTTTTTTCTATGGTAGTAACATTTCACCGCTTCCCCGGCACCGCCGTATACTCGTAGGGGGTGGCCTGGTAGACATAGTAATTGAGCCAATTCGTGTATAAGGTATTGGCATGGGCGCGCCACTGCAGGCTGGGGCGGACGGTGCAGTCATCCCCGCTATAATAGTTCTGCGGCATCTGGATATCCAGGCCTTTCTCCCTGTCACGCATATATTCCGTATGTAAGGTAATCCTGTCGTATTCCGGATGCCCCATGACAAATATCTTCTTCCCTGTCGTGTCCATAATCAGGAACACTCCCGCTTCCTCAGATTCTGCCAATATCGTGAGTTCTGGGATCTTCTCAATTTCCCCTTTCCGTACCTCAGTATGCCGGGAATGGGGGGCAAGAAAATAGTCGTCAAAGCCCCGAACCAGCGGGATCTTGCGGTTTTGTACCTTATGCTCAAACAGGCCGAACATTTTCTGGGAAAGCCTTTCCTTGGGAATGCCGTAATGACAGTATAGGGCAGCTTGGGCCCCCCAGCACAGATGCATGGTAGAGGTTACGTTGCTCTCCGTCCATGCACAGATTTCCTGAAATTCCTCCCAATAATCCACTTCCTCATACTCCAACAGCTCCACCGGGGCGCCCGTAATGATAAAGCCGTCAAATTTCTGCGCCTTTACCTCTTGGAAGGTATGATAAAATTTGTTCAGATGGCTGCTTGAGGTATTCTTGGAAGCATGGCTGCCCACTGTCACAAATGTCACATCAACCTGCAGAGGCGTATTGGACAGCTCACGCAAAATCTGCAGCTCCGTGTCCTCCTTCAGGGGCATCAGATTCAGGATCCCCACTTCGATCGGACGGATATCCTGGTGTATGGCCCGGTTCTCGTCCATCGTAAATACATTTTCCCTCTCCAATGTCTCCCTTGCTGGCAACTCGCCTTGAACTTTTATTGGCATATGCTTTCCCTTCTTTCTATCCCTGATATCATTCGAAACCCTATCACTTTTTTATGCTTCCAGCATGGCACGCAGCTCTTCTTCCCCGATTACCTGAACTCCTAATTCCTGCGCTTTTATTAATTTACTGCCTGCATTCTCCCCGGCCAGCAGCATGGTAGTCTTCCTGGATACGGAACCAGAGACTTTCCCGCCCTGCCGCTCAATCATCTCAGCCGCTTCCTTGCGGCCTAAGGTTGGCAACGTCCCAGTAACCACAAATGTCATTCCCTCCAGCCTGCCGCCCAGCGCCTGTTCCCTGGCCTGCATATTCACACCATAGCCTTTGAGGCGTTCCAGCATCTGGCGATTTTCTTCTTTGGCGAAAAACTCCAGAATGCATTTTGCACTGACTTCCCCAATGTCGTTGACCTGCTGCAGGGCTTCGGCATCTGCCTGGCTTAAGCGCTCCATATCCTGGAATTCCTTCATAATGGCTTTTGCGGCTGCCTTCCCCACATTGGGGATGCCAAACCCTGTCAGCAATTGGGCGGCCTCGTTCTCTTTGGATTTTTCAATGGCATCCAACAGCTTATCCGTGTTCTTCTCTTTGCCGATAATCCCCTGCTCAATCAGCTCTTCCCGGTGTTCCCGCAAGGCATAGATATCCGCCACATCCTTAAGATATCCCAAGCGCACCAGCTCCTCTACATATACGCTGCCAAAGCCTTTGATATCCATCGCATCCCTGCCCACGAAGTTGATGATGCGGCGCTCTCGCTGCGCTGGGCAGTTGGGAGAGGTGCAGCGCAGGTCTGCCGTGTCTTTTTCCCTCTGGGTCTTCGCGCCGCAGGCCGGGCAGATATCTGGAAGGCGGTATGGAACCGTGCCATCCGGGCGCTTCTCAGTTAAAACCCTGCGCACCTTAGGGATAATCTCCCCAGATTTATAGACTAAGATCCTGTCCCCAATCCGCAGATCCAGCTCATCAATAAAATCCTGGTTATGCAAAGTGGCTCTGGACACCGTAGTGCCGCATAAACGCACAGGCTCAAAAACAGCGGTTGGGGTAATCCGCCCCGTACGCCCTACGGACAGCTCAATATCCAGGACAGTCGTCTCTTTTTCCTCTGGCGGGTACTTATAAGCGACAGCCCAGCGCGGCACCTTGGAAGTAGCCCCCAACTTCTCGCGGTCTGCCAGAGAATTGATTTTAACTACCGCGCCGTCAATATCATAGCCCAGATTGCCCCTGTTTTCCCCAATGGAACAGATGGCATCCCAGACTTCCTCCTTCGTCCGGCAGACACGGTAATCATCAATCACCGGGATTTGATTCTTCTTCAGATATTCATAGCCCTGCGTGTGGGTTTTCAGCTCCATGCCCCGTATCTGCTGGATATTAAATACAAACATGGAAAGCCCGCGTTCCTTTGTAATTTTACTGTCCAGCTGGCGCAAGGTGCCTGCGGCGCAATTGCGGGGATTGGCAAAGGGCTTCTTGCCTTTTAGTTCCTGCATTTCATTGACGCGGGCAAAATCTTCATTCTTCATATAGACTTCCCCCCGCACTTCCAGGTACGCTACCGGATCCTTAAGCTTCCTCTTTACATCTGAAATTACCTTTGCGTTCGCAGTCACATCCTCGCCAAAATTAATGCCGTCCCCGCGAGTGACTGCGGTCTGCAGGCTGCCGCTTTCATAACGCAGCGCCATAGAGAGTCCGTCAATCTTATACTCTACCACAAATTCTGGGTTTTCCAATTGCTGCCGCATTTCCTCTACAAACGCTTCGACTTCTTCTTGGGAAAACACATCCTGCAGGCTCAGCATGGGAACGTTGTGCCTCACCAACACCCCTGCTTCGCGTTTCGCCGCGCCGCCAACTTTCTGTGTTGGGGAATCTGGCGTAAGCAGGCCTGGAAACTCCTGCTCCAGGCTCCGTAGCTCACGCATCATAGTATCATATTCAAAATCGCTGATTTCAGGGCTGTCCATATTATAATAGCGGTTGTTGTGATATTCCAGGCTTTCCCGCAGCTGCCGCGCCCTTTCTTCTGCCTGATTTTTCTCCATCCTTCTATCCATCCTTTCCCAAAAAACTGCTATCCTAAGCAATCGCTAATCCCTGGCCGTAACCTGCGAAAGGCATGGGCTACCATTTCGGAATGACCGGCTGATTGGAGGAACTGCGGATCTGTTCCAGCAATTCCCCCCACTCTTCCTCCGTCACTTCCCGGTATGCGCCTTCCTTTAAACTTCCCAAGCAGATATTCATAATCCGCACCCGTTTTAAGTCAATGACACGGTATTGGAATACCTGGCACATCCTGCGGATCTGACGGTTCAGACCCTGTGTCAAGATAATTCGGAATGTATACTTCCCTACCTTCTCTACATGGCAGGGTCTGGTCGTCACGCCAAGCTCTTCTAAATACACGCCCTGCGCCATCTGCCGCAAAAAGCTTTCTGTCACTTCCCGGTTCACTCTGACAATATACTCCTTTTCATGCAAGTTCCCGCCGCGCATCATCTTGTTGACCAGATCACCCTGGTTTGTCATCAGAATCAGCCCATGGGAATCCTTGTCCAGCCGCCCAACAGGGTACACCCGCTTGGGATACTTTACATAATCGACGATATTGTCTGGCTCCCGCTTCTGAGCCGTGCATACAATCCCCACCGGCTTGTTCACAGCCAGCAGAATAACGGCTTCCTCCTTGGAAACCCTCTTCTTCCCAAACATAACGGTATCCTCTGGAAAAACCTTGTCCCCCATCACTGCTTTCCTGCCATTGATGGTAACAAAGCCTTCGGCAATCCAGCGATCCGCTTCCCGGCGGGAACAGACTCCGGCCTCGCTCAGATATTTGTTGATTCTGACTGGATCTGACATAACCTTCCCCACGCTTTACAAAAATTTTTTGAGCCTTTCAATATTCTCTTCTTCAAAATCCATCAACTCTTCTGCCAGTTCATTGGCAAAGCTGCCGGAGGACTTATTGTTGTGTCTTACCTTCAGCAAGCCCGCAATGCCCTTGCTGTTGGCCTGGATGGCCATATTGGCTACATGAGGCGTGCTGATATTGAGCATCGTGTTGGCCTGGATGGCTCCCCACAGCTTCGCCCGCTCCAAGCTGGAATCCTTCGGCATCAGCCCATGTTCCCACAGCCCCGCCTCTGCCTTCCTCTCAAAGTCCTGGAAGCGATTCCTCTCAGACGTCAGCTCATAGGCAAATTCCTCATTATACACCTTGCCCATCAGCGCGTCAATCGCCTTCACTGCCCTGGAAGCGTTTCTTTGGGCTTCCCTCAATACGTTGATTTCTTCGTGGTTGCGCATCGTTCCCTCCTGTTTGGCAGCGTAGCTGCCCTGTTTTTTACCATTAGCTTGAAACATTTCGCGCTTTTTATACCACTTTTCTGATACTTTTGGCAGGAGGGAGTGAACAGCAACAAGAAAGCATCGTCTAGTTACTGTTTTTCAAGTAAGAAAAAGAGAACTGCCTTTATCAAACAATTCTCTTTTTATGCTGCTAATTATTCAAAAGCAAATCTGTCCGAATGTATCCTGTCTGCCCATTCCACTCTACTTTTGTCCATCCTTCTGCATAACTCAGAACAATTGTTATGCTGTCGCCAATCCCTGTCGTCCCAATCAGCTCTGCCGATTCACTCATGGAAACACGGACATTATAGCCATCATTTGCTGTAAGGACGGTTCCTTCCGGCACATAATTCAGCCCGCTGCTGCCTGTATTTTCCTCTGTATTCTCTTCCGGAGCAGCTTCATTGCCATCTTCTGCAGGCGCTTCGGGTTCCTGGCTCTCAGCTTCTTCCTGCTTTTTCTGTTCCTCTTCTTTTATCTTCTTTTCCTTCTTTTTCTTCTTTTCCTTCTTTTTCTTCTTTTCCTCTTTCTCCTGCTCTTCCTTTTCCTTGTCTTCTTCCTGCTTTTCCTTGTCTTCTTCCTGCTTTTCCTTGTCCTCTTCCTGCTTTTCCTTGTCTTCTTGGGCGTCCGGATCATAAGCGTCTTTCCAGTCCTTGATGGCAGACTTCATGGTAACTTCCATCTTTCCTAAATCTTCATTGGAAGCGATGGCCTTGTCATACTCATCCTGGCAGTCCTGGTGAAGCTTAGACACATCTTTATTCTCCATGAAATCCTCAATCAGCTTCTCTATCTCCGGATCTGTCTCCTGTTCCTCCGTCTGACGGTTGAAAGGGCAATACAGGCTGTCTATGTAAAGCTTTCCCTGATCGTTCGTCTGAATGTAGAAAAAGTCCATTCCCGGAAGGCCGTCTTCTACGCCATGGAACTTCATGCTAAAAGTTGCAGAAGCCAGATAAGTGCCGTCTTCCTTCCCTTTTTGGGAATAACATACGACATTCGTATAATTCTCCACATAATCGTTCATCATCTTAATATAACTTTTTTCCATATCAGAAAGAGACTCCGTAATGGAATCTAATTTATCCACATCCCCTGCCGCATAGGAGTTGTAATATGTAGACATCAGCTCTTTGATCTCCGGCATGTCCACTTCATAATCATAATCTTCTTGTTCCTCAGCCTGCTGCTGTCCCCCGTCTCCTTCTTCCCCCTGTTCCCCAGAAGCGCTGCTCTCTGTCCCAAGACTTGTTGAATCTTCCCCGCTCTTACTGTCTCCTACTGTCATAAAAAGTACCACAACCAATGCAACTGTTAAAATTCCTGCTGAAATATATTTTACGTTCTTCCTGCAAAAAGTTACTATTTTATTTGAATCTACGTCATATTCGGATTTTCTTCTTTTAGAATTGCTCATCTGTGCTCCTTATTCTATATCATCTATAAGATTCGCTCACAGCCCTGACTTGCAGGGCTGTGATGATTAAAAGTTTCAGTACACCCAGAGGGAATCGAACCCCCAGCCCCAGAACCGGAATCTGGTGTTTTATCCGTTAAACTATGGGTGCATATTGAATTATACGAAGATCAATGCCATCTTAGGATATCATGGCATATCTGGACAGCGTATTCTCTATGTGGGAAACCCACAGACTATTCCTGAAGGGTACGCCCTTTTCCCTACAGCGAAGTTAGTATAACATACTTTTTATAAAAAATCAAAACAAATTTTATTAATTTTTCATTTTTTTTTGAAATCATGGATTATATGCTGAAATCCCCCTAAAAACTATGTCTTGTAAACGATAGTCTTCTAGGGGGATTTCTGTTCCTTTTCTTAAAACAATTCTGCCTTAAACTGCTTATCCCAAATATTTCTGTAGGGTCTTCATGCACTCCTTCAGATCAATGGGCTTGGCAATATGCGCATCCATGCCAATCTCCATACAATGCTGGGCGTCATCCGAAAATGCATCCGCTGTCATAGCTATAATCGGAAGCTTGCTGTCCGGACGGTCAAGCGCCCGGATGGCGACAGTGGCGTCATACCCGTTCATAACGGGCATGCGGATATCCATTAGGATGGCATCATAGAACCCGATTTCTGACGCTTCAAACTTATCCAGGCATTCTTTGCCATTTTCAGCCCGCTCAAGAACCAGCCCTACAGAAGTCAGTATCTCGCTGATAAACTCCCAGTTCAGATCAATATCCTCTGCCAGCAGGACGTTCTTACCCCCAAAATCCAGCACTGCTTCCTCCTGGCTCTCCTCATCCTGGGCTTCTTCCATGTATTTCTTCAGATATAAGAACAGCGTAGATTTAAACAGCGGCTTGGATATAAAGCCTTCAATCTCAGATGCATCAATCTCTTCTTCCAGTTCACTCCAATCATAAGCGGAAATCAAAAATGCCGGTACCCGCTTATCCCCTGTCACGTTCCTCATTTCCCGGATAACTTCAATCCCGTTCATATGCGGCATCTTCCAATCCACAAGCACAAAATCATAATCATCCCCCGCCAGGTGGTGGTCCGTAATCATAGAGACGGCGTCCCTTCCATCGGTCGTCCACTCCGTATAGACCCCTAGCTCCTGCAGGTTAGAAACCGCGCTGGTACAGAGCTGCTCATTGTCATCCACGACCAGGATCTTCCATCTGGGAAGGGCCATGTCCTTCTCATCAATATCTGATTTCTTCAAATCCAGGATAACACGGAAGGTAGAACCCTGGCCGCATTCGCTTTCCAGCTCAATCGCGCCGCCCATCAGATCCACAATTGCCTTCGTAATCGACATTCCCAGGCCAGTCCCCACAATCTTGGCCACCTGCTCGGTGCCTTCCCGCTCAAAGCTGTCAAAAATCCGCTGCTGGAACTCCTTGGACATCCCAATCCCTGTATCCTCCACCACAAAATGCACCTGGACATACTCGTCTCCTTTGGACGATTCCTCCTGATACAGATGCATATCTATCCGGCCACCCTCCGGCGTAAATTTCACCGCATTGGATAAAAGGTTCAGCAGCACCTGGTTCAGCCGCACAGAATCACAGTAGACATTCTCTGCCTGGATGGAATGGATAAAGATATCAAAATATTGTCCCTTTGCCTTCACCTGCGGCTGCATAATGTTCACAATGTCATTCATAGACTCCCGCAGGGACATCAGGTTGGTATTTAAAATCATCTTGCCACTTTCTATCTTGGACATATCAAGGACATCATTAATAAGCCCCAGTAAATGCTTGCTGGACAGCTTTACCTTATTCAGGCAGTCCAGCACCCGATCAGAATCCTTGATATTTTTCAATGCAATTTCTGTCATCCCTATAATGGCATTCATCGGCGTACGGATATCATGGCTCATGCTGGAGAGGAACTCGCTCTTTGCCTTGTCTGAACGGACAGCCTTTTCCTTCGCACGATCCAGTTCCTGCATCTGCTGCGTAGACAGGCGGTAATACAGGTAGAATACAATGGACATGGCAACCAGGATTAAAACGGAAGATCCCAGCATCATCGCCAAACGCTGCCCGTCCAATCTGCTGATTGGCTCATCCATCAATTTGCCCCTCATAACAGTAATCAGGTACCAGTCCACATTTTCAGAAATAGGCGTGCAGTATGTATATCTCTTTTCTCCCTTTAGAACAATCTGGCTGGAAAATGGCTGGCCTCCCTGAATGGCCTCCTTCAGCCCCTCAATATATGCTTCCGCCGCCTCTGTATGGTAACCCTCCGTCTCTGCAAGAATACGTTCATAATAACTTTCCCGGTATGCATCCCCGCTGCGGATGACATAATTCCCGTCCACATTAATGACATGGGAATATACCAGGGTATCAGAAGAATCTAAGAAAAGCGCTTCTTTCAGATAATCCATGGGTATGCCGGCCAGCAATGCCAGGCTTTTCCCACCGTCCGCCATAGGGTAAGCTGCCTTCTTGCCCAGAATCAGGATCCTGCCTCCATCGGCATCTGTCCCCATGGCGACAATATTGCCGTCTTGAGCCAGAGATTCCTGAAAATTACCAGTGTCTATATTGATTTCATCCCCGAAGACAGTCTCTATCTCTCCCTGCCCTGAATAGAGCCCCAGATAATCAAACCCTCTGACCTGTCCATTTATGCCAAGTTCTTCTATCATCCCTTCTCCATATTCTGCTGTATCCGGAGATTGGCGCATCATAATCCCCTCCACCTGATCCAGCCGCAGGCCGACAATGGAAGAAAATTTCTGCCGTATCTGGACGTTCATCTCAGACATATAGATTTCACTGATCTCATCAATTGTGGACTCTGTGCTCTTGGCCATAATAAACAGCAGGTAAATGAAAACTACAATACAGACACTGATTACGCAGATAAAGCTGTTCCTTAAAAAAACTTTAATATTCTTACCCATACTTACTCCTCTATGCAAAATCGCCAGGCTTAATGCAGCTATAGACTAAAAAACGAATGGTTTATAACAGTTTGATTGTAGCATAGTTCCCGTTATTCCGCAACCTGAAAATTTGCTGTGGGGAAATTGTGGCTCTGTATTGGGAAGATTGTAAGGAACAGCGGCATTGGGGTACGTAGGAGAGTGTGGGGAGATAGACATTTGGAGTACGGGAGATGGACATACGGAACGTGCAGGAAGGGACAGCCCTTTTTCCTGCCTTACGGGAAAGCGTTGCAGTTACACAGATGGGGATATCTGGCGCTTTTCCTGTAAGGCAGAGTAAATGCTGTATTTGTTATGATGAGGGTGTTTGGCGCTCTACCTGTAACCTGTATGACTGGAAATTATTTTCAAATATACCCTAGGCTTCTACGCCAAAATGCTCAAATAATATCTTCTCTGCTTCGGCATTCCACAGACCCCGGTTTCGTTTGCACGCCTCATCCAATTTCTGGAATAAGAGATCTGTCTTTCCAAGCTCTGCAAAATCTTCGATGGCTGTCAGCGGCATATCAAACTGTGTGTAAGTCAGCTTCTTGCCGCCGGGGATACTTGGCAGGTTCAAGGTTGCGTCAGCAATGCTGTCGATGCCGCCTACGTGGGTTACCATAACGGCAGGCTCAATCTTGCCCTTAGCCGCCAGGTCGTTTGCTTCCATCAGATCATCGTTATTGCCGCCTGTGGTGCCGACAATATGCTGGCTGGTGTAGTGTACGTCGTAGAGGTTGATCTCCGCCTTAAACTGGCTGTCGGTGGGGCCGGCGAAGAAATTCATGCAGCCGTCAAAGGCCAGGATCTGGTCGCCAAGCTCTGCTACTTTGCGGTTAGGGATGTAGACAAACACATCGTCATAGCCTTTGCCGCCTGTGATCTCTACCAGCTCCTTGGCCGGGTCTGCCATTTTTGCCGTATTGACATAGAGCAGCTCAACGCCGTTTTCTGCTGCAAAAGACTCCGGGATCACTTCCCTTGCGCGCTCCAGCTTTGCATCGTCAATATCTGTCACCACAATCCTCTTGGGCTTATTCTGGAACTGGATCCCGTAGCTGACTGCCCCAAGGCCCATGGGGCCGCATCCGCCCAGGATAATGATGTCGCCTCCTTCCTTTGTGCCGCCGGCCAGGTCGTGGTTCCTCTTATTGGTATGGTAGTTGCCATGGTAGCCGCCGATGATACAGCTCATAGGCTCGCCCAGGGAAGCCTCAAAAAAGCTCTCTCCTTCATATGGCATCAGGCAGCCCAGCTCCATGACTTCATGCGGGAAGATGCAGTAGGTGCAGGCTCCGCCGAAATACTCATAAGAATATCCTGGGGAAGCCAGGCTTCCTTTGTAATTCAGGGCTGGCTGCTGGGCAAACTTCATGCCCGGCTTAAACTGATCCTTCCATTTCTCGCCTACCTCCACGATAACACCTGCAAATTCATGGCCGATAATGATGGGGTTGGTGTCAATATTCTGCGGCGCGCGCTTATGCTTTTTGCCCTGTTCCACCAGCTTGTAGGTGGACATGCAGATGCTGTCGCTTATTACCTTTGCCAGAATCTCATCCTCTTTTATTGGCGGCAATTCAAATTCCTCCAACCTCAAATCTCTGGTTCCATACATTCTGACTGCTTTTGTCTTCATAATCAGATTCTCCTTCCTAAATTTTTAATCTGCTATCTATCCTTGCATTTATTTACTTTGCTGATATCTGCTCTATCACAACCTGCTCCAGCAGTTCGTCTACCAGCGCCCTGGTGGGCGGTTTTGTTCCGATTGTAGTGACTGCCCCTGCGGAAGCCGCCATGCATAGCCGCACGGTTTCTTCGTTGCCCAGTTTATTCTCCCAAGCATATGCCAGAGCCGCCACCATAGCGTCCCCTGCGCCGACTGTAGAATGAGCCTTCACGGACAGAGCCGGACATTTCACCTCGTATCCTTCCCGCACCATCATCGCGCCGCTTTTGCCCATAGACACGGCTACAGTTTCAATTCCCTGCGCCTGCAGCTTTCTTGCCGCTTCCAGCAGCTCCTCCATGGAAACCCGGTAGTCGAAGCCAAAATACTCTTCCAGCTCCACCCGGTTCGGCTTGATGATATCCGGCTTTTCCTTGAGGGCATTGCGGAACAGTTCGCCGTCTGCGTCCAGCAATACTTTGGCGCCCTTCGCATGAACCCTAGGGATAATCTCGGAATAAATCTGCTTATCTACCCCATTGGGAATGCTGCCCGCCAGCACAAACAATGTTTCCTCATTGGCATAGCCTTCCAGCTTCTTGACCAGCTCTTCCTGCTGCTCCTTGCTAATCTGCGGCCCTGGCTCGTTTAATTCTGTCAGCGCCCCGCTTTTCTCATATACTTTTGTATTGGTGCGTGTCTCTCCCCTTACCCAGATAAAGTCATTGTTTATGCCCCATTCATTCAATACGGACTCTATGGTCTTCCCCGCATTTCCTCCCAAGAAGCCTACGGCAATGCTGCTCCCGCCTAGTTCATGAATGGTCTTCGATACATTAATTCCCTTTCCGCCTGCATCATACTCTACCTTCTGGATACGGTTCAGCCCGCCTGGCAGCAGCGCTTCAATCTCTATCGTCTTATCAATCGCCGGATTCATAGTAACTGTAACTATCATTTGCCCTCTCCTTTCCTTACCAAAACTTTTATTGCGCAGCCTCTCTTCTGCCCCAGCGTTCCTCCTATGCTGTCAGGATACCGTAAATCGTATCTGCATCCCCAGAAATCAGCTTCTCAGAAGAGGCCTCATCCATCATGATATCTGCAATGTTTGCCAGGATGTCCATATGCTCTTCGCCAACGCCGGCAATCCCAATCACCATATGCACTTCATTGCCATCCCAGTCAATCCCTTTGTCAAATGTCATCACTGCAATCCCGGAAGACTTCACTTCCTTCTTCGCAGCCTCCACTCCATGCGGGAGCGCCAGCCCATTTCCCATAAAGGTCGAAAATGTCTTTTCCCGTTCTACCATCGCATCCACATATGGCTGATCCACATACCCGCTGTCCACCAGCATCTGCCCTACACTGCGGATGACCTGCTCTTTGTCCATCGGCCCACATCCTACCTTGACATTCTCCCGATACAACAATGCTTTCTTCTCCTCTGCCTCTTCTTTTTTCTTCTTAAAAAACATGGTTTTTCCTCCTTTTTCTTTTTCGAAATAAATATTTTTCATGATACATTTCACTGATAGCGGAGAAAGCGGCCCGTATGGCCACCTTCCCTCCTCCCATCCTCACCCACTGCAATTATGCCAACTTCCCAATATAACGGTTAAAATACCTCTTCAGATGCTGTGACAGCGCCCCGCGTATTTCTTCCTTATCCCCCCTGGCCACGACGTCCATAAACTCATATTCCTCTATCATCATGCTGCTGATATACCCCATAATGTCCGTATTTACCTTGAGGTTTCCATCCATCGGAACCAGCATCACAAACACCATTTTAATCCCTTTAAAATACGGATGCGAAAATGCCCCCAGATCCTTCGTCATGCATATGGAAAATTCTGGCCTCGTCACGCCTTTGGTCCTGGCGTGGAGCAGGGCAAAGCCAAATTCTGCAAATACCTGGCTGGCAATATGCTCCCTCCGCAGGATATCTTCGCGGATCATTTCCTGCCGGTCGGAGTAAGGCGACAGCCTCTCGCCGATAGCAATCAAAAGCTCGCCGAAGCTGATGCGGTTATCCACTTTGAAAAAATCCATATACTTAATTACTGTGCCAATCTGCGCCGCCATCAAATTGATTTCCTCTAACTGGGAGGAAAAACTGTCGGCTCCTTTGTGCTTTCCCGGCAGGCGCTCATACTTATAGACGGTCTGCCGTATCTTCTCAATGTCCCCTTCGCTCAAAAGGGGATTTACATACACCACCGGCACGCCCAGCCCATCCATGGGGATACTGGAGATAAAAAAGTCTGTCTTGCCAGCGATGTACGGCGTAATGTCTTTTTTGCCATAGGCAGCCAGCTCCATCCGCCCGCGGAACACCTTTTCCAGCTTGGAGGACATCAGGCGGGAAATTCCAATGCCGCTGGAACATACCACGCCTGCCTGCACTTTGCGGATTTCTTCCTTCCTGCCCTCCAGCCGCACCATCGCCGCGCCAAAGTGGACGGTCAAGAAGCCAATCTCCTGTTCTGGCACCTGCTTGCCCGTATAGGCTTCCAGCACCTTGGCCACCTTCTCACAGCTGCGGTACATATCCGGATAGCTGTCCTTGATATCCTCCAGCACGGGATTTGGGATCTGCATCCCATAGACCAGCCGTACCAGGGTGGGCTGCAGGTGCGCCAGCAGCCCCTGGATAAACCCATCGTCCTGCTTCATCAAATAGCCCTGTTCCGGGTCAAAGACGTCAATCATGTCATTGACCAGCTGCTGCATTTCCCGGCTCTCAATCTCTAGAGATTTCTCCTCATCCCATGCAATGCGCTCATGCTTGGCGCCCTTGATGTGGAGGCAGATATAGGACACCTCCACTTCCGGAATTGAAACCTGGAATTCCTGTTCCAGTTCCTCCACAATCCGCTTCGCAAGCCGATAATCTTCATCCTTGGCGTCCGCCTGTTTCCAGGCTTCTGTGTCTTCCACCATTTCCTGCTTGAGGATGCGGTCAATGGCAATGGCGATATGGATCAGCAGCCCTTTGTAAGAGTTCTCCGTCATATTGCGGATCCTCTCATGGCCGATCCGCTGGACAATGGCCACCACGCGTTCCATCACCCTATCATCTAAAATCTTGCCCACATTGCTGTCTGCAAATGGCATCCCTGCCAGCATTCCCCCTTCTTCCCCGTAGGCTTCCCGCACCACCCTGGTGTCGATATTCTCATCAATAAACGCCCGGATTGCCCGCCGATAGCTTTCCTCGCTGCCCTCAATGGAAATCCCGCTGCCTGGCTTGCGCCCTACCGCGAGCCCATATTTGCCAAGCCACCCTTCCACGGCCTCCAGATCTGTGCTGACCGTGGCCTCGCTGACCCCGAACTGGCTGCTGTAATAGTAAAGCTTGCGCAGCCCCTTTTCCTTTAGGATTTCCAGAATCAGGCGTTTCCTTCGTTCTTCCCGGTTGCCTACGTCATAGCCATCCCCTTCCATGCTATCTGCCAGAAGCTGCTGCTTATCCTCCTCCTTGCCCTCAATCCAAATGCCCACGCCGGTCTTAGACACAAAAGTAAGGCCATATTCATTCAGCGGCGTGCTGATATACTCCAATTCCCTCTGCACGGTCCTTCTGCTCACCCCAATCTGCTCTGCCAGCTGCCTGACAGAAATAGCAGAAGGCTCTTTGAGCAGCACTTGAAATATCTGTCTCATTCTCGGCGTAAATCTCATCTTGTATCCCTCAACTGCAATGGCTCTGTAAATGGTATCTCTACTGGTTCCGTTTCTTTAAATCTGCTACTAACGTCTCGTATTCCGGCGCCGCCAGGAAGTTCGTAATCAGGATCAACTCCGCGTTAGGATTGCTGTGCGCAGCCCTCTCGCCCAGTTCCTGATGCGTCACCACCAGCTGCACGTCCGCCGGAATAGAAGAAACCGGCGTATGGATGACCTCAATCCCCTGAATGCCTGCGGCAGCAATTTTCTTTTTCAATACCGTCGCCCCCATGGCGCTGGAACCCATGCCTGCGTCACAGGCAAACGCAATCTTCTTGATTGCGCCTGTCCCTTTGGCAGCGGCAGGCGCCTGTGCCTTAGACGGCGCATCGGCCATCCCTTTGGCCTGGCGCTTCATAGCATCTTTCTTGGCCTGCGCCTCTTCCAATGAAGCATCTTTGCCCATAAACTTCAACAGCGGCATAGCGATAATGAAAGATACGGCTGCGGATAAAAGCACACCTGCAAACAGCCCTAGATAACAGTGGCGTTCCGCCATCATCGTCAGGGCAAAAATGCTTCCTGGAGACGCCGCGGAAGTAAGCCCTACATCCAGGAGGCTAAACGTCAGCACCCCAGTTGCCCCGCCTGCAATCACGGCCAGCAGCAGGAATGGGTTCATCAGGATGTAGGGGAAATAAATCTCATGGATCCCGCCCAGGAAATGGATGATGACTGCCCCTGGCGCAGAACTCTTGGCGCTCCCCTTGCCCGCAATGCAGTATGCCAGCAAAATGCCAAGCCCCGGCCCCGGGTTTGACTCTAACAGGAAGAAAATGGATTTCCCTACTTCACCTACCTGCTGGATGCCCAGCGGGGAAAAGATCCCATGGTTCATCGCGTTGTTCAAAAACAGCACCTTGGCCGGCTCAATCAATATGCTGGTCAAAGGCAGCAGGCTGTGGCTTACCAGCGCCTCAACCCCTGCGCTCATCAGGTTTGTCAGAGCCGTGACAAGGGGAGTAATCCCAAGCATAGCCAGAATGGCCAGGATGGCGCCTAGGATGCCCAGGGAAAAGTTATTCACCAGCATCTCAAACCCTGCCGGGATATGCCCTTCCATCAACTTGTCGAATTTCTTAATCACCCATGCGGCGATTGGCCCTACCACCATCGCCCCCAGGAACATGGGGTTATCGGAAGCCACAATCACGCCCATTGATGCGATAGCGCCAATCACGCCCCCGCGGTCGCCTGCCACCACCTTGCCGCCCGTATAGGCGATCAGGAGCGGGAGCAGCATATGGGACATAGGATCTACCAGACGGGCGAAGGACTCATTGGGAAGCCAGCCCGTGGAAATAAACAATGCCGCAATCAGCCCCCACGCAATGAATGCGCCGATATTCGGCATCACCATGCCGCTTAAAAATCTTCCAAATACCTGAACCTTTTCTTTCATAATCATACCTCTCCATCTTTTTTGTCAATTCTTCTGTAACTGCTTTGCCTGTAACGGCTCTGGTTGCAGCTCTCTTGCCGGCAACGGCTCTGTCTGCAGCTGCCTTGTGCGATTACAGTTACCCTTCTTCTGCTGCTGCAGTGTCCGGCTGGCCAGCCATTCTGTCCTGCTGATGTAGTTATTATACTGTTATTTTGCACAAATTTTCAAGGAATAGAAAAAGAGATTTGGCACTATGACTTAATGACATCATTAAAAAACATGCTTTCTTACATATTTTGCCGAAAAGCATTATGATGTGGGGCAGAACAAATAGAAAGAGAACGGAGTAAGGTTTTGGCATTACAGAAAATGAAAAATTACACATAAGCGCGCGAATATGAGATTGGTATGTATTTATGAAGATTTGACGATTTGGGTTACAGATTTGTTTTCTGTGACTGTTTTTTGGTGCGAATCAGGGGCGGTGGGTGCGGAGAAAGCGGCAGTGACGGCCAGACGAAATGCTACGGAAGCAGGGAAGCCACAACAAAAACGCGCTCTCCCCACTTCCTCCGCTATGGAATTGAAAGTTTCTGCAATTAACCGATATAGCCTTGCGCTTTGAGAAGCTCTGCGCAGAGGATGGCGCCGCCGGCCGCGCCGCGGACAGTATTATGGGACAGGCCGACAAACTTCCAATCGTATACCGTGTCCTCACGCAGGCGGCCTACGCTGATGCCCATGCCGTTCTCATAGCCTACATCCGCAGTCACCTGTGGGCGGTTATCTTCCTCTAAGTATTGGATAAACTGCTTGGGGGCGCTGGGCAGTTCCAGTTCCTGGGGCAGGCCGCGGAAATCCTTTAGCTTCTCTATTAACTGCTCTTTGGTTGGCTTCTTTTTAAATTTGACAAATACGGCAGCGGTGTGGCCGTTTAACACAGGGACGCGGATGCACTGGCAGGTAATAACCGGGCTTTCTGCGGGGA
Organism: uncultured Lachnospiraceae bacterium; assembly: GCA_910577785.1. GTDB lineage: Bacteria > Bacillota > Clostridia > Lachnospirales > Lachnospiraceae > Petralouisia. The sequence continues at coordinate 12,161 of CAJTNT010000040.1, read as the reverse complement.
CAATTACGCCGTCTTTGATCTCGCCCCAGATACGCAGGGGTTCTTTTTCTGACTTCTCTTCTTCGCCGCCGATATAGGGGATAATATTACCTTCCATTTCCGGCCAGTCCTGGAATGTCTTGCCGGCGCCGGAAATCGCCTGGTAGGTTGTAGCCACCACTTCGTATGGCTCAAACTCTTTCCATGCTGTCAATACGGGAGCATAGGACTGGATGGAACAGTTGGGCTTTACGGCCACAAACCCTTTGGCGGTTCCCAGGCGCTTTTTCTGGAAGTCAATGACTTTCATGTGTTCAGGGTTGATTTCCGGCACTACCATCGGCACGTCGGGCGTCCATCTGTGGGCGCTGTTATTGGAAACAACCGGGGTTTCCGTCTTGGCGTATGCTTCCTCAATCGCTTTGATCTCATCCTTGGACATATCGACTGCGCTGAAGACGAAATCCACCTGGGAGGCTACCTTCTCTACCTCATTTACATTCATAACCACAATGTCTCTAACGGCCGCCGGCATCGGAGTATCCATCTTCCAGCGGGAACCTACGGCTTCCTCATATTTCTTCCCAGCGGAACGTGCGCTGGCTGCAATTGTCGTCACTTCAAACCAGGGATGGTTCTCTAACAGGGCAATAAAACGCTGGCCTACCATGCCAGTCCCTCCCAGGATTCCTACTTTTAATTTCTGGCTCATATAAATTCTCCTCACTTTTTCTATTTGTGTTCCAGTCTGTCCGCACTAGACGGACAAATGTTGTTCTGCAAAATATATTAATATATTTAAAGAGAAAAATCAATCCCAAAAAGTATACAAAATTATAGGAGAATCTGCGTAAATTATGGATATTGTGAACTACATAATTCTGTGGCCCAAAGCATATTATTACTCCGGCACACGCTGGCCGTGCGCAAAACCGGAAGATAAGGAACTGTCCAGAAATAACTTTTCATTTTGGCATACTGTCTCCAAGGAAAATAGCTTTAACCGATCGTTAGCATTCCGTGCCTGCAAATAAACAACTGCTCAATAGAAAAAACGCCTTAACCACGATATAATAAAATCCCATAGGGCAAGAAACGAAAAAAGATAATTGGAGGCCAGGGCAATGAATATTAGCGAACAGATCCGAAGCCATCGAAAAGAGCTGGGGCTGACACAAGAACAGGTTGCAGCATACCTAGGCGTTTCAGCGCCAGCGGTAAATAAGTGGGAAAAAGGAAACACTTACCCGGAGATAACTTTACTGCCAGCAATTGCAAAAACCATGGGAAATGAGGGCATCTCCCCTGTATTACAGATATCCGCAGAAATCATCCAACAGGATTGGAAAAGTCTTTGCAAGATCCCTTCTTTCCGAAATCAGGAAGAAAGACGAATATAAATTTCTAAGGGGAAATACGGAACTTGAGAAAATATTGGAAAAATATGAGGAAATATTATAGCACATAATGACAGGGCTGCCGTACCCGTGATCTTCCAACCACCGATACGCAGCCCCTTGAAATATCTTGCCGAGGAGCTTACATCCCCCTTGCATTACTGCTCCTTATTCCAACAAAGCAGTTTCCCAATCAGCTATGCTTTTCTTCCAGTCATGCTCCAGGTATTCTTTTTCGAGGGCAATGACCTGCTCCATGGCCTTCTGCCCAGGCGCGCCTATTGTCAGGCGTTTCTCCACACAGGTTTCCATCGAAACCGCCTCAAAGATATCTGCCTCAAACACCGGGCTAATCTGCTTCAGCTCTTCCAGGGACAAATCGTCAATCGCCGCATGCTTCTGGATGCAATAAAGCACCAATTTCCCCACAATGCCATGGGCGTCACGGAAAGGAACGCCGTGGTTTACCAGATAGTCCGCTGCATCGGTAGCATTGGTAAATCCATGCCTGGCGCTTTCTTCCATCCGCTCTTTGCGGAACTTCATCGTCGAGAGCATTCCTGTAAACAGAGCCAGGCAGCCCTTTACCGTATCAATCGCGTCAAAGGTCAGTTCCTTGTCTTCCTGCATATCTTTATTATAAGCTAAGGGGATTCCTTTCATTGTAGTAAGCAGGGACATCAGCGCGCCATAGACCCGTCCGGTCTTGCCCCGCACAAGTTCTGCAATATCAGGGTTTTTCTTCTGGGGCATAATGCTGCTCCCGGTACTGTAAGCATCATCAATCTCCACAAACTGGTACTCGTTGCTGTTCCAAATAATCACTTCCTCTGAGAAACGGCTTAAATGCATCATCACAGTAGCAAGCGCGGAAAGCAGCTCGATTAAATAATCCCTGTCCGACACGCCGTCCATGCTGTTAAGCGTTGGGCCCACAAAGCCCAGCTGCCTTGCCGTATCGTAGCGGTCTAAAGCGTAAGTAGTGCCTGCCAGGGCGCCGGATCCTAAGGGACAGTAATTCATCCGCTGGTAGATATCCTCCATCCGCTGGCGGTCACGCTTGAACATTTCAAAATAAGCGCCCATGTGGTGCGCTAATGTAACAGGCTGCGCTTTCTGCAGATGAGTAAAGCCCGGCATAAAAGTATCTGTATTCTGTTCCATAATCGTCAAAATAGCGCGCAGCAGGCCTTCCAGCAAGCCATCTGTCTCCAGGACTTCCTGGCGCGTATACAGGCGCATGTCCAAAGCCACCTGGTCGTTGCGGCTCCTGCCGGTATGTAATTTCTTCCCCACATCCCCCAGGCGGTCAATCAGGGTGGCTTCCACAAAACTGTGGATATCCTCATACACATGGGAAATTTTAAGCTTCCCTTCGTCCACTTCCCGCATGATTTCCTTGATGGCTTCCACGATTTCCTGTGCCTCGCCTGCTTCCAGGATCCCTTGCTTCCCCAGCATTTTCACATGGGCAATGCTGCCCTCCATGTCCTGTTTATAGAATTTTTTGTCAAATGATATGGACGCGTTAAAGTTATAGACCAATTGATCTGTGTCCTTGGTAAAGCGCCCGCCCCATAACTGTGCCATACGGTTCCCTCTTTCCTTTCTGTTTTCTATTTATCACTACTTTCTATTATCTTCTGAATCATGTGTTACAGCCCGAGCAGCTCGTTCTATTTCTGCCCTTTTTCTTTCTTCTGCCTTTCTCTTTCCCGCATTGAAAATACGCACCCGCAGTAATCCTGCCGGTACATCCCGTATTCTTCCGAAAGTTCCACTGAGCGCTTATAGCCGTTTTTCTTCTTAAAATCCGAAGAAAGGTACTCCACCCCATATTCTCCGGCCAGGCGCTCCCCAATTTCGTTTAATTTGCAGGCATTTTTCAGAGGGCTGATGGACAGGGTAGTGGTAAAAGAATCCATCTTAAGCCTGCAGGCATACTCTGCCGCCTCCCTGAGGCGCAGCTCATAACACCGGAAGCAACGCTCCCCGCCCTCCGGTATGTCCTCCAGGCCTTTGGCCATCTCATAGAAACGCCCCTTGTCATACTCCCCTTCCACAAAGCCAATGGGGTAAAAATTTTTCCTCCCTTCCATTGGCTCCGTATCAGAACGCACAGCCTGCCTTCCTTTCTGCTGTTTTGTAAAACGCTGGATAAACGCCTTCTGTTCCTCCACCCGCTTATAATATTCCTCTTCTGGGTATATATTAGGATTGTAATAGAGCACAGTAATCTCATAATACTGTGACAGGTATTCCAGTACATAACTGCTGCAAGGCGCACAGCAGCTATGCAAGAGAAGCTTCGGCACCCATCCCTGCCGCTCCTGTGCATGGATTTTCTGCTCTAATTCCTTTTGAAAATTTCGGTTCATCGGTATCCTCTCCAAACTGTAACTACAGAGCCAAATCTCGGCAAAACGGACGCTGCTTCACTCTGCATACTCAAAATGCTGGTAATCCTTTACGCTATTCCAGCTGCCTCCCCAGATAAAGCCATGCGCCCCAAAAAGCTGGCAGCAAAGATCCCCTTCCTCTATTTTGTAAGGGAACTCCTGCGCGCGGTCTGCGTACGCCGCCCCTTCCGGCGGGCTGACCACAGCCTCTCCCTCCCCGGTCTGCTTCACATATGGATTATACAGGGGATTGATATCAATAGCAAGCCCTTTTGCATGTTTTGACAGGCGGCTGCTGCCTGCAATCTCCCGGTAGTTGAATGCAGAAGTGTTGTTATCTGCCATTGACAGGCTGTCTTCGGCTCCATATTCATCAATTAAAAGCATCTTCTCAATGGGATAGGACTGGCGGTAAAGCTCTGCCATAACCTCTAGTACATCTTCCGCAACCCGCTGGTTTACAATCAGTTCGCCAATATGGGGCAGCCCGTCAAACCCGATGTGCAGCACACGCAGGTAACGGAGTTCCTCTAAGGAGATATTCTCATTTTCATGATAAGACACGCCCCAGATCCGCTGCCGTACATCCTCTGGCAGTTCCATGCTGCAGAACAGGCGGTCTGCCATTTCCGCAGAAAACGTGGAATGATCCAAGACTGTGCCCGCTGGCATCTGCTGGATTGCCTCTATATCCGGCTTCTGGCGTTCCTCTGCGGTTCCTGCCTCCCGCCCCTTCTCGATTGCCTGAACCCCCTCTCCATTGGCCAGGGAAGATTCTAAATTTGCCGCTGCACCAACCGCTCTATGAGCAAGCCCTTGGAAAAGAATGCCTTCTGGGCAGGCCAAACTTCCCCCTCCCTGCTGCCAGCCTGCTCCTCCTGCTGCCAGAAAAATCCCATATGCGCACAGGGACAAAACAACAGCCCCACTCCAAAACATGCCCTTCCTAATGACAGGGAAAACTTCTCTTTTTTTCATAACGATTCTGTTCCCACCTTCACCGCTTCCTACAAAACGAAATTCACAAGATTCCTGCTTTCTGCAGTACGTAACTCTTCTTTTGCCTTTAATACCAGAACATACTTTAACATACTCTCTCATTTGCCCATTTTCCGTCTGCTCTATGCTGCCAAGCCTTCTTCTCTCTATGCCCTTGCCTAAAACATACTTTACAGTCCATGATACTACGCCAAACTTACATAACCTAACAAAATGGGCTTTCCACTGTTATATAGCGGCCTTTTGTCCTGAGACGTTCCTTGGCATTATTCTGCGGCTGTCTCTGCTGCCTCTATCGGCGTTATCCTGCGGATATGCCCTTCCAGGCTGCAATCTCTGGAGCTTCCATCGTCATCATACAGTTCATAAACGGCATCCTCACACGCTACATATCCCAAAAGCCCCAAACGCTCCATATCCACTTCCGCTACCCGGTTGGCTGCCCGGGCAACCGGCACCAGCTTCCCCGCCCTGACAAACAGCAGTACCTCATTGACCTCTGCCTGCACGTAGTGGAAGCCCTTTGCCAGAGTTTCTTCCTCCATGTCCTCGGGGCTGCGCATACGGTACAGCTTCATCTCCTCTGGCAGATACACATTCCTGCCTCTGGCATTCTGCTCATAAACAGGCGCAATCATAACGCTTTCGCCAATGAGCAGCTGATCCTCAATCCGCTCCGCATGCGGGTCATCCGGGAAGACAAATGCCAGCGGCTTCGCATACAAATCATCCCTTAGGGCTGCCTTCATATACTCGCTGTAAAGGTAAGGCAGCAGCATATAGCGGAGGCGTAAGATTCCCCGCAAGCTCTCTTTGTCTGTAAATTGATACGTTTCTTGCCGACGGGTTCCCAGGGCAGAATGGTTACGCATCAGCGGCATGAAAATCCCCAATGCATACCACCGCAGCAGCAGGTCTTCTGTCGTATTGCTGCCAAAGCCGCCCAGGTCTGGACCCGTATACAAGAAGCCGCACATATTCAGGTTTGCCAGCATCTTCAGGCTCAGCAGCAGATGCGACCACCAGGAATGGTTGTCCCCCATCCATATCCCGCCATAGCGGTGCATCCCCAGATAGGACGCCCGTGAGAACAGCAGGATACGCTTCCCCGGCGCCAGCCTGCCAAAGGCCTCCGAAGCCGCACGTGTCATGCAATAGCCATACATATTATGGACTCTGTCATGGCGGATACTCTCCCCCTGGTACCTGTGGTAGAAGGATTGGTAATCCTCCTCATAATTCGAAAGCCCCTGCACCAAATCCCGCATCTCAAAAAAGCTGTCAATATCCAGGTTCTTCCCCTTGTAATCCTCCAGCTTGCAAAACACCTCCCCCAGATGCTTCTCCGAATAGAAAATAGCAGGCTCATTCATGTCATTCCAAAACCCCTCAATCCCCTGATCCAGAAGAATCTTATATTTTTCGCCAAACCACCTGCGCACCTCTTCCTGCAGCATATCTGGGAAATGCACCCTGCCCGGCCAGACCGCGCCCACAAAATCCCTGCCTTCCTCATCCTTGCAGAAATACCCCTTTTCCACGCCTTCCTCATATACCCCATAGCCTTCCTGAACCTTTATGCCAGCGTCAATAATCGGCACCAGATGGATGCCCTTGTGCGCCATCTTTTCCACAAATTGGGGAAAATCAGGAAATTTCTCCCCATCCACCGTAAAATCCATATAGCGGTCCATATAGTCAATATCCAGGTAAATCATATCCAACGGAAAATTATTCTCTTCATACCCTGCCAGTACCTCTTCAATATCCTGCTGGTTCCGATAGCCCCAGCGGCTCTGCCCAAAACCAAAGGCCCACTTCGGCGGGAGATAGCTTGGGCCAATCAGTTTGCGGAAAGACCTCACAATCTCATAAGCAGAATCCCCCTCTATAAGATAGCAATTTGCATTCCAGCTGCAAAGGCGGATGGACAGCCTGTCCGGCCGGCTATAGCCAATGTCAAACGATACCTTCTCCGGCGTGTCCAGGAAAATACCAAAGGGCTTTTGCCCAGCCACCACCAGGAAATTATGGGCGGCGTACAGCGACTCCTTGTTCTCCGTATGGTTAGGATCGTCGCTGCAGAAGCTGGTGTATTTCCAGCCCCTTTTATTGATTCCGCGCACCTGCTGGCCGAGGCCATAGACAATGTCATGTTTTCCCAAGAGGCAGCTGATTTCCATGGCCTGCGCATCCATTTCCACATAGGGGCAGGGGAGAGCCGCAGCCTGCACCTCATAGATAGCTGCATCTGTCTCTATGGGGGTTCCCAGGACGTATTTCTTAATCTGATCCAATTTCATCTTACTCCGTTCCATCTCATCCATCTTCATCTTATCCATTGTGATTTGCTTCCTTTCTATAAACTCATGTCTATAAACGCATGCCTCATATTCTGTTGTTTCACAAATACCAGGCATATCCCGCAAACGCTTCCTTTTCTAAACACAATGCCATTCTACTCTGTGCGCCTCAAAACATTCTGGCAGCGTCATATAGCCCAGCATCCTGCGGATTACCTGCTCCGGGACGGCTTTGCTTCTCTCCCGGTTTCTCCGCAGCTGTTCCTCCCACTCTGTTTCAAGGTATATCATCTTCACAGACGCATGGTAATCCGTAAACAGCTTCACTAACTTCCCCCGGATTACGGGCGTCAGGTTGGTGGCATTCCAGACAAACGGGATTTTGTCCCGCAGGTAAGCCTTCGCTAGCTGGCGTGCCGCAGTTACCACCGGCCCCTGCTCTGCTGTAGGCGGCACATCCATCTGTCTGCGCAGCTCATCCAGAGAAATCATCGGCAGGCTGCTGCAATGTTCCCGGATCCAGGTGTCCTTGCCTGTCCCCGGCAGGCCCGTCATCACAACGACCTCCCCCCAGGTATCGTCATACCATTCCTGGCCGGGCAAAATGCCGCGCCCCTCCAAGTATGCATATTGTGAAGCTGCCGTGGGGAACGGGAACGGCTCCTTCAGGCAGCCCAGTTCCTCCGCCTGCACTTCGCACAGTTCCACGGTTTCCAAGGAACCTTCGATATCATCAAATATACGCCCCTGCATATCCGCCTTTACCAGAAGACAGAGCAGCTTTATGGAAAAATCCGCAGACAGCCTGCCATTGGATGCAATCTGGATCAGGCGGCGCTCCGGGTGTTTCTGCCCTAAAATATGGGGCGGGACGGAGTGGTAGCGGATCAGGCTGCAGACTGTTTCCCGGAAGGCCTGCCATTCTGCTTTCCCGCAGAAACCATATTCCAGCCACAGGAACTCCCTGGCCATCCTCGCGCCAACTGCCGTATGGCCTGGCGACACCCATTGGCCGTCCTCTAGGCGGGTAGTGGGGATTTTCCCAACATCATGCAGTAAGGCTGCCAGGAACAGTTCCTCCTGCAGGCGCCGGCTCAGGCTTTGGAATCCCGCATCTGCCGCCAGCGCCTCGCACACCATCTGCGTATGCGTCCATACATCCCCCTCCCCATGCCACGCTGGGTTCTGCCTGGTTTCTTTCATCCTGGCAATCATGGGCGACATCCTGGAATCCCCAATCCTGCCCCAGTCAATCTTCCATTCCGGCGCCTTCGGCGCCAGGCAAAGCAGCTCTTCACATGTTCCCTCTTTTCTCATTGCCGCCCCCTTTTCTCAGCTTCCGCTCTTTTTATTGATTCTTTCTTCCTAACTTCCTCGTAATCTATCCCATATTTTCCAATCACCAGCCAAAACCCACACACACGCCACTTTTTCCAAGATAAATCCCCAAAAACCCATATTACTTAATCGCTCATGCTCAGCCCTCAAACAATTGGCTGACAGGCGCCGCAAGCTGGTTCGGCACAATCGGCCGCTCCAGCCAATGGCTTTCCGATTCCAGGAGGCGCTGCTGAAAAGAAGCCCTGACATATTTCAGCCTGGCCGCCACCTGCCCGCCTTCCTCTATCTTGAGATACAGGCCTTCCATCATCGTGGAAAGATCCGTCTCCGCACATTGCTGCCCTGCGTCCAGGCCCAGTTCCTGGGACAGCCGCTGCAGGCATGCAGCATTCCCCTCCGTGATATAATTCGATGGCCCGATCAAATCCAACAGCTGCTGCTGTTTTGAAAACACGCCCTCGGACAGCACAGGCACGGATACAATCGGCAGCTTTTCCGTTAATTTCCGCCTCGACGGGGTATCCAAAAAAATCCCCTGCGCACGGTCATAGATGTCAAATTCCAGAAAATAATGCGGCAGCGCATCATAAAACACGGTATGCTTTGCATACATCCATTCCCCATACATAAGATAGCGGCTCCCCAACACCTGGTAAAACGCATCCCGATGCACGCTTGCCCACTGTTTCATCAGGTTAAAGTGCCGCTCCCGGTATCCGCCGGTCAGGTAATGGCCGCGGCTCTGCAGGAACATCTCCCCCTCATCGGAAAAAGATATCGCCGCATTCGCCCCGTCACACTTTTCCTCCACCACCAGATGCCTGCCTGCAATTTCAGAGAACCGGATCTGCGACAGATCCTCATCCCCTGGCTGAAGACGGGAGCCTTCCAAATGCGGCGTCCTGGGATATTTTAAAATACTCAATTCTTCTCTCATTGTTTTTCCTCACATTTCTCAATCACCTATTTGCCTGCCTACACCACTGCCTCCACCAGTACCTTATCCCCTAACATAACCTTGCGGACACCTACCTTCTTCTTTTGGTTAAAATTAAAGCTAAGCAGATACCCCTTCTGTAGATGATAGTCCTCCAGATATCCCGCCAGCTGCTCTTCCCCACGCAGATAATACTCATTCCCTCGGTAAATCTTCATTGATATACTGCTGCCCCAGAAAATCCACAATCACATCTGTACGCCCCATGCTCCTGGTCCTGGCTGAAACCGGGGCGTCCCATGCCTTACGCAAAATAGAAGGGGCTCCCTGTTCCTCCAACCGTTCCGATATATCCATATGCAGCCCCTTGACAAGAGCCCCAAGGGACTGGAAATACTCATCCGCGGCCTCAAAGCTAAAGTCAATCACAAAATACGTTTCCTTCAGCCTCCGGTAAAGAAGCTCCAGGGTCGTCGTCTTCCCAAACTGACGGGCACGGGCAATGGCAACATACTCCCCCTGCTCAATATAATCTGCAATAATCCGGCTGACCAACTCACTTGTGTCCGCCATATAGTGCAGGGAAGGTATGCACATGCCAGTAGTATTAAATTTTCTCTTCATGACATAATATCCTTTCCATCTTGCCATTTCCCTGTTCTGCAAACATAGCCAATTTCATCGACCGTGAGTATAAATGCCCCCTACATCTGGCTATTTCCCAATTCTGTGCATGCAATATCAAAAAGGCAGCTCCATAAAATCCATCTTACCACAGAATCCCTGATAAAGAAAGAAGTTATCAGCAAATGATAAAAATGAGAAAGTCCTTGCTATTATACTCTGGTAAGAATATAATAGCTATCAAAGAAACAACAAGCAACTATCGCAAAATAGCTTTCACAAAAAAATATATACAATCAAAAACCGAGGTGACGGATCATGGCTGTTCCAACTAATATAAAAACACTTCTCTCCGGAAGTGTTGTAGAATGGGCAAGAATTGAATTTAAGGAAACATGGGATGCGGAAGCTTCCCTGAAAACAATCTGCGCTTTTGCAAATGACATTGATAACTGGGGCGGCGGATATATCGTGATAGGGGTAACGGAAAGAGAAGGCCGCCCGGATTCCCTGCTGGGCGTCCCTGCAGAAAAGATTGATCACTATCTAAAAGACATGCTGAACAAATGCAAACGAATCCAACCAGAATACTTGCCTATCGTGGAGGTTGCAGACTATAAAGGGAAAAAATTTATTGTTATCTGGGCGCCCGGAGGCTACCTGCGTCCATATTCCTCTCCAAAATCTATGGCAAAGGGCGAGAAAGAACGGATTTACTATATACGAAAAATGGCCAGCACCATAGCCCCTTCCGAAGAAGAAAAACGGGATCTGTACAACCTTGCAAATAATGTCCCTTTTGACGACAGGATCAACCATGAGGCCGACCTGACAGACCTAAACCTTACGCTGATTCAGGCTTATCTGAAAGAAATTGGCAGCTCTCTCTATGAAGAGTCAAAACATATGGAATTTTTGGATCTCTGCCAGAACATGAATATTATAAACTCTTTGCCAGAATACATCAAGCCCAAAAATGTCGGCCTCATGTTCTTCAGCCTGGAACCCCAGAAATTTTTCCCTTATGCACAGATTGACGTTGTCCAGTTCCCGGATGGCTTAGGCGGGAATAAAATTATTGAAAAAATCTTCAAAGGCCCCCTGCATCAGCAGCTTCGCGACGCGTTATTATATATCCGTAACAACATTCTCACAGAGCATGTGATAAAGCACCCAGACCGTGCGGAAGCTGACCGCTTTTTCAACTACCCTTATGCTGCCGTGGAAGAGAGCCTCTGTAACGCCGCATACCACAAGGGATATGACGTCCGCGAGCCGATTGAAGTGCGTGTTCTGCCAGACAGAATCGAGATTGTCAGCCACCCTGGTGCGGACCGTTCCATCACGGAAGAAGGGCTGCGGACTTACCTCGTATTTAACAGGCGGTATCGCAACCGCCGTATTGGCGAGTTTCTAAAAGAAATGCATCTGACCGAGGGACGGAACACTAGTTTTAGGAAGATTTTAAATGCATTAGAGCAGAACGGTTCCCCAAAACCTGTTTTTGAAACGGATCCCGAGCGGCTGTCCTTCTGCACCACGCTTTTGATTCACCCGCACTTTCTCCATCAGGAAGAAAGCAGAAATAACATTGTACACAGCACAGATGGCCAAGAAGAATCTGCCCAATACGAAGATAAAATCAAGATGCTGGAAAAGCGCATCCAGGAACTCACAAAGTAGCAACTGCCTGTCCAGAAAGTATGCATTTTTATTTTCAGAGATAGGAACTTATATGAAACATAAAAAGTAATACCACTAGGTAAACAAAGCATATTGATTTTATGATTTTACTAAAATGTAACACCACTTTACAACTTTTTGAAAAATAAAATAACGCACAAGGCACTTTCTCATGTATAATAAGTTTGCATACAAAACTATACGAAAGAGAGTGATCTTGTACGTCAGACTTATTATACAACGAAAATAATCTAATTGGTAGACTGTACCGTTATTTTTATATTTATTTTAAAACTTTTTCCGCACCAACTATTGAAACCCTGTTTCTGCTGGTATTATCTATACTTGCTATGGAGTCAGCGGCCTCCATCCGTTCATTGTACAGACATTTTTTGGCGGGAATTACGAAAAAATCCCTGAATGCATTTTACTATGCATGTTCTTATGCAAAGGCAGATTATTCCAGATTCATGAATACCACTGCGGACATGGCTCTGAA
>CAJTNT010000039.1 GCA_910577785.1 uncultured Lachnospiraceae bacterium | reverse complement strand
ATTGAGTTATACCAGGTCACCGTATGACCTGTGTATAATTCAACGGGATTTTAGGGTGAATTTGAATCAAAGTTAATTCCTAAGTGCCAAAGGGATATTTCTGGAAGCGAAGAAAAAGTGTTCTCACTATATGCACATGAAGTGAGTATCCGTGATATCCATGCCCAGTCAAATGATTTGTATGGGATTGGAGTGTCTGCTGAAATGGTAAGCAGAATCACAAGCGTGTTCCATATGTTGAGGAATTCTTTCAAGTATATTAGCTATAATGGCTTGAAGAAGTTTTCCACGGATTTCAAAGCAGTATATCCCTGACAACAGCGGTTCTGCCGTGGTGCATGGAGCAGAAATCAACAAACTTTTTTTGTTCAGGGAATAAGTGGTGCAGTGATAAGCGTCCTGTATATTGCTGTATTTTCTAGTGGGGTTGCCGTTTTTGTCCTTTTTCTCATAGTTTCCGGTTCAGTGGTTGATCATCTTTGCGTCGCAGTCTGCGCAGAACATCAATCCTGTCAGTGGGTTTGCTTCTCCCCGCTTAGTCGGCTTATGCTTCGTCTCGCGGATTTTCTGGACGGTGTGCCATGTGTTTTGATCCACAATGAGTTCCTGTGTATTTTCGAAGAGAATCCAGTCTTCTGGATTGACTTTTCTGGAACGTTTGTCTTTGTAGGAATTTTTATGTGTCGGAAATTGACCGTATGCCCCGTATATTCGGGCTTTTTTAACATATCGGAGATGGTGGTGGCAGTCCAGGTATACGGTCTGCCCATATCACAACTTCCCTGACAGGTGCCAAGCCCCTGCTTTGCCAGGTAATAGGAAGGGCGTTCTACTTTCTCATTGGTAAGGATTCGTGCCACCTGCTTTGGTTCGTTGCCTTCCAAGATAAGCTGGTAAATCCGCCTTACCACAGCAGCGGCTTCTTCATCAATTATCCAGTGACTGTTGTCTTCAGGGTCTTTTTTATATCTGTAAATGGCGTTGGAAGTCAGGCGCTTGCTCTCTATGCCTTTTGCATGGAGTACGGATTTGATTTTGCAGCTGGTGTCATGGATATACCACTCGTTAGCCAACTTTACATAAAGAATGACAAGAAAGCGGTGCCGGAGGTACACATGATGAATGAATTGAAATCGAAAATCCATGACGAGGTAAACGGCATTGACTACATCCTTGTAGCTGACTACTACATCCCGATTACTGAACTGCCAGAGGACGATGACCGGCTCATTGTGAAATGAAGGTGGATGCACAGGATGTATCTGGAAGAAACGAACCCGCTTTTGCTCAACCACCTGACCTTGGCCGACAGACTACATAGCTATCTTACCCTCCTGGACGAGCAGGCAAAGGAATGCTGCCAGATGCTTATTCAGCAGATGGTCGAGGCAGAGGACGTGAGCGAGAATTTGAAGTAGCGGTCGCAGTGGGAGTGGATCAGGGCTATGAACAGCATAGTGAACCGGGTTGAGAAAGTCATTCGGTACGAGATGATTTGTGTGTGATATATGATTTATGAGAAAAGCCTTGATCTTTGAGCTTAACTGAAAAACAGCAAGCCGTTTTGTAAAATATAGAGGGCAGCTTGTCACCTTTATTTTAGCTATGTATTCAATTATTGTCATTTTTACTTTGATATGGTATACTTTCCACATATTCAGACGAAAGCGAGGCACCAACATGGAGCAATTAATTTTCAATCCGTTATCGGAAATTACTCAGGCACTGAGAGATGGCAAAGCCGACGGTAAACAGACAGGTACATATCTTGCTAGGTGTATCGATAATCTTCTGCATATTGAAGCCGAGACAGACAGTGAATTACAAGATGTTCTCCACGAATACCTTTCTGTTATTGACCAGTTGATTTTACTTTTACCGGATACTGATGTAGACCTACCATATTATCGCTCTATTGCGGCAATCATTCGGAGTGATTATCAGGGCTATCTTATGGAGACAGAGCGTTTCTACGTTGAAAAAAGTGCAGAAATCCCCGATTGGCTGGACTACTCAGCGGCAGGTCAATATTTTGTTTCCATTGTGACAAGTCTCCCTGTCCTTGGAAAGTGGGATGAGCAGATTGAGGGAAAGATTATCCGTACACATCAAAAGTATTCAGTGAAATATTTCCCAAAATCTGCTTTTGACCTTTACTGCAAATTTTGGGTATCAAAAGGTTCTGACCAGTATCGGTTAAAGCTATTACACGATGTTTTAGAAAAGGATGCTCAATGGACAGCAGCTTGGTTGAACATCGGGGACATCTATTACAGCCAAAAAAAGTGGGAACAGGCACTGGATGCTTATCAAAAAGCAATGAGGGACGAGCGCGTACATAGCGCTGCACTGTTCTTTGCGGCTGCTTGGATCGCTGGCCAGCTTAAGAAGTCCGATTTTGAAATTGCCTGCTATGAGCGTTGTCTTGATTTTGACCCGGAATACCCATACGCACAGAACAATCTGGGCTGGGCACTGAACCGCCAGAAACGCTATGCGGAGGCAGAGCCTTATCTTCGGTTTGCGCTGGAGCATGACGAAAACAAGAAATACGCCAGCCGGAATTTATTTGGCGCTTTGGATAAACTTAGAAAGACAGAAGATTTGCTTGATCTTGTTCAGCAGCACCCAAAGCAGTTTCGCACGAAATATTATCGAGAACGTGTCGCAAAAATCTCAGTAAAGGATGTAAGTGTTGACATGGAAGAATTACAAAAGTTACTGCAAAAGATCACGACCAACGAGTACGCTGGTGCGATTTCCGTTTCTGAGGAGCGCAGCGGCATCCAGCTATATGAGCATCAAAAAAAGGCCATCCAAGACCTTGACAGGTGGAAACGCGGCAACGGCAGCGGCGCAGGATTGCTTGTTCTGCCCACGGGCGGCGGAAAAACTTTGACAGCTACATACTGGTTGATGCGAAGCATTTTAGACCAGGGCGGGAAGGTTCTTTGGATAGCACACCGCCATGAATTGCTTAATCAGGCTCTCCATGCTTTTGAGCGTGTCTGTTATCAGGATCTCTCTCCCCATAAGAAGAACTATAAGTACCGTATTATCTCTGGGCAGCATGACATAGCTATCCACATCAAGAGTGACGATGAAATTCTGATTGCAAGCAAGAGCAGCTTGACCCATGACCTAACCCACATTCGGCGCTGGATCAGGGAGAACAGCAATCAAATCTGCATGGTGATTGACGAAGCCCACCATGCTCCGGCCGGTGAATACCGCAAGCTGATTGAGACAATGAAAAAATATGGAGGAAACTTCTTCCTTCTTGGCTTGACAGCAACTCCTTTCCGAACAGCTGAAAAAGAGCAGGGTCTTTTGAGCAAGCTTTTTCCGGATGACATCCTGCATAAGACAGACCTGAGAACCCTGATTGAACAAGGCATCCTGTCTGAGCCGGTGTTCCGGCCTATTGATACAAATATTAAGATGGCAGACTGGTTCCATGCAGAAAAAGCCGATGAGTTGCTAGATCGCATCATCAACGACAGAAGTTTTGATTTTGACAGTCCTGGTGCGCTTGGAATGGAGGCTGCGAAATTGATTGCGGCTCACAGTGAAAGAAATCGACTTATTGTAGACACTTATGCAAGTAACCAGGAGACTTACGGGAAAACATTGATCTTTACAATCAATGTGGATATGGCAATTACACTCAATAAACTATTTCAGGAAAGGGGTATTCGTTCTGGCTATGTGGTATCCAGTTTGCGGGGTGCCGCTACTAGAGCCAACCGAACAAACGAGCAGAACCGGGAAACCATTCAGAAATTTCGTGATGGTGAACTGGATGTACTTGTGAATGTCAATATTCTGACAGAAGGAACAGACCTCCCGCAAGTTCAGACAGTTTTCCTTACTCGCCCCACCAAGTCCACCATTCTGATGACCCAGATGATTGGCCGCGCCCTCCGGGGCGAGAAAGCCGGGGGGACAGCAAAAGCATACATTGTCAGCTTTGTGGACGATTGGCAGGAATATATTGCTTGGGTCAATCCTGAGAAGCTGTATATCGATACGAACGTTGATTTTGGTGTTCCTGACACCGAGAGAAGGAAATATGCAATTCGCTTGATCTCCATCGCAAAACTGGAGGAATTTGCAAAACTGGCAGATGAGAACCTGGGCGATGAGATCAGTGAACAGTTTACCTTCTTGGAGCGTATACCGGTAGGACTTTATCAATTCAATTTCTTGCCGGATGGAGAAGATGACACTCGTAACTGCACAGTGCTTGTGTACGACTGTATGCAGGAGGCTTATTTGGAATTGATGAACTGGATGGAAAGCGCCGACCTGTCCGATTTGAACGAATCAGCAATCCATGTGGATGAAATGCTGTTTGGCGAGAGAGACCGGCTACTCGGCTATCAGATACAGGATATCGTGGACATACTGGCATACTATAAACAGACCGGAGCAAAGCCCCAGTGGATTGCCTTGGATGAGCGCAAGAAGTACGATGTGTCACTGATTGCCAAGCATATTGTTGATAACCGACTGGACGATATTGCAATACGGGACTACTTGAACGAGGAGTGGAACCGTGCTGGAGGAAAGTGGAGCGCTTTCTTTGGATACCAAAATCAGAAAGCGTTTCGGAAAGCGGTGCAACTGGAGCGTGACCGCTTCATTTACCCGGAAGACTATTCGGCTCCTACCATGCAGCCTCTCACACAAAAAGAAGAAATTCAAATCCAGAACTTGCCTCTGGAAGAAATTCGATGCCGTTATCCTGAAATCGGAGAGCGGCTGCGGAACGCCGTTTTCGCAAAATTCCAAGATGCTGACGGATACTTTTTCAGCGCTGAAAACGGCTATCGCAGTAAGAAGAGGCTCGATTTTCAGATTGACCATATCAAGCCCATGTCGCAGGGGGGGCAAACTACGCTGGACAATCTGCAACTTCTGACCCGGCAGGAGAATGGGGCAAAGGGTGACAATTGGCAGGAGTAGTCGATAGCGTTCCGTGTCCGAACGAGCAGCCAGCCCCGGCAAGGGTTACGCCAAAGAAAGCCACGTGGCGCTCTTTGATTATATGCGTGAACTTAGCATCAAAAGGCTGGCCGCAGGTACGGCAATCAATAACACGCCCTCTGTTGCTTTGCTCAAAGTGCTAGGTCTTGAACTAATCGAAATGGAAAAGGTGTCATTCTACAAGGATGCAGACGGCAGCAATATTATGTTTGACGGCGGTGAGTTTGTCTTTCTCTGTCTGCTTCACCATGGTGTGTAACCTCCTTTCTCGGGTGGCTGTTTATGGTGAACTGTTCTGTCTGTGTGAGAGGAATAATTGTGCTGGGTATTACGGCAGAAGGCTATAAAGATATCCTGAGTATTACTGTAGGGGCCAATGAAACAGGCAAGTTCTGGCTGGGGATGCCCAATGACCTGAAGAACCGCGGTGTACAAGAGGTGCTGTTCTTCTGTGTGGACGGGCTTGCAGGTTTTAAGGAAGCAATTGGGGCAGTCTATCCGGATGCCCAGATACAAAGATGTGTCATCCATATGCTGCGGAACTCTTTTAAATATGTGAACTACAGCGATCTGAAGAAGTTTTCCTCAGATTTCAAGGCAGTATACAATGCCCCGAATGAAAATTCCGTGGGGACATAATCGGCGTATTATTTTTAAATGTAAAGATGTGCGCGAAGCTGTTTTTTTATGCACAATATACTTTGGAAAATAATTGGAGCCGAGATGTATTGGAACATCAGATTGAAAGCGGGTTATATGAGCGTAAGGGAAAAGCCATTACGAATTTTAAGGATAAACTTCCTGCCAATGCTTCAGATTTAGCAATACAGACATCCATATAGTTTCGATTTTTTAACAATGCGGGATGATTATGATGAAAAAGAATTGGAAAATGCGCTGGTAAATCAGATTACGCAGTTTCAGTTGGAACTGGGAACGGGGTTCTCCTATGTGGGACGTCAGGTTCATTTACGGGTTGGAGAGCGTGAATTTTATATTGATTTATTGTTTTACCATATTAAGCTGCATTGCTATGTTGTTGTGGAACTTAAAACAAGGAGATTTGAACCGGAGTATGTTGGAAAATTAAATTTTTATGTTACCGCAGTAAATAAACAATTAACAGGAAATGGCGATAATCCGGCGATAGGTTTGCTTATTTGTAAGGATAAGGATAATGTTGTGGCAGAATATTCTTTGGAAGAGGTTTCGCAACCGATTGGTATTGCGGGATATGAATTAAGCAACGCTCTCAGCAAAGAATATCAACGCAGTCTTTCTACAATAGAAATGTTGGAATCTGAAGTTGCGAAAATGATGGATACAAAATAGTCTGCAAGGTGTAGACTATTTTTGTACTTATGTCTTTTGGTACTTACAGTTCCTTATGGCATAATTTGGGAAGGGCAAACTCTAAATTTAGCATTTTCAAGGGTTTGCAGGACAAATGAAAAACTCAAAACAGGGTGGCGGAGGAGTATTGATTATCCCGCCGCTCTGTCTGTTACCGTTCCATATCCTGCTTTCTGTAGGGCTGTTGTTCCCGCTGTTCCTGCAGCAAGATACGGTAAACGCTCTTTCTGATTTTCTCGGCTTCGGCCAGCGCCTTCTTCCCCTTGTACTTGAAATAAATGTCGGCTTGTTCTATGTGCTTTTTCAGAGTTCCTAACCTTCGTTCAACGGGTTTCAGTTTCCCTTGAATATCCAGTTGTTCCCCTATCATGTACTTGAATTTTTCATCAAGCCCCGTCATATCCATGATGTTGTTGGCTTATTTGATGATGTTTTAAACGATCGTTTTAAAATTGGTTCTTGGAGTATTTGCAGTATTGCCAAATTAATATAAAAATTTCAGCATTTCCTTCATTTAAAACTTTTAAATCTCCCCCATATGGTGTAGAATAGAACTAATTGTGAATTTTGTGTTACGATTCACGGACTCCCAGGCCGTGAATAATTATAATTTCGTAACTATTAGCAGGTAACGAGTGTATTGTTATATAATGACATATTATTTAACGGACAAAGGAAGCGTATTTTATGGATAAGAAAATAGTATTGATTGATGGGCATAGCATTTTGCACAGGGCTTTTTTTGGCATTCCTGACCTGACCAATGCGGAAGGGCTCCATACGAATGCCGTGTATGGCTTTTTGAATATCCTGTTTAAGATTTTAGAGGAAGAAAAGCCGGATTACCTGACGGTGGCCTTTGACGTGCATGCCCCTACGTTCCGCCACAAGATGTTCGCCGACTATAAGGGTACCCGGAAGCCGATGGCAGAGGAGCTGCGCGAACAGGTTCCGGTGATGAAGGAAGTGCTGAAGTCCATGGGAGTCGCCATCGTGGAATGCGAGGGCTATGAAGCGGACGATATCCTGGGGACGATTGCCAGAAGCAGTGAGAAGGCGGGGCTTGAAGTCTCTCTTGTCTCCGGGGACAGGGATTTGCTGCAGCTTGCTACGGAGCATATCAAAATCCGTATTCCCAAGACGAAGCGGACGGGGACGGAGATTGAGGATTATTATGCGGCCGATGTAAAAGAGAAATATCAGGTGACGCCGGAAGAATTTATTGACGTGAAGGCGCTGATGGGGGATGCTTCCGATAATATCCCCGGCGTGCCTGGGATTGGGGAGAAGACAGCTACGGCCTTGATTGCCGCTTACGGCAGCATTGAGAATGCCTATGCGCATGTGGATGAACTGAAGCCCCCCAGGGCGCAGAAAAACTTGCGGGAACATTATGATATGGCGCAGATGAGCAAGACGCTTGCCACCATCGAGGTAAACGCGCCGATTGACTATCACCTGGAAGATGCCAAACTGGGCAATTTGTTTACGCCGGAAGCACATGCATGGATGAAGAAGCTGGAATTTAAGCAGATGCAGAGCCGTTTCCCCAAGCAAGAGCAGGAGGCGCCGGTACAACAGTATTTCCGTAAAATCACAGAACGCACGGAAGCAGAGCAGATATTTGCCAAGGCACAGGCAGCAGGGCGTGTAGGCTTCCAATTTCTCTTTGAGCCGGAAAGAGTCCTTCAGATGGCAGAGACTCGGATGGGGCGGGAAGAAGCAGAGAATATTCCAGGAAATACAGAATCCCAGGAAAGAACGGGATTGAATGGACAGAATATCCCAGGTAGTACAGAAGCCCAGAAAACAAACGGGTTGGATGGCCAGGATGTTCCAGGGGATACAGAATCCCAGGGAATGCAGCTTGCCATGGAATCCGATGGCCAGCTAACCCTTGAAGGCTTTCTGCAGATCCAGGGAGCCGGGGTTTCTGCCGCATCCCAGATGCCAGGAGCCGGGAGTTTTGCCGCAGTCCAGGCTCAGGGAGCCGACAGCCCAGCCGTTGCCCAGGCTCAGGAAGGGGAGGCTGGTGTTTCTGCTGGGATTTCCCCGATTTTGGGGCTTGCGCTTGCATTTGGCAGGGAGGATATTTATTTCCTGGAAGCAGGGGAAGGGATGACAGGCACATATCTGGCAGAGCAGATGCAGCCGCTCCTGCAGAAGGCGGAGGCCGTGGGGACGTTTGGCTTAAAATCCCAGCTGTCTTGTTTTGAAATCCCCAGACAGCACAGATATAAGGTTACGGACGTCTTGATCGGCGCATACCTGTTGAATCCATTGAAAAATGACTATGCGTATGATGATGTGGCCAGGGAGCATCTGCAGCTGACATTCCCTTCCCAGCTGGATTTGCTGGGGAAGCTGCCTTTTGCGCAGGCTTTCCGTGAAAAAGAGGCGGAATTTTTCCAATATGCCTGCTTTGTGGCCTATACCTCCTATCAGGCCTCCGGCGTGATTGAAGGGAAGCTGAAGGATTGCGGTATGTGGGCGCTGTTCCGTGAGATTGAGATGCCGCTGGTATTTACCCTCTATGATATGGAGCAGGAGGGCGTACAGGTCAATGCCGGGGAGCTTAAGTCCTATGGGGAGAGCCTGACGGGCAGGATTGACGAGCTGGAGCAGGAGATTTACCAGGATGCCGGGGAAACCTTTAATATCAATTCCCCCAAGCAGCTGGGCGTTATCCTCTTTGAGAAATTGAAGATGCCCAATGGCAAGAAGACCAAGACGGGTTATTCTACGGCGGCAGACGTATTGGACAAGCTGGCGCCCGATTACCCGCTGGTATCCAAAATCCTCGAATACCGCCAGCTGACGAAGCTAAAGTCCACCTATGCGGACGGCCTGGCCAATTTTATCCGCAAGGATGGACGCATCCATTCCTCCTTCCACCAGACGATTACAGCGACCGGCCGCCTGAGCAGCACCGACCCCAACCTGCAGAATATCCCCATCCGCATGGAGCTGGGGCGGCAGATCCGCAAGGTCTTTATCCCCCGCAAAGGCTGCGTGCTGATCGATGCGGACTATTCCCAGATAGAGCTGCGTGTGCTGGCGCATATGTCCGGGGATGAGAATTTGATCCACGCTTACCAGGCGGCGCAGGACATCCATAAGATGACCGCCTCCCAGGTATTCCACATACCCTTCGAGGAAGTGACCAGCCTGCAGCGGCGCAATGCGAAGGCAGTGAATTTCGGCATTGTCTATGGCATCAGTTCCTTTGGCCTGAGCCAGGATCTGAGCATTACCAAGAAAGAGGCCGCCCAGTATATTGCGTCCTATTTTGAAACCTACCCTGGCATTAAGCAATTTCTCGACGGCCTGGTAACAGACGCCAAAGAACAGGGCTTTGTCTCCACCATGTACGGCAGAAGGCGTCCCGTGCCAGAGCTTACCTCCGGCAATTTTATGCAGCGTTCCTTCGGCGAGCGTGTGGCCATGAACGCCCCTATCCAGGGAACGGCTGCAGATATTATCAAGATTGCCATGAACCGTGTCCATGACGCCCTGAACGCACAAGGCCTGCGTTCACGCCTGATCCTTCAGGTGCATGACGAACTTCTGGTGGAAGCCTATGAAGAAGAGGCCGCACAGGTGGAAGCCATCCTGAAAAAAGAGATGGAAACAGCAGCCGATCTTTCCGTAGCATTGGAAATAGACATGCATCATGGAGAAAACTGGTATGAGGCGCATTGATCCTGAGCAAGACGCAGACGTCAAGGCTGCCGGAAAAAATATCCATGAAACATACAAAAGGAAAGATTGACATCCCCCTTAAAAAGGGTTAGCATGAGAAAGAATGAAACCATATGAGCAGGCTCCATCGGGAGCCCTATCATTTAGAAAAGCCATATTAATGATCAGAGATAAAGGAGTTGCAGGATGCAGGTAATAGGAATTACCGGCGGAGTAGGCGCAGGCAAATCCGCCATTTTAGAGTATTTGGAGGAGAATTATAAGGTCAAGGTGCTGGTGGCAGACCGCATTGCTCAGATGCTGATGGAGCCGGACACGGACTGCTACCACAAATTAATAAAGTTCTTGCCTGTGGAAGTATATAATGAGGATGAGACGATTAACCGCATTGTCCTGGCGGAGAGGATTTTCCGTTCTGAGGAATTGCGCCGCCGGGTCAACCGGGTGGTACACCCCGCCGTCAAGGAATATATTTTAGCGCAGATTGAAGAACAGCGTAAGATGGGCGTATTGGATTTTGTGGTAATCGAAAGCGCCCTCTTAATTGAGGATCAATATGATAAAATCTGTGATGAGCTGTGGTATATCTATGCCTCTGAAGAGCTGAGGCGCAAACGCCTGATGCGGGCGAGGGGCTATTCGCGGGAGAAAATCCAGCAGATTTTTGCGGCTCAGATTTCTGAGCGCATGTACCGCAGGAGCTGCCAGGTGGTGATCGACAATAACGGCACCCGGGAGGAAGCTTTTTACCAAGTGGCGCAGGTAATCAAGAATAAGGGCAAATCTGGCCGTGGCAAGCAGATTCGCAATGACGTGCCGCTGGTATTTGGCCTGGATATCGGTACCCGCAACGTGGTGGGGACGGTAGGCTATAAGGAAGAGGACGCCTTCTATGTGCTTGCACAGTTTATGCGGGAGCATGAGACGCGTTCCATGCTGGACGGCCAGATCCATGACATTGGCCGGGTGGCGCGTACCGTCAATGCTGTGAAGACAGTGCTGGAAGAACAGCTGGACATGACCCTGGAAGAGGTATGCATCGCAGCCGCAGGGCGTGTGCTGGAGACCATCGCCACAACCATAGAATATGTGCTGCCAGAAGAAGCAGTCGTATCCGAGGACGATGTGCATACCCTGGATCTTCTGGGGATTGAAAAAGCGCAGCAGATTTTAAATGAGAGCAATGATACAAACCTCAAGTTTTACTGTGTGGGATATTCCATTGTCAAATATTATCTGAACGGCGATCCCCTGTCCAACCTGGAAGGCCACAAGGCGCAGTCCATCAGCGAGGATATCATTGTGACTTTCCTGCCGGAGGATGTAGTGGAAGGGCTGTACTCCTCTGTGGAGCTGGCGGGGCTGAAGGTGGCAAGCCTTACCTTGGAGCCGATTGCGGCCATCAGCGTAGCCATTCCCGAGGCTTTCCGCATGCTGAATATCGCCCTAGTGGATGTGGGGGCGGGCACCAGCGACATTTCGATTACCCGTGACGGCAGTATTATTGCTTATGGCATGATTCCCAGCGCCGGGGATGAGATTACAGAGATGCTGGTGCAGCATTTCCTGGTGGATTTTAAGACGGCAGAGCACATCAAGGTAAGCTCCACCACGGAACAGGAGATTGAATACCAGGACATAATGATGCTTCGCCATACGGTAACGGCGGAAGAGGTATGGGAGCTGATGAACCCTCTGGTAGAGAAGCTGACGCAGGACGTTGCGGGCAAAATCAAGGAACTGAACGGCGGTTCCACCGTAAGCGCTACCTTTGTGGTAGGGGGCGGCGGAAAAGTCCATGGCTTTATTGAGCGCCTGGCCACAGAGCTGGAACTGCCCAAGGAACGCGTTGCCCTCCGTGGGGAAGAAGTGCTGCAGGAAATCCATTTTGAGCAGCCGGAAATAAAGAAAGATCCCCTGCTGGTAACGCCGATCGGCATCTGCTTAAGCTATTACCTCCAGCGGAATAACTTTATCTTTGTGTGGCTAAATGGCGAGCGGATTAAGCTGTATGACAATGACAAGCTGACTATCCTGGACGCCGCGCTGCAGGCGGGCTTTACCAATGAGCAGCTCTTCCCAGGGAAGGGGAAGGAACTGCGCTTTACGGTAAACGGCAAACGGCGTATTGTTGGCGGGGAACCGATCGCGGCTGCAGCCGTACTGGTCAATGGCGAGGAGCGCAGCCTGAATGACCCGCTGCTTCCCAACAGCGAGATTGCCCTTACGATAGCCTCAATGGAACAGATATTTGTCTGCCATGTTGCAGATTTGGAGGAATATGATGAAAACGGGCTGACCTTCCAGGTGAATGGGGAAAAAATTTCCTGCCCCAAATATGTGGAGGCGGACGGCGACATTGTGCCCCCAGAATATGAAATCCAGGAGAATGATAAGATTAAAATCCATAGCTATTATACAGTAGCGCAGCTTCTGGTCTATTTAGAGATAGAGCCAGAGACCGTTATGGATATCCAGGTCAATGGCAAGCAGGCAGAGCTGGATACGCCTCTCTATGGCAATTTTTTTGTCGAATGGCACAGACAGGAACAGCCGGCATTCCCAGAAGGGGAAGAAAATATCCAGGAAGAGGAAGCTGCTTTCAGAGAAGATGGTTTCCTGGGGGAAGGGTATGCCCATGAGGAATTTGTGGGACAGAGCCGCCGGGATATGGAAGAAGATTCCAGGAATGGATCTGTTGATACAGGAAATGAAGGAAACGGCTTTTCCGATATGGGAGAAGAGTTCTTAGGGACGAAGAATTATCAGGGGAGAGAAGGTTTTGGAAACAGCGCTTCCGATATGGGAGAGGAGTTCTTAGAGACGAAGAATTATCAGGGGAGAGAAGATTTTGGAAACAGCGCTTCCGATATAGGAAAGGAATTCTTAGGAACGGCGAATGCCAGAGGGAAAGAAGATTCCCATAGGGAAAGATATGGAAATGGCAATCAAGAGATAAGAGAGGCATCTTTTGGGACGGGAGATTCCCGGAGGGAAAGATATGGAAACGGCAATCAAGAGATAAGAGAGGCATCTTTTGGGACGGGAGATTCCCGGAGGGAAAGATATGGAAAGAGTTATTCAGATCCAGATGGGGAAGGAACAGGGAAAGGATCTTTCGGGAAGGATAGGTTTGGAGATGGCGCTCTGGATACAGGAGGGGAAGGCACAGAGAAGGGAAATGCTTATCAGAATGCAAATTGGGAAGCCGCAGGGCAAGCTGCGGGCAGGAAGACCCATGCGGACAGCCGCCAGGGAGAAACCGGCTGGAAGGACAGGAAACCGGAAGGTTCTGTTTTGGAGATTGTGGTCAATGGCAGTCCCGTTACCTTAAAGGGTAAGAAATCCTATATTTTCGTGGATGCTTTTGACGCCATAGGCTTTAACCTCAATGAGAGCAAGGGGCGTTCTGTGGCCATGCGCCTGAATGGGGAGGAACCCACCTATACGGCTCCACTGCATGCTGGCGACACACTTGAGATTTACTGGGAGGGTGAAAGTTTATGATTCTGGGCAGTATAGCCAGCGGAAGCAGCGGGAACTGTATTTTCGCAGGCTCGGATACCACCAGCCTCCTGATTGACACAGGCGTCAGCGGCAGGCGCGTCACCCAGGGCCTGCAGGCAATTGGACGTAAACCAGAAGAAATCCATGGGATCCTAATCACCCATGAACACTCTGACCATATCAGCGGGCTTGGCGTGATATCCAGGAAATACGGCCTCCCAATTTACGCTACCCCAGGCACCCTAGAAGCCATAACATCCTGCAAGGCTCTGGGAAAGCTGCCAGAAGGTTTGTTTCATGAAATAACCCCCTGGCAGGATTTTCAGATCGGAGACATTACGGTAACGCCCCTCCCAATTTCCCATGATGCCGCCCAGCCCACGGCCTACCGCCTGCGCAGCGGCGCCAAATCCATGGCTGTCATCACAGACTTGGGAACGTATGGCGATGATTTAATCCAGCAGCTGCAGGATCTGGACGTCCTCTTCCTTGAAGCGAACCATGACATACATATGCTTCAGGCCGGCAGCTATCCCTATTACCTGAAGCAGCGCATCCTTGGAACCCGGGGCCATCTGTCGAATGAAGACTCTGGCCGCCTGCTCAATGAAGTCCTCCACGATGGATTCCGAGCCGTAATGCTGGGGCATCTGAGCCAAGAGAACAATTATGAGGCGCTGGCATATGAAACGGTACGCCTGGAGGTTGATATGGCGGACACGCCGTACCATGCGGATGATTTCCCCATCCGTATTGCCCGGCGCGACTCCGTTTCCGAACTTATAGAATTTTAGGGGATGGCCTGCCTGAACTAGCGTCCGTTCGCCACCCCCCAAACAGAAGTACCACCCACCCCCTGAAAGGCTCCTAGAGAAGGCCTTTACACCATTTAAGAAAGGACCCAAGAATCATGGATAAAACAATTATTACTGTCGTAGGCAAAGATACGGTAGGCATCATTGCGAAAGTATGCACCTATCTTGCCAGCCACCAGATCAATGTGCTGGATATCAGCCAGACCATTGTACAGGATTTTTTCAATATGATGATGATTGCCGATATGGGCGGGGCTGACCAGCCATTTGCACAGTGCGCCAAAGAATTGGAGCAGCTGGGTGAGGAAATTGGCGTATCCATCAAATGCCAGAGGGAAGAAATTTTCCAAAAAATGCATAGAATTTAAGGAGCCGCATTATGATAAATATCTGGGAAGTAAAAGAAACCAACCAAATGATAGAACAGGAAAACCTTGACGTGCGCACGATCACCCTGGGGATCAGCCTGTTAGACTGCATAGACTCTGATTTGCAGGAATTAAACCGAAAGATTTACCAAAAGATTACGACGATAGCCGCCGACTTGGTGAAGACCGGGGAAGCGATTGAGCATAGCTACCGCATCCCCATTGTCAATAAGCGGATTTCTGTCACCCCCATTGCCCTTGTCGGCCAGGCGGCCTGTAAGTCTCCCGAAGATTTTGTGACGATTGCCAGGACTCTGGACCGTGCGGCCAAGACGGTAGGCGTTAATTTTATCGGCGGGTATTCCGCCCTGGTTTCCAAAGGCATGACAAGGGGCGACAGGAACCTGATCTGCTCCATCCCCCAGGCGCTGGCGGAGACAGAGCGCGTCTGCAGTTCCGTCAACGTAGGCTCTACCAAGACAGGCATTGACATGGATGCGGTAAAGCTGATGGGGGAAATTGTCCATAAGACGGCGGAACTCACTCAGGAACGTGATTCCCTGGGCTGCGCCAAGCTGGTCGTCTTCTGTAATGCGCCGGATGACAACCCCTTTATGGCAGGCGCCTTCCATGGGGTAACAGAAGAAGACGCTATTATCAATGTGGGCGTATCGGGGCCAGGCGTGGTTAAAAAGGCGCTGGAATCTGTCCGTGGCGGCGGCTTTGAGCTGCTCTGTGAGACGATTAAGAAGACAGCCTTTAAGATTACCCGCGTCGGCCAGCTGGTGGCACAGGAGGCTAGCAGGCGGATGGGCATCCCCTTTGGCATTATTGACCTGTCCCTTGCGCCGACCCCGGCAGTGGGCGATTCCGTGGCTGAGATCCTGCAGGAAATTGGCCTTGAGTACGCCGGTGCGCCAGGGACGACGGCGGCGCTCGCATTGCTCAATGACCAGGTGAAAAAGGGAGGCATCATGGCCTCTTCCTATGTGGGCGGCTTAAGCGGCGCCTTTATCCCAGTCAGCGAGGATCAGGGCATGATTGACGCAGTGGAGGCGGGTGCGCTGACTCTGGAAAAATTAGAGGCTATGACCTGTGTCTGTTCGGTAGGGCTGGATATGATTGCCATCCCTGGCGATATCTCCCCAGCTACAATTTCCGGAATCATTGCAGATGAAATGGCCATAGGCATGATCAACCAGAAGACCACGGCGGTGCGGCTGGTGCCGGTGATTGGCAAAGGCGTAGGCGAAACTGTGGAATTTGGCGGGCTGCTGGGCCATGCGCCGATTATGCCGGTAAATCCTTACAAATGCGACAGGTTTATCAACCGGGGCGGCAGGATCCCTGCCCCAGTGCACAGCTTTAAAAATTAAGGAAATCAGAAAATAAATTGTTTATTTGCTGATTGTATGATATACTGTATAAGAGTATGGTAATAAAACATTGAATTAAGCACCGGAGGTGGGATCTTTGAACGAGAGAGAAGATTACCTGGACAGATTGCTGCGGGGAGTGGAGGACAGTCCAGAAGACAGTAAGGAAGACGACGGGCTATTTGATTTTGGCAGTACGGCGGAAGATGATGATTTCTTGAAGGCATTTGAGAAAAGCCTGTCTGGCTCCCCGGAAACGCCTGATCCGGATTCCGATATGGGTTTTAACCTAGATGAGATTGACAATATTGTCAGTAACGCGAAGGACAAAGCGGGTGAGGACGGCCAGGAATTCATGGTTAATACCATGGGCGGGGAAGACAGCTATGGAGCGTCTGATGCAGACGGCGGCCTGGACAGCCTGCTTTCCGGCTTGGGCGGCGATGACAGCCTGGACAGCTTTGATCTGGGGGATGAGGTTGGAGACGGATTTGGGGACGCCGAAGCGGAAGAGCCTGACGCAGATGGATTTGGCCTAGGAGAGGAGGATCCTCCCAAAGATGAGCTGGATTCGATGGCGGCAGAACTGGCACGGGAAATGGACGAATTGGATTTGGGCGGCGAAGAAGATGAGGATTTCCCAGAATACAGTGAGGAGGACAGCGCTGCCGGCAGCGGGAAGAAGGCGAAAAAGGCGAAAAAGGCTTCCAAGGAAGAGGGTGAGAAAAAGGGCTTTTTCCAGAGGCTGGCAATCGCCCTTTTCGGTGAGGATGACGAAGAGGAAGAAGAGTTTGAAGGCACGATCCCCGAAATTGGCGATATTGATAATATTTCGGATGAGAACCTGGATATCCTGAAGGAACTGGAACAGAAGGAGGCGCCGGGCGAGAGCGAAAAGGACCGCAAGAAGCGGGAAAAGGCAGAGAAGAAGGCGCAGAAGGCCAAGGAGAAGGCGGAGAAGAAGGCGCAGAAGGCCAAGGAGAAGCAGGCAAAGCCCAAGAAGGAAAAGAAGCCGAAGGAACCCAAGGTGGTGGAGAAGAGCAAGCCGCTGCCGAAGATGCCGGTCATCCTGATTACCCTGGTGGGAGTGTCGCTGGTCGTGCTGATTTATCTGGGCGCCAGCCAGGTAGGCTATACCACGAGTGTTGCTGAGGCAAAAGAGTATTATGATGAGGGCGACTACATAAGCGCGTATGATAGCCTGGGGCGCAATTCCAAAATCCGTAAGGCGGACGAGGATTTATATAACCGGGCGAGGATTGCCTCTTATCTGCACCAGCAGGTTGCCAACTATAAGTCTTACCAGAGATATGGCCTGTATGTGGAGGCCTTAAACTCCTTGGTATGCGGCGTAGGGCGTTATGACATCAATGCAGCCGCTGCGGCAGAAGCAGGCGCAGAGGCGGAATATGAAGAGATGCTGGCCCAGATCGAGAAAGCCCTGAAGAAGAATTACAATATGGGGCTTGAGGAAGCCAGGGAATTGTATAATATCCGGGATAAAGAAGAATATACCTATACGGTGTATGAAGTGATTGATAACCTGGGGCTGATACGTTAATTGTTTTGCCCAAGGAAGAATGGATGCGTACGGCGGTATGAGGAATCGTAACAGATAATACCGCAGCAAGGCTGCTTCAGAGTCTGTGAAGCAGCCTTTTTCAAAGAAGGCAGGCCAGCGTGCTGGGCTGCAGCAGACAGAGGTAGAGAATGATAGCGATTATAGACTATGATGCAGGGAATTTAAAGAGCGTACAGAAAGCGCTGGCATTTCTGGGAGAGGAAAGCAGGATCACCAGGGATTACAGGGAAATCCTGGCAGCCGACAAGGTAATCCTCCCAGGCGTAGGCGCTTTTGGGGAAGCGATGGGACAGCTTAGGCGGTATGGACTGGAACAGGTCATCCGTGAGGCCGTGGCGCAGGAAACCCCACTGCTGGGGATTTGCTTAGGCCTGCAGCTGCTGTTTGAAGGAAGTGAGGAAAGCGGCGGCGTGGAGGGACTGCATATCCTGGATGGGCAAATCCTTCGGATTCCCGACAGGGAGGGGCTGAAAATCCCCCATATCGGATGGAACAGCCTGCATCTGCAGAATGGCGGGAGGCTGTTTGCGGGAGTGGGGGAAGGCGCATTTGTGTATTTCGTACACTCTTATTATTTAAAAGCGGCAGACGAGGGGATCGTAAAGGCATCCACGGAATATGGGACAGAGATCCATGCTTCCGTAGAACAGGGGAATGTTTTTGCCTGCCAGTTCCATCCGGAAAAGAGCAGCGGCGTAGGCCTGCAAATCCTTAAGAACTTTGCGGGATGAAACAAAACGTCAGATAAATCTGGCGCGATAGTGACAGAAGGGAGCAGTTATGTTTACGAAGAGGATTATCCCATGCCTGGATGTACACAATGGACGGGTGGTAAAGGGGATTAATTTTGTGAACCTCAAAGATGCAGGCGATCCGGTGGCGGTAGCGGCTGCCTATGACAAGGCAGGAGCGGATGAAGTGGTATTTCTGGACATTACGGCTTCCTCAGACGCCAGGGATACGGTAGTAGATATGGTGCGCAGGGTGGCGGAGACGGTATTTATCCCTTTTACGGTGGGCGGCGGCATCCGCACGGTAGAAGATTTTAAGGCGCTGCTCCGCGAAGGAGCAGATAAAATTTCGATCAATTCTTCGGCCATCAACACCCCAGAGCTGATTTCCGATGCGGCGGACAAGTTCGGCAGCCAATGCGTAGTTGTGGCCATAGACGCAAAACGCCGTGCAGACGGCGGCTGGAACGTATATAAAAATGGAGGCCGCATTGATACCGGGCTGGACGCCGTAGAATGGGCAGCCCGCGCGGACAGGCTGGGAGCCGGGGAAATCCTGCTGACCAGCATGGACTGCGACGGCACCAAGAATGGCTATGACCTGCAACTGACAAGAGCCATCGCAGACAGCGTGTCCATCCCAGTGATCGCCTCAGGCGGGGCAGGGACAAAGGAGCATTTCTGTGAAGCGCTGACGGAAGGCGGGGCAGACGCAGCCCTGGCGGCTTCCCTGTTCCATTACAAAGAGCTGGAGATTATGGACTTAAAGAGATATTTAAGCGAAAAAGGCGTGCCTGTGAGGATATAGGCGCGATTGAGCTTGGAAGTACCAAAGAAAGGAGCATAACGATATGGGAATGATACAGAATGACTGGCTGGAGGCTGTCGGCAGTGAATTTAAGAAGCCCTATTACAGCAAACTCTATGCTTTTGTGAAAGAAGAATACAACACTCGCGTCATCTACCCGCCGGCAGATGATATTTTCAATGCCCTGCACCTGACCCCTTTAAGTAAGGTCAAGGTGCTGATCCTGGGGCAGGATCCTTACCACAATGCCGGGCAGGCGCATGGCCTCTGCTTTTCTGTAAAGCCAGAGGTAGAGGCGCCCCCCTCGCTGGTGAATATTTATCAGGAACTCCACGATGACTTGGGCTGTCGGATCCCCAACAACGGCTATCTGGTGAAATGGGCTGAGCAAGGCGTATTGATGCTGAATACGGTCCTCACTGTACGCGCCCACCAGGCCAATTCCCACAAGGGGCAGGGCTGGGAGCAGTTTACGGACGCTATCATCCAGGCAGTAAATGCCCAGGACAGGCCAGTGGTGTATATGCTCTGGGGCAAGCCTGCCCAAAGCAAAATCCCCATGCTGACCAACCCCAGGCACCAAATCCTCAAGGCGCCCCACCCAAGCCCCCTTTCGGCCTATCGGGGCTTCTTCGGATGCAGGCATTTCAGCAAGGCCAATGAATTCCTGCAGGCCAATGGCGTAGAGCCGATTGACTGGCAGATTGAGGATATTTAAGTAGGTTTTGGAAGTGGAGAGAAAGAGAGTTTCTGGTATGGATTTGGCAAGTTAAGAAAAATGAGGACATATGGCACAAAGAGATGAGGCTTGAAAGGAATGGTTCGAAATGATAAAAATCTTAATTGCAGAAGACGATCCCAATATCGCAAAGCTGGTAGAGGCTACGGTGGCAATCGGCGGCTACGAAGGCGTGGTGTGCGCCAACGGCACGGAGGCTTTTGAGAAAATGGAGCATGGGAATTTTGACTTGGTGCTGCTGGATGTGATGCTGCCAGGCATGAGCGGCTTTGAGATTATGCAGAAGCGTACAAATACGCAGGTTCCCGTAATTTTTATTACAGCCAAGCAGGAACTGACGGACAAGGTGCGCGGCCTCCGCCTGGGTGCGGAAGACTATATTGTGAAGCCCTTTGAGGCCATGGAGCTTTTGGCCAGGATTGAAGTCATCCTGCGGCGGGTAAAGCGCACAGAGAATGTCTATCAATATGGCGACATATCCGTCAATGTGGAAGAACATACCTGCAAATACGCCGGCAAGGACATCTACCTGACCCCCAAGGAATTTGAGGTGCTAGTTTTCTTCATCCAGCACAAGGATGTGGCGATATCCCGGGACAGGCTGCTGGCGGCAGTCTGGGGCTTTGAGTATGAAGGGGAAAGCCGTACGATTGATATCCATATCCAGCAGCTCCGCAAGAAGCTGAACCTCAGAGAGAAGCTGGTGACCATCCCTAAGCTGGGCTACCGTTTAGAGAGCGCAAAGGAGTAACCCTATGAGACTTTGGCAGAAGGTATTCCTATATACCTTAATACTGGTGATGCTTGCTGTGAGCATGACCAGTATTTTGTTATTGAAAAACAGTTTTTCCCTGGCCTTGGAGCAGAGGAAGCAGAACGTGTACAGCGAGCATGAATTTGTCATTACCAGCTTCAAGAGCATGATGATTACCGAACGCCTGCGGCAGAATGCCGTGGTGCTGGATGAAGAGTCGCTGAAGAGGTTTATGGAGGATACCTTTGGCGGCGGGCAGAAGAAAAGCGGGATCCAGTTCTGCAATGACGGTGGGCGCCAGGTATATGCCAATAAGGATATGCATATCCCGCAGGGGCTGTTGGAGGCGGTGCAGGACACGGGCAGGAATTATATGCAGGTAGAGGGCTACCAGCTGTATATTGCATCTTCGGAGAGCATGGAGGGGAAAACCTATTTCGTTGTCACAGAAAATGACATTGCGGACGTGGTGGAAGTCCATGAAAATATGCTGCACCAGATTCTGGCCATCAGCATGGGATGTGCGATGGCTATTGCCTTCATCCTCCTGATTGTGGTAAAGATGCTGCTGCATCCCTTGCAGAAAATCAATGAGGGGACGCGGGCAATTGCCCAGGGCAGCTATGAAAAACGCATCCCGGAACGGGGGCATGACGAGCTGTCTGAGCTCGCCCACAATATGAACCGCATGGCGCGGGCAGTGGAGCAGAATGTGCGCGCCTTAGAAGATGTGGCGGAGAACCGCAAACATTTTATTGATAATCTTTCCCATGAAATGAAGACGCCCCTCACCTCCATCCTTGGTTTTTCCGACCTGCTGCAGATTAAAAGGGATATTTCGGAGGAAAGCCGCATGGAATATGCTGGTATTATCAAGGAGGAAGCCAGCCGTATGCGCACACTGTCCGGCAAGCTGATGGAGCTGATTACCGTAGGGGAGGCCAATCTGGAATGGAAGGAAGCCGATATGGCGCAGCTGTTTGAGGAAATCGGCATTTCCCTGAAGGTGATTACGGACAACCACCATATGGATTTTTCCTGCGTGTCGGCGCCAGGAACGTTGTGCGTGGATCGGGAACTGTTCAAGTCCCTGCTCTACAACCTGGTGGACAATGCGGTGAAAGCTTCCGAGGAAGGCGCGTATATCCAGGTAGAGGGTCATTTTGAGCGGGAGGAATTCTGCATCCGCGTGACGGACGAGGGCGTGGGCATCCCAGAGGGAGAGGTGGAAAAGATTACAGAGGCGTTTTATATGGTGGATAAGGCCAGGGGGCGGGCGAGCGGCGGCGCAGGGCTGGGACTGGCGCTGTGTTCGGAGATTATTTCCCTGCACCAGGGCAGCCTGCAGTTTGAGAGCCGTCTGGGAGAGGGGACAAGCGTTTTGATCCGCATGAAAGGGGGGAAGTGCCATGCATAAGGGAAAATCCATGTTCCTGACCATCCTGTGTATGGGCGTTATCCTGGGGTTCGGTTATCTGCTGATTATGGAGAGCGGGCAGAAAGTATTGGAAAATGGGATTATGCTGGAAGAGACAGATTATGAGAGTACCAGTTCCAATATTTTTTATGGGAAGATTGAAGAGGATATTGAAGTATTTCCCTGGAATTATTATCCTGGGGATGAGGCTGGACTTGGCTGGAAGACAGAATCTGGGATACATCCCATGTTTCAGTATTCGATGCTGAGCGATGATGACGATTCTGTGGAGGAAGAGCTGAAGTCCCTGCAGAGCTGGTATCTGTGCCAGATGATAGCCTATAAGACCAATAGCACTCCGTCCGAGGTATGGAGTATTTTTGAGAAGAAACAGCATACCATCATGGATGAAATCTGTATGGTGGAAAACTCTCCGGTCGGCGCCCTCTTTTTCTATGAGGATATTCTGTCCATCAAGGGGAAGCGCTACCAGGTGCGGGTATCTTTTACCCAGTGGAATATTATAAATTTTGTCTGTATGGAAGAAAGGGGGCAGGACGCCGGCGGGAGCCAGGGAAGCAGCGGCACACAGTCCAGTGTAAAGAAACGGATGGCATTGGGTTCTCAGGAAAGCGCCAAAAGTGAGGACAGCAGAGACACGCAGGCCGGCGCCAGGAGCCAGGTGGCCGGCGGGAGCCAGGGAAGCAGCGGCACACAGTCCAGTGTAAAGAAACGGATGGCATTGGGTTCCCAGGAAAACGCCAAAAGTGAGGGCAGCAGAGGCATTCAGGCTAGCGCCAGGAACCAGGCAGAGTGGGAGGAAGGAAAAGAGAGCCTGGCAAAGATTTTGGGGGAGTCAGAAGAGCAGATGGAAGAATATTTTGCGTATATGTCTTTTCTGCGTGATTGGGATGATACCGTCTTCTATGTGGGAGATATGGAATCATACGCCAACTGTTACCTGGAAAGCCTCCAATGGCTGGATCAAATCCAGAGGGGAAAAACGGAGAAAAACCAGGGACTGGCTTATATTTTAGAGCGGATGGAAGAAATAAAATACGTTGAAAACAGCATGTATAATGTGGAAGATATGGGGGATTACAAAGCCAAAGATGCAGACAGTGCGCTTGGGGAGGAAAAGGTAGAGACAGAAGAGAAAATGGGTGTAGATGCAACAGCGGCTTTGGGTGAGCCAGAGGAAGAGGAGTATGGCTTAGTGGCGGAACAGGAAGCAGAGCCTGCCCCTAGTTTTTCCTACCAGATTGTAGACTTAAAAGATATGATTCTGCTCCTGATGCAGGGGGAGAGTACAATCGGTATTTTCTATGATCCGATTGCACAGGAATTCTGCGGTTATAATTTCTTTTATGAATACTGATGTATGACGGTTCGAAAATAACTTTTTAAATTACTTGTAAAACAGGAAAGAGGGAATTGGTATGGAACAACATGCAGTAGTTACATTAAAAAAAGGAGAAGGCAGGACAATAAAGTCTGGCGGCATGTGGATTTATGACAATGAAATCGCTGCAATTGCTGGGGAGTGCCAGCCAGGGAGCATCGTATCGGTTGCAGATTTTGATGGCTATCCAATGGGGAAAGGTTTTTTTAACCCCCATTCCAAAATCCGCGTCCGTATGATGTCCCGCAGGGGGGAACAGGAGATTGACCATGCATTTTTGGAGATGCGCGTAAAGAATGCCTGGGAATACCGCAAGAGAACGGTGGATACCCATGCATGCCGTGTGATATTCGGGGAGGCGGACTGGCTGCCGGGGCTTGTGGTTGATAAATATTCGGATGTGCTGGTGGTGCAGTCCCTGGCGCTCGGCATTGACCGGTTCAAAGAGGAGATTATTGCCATCCTCAAAGAGATATTGGCCAAAGACGGCATCCAAATCCGCGGCGTATATGAGCGCAGCGACGCGAAGGTGCGCAGGCAGGAAGGGATGGAATTGTACAAAGGCTTTCTTGGGGCGGAATTTGACACCAAGGTGGAGATTGAGGAAAATGGCATCCGTTACCTGGTGGATGTAAAGGATGGGCAGAAGACAGGCTTTTTCCTTGATCAGAAATACAACCGCAGGGCAATCCAGGCAGTCTGTAGGGATGCAAAAGTCCTGGACTGCTTTACCCATACAGGCTCCTTTGCCCTGAACGCCGGGATTGCGGGGGCGAGCGATGTACTGGGCGTGGACGCATCCGAGCTGGCAGTCCGCCAGGCAGAGGAAAATGCGGCCTTAAACGGGCTCGGCCGGAAAGTGGCGTTCCAATGTGCGGATGTGTTTGAATTGCTGCCGGAATTGGAACGGAAGGGAGAGAAGTTTGACGTGGTGATTTTGGATCCCCCGGCATTTACCAAATCCCGCAATTCCATTAAGAATGCTGTCAAAGGATACCGGGAAATCAACCTGCGGGCAATGAAGCTCGTCCGTGACGGGGGTTTCCTTGCCACCTGCTCCTGCTCGCATTTTATGGATTACGAGCTGTTTACCAAAACAATCCGCCAGGCAGCCGCCAGCGCCCACAAACGGCTCCGCCAGGTGGAATACCGCACCCAGGCTCCAGACCACCCCATCCTGTGGGCGGCGGAGGAATCCTATTACCTCAAATTTTATCTCTTTCAGGTGTGCGGGGAGAAGTGAGGCGCAGAAAGGCTGAAAATACAGTGTTTGCTTGGTTTCTGTTACATTAAAGAAAAAATAAGTTATAAATGAAAAAGTGCAAAGCCATTGCTTTGCGGTTGTGGCCTTGATTAAGTAAGATTGTTTGATGGGAAATACAGAAGAGAAACCGTTGGAATAATACGAAAGAGATTTTCCTTTTACATAATGTCATTGACAATGTATATACTATTGTATATACTAAATATAAGAAAGGAGATGGTTTTATGCAAGCAACCATTCAGAAATGGGGAAATTCACAGGGGATAAGAATACCAAAAGCATTCCTGGAGGCAGTGGGGATGGGAGAAAATGATCTTGTGGAAATTAACAGGGATGATGATAATATTGTGATTACAAAAATTAAAGAGAAAAAGGGACTTACTTTGGAAGATATATTCAAAGATTATGACGGAGAATATGAAACAGAGGAATTTGATTGGGGTTCTCCTGCTGGGAAGGAAGTGTGGTAATGTATAATCCGAAGCAAGGTGATATTGTATTTTTGGATTTTAGCCCACAATCAGGGCACGAGCAAGCAGGAAGAAGACCTGGAGTAGTTATCAGTAATGAGCAGTTTTTTATAAGAACTAAATTTGCTGTGGTATGTCCAATTACTAATACAAGCAACAAATTTCCGCTACATATTCCGTTAGATAATAGAACGAAAACAATGGGTGTGATATTGACAGAACATATGAAGTGTTTGGATGTAATCAGCAGGAATATACAGTTTGTGGAGAGAATGCCAGAAGACTTATTAAAAAAGACTTTAGCGTATGTGAAAGCATTTTTTTGACAAAGATGAAGTGAAAATACAATTCTTAATGCAGGCAATTACAAAGGTAAGGCAGGCATTTCCATCCTATTACCTGAAATTTTATCTCTTTCAGGTGTGCGGGGAGAAGTGAGGCGCCTGCATGTGTGTCTGCTGACAGCAAACGGGCCATCCCCATCGGCAGGCAGTCCAGGGGATGGCCCGGCCTCATTCATAAGGCGCTTCCATGTTCTATTCCTTCTGCGGCAGCGTGAACCAGAACTCCACGCCTTCTGGGAGGTTTTCTACACCGCATTCCCCGTTCTGCATGGTAATGACGCTTTGGACAATATATAGCCCAAGCCCCGCATGGGAAAATGCATCGGCATTTTTTTTCTTGGTTGTAAAAAAACCGTTCCAAATCTGCTCCACATTCTTGGCAGGGATAGGCTGCCCGGAATTATAGACCCCTACGCGGATATCTGTCTTTTGCTTGCGCAGAGTGACCCGGATATGCCCGCCCATCTCCGTGTGTTCGAAAGCATTCATCATGTAATTGTTCACCGCCTGCTCAATGTATTCACGGTCGCCGAGGATCAGGCACTGATCTTCTAAGAATACATCCAAATGCAGCATTTTCTTTTGGATCAGGCCATCATATTTCATAATGATATATTCCAGGATTTCCTTCATATCCAGCGTTTTTTCTATCATATTCTCCATTTGGCGGTCAAAGGTGGACATATTTAGAAGCCCGCTGACCATATTGGTGATTTTGGCGATTTCCTCCTGGATGGAAGACAAGTAATATTCCCGGTCGTCTTCCCCGGCATAGGCAATCATCTCTGTCTGGCTGGAGATGACGGCCAGGGGCGTCTTCAGTTCATGGGAAATATTGGCGATAAAGTCCTTCTGCAGCTTATCCCGGCGTTCCTGCTGCACATTCTGCTGGATAAATTGCTTGCGGTTTCCCTCAATCTGCCCCAGGTTCTGCTGGAACTGCTCCGATATCAGGTTCAGGCTCTTGGCAAGGCGGACGGTTTCTTCATATTCAGCATTTTCATCAGCATGAACGCTGAAGTCCTTAGAGGAAATTTTCTCAGCTACAAAAGCAAGGCGCTCAATGGGCCTGGAGAAGTGTTTGGATATTCTCCATATGCTAAAGAAGCTCAACAATAGCAGTACGCCGATGGTTCCCAGGAGGAACTGGGCAGTGATGTTCCCTCCACTGTCCCGCAGAGAAGCGTCCTTGATAACAATGTAATAGGATATGCCCTTTTGCGTAATAATCCCACGCAGCTTAGTAGCCTCCTGAAGTTTGGTGCTGCGGTGGATGATGTCTGGAGTTTTGGAAAAAGCATCTAGTTTTGTTGCAATATTCCTGTTCACATAAAACTCAGACGGTTTTTTGGACGTATAGACAGGCACCATATCCTGATTTGCGATGCTGAAGGTCAGCCCTTCATTTTCGTATATGGCAAAGGAAGAAAAATCATTTTCATCCAGATTTCCCAAATCCAAATCCTGTATGTCCAGATAGGCGTTGGCGATTTGCTTATCTTTGATCCAGTTGTAATAAATGGGGAAGAAAAAAAAGTAAAGCAGTAAATAGCCACAGGAAAGCATAACCAGATAGATACCCTGTGACAGGAACAGCCATCCCCTAATCT
The DNA here is from genome assembly GCA_910577785.1 of uncultured Lachnospiraceae bacterium. Lineage (GTDB taxonomy): Bacteria > Bacillota > Clostridia > Lachnospirales > Lachnospiraceae > Petralouisia. Next base: position 10,435 of record CAJTNT010000039.1, on the reverse strand, counting down.
TTTTTCTCATTTCTTTTCACCTCGAAACAATATCCTACGCCATAGACTGTCCGTATATAGGAGGTGTCGCCCAGCTTTTTGCGGAGCTGCTTCACCAGGGTGTCCACAGTGCGTATATCCCCGACATACTGGTAGCCCCAGATGTCATCAAGGATGTTATCCCTGGTTAGGACCGTACCCTGGTGCTTGATGAACATCTGCAGAAGCTCGAATTCCTTGGGGGTAGTTTCTATAAACTGATTATTTACAAATACTTTCTGTGCCTTGCACTCAACCCGTATATCGCCTGCATAGAGGCAGTCCTGCCCATGCCCCAGCCTTTTGAGGATGGCTTCAATGTGTACCTTGACAATGGAAAGCGTGTAAGGCTTCACAATATAATCATCGGCACCGCAGGAGAAACCCTTTAACTGGTCTTCCACATCTTCCTTGGCGGTCAGAAGGATGACAGGCACGTTCGAACGCATGCGGATCTGCTTGAGTACTTCAAAGCCATCTGCGAAGGGGAGCATAATATCCAGAAGGATAATGTCGATCTCTGCATGGTGGCTCGAGAACTGCTGGATCCCATCCAGCCCATTGGAAGCCTGGAGTACACGGTATTGGTGAATCGTGAGGTAATCAGACAGGGTCTTTAGTAATTTAGCTTCGTCTTCAATAATTAAAACAGTTGTTTTTTCCATAGGTGCTTTCTTTCCTTGATAAAGGTTATCTGGTTCCGCTAAAAATGCCCCTGAATTGTCTGCAGGGGCAGATGCCCTTCCCCTTGGTGTGCGGGAGAATCCTGCGTTTATAGGGAAAAGCTACCTATTATTATAAAGTAGTATAACCAAAAATTGTGATGGAAATTTGAAACTTTTGGAGTAAGGAAAGGACGCATAGTTATTATTCACGGCTCAGGAAGGCGCTGAACTGCGCGTTTCATGCATCCTGTGTGTATTAAATTTTTGGAAAGTGGCAAATGCCCTTTTCTTTTTATACAAAAGGGTCTATAATAAGCCACAGGAAGTTTTATCATAATATTGTAATGATTCAGCGAAATTTGGAAAATGGAGAGAAAGCCTATGGCATATCAGATTATTACGGACGGCTCCTGTGATTTAGGAGAAGAGAGGGCAAGAATGGCAGGGATCCAGGTAGTGCCCTTTTATGTGACCTTTGATGGGAAAACGTATCAGAAGGAAATTGAGGAAATCAGTGTCCGGGAGTTCTACCAGGAGATGGTGGATGATCCAGATAAATTCCCCAAGTCTTCCCTTCCTTCTGTGCAGGACTATGTGGAGGCATTTACCCCATATGCCAGGGATGGGAAGGATATTATCTGCCTGTGTATCACGACCAAGTTCAGCGGTTCATATAATTCAGCTAAGACGGCGGCAGATTTGCTGGCGGAGGAATATCCGCATATCCGCATCCAAGTGGTTGACACGATGGTCAATACCGTGCTCCAGGGAATCCTGGCTCTGGAAACCGTGCGGATGCAGCAGGCAGGCCTGTCTTTTGAAGAGACGCTGGCGGGGATTGAGCGTATCAAGCCGACCGGGAGGATTATCTTTACTGTGGGGAATTATGAATATCTGATCCATGGCGGGAGGATTGGCAAGGTAATGGGGACGGCAGCCTCTACCCTGGGGATCAAGCCGCTGATTATGCTGCGTGAGGGAGAGATTTTTCCCACGGGGATTACCCGGAGCCGCAAAAAAGGGATGGCGCGGCTGGTTGACCAGACAAGGGAGCATTTCCGTAAAATGGGGGAGTCCCCGGACAGCTACCGGATAGTAGTAGGCTATGGGTATGATTATGAGGAGGCGGTGGGGTTTCGGGATCGGCTGCTGGCTTCCCTAAAGGCATATTCTCAATATGAAAATGTGGAAATTTTTCAGATTGGGGCGACCATTGGCGTCCATACGGGCCCATATCCCATTGGAGTTGGCTTGTTAAAGAAATACGATTGTTAAAAAACGACAGAGATCTGCCGGAGATTACTGGAGGTTGACATGCAGATAATCATAGTGGGTTGCGGGAATGTAGGCGCGACCCTGACAGAACAGTTAAGCCAGGAAGGCCATAATATTACTGTGATTGATATGGATGCCCAGAGAGCGGAAAGTGTTGCCAACCGCTTTGATGTAATGGGCGTCGTAGGGAATGGGGCAAGCTTTAACGTGCAGAATGAGGCAGGCATTGAGGATGCGGATCTGCTGATTGCAGTTACCACATCGGATGAACTGAACCTGCTCTGCTGCCTGATTGCCAGGAAGACAGGGGGATGCAATACGGTTGCCAGGGTACGTAACCCGATTTATAACCGGGAGATTGGATACATTAAGGAAGAGCTGGGGCTGTCGATGGTCATTAATCCCGAGTATGCGGCGGCCAGTGAGATTGCCCGCCTGCTGAAATTCCCCTCAGCAATTAAGGTGGACACCTTTGCCAAGGGCAGGGTAGAGCTTTTGCAGTGTAAGATTAGCGAAGGCTCCGTGCTAAGCGGGCAGCCGCTGACTTATATTTCCAATGGCCTGCATTGTGACGTGCTGATCTGTTCGGTGGAGCGGGGAGAAGAGGTCTATATCCCTTCTGGAAATTTTGAGCTGCAGGAAAAGGATGTGATTACGGTGGTGGCCTCTTCGAAGAAGGCCAATGAGTTTTTCCGCAAAATCGGCATGGCCACCAACCGCATTAAAAGCTGCATGATCGTAGGCGGCGGGGAGACGACCTATTATTTGGCCAAACAGCTGCTGCCAATGGGAATCAGCATTAAAATCATTGAACAGAATAAGGAACGCTGCAATGAGCTGAGCGACCTTCTGCCCCAGGCGATGATTATCCATGGGGATGGGACGGAGCGCAATCTGCTCTATGAGGAAGGGCTGGTCCAGGCTCATTCGTTCGTGTCATGGACCAGCCTGGATGAGGAAAATATCATGCTGAGCCTTTTTGCCCAGAGTGTTTCCAAGGCCAAGACGATTACCAAGGTACATAGGATTGACTATGACGAGATTATTGACAAGCTGGATTTGGGGAGCGTCCTCTATCCGAAGCATATTACATCAGAGTATATCCTCCAGTATGTCCGTGCCATGCAGAATTCCATCGGCAGCAATGTGGAGACGCTGTACCGGCTGATTGACGGCAAGGCAGAGGCATTGGAGTTCCGTGTACGGGAGCGCTCCGAGCTGGTAGGGGTGCCGCTGAAAGAACTGCAGTTAAAAGAAAACCTGCTGATTGCCTGCATTAACCGCAGGGGCACGATCATTACCCCCGGAGGCCAGGATACGATTGAGGTCGGCGATACCGTTGTGGTTGTTACCACCAACAAGGGTTTCCATGACTTACGTGATATCTTAAAATAGGCAGGAGGGGGAACGATGAACTATTCGATTATTCGTTATATTCTATGCCGTGTATTGGAATTTCAGGCGATATTCCTTGCGCTGCCTTGCCTGGTGGCCATCATCTGCCGGGAACCGGAGGGGTGGGCCTATGCCGCGGTGCTGGCAGGCTGCCTGCTCCTGGGGTTCCTAGGGAAATTAAAGAAGCCAAAGAGCAATGTATTCTATGCCCGGGAGGGTTTTGTGGCAGTGTCTGCCAGCTGGATTGTGCTAAGCCTTACGGGGGCGCTGCCCCTGTTTTTTTCCGGGGAGTTCCCCTCCTATACGGATGCGCTGTTTGAGACCATTTCCGGGCTGACGACAACGGGCGCCAGTATTTTGGGAAATGTGGAAGCATTGTCAAAATGCAACCTCTTTTGGCGCAGTTTCACCCACTGGATTGGCGGTATGGGGGTGCTGGTGCTGATTTTGGCGGTATTGCCGCTTGCAGGAGGCTACAATATGCACCTGATGCGTGCGGAAAGCCCGGGGCCCACGGTGGGGAAATTGGTTCCGAGGGTCAAGCATACGGCCAGGATCCTCTATGAAATGTATATTTTCCTGACGATTATCCAGATTATCCTGCTCCTGCTTACAGGGATGGATCCTTTTGCAGCCCTGACCCTGTCCTTTGGCACGGCAGGCACGGGAGGGTTTGGCGTATTAAATGACAGCATTGCCAGCTATCCGATGGCATCCCAGACTGTGATTACAATATTTATGATTTTGTTTGGAATTAATTTTAATGTATACTATCTGGTGTGGAGCAGGAAGCCCCTGCAGGCCTTGCGCCACGAGGAAATGCGCTATTACCTGGGGATTATCGCCGGGGCGGTAGCCTTGATTGCCATTAATGTCAGGGGCAGCTTTGCATCTATATTTGAAGCGGTTCATCATGTGGCCTTTCAGGTGGCGTCGGTGATTACTACGACTGGCTACTCTACGGCAGACTTTGGCCAATGGCCGGAGTTCTCCAAGTTTATCCTGGTGCTGCTGATGTTCTGCGGCGCCTGCGCAGGCAGCACGGGAGGCGGGATAAAAGTCTCCCGGGTTATCATTATGATGAAGCTGGTCAAAAATGAGCTTTCCCATTTAATCCATCCCAAGCGTATCCGCCAGGTGCATTTTGAGCAGCATGTGGTGGGGAAGGACGTGCTGCGGTCCATTTCGGTGTTTTTTATTGCCTATATCCTGATTTATGGGGCGTCGGCGCTTTTGATTTCATTGGATAACCTGGATTTTACGACCAATTTTACTGCGGTGGCCGCTACGCTCAACAATATCGGGCCTGGGCTGGGGCAGGTAGGGCCGGCCAGCAATTTTACAGTCTATTCCCAGCCGGCGAAATATGTGCTGATGTTCGACATGCTGGCGGGGCGGCTGGAATTATTCCCCTTGCTGCTGCTGTTTACGCCGGCGACTTGGAGGAAACGCTAAGGATGGACCCAGGAAAGGGACATGGAATCTGCTACACGCGTGTAATGGATTGGGGGAGGGGAAAAGGAGGGATGCCAGGATGCGGCAGATGGAATTTAAGATGGAGCGGACAGGCCTGCTGAAGGAAGGGGATATCCTGCCCGTTACCGAAGGGCGGCTGCCTAGTTCTTATTATTATACCTTAGGGAAGGCTTATGCGATGTCGGCGAATTTTAGTTTTGGCGAGCGGCTGAAGTCCACGGAGGGCAGGGTTGTGAAGGTGCATGAGACGCCGAAGGGTTTTTTTGTGACGGTGGAATTTGATGAGTGAAAAAGGGGGAGAGGCAGACGTATGGGGAGTTGCCTTTTGGGGGGGGGCGGCTCAACGGCCGCTGTGGAAGCGGTTGTATCTATGCAGGAGGAAAGAGAGGGAAAGCAGATGAAACAGTTTAAAATTGGGAAGCGGATATGCCTGGCTGTGGCTGTTTTGTTGTCGGACATTATGTGCGCGGATGTCAGTTATCAATATTGCAGCTTTCAATGGGGAAGGGATTATGAGGGATGGAGCGCACCGCCAAGCCTTGCGTTTTTGGGCGGCGTTCCTTACGTAGTTGGTATTCTTGCCTGCATTGGCTTGTTTTGGGTATTTCACAGGAAAGAGAATCGTATTCCCTAAAATAAAGTTTGAGCTATTTTCCTATGGTGCAGGGCTGCGGTCTTTGGAGAAATGGGGAAGGGCTGCTTTTTCATGGGAATAAATGACAAAAGCAGCAGTAGAAGGGAGGGAAATACATGGAATCAAGAGTGGCAATGATTGGCATTATTGTGGAGGATCCGGCTTCCATTGAAGAGCTGAACCAGATCCTCCATGCGTATGGAGAATATATTATCGGCAGGATGGGAATCCCCTATCCAAAGAAAGGGATTAATATAATAAGCATTGCAGTGGATGCGCCGCAGGATATCATCAGCGCCCTCTCTGGGAAGATTGGGAAACTGAGCGGGGTAAGCAGCAAGGCAGCATATTCAAAGGTATGAAAGGAGCAGACTATGGGCTTAAACAGTACGCCTTCCTCTGACCGTATCCATATTGGGTTCTTTGGCAGGAGGAATGCAGGGAAATCCAGCATTGTAAATGCAGTGACAGGCCAGGAGTTGGCGGTAGTATCAGAGATAAAGGGTACCACAACCGATCCGGTGCAGAAGGCAATGGAGTTATTGCCGATGGGGCCGGCCGTAATCATAGATACCCCAGGGATTGACGACAGTGGGGAATTAGGCGAACTGCGCATACGCAAAACCAGGCAGGTACTGAACAAAACGGACGTGGCGGTATTGGTGGTAGATGGGACGGCAGGGATTTCAGAGGCAGAGCGGCAGCTTGCGGGGCTGTTCCAGGAGAAGGAGATTCCATTCGTAGTCGCAATGAATAAGGCAGATATATGTGTGGGAGAGCTGTCAGAATCCTTGAAACAGATGGAGGGCTCCCTTGGCAGAGAGGCTGTTATTGCTGTCAGCGCTAAGACAGGATACCAGATACAGGAGCTAAAGGATAAGATTGCGGGCCTCGCCGTCCGCAAGGAACCAGACAGGCGCATCATTGGCGATTTGATACAGCCGCTGGATTTTGTGGTGCTGGTGACGCCGATTGATGATGCCGCGCCCAAGGGCAGGCTGATTCTGCCCCAACAGCAGACCATCCGTGATATCCTGGAGTCAGATGCCGCCGCCATTGTCGTAAAGGAATGGCAGCTCAAAGAGACATTGAGGCAGCTGGGAAAGAAGCCGGCATTGGTGATTACCGACAGCCAGGCTTTTGCCAAAGTCCATGCAGATACGCCAGAGGATGTGCCGCTGACCTCTTTTTCTATCCTGTTCGCCCGCTATAAGGGAGATTTAAAAGCCGCGGTGCAGGGGGCGGCTGCCATAGAAGGCCTCCAGGATGGGGATAAAGTCCTCATTTCCGAAGGCTGTACCCACCATCGGCAGTGCGGCGATATTGGTTCTGTGAAAATTCCCCATTGGCTGGCGGGTTATACCCATAAAAAGCTAGATATTGCCCTTACCTCCGGCACAGAGTTCCCAGAGGATCTTGCAGGCTGCAAGCTGATCATCCATTGCGGCGGCTGTATGCTGAATGAGCGTGAAATGAAATACCGTTTGAAATGCGCCAAAGACCAGGGCGTCCCAATGACCAATTATGGAATTGCCATCGCCTATCTGCAGGGAATCTTAAGGAGGAGCATAGAGCTGTTCCCAGATATCCTGGCAGAACTGCCCCCCAATTAGAAACCGGTTCCCATGACAGGAACTTTCGTGTGCAATATCAGCTGGCTTGCCAGGAGCGGCATCTGCTTTGCCAGCCGCACAGCCAGATATAATTCCCGGAAATTTCCATTGCATAGCGCAGGAAGGAGAGAGGCAAAATGGCCGATAGAATTTTGGTAGTTGATGATGAACAGGAAGTGGCTGATTTGCTGGAACTCTACCTGGTAAATGAAGGCTATCAAGTACACAAGTTTTACCAGGGGAAGGATGCCGCAGAATGTGTGGCTCATAGCGAGATTGATTTGGCGCTTCTGGACGTGATGCTGCCTGATGTGGACGGCTTCCAGCTCTGCAAAGACATCCGCAAGAATCATTTTTTCCCTATTATCATGCTGACTGCCCGGGTAGAGGACGTGGATAAAATCCAGGGCCTGATGCTGGGCGCAGACGACTATATCACCAAGCCCTTTAACCCGTTGGAAGTCGTTGCCCGCATAAAAACCCAGCTGCGCAGGTACCGCCATTACAATCGCGGGGAGGCTTCTGCGCCATTGCAGGATCCAGCGGCAGAAGCACAGCCGCGCCCCCAGGAAGAAATTGAAATCCGCGGCCTGGCAATCAATGAGCGTACCCACCAGTGTACCCTATACGGCAAAAACCTTGCCCTGACCCCCTTGGAATTTTCCATCCTCTGGTATCTGTGCAGCCATCAGGGCGAGGTAGTCTCATCTGAGGAACTCTTTGAGGCCGTATGGAAAGAGAAATACTTTGAACACAATAATACCGTAATGGCTCACATTGGCAGGCTCCGTGAAAAACTGCAGGATTCTTACCGCAACCAGAAGTTTATCAAAACGGTATGGGGCGTAGGCTACCGAATAGATTAGGGATTTATCAAACGTTTTATTTTATAGAACAGAAAGGGCTCCTCAGAACATTGGAATTGCAAGCACAAACAAAGACACAACCAAAAATGCACACAAGAAAACGTATCAGATCGATCATCCTCCGCCGTTTTTTCCTGAAAATGCTCCGTGCGGCTCTCCTGTGTATAGCTGTCCTGATCGCCTGCTTGTTGGTGGGCAAATCCCTGCTGGGTGCTTACACCTGGTATGGCACGGAAGGCTTCTATCCCTTGCTTCACTGGATATCGGAAAACCAAGGCATTTTTGTGGCCTTCCTCTTTCTGGCAGGCCTTCTGGGAATCGGCGTCTTCTATTGGATTACCCTTTTAAACTATTTCCAGGAAGTGATAGACGCTATGGAAGCCCTGGCAAGGGATGAGGGCCTCATACAGCTGCGCCCTCAGCTGCGTGAGGTGGAGCAGCATATGAATGAAGTGCAGATTCAGATCCGCCGCAATGAACAGCTGGCGAAAGAGGCCGAGCAGAGGAAAAATGACCTGGTGGTGTACCTTGCCCATGACTTGAAGACGCCGTTGACTTCCGTAATCGGCTACCTTACGCTGCTGAAAGAAGAGCAGATGATTTCCCCAGAATTACGGGAAAAATACCTCTCGATTTCACTGGCCAAGGCAGAACGGTTAGAAGAATTGATTAATGAATTTTTTGAGATTACCAGGTTTAACATCACCCATCTGGAATTGGAGATATCCACCGTTTCGCTGGATCGTATGCTGGAACAGACGGTGTATGAGTTCCATCCGATGCTGAAGGAGAAGGGGCTGGTATGCAGGCTGGATGTAGAGCCAGAGCATATTACGATATCCTGCGATCCAGACAAGCTGCAGCGGGTATTTGACAACCTGCTGCGGAATGCGGTGCTGTATAGCGAGGAATGCGGCGTCATTGCTGTCCGTGCCATGTCTGCAGGCGGCAAGGTAACGGTTCAGGTGGAGAACAGCGGGGCGACCATCCCCAAGGAAAAGCTGGAACGTGTGTTTGAGCAGTTTTATCGGCTGGACAGCGCCCGGCAGAGCAGCACGGGCGGGGCAGGCCTGGGGCTGGCAATTGCCAAAGAGATTGTGCGCCTGCATCAGGGACGCATCTGGGCTAAGAGCCAGGAGGGGAGGACGGTATTTAGTGTGGAGCTGCCAAGTGCAAAGAATTCTTGATTTTTTGTGTAAAACACCACTAAAAATTCTTTTTCACAAGAAATGCAGGAGGACATCTGCTGCTGTTTATGGGGAGATGGAGTGCCTGCTTGGAACACTGCAGAAGGATAAATAATAGTAATGAAAAATAAATAGAAAGATAAATAAGGGGCCAACAGCTATATTTGCTAAAAAATAGAAAAATATTGCTGTTTTTTGCAAAAATTTACCAATCGTCTATTGATAATAGGATAAAAAGGTATATAGTAATAAATACAGAGATATTAAAATAGATACGGTGAAGATAGAGAAAAAGCAAAGCTGTTTCACAAGGCAGTACGGCATGGGGGTGTTTTACAAATGAGGAAAAAGAATGGAAACCAGGCAGGAACGGGAAAGTTAGGAACGGGAATAAAAAACCAGGTAGGATGCAATTGGGTCAAAGACATGTTATGACGCAGCCGGAAATAGATATGAGAATAAGCTTAAAAGAGATTCATACATGGGAGGTATTCCCAAAGGCAGGGTTGTCTATAAATGTGGGGCAACTACATATAAGACATCGGGTACTGTTTCACATAATACCTACAATTCAACATTGAGTGGTGTTGCTTTTAGGAATCGTGTAAGGGTTGAAGGGGAATTTAGCAAAGAAGGCGATAGTGGAGGAATTGTGTATACATATGCCAATAACGAGTATGTGCCATGTGGAATAATAAGCTCAGGTGCGATGCAAGCACCATATTTTAGTGTTTTTGTAAAAGCTTCGGAAATCGCATACTACCTAAATGTACAGCCTTTTTTAAGGAAATATTCAGGGTTAGGAGGATGGCTATGAGCAGAAAAAACTAGCAGTTCCATGGATACTGTTTGGCATTACGGCGATTGTATGTATTGCCCTTACTGTAATTATTGTAGTTCAGGATAAGGAACCAAGCGAGCAGCCTGCCAGTCAAAATACTAGGGAAACTAGTAGCCCAAATTTTCAGGATTTTTCTGATTATGAAGGTTTCTGTAAAGGTTATTATATGAGGGCTGATAGCGGAGTTCCCTTCTTTTTGAACGTAGAAAATAGTGAGAATTCTTTATTTAATTTGGATACAGAAGATGACATAATGTTCTCAGGACTAATGAATGGTGATTTCATTATGCTTGCAACGGATAATGAAATACCAGCCAGTGATCCTTCTGTTTTGTGGGTATATAAATGTGTGCGTGTAGAGAAAAGCACAGAAGATAGGAAGTCCTTGCCGGAAATCCAAGAGGCCATAAATAACTTCTCGGAATCTCAATGAATGAGATACCAACTGAAAATTGACAACTGAAT
>CAJTNT010000038.1 GCA_910577785.1 uncultured Lachnospiraceae bacterium | reverse complement strand
GGCAACCAATTCCAGACTTTACTGGGGGTCACAGGCTCCGGCAAGACTTTCACGATGGCAAACGTCATCCAGCAGCTCAACAAACCGACTTTGGTAATAGCGCACAATAAGACCCTTGCTGCCCAACTCTATGGCGAGTTCAAGGAGTTCTTCCCTGAGAATGCGGTGGAGTATTTTGTGTCCTACTATGATTATTACCAACCGGAGGCTTATGTTCCTTCTTCGGATACCTACATTGCCAAGGATTCCTCTGTCAATGAGGAGATAGACAAGCTTAGGCTTTCTGCCACAGCATCGCTGATTGAGCGTAAGGACGTGATTATTATTTCCAGCGTGTCCTGCATTTATGGGCTTGGCGAGCCAGAGAATTTTGAGAAGATGATGGTATCCTTGCGCCCGGGCATGAGCAGGGATAGGGATGAGGTAATCCGAAGGCTGATTGACACGCAGTATACCCGCAATGATATGGATTTCCACCGGGGGACATTTCGGGTGCGGGGGGATGTGCTGGAGATTTTTCCGGCTGACCGTGGGGAGACGGCTGTGCGTGTGGAGTTTTTCGGGGATGAGATTGACCGTATTACCGAAATTGACGTGCTGACAGGGGAGGCCAAGAACAGGCTGGAGCATATCAGCATTTTCCCTGCCTCCCATTATGTGGTGCCCCAGGAGCAGATAAACAGGGCTGTTGTGGAGATTGAGAAGGAGCTGGAGGAGCGGGTGCGTTATTTCAAGGGGGAGGACAAGCTTTTGGAGGCGCAGAGGATAGCGGAGCGTACGAATTTTGACATTGAGATGCTGCGGGAGACGGGATTTTGCAGCGGGATTGAGAATTATTCCAGGCATCTGGCAGGGATGCCAGAGGGCGTCCCGCCAAATACGCTGATGGATTATTTCCCAGAGGAATTTCTGATTATTGTCGATGAGTCCCATATTACGATTCCGCAGGTGCGGGGCATGTTTGCCGGCGACCAGTCGCGGAAGACGACCTTGGTGGACTATGGCTTCCGCCTGCCATCGGCCAAGGACAACCGCCCGCTGAATTTTGGGGAGTTTGAGGGCAAGATTGACCAGATGCTGTTTGTGTCCGCCACGCCGAATGTCTATGAGAAAGAGCATGAGCTGCTGCGGGCGGAGCAGATTATCCGGCCTACGGGGCTGTTGGATCCCAAGGTGGAAGTGCGCCCGGTGGAGGGGCAGATTGACGATCTGATTGGCGAAGTCCACAAGGAAATAGAGGCGAAGAATAAGGTATTAATAACCACGCTGACAAAGAAGATGGCAGAGGATCTGACGGATTATATGCGTGAAGTGGGCATCCGCGTGAAGTATCTCCACTCCGATATCGACACGCTGGAGCGCGCGGAGATTATCCGCGATTTGCGGCTGGATGTATTTGACGTGCTAGTCGGCATTAACCTGCTGCGTGAAGGGTTGGATATCCCGGAAATCACCTTGGTGGCAATTTTGGATGCGGATAAGGAAGGCTTCCTGCGGTCAGAGACTTCCCTGATCCAGACGATTGGCCGCGCGGCGCGTAATGCGGAAGGGCATGTGATTATGTATGCAGACAGCATGACGGATTCTATGCGCGCGGCAATTGAGGAGACAAACCGCAGGCGCGCCAAGCAGGAGGCATATAATGAAGCGCACGGGATTACGCCTACCACGATACGCAAGTCTGTGCGGGAATTGATCAGTATTTCCAAGAAGGTCGCCAAGGAAGAATACCGCTTCCAGAAGGATCCGGAATCTATGAGCAAGAAAGAACTGGAGAAACTGATTGGGGAAGTGCAGAAGAAGATGCAGGCGGCGGCAGCGGAATTGAACTTCGAAGCAGCGGCAGAGCTGCGTGATAAGATGATAGAGCTGAAGAAAAACTTGCGGGATATGTGAGGGCGGGACAGGATGTGTGGCTTCCATCACGAAATGAGGCAAGATGATAAAAATAGTCCAAAATGGAAAGAAGGAGTTACCCAAAATGGCGAAAGCAGAAAAGCAGTACATTAAAATCAGAGGAGCCAATGAGCATAATTTAAAAAACCTGGATGTAGACATCCCGCGCAATGAATTTATCGTGCTGACGGGCTTAAGCGGGTCTGGCAAGTCTTCGCTGGCCTTTGACACGATTTATGCGGAAGGGCAGCGCAGATATATGGAATCCCTTTCTTCCTATGCCAGGCAGTTCCTGGGGCAGATGGAGAAGCCAGATGTGGAGAAAATCGAGGGGCTTTCCCCAGCCATTTCCATTGACCAGAAATCCACAAACCGCAACCCCAGGTCTACGGTGGGGACAGTGACGGAGATTTATGATTATTTCCGCCTGCTATATGCGCGGATTGGCATTCCCCACTGCCCGGTCTGCGGCAAGGAGATTAAGAAGCAGTCCGTGGATCAGATGGTTGACCAGATCCTGGCCCTGCCGGAGGGGACACGTATCCAGCTTCTGGCGCCAGTCGTGCGTGGCCGCAAGGGCATGCACCAGAAGTTATTTGGGCAGGCCAAGCGCAGCGGCTATGTGCGGGTACAGGTGGATGGGAACATCTATGATTTGACGGAGCAGATTCCCTTGGACAAAAATATCAAGCACAATATCGAGATTGTGGTCGACCGCCTGGTGGTGAAGCCAGGGATTGAGAAGCGCCTGACGGATTCCGTGGAAACGGTGCTGGGGCTGGCGGAAGGGCTGCTGATGGTGGATGTCGTTGGCGGGGAGCCGATTAATTTTTCCCAGAGCTTTTCCTGCCCGGACTGCGGGGTCAGCATTGATGAAATTGAGCCGCGGAGCTTTTCCTTCAACAACCCGTTTGGCGCCTGCCCGGACTGCTTTGGGCTGGGGTATAAGATGGAGTTTGACGAGGAACTGATGATACCGGACAAGTCCTTAAGCATTGCGGATGGGGCAATCCAGGTGACGGGCTGGCAGTCCTGTACGGATAAGGGGAGCTTTACGAATGCCATCCTGACTGCCCTGGCGGAAGAGTATCAGTTCCGTTTGGACACGCCGTTCCAGGAACTGCCGAAGGAGGTGCAGCAGATTCTGCTCCATGGCACGGGCGGCAAGGAAGTGAAGATCCACTATAAGGGGCAGCGGGGGGAAGGCGTCTATGACGTGGCCTTCGAGGGGCTGATACGGAATGTGCAGAGGCGTTACCGGGAGACAGGTTCCGATGCCATGAAGCAGGAATATGAATCCTTTATGCGCGTTACGCCCTGCAAGACCTGCAAGGGGCAGCGCCTGAAGCGGGAAGCCCTGGCGGTGACGGTTTCAGGGAAAAATATTCATGAAGTTACCGATCTGTCCATCCGCAGGCTGCATGCGTTTCTGGGGGATTTGGAGCTGACGGAGCAGCAGAAAATGATTGGGGCGCAGGTGCTGAAGGAAATCCGCGCCAGGGTCGGCTTCCTGGTAGATGTGGGGCTGGACTACCTGACGCTGGCACGGGCAACTGGTACCCTCTCCGGCGGGGAAGCCCAGCGTATCCGCCTGGCGACGCAGATTGGCTCCGGCCTGGTAGGCGTGGCCTATATTTTGGATGAGCCCAGTATTGGCCTCCACCAGCGGGACAATGACAAGCTGCTGCATACGCTGAAAAGCCTGAAAAATCTGGGGAATACGCTGATTGTGGTAGAGCATGACGAGGACACGATGCTGGCGGCAGACCATATCGTGGATATCGGGCCGGGCGCAGGGGAGCATGGCGGTCGTCTGGTGGCGCAGGGAACGGCGAAGGAGATTATGAAGTGCAAGGAATCCATCACAGGGGCTTACTTAAGCGGCAAGGTGAAGATTCCCGTGCCAGGCTCCAGGCGTAAGCCTACGGGTTACCTGGAAATCAAGGGCGCACAGGAGAACAACCTGCGCAACATCAATGTCAAAATCCCCCTGGGGGTGATGACCTGCATTACGGGAGTGTCCGGCTCCGGGAAGTCCTCGCTGACCAATGAAATCCTCTATAAGCGGCTGGCAAGGGACTTAAACCGCGCCCGGACAATCCCCGGGAAGCACAAGTCCATCGAAGGCATATCTCAGCTGGACAAGGTCATAGACATCGACCAGTCCCCGATTGGCCGTACGCCCCGCTCTAACCCGGCCACCTATACGGGCGTCTTTGACCAGATCCGGGATCTGTTCGCGGCAACGCCGGATGCCAAGGCCAAAGGCTACGCCAAGGGCAGGTTCAGCTTCAATGTCAAGGGCGGGCGCTGCGAGGCCTGTGCGGGGGACGGCATCCTCAAGATTGAGATGCATTTCCTGCCAGACGTCTATGTGCCATGCGAGGTCTGCGGCGGGAAACGCTATAACCGCGAGACTTTGGAAGTGAAGTATAAGGGGAAGAGCATTTATGATGTGCTAAACATGACCGTGGAGGAGGCGCTGGGCTTTTTTGAGAATGTCCCCTCCATCCGGCGCAAGATTGAGACTTTGTATGATGTGGGGCTTTCTTATATCAAGCTAGGGCAGCCTTCCACGACATTGTCCGGCGGGGAAGCCCAGCGGATTAAGCTGGCGACGGAACTGAGCAGGCGCAGCACAGGGAAGACGATTTATATCCTTGACGAGCCTACGACAGGGCTGCATTTTGCAGATGTGCATAAGCTGACGGAGATCCTGCAGCGGCTGGCGGAAGGCGGCAATACGGTTGTGGTTATTGAGCATAACCTTGACGTAATCAAGACGGCGGACTATATTATTGACATGGGCCCAGAAGGCGGCGATGGCGGCGGAACCGTGATTGCCCAGGGGACACCGGAGGAAGTGGCAGAAGTGGAAGGGTCTTACACCGGGCAATATATTAAGAAATATTTACAGTAGGCAGTTTTGGGATGGCAGTTTTGCAGGGGCTGCGCAGAGCCGCAGAAGGTAGGATGCCTATGCTTTTGGCAGATTGAGCAAGTCCGTACAGGGGCTGTGGGGGTAGGATGCCTATGCTTTTGGCAGGCTCAGCAAGTCCGTACAGGGGCTGTGGAGGGAGTAGGTTATTACGTTGTTTGCAGATGGGAGGTTTTTGGCTTATGCAGGTGTCTGCGTTATTTATCTGGTTTATCTTGTATAGTATCATAGGCTGGGTGTATGAGACGGTTTATTGCAGCATTAAGAGTTTGAAATGGGATAACCGGGGAATACTGATGGGGCCGTACTGCCCGATTTATGGGGTTGGCGCTGTGCTGGATGTCTTGCTCTGCGGCGGGCTTGGCAGCGGATGGGCGGTGTTTTTTGCCTGTATGGCAGGCTCGGCCGTTTTGGAATATGCCACCTCTTATGGGATGGAGCGAATGTTCCATGCTGTCTGGTGGGATTACAGCGATTTGCCGCTCAACCTGCATGGGCGTATCTGCCTTCCCTGTTCCGTTGGCTTTGGCGTGGCGGGACTGGTTGTCTTATATGGCATCCAGCCGTTTATGGTAAGGGTCACAGATTGGATGCCAAGGGATATCCAGGAACTGGCAGCGCTGCTGTTTATGGCAGTATTTGCAGCAGACTGTGCGCTGACAGCGGACTCCCTGACGCAGATCAATGAGAAGCTGGAGGCCACTATGCGGGAAATTGATACCCAAATTGCAGAAAAATATGAGGCCTGGATTGAAAATTCTCGGCAGAACCTGTCCGATGGGCTCGCGGCGCTGAAGGAAAAAATCTCTTTTGATGAGTTCCGGGAGCGCAGGACGAAGGAAGAGGTGGGGAAGACAGTTTCCACCCTCAATTGGATCCAGGCCAGGGTTTTAAAGTCGTCTATTTCCTTCCGTCTCCCGGCGCATAAGGAATTGGGGAGCAGGATGAAGAATGCGCTTTCTTTCCGCAGGGGGAAGGGGAAACGGGAAGGCATAAAGGGAGAGGATATAAAATGAAAAGATGGAAAACAATCTTTGCAAACTGGAAAAGCCAGAAAGGCATCCATAAGCAGGAAAGGCGGAAAAGAAGAAGCTTCCAAGCAAGGCATACGCGCCAGGAAGTCCAGAAAAGAAGAAAGTTAATCATAAGGCTTACGCATCGGGAAAATTTGGAAATCAGGAATTACCTGCAGGGCCTTAGTGAGACAAAGGAGGCTGCCCTGATGAAGCATTGTATCCAGCATGGGAGGATTTCAACCTATGAGCATGTCGTCAGCGTTGCTCGCCTGAGCTTTTACCTGAACCGCCGCCTGCATGTGGGCGCACCAGACTCAGAATTAGTACGGGGCGCATTTCTCCATGACTTCTATCTCTATGACTGGCATGAAGGCGGTTATCCTGGTCGGCTGCATGGCCTCCATCACCCGGCGATTGCCCTTAAGGAAGCTTCGCGGCGTTATCCCCTGACGCCGATGGAACGGAATATTATCCTCAGCCATATGTGGCCGCTGACCCTGTTTTCCTTCCCCAGATGCCGGGCGGCGTTCCTCGTATGCCTGGCAGATAAAATCTGCTCCGCCTATGAGGTGGTGGTGCAGACAAGGAGCTTGCGGTGCTGAAGAGAAATAGTTTGAAGATGATGGAAGGAGTGTGGAAGGAGATGGAAATGAGACAGAAGAAACTGCCAATCGGGATTGATAATTTTGAAAAACTCCGTTCCGAGGATTTTTACTATGTCGACAAAACAGGACTAATCCGGGAACTCCTTCACAACTGGGGAGAAGTGAACCTGTTCACCCGTCCCAGAAGGTTTGGGAAAACGCTGAATATGAGCATGCTGGAACACTTTTTCTCACTGGGTGGGGATAAACGTATGTTTGACGGGCTGGATATTTCAAAGGAAACTGCGCTCTGTGAGGAATATATGGGGAAATACCCGGTTATTTCCGTTTCCCTGAAAGGAATTGACGCAAGATGCTATGAGATGGCTTATCAAAAGGTAGTCCAAGTTATCATGGAAGTGGCAGCGAGGTTCTATTTTCTTTTAGATAGTGAAAATCTGAATGAACATGATAAAGCAGCATATCGAAAACTCTTGGATGATAAATAGAAGTAAAATATGCCCATGACGGAAATCTGGACACGGCATGTAAGGAAGCATTAAAGCAGATTGAATATACAAAATATGAAGATGACCTGGAAGACGATGGGGTAGAGCATATCCTGAAGTATGGGATAGCCTGCTATAAAAAGCGGTGCAGGGTCATGCTGGCAGAGAAACAGATAAAATAACACTTGACAGAATTTTCCGAAGGGGGGCGCCCCCCTTTCGCAGCGTCCCGTAAGCCTCATCCTCTCATTCCCTCTTAATTTGCAGAAAACTTTATTTTTTTGAAAAGACAGACGAACACCATGGCATTCTGCCAATTATCATGATAGATGAGTATGATGCGCCGATTCAGCAGGGGCATTCTTCGTGTGGCCAAAGAGAGCATTTAACAGTCATCTAAGCAGATTATAGAAAAACAATATGGCCATAACTACAAGTAATGGAAAATAAAAGTAATAAGTATGGAAATTGGGAAAAACAGATGCCGGAATCTATTGACAAACAATTTTATTATGCTAAACTTAATCTCGTAATCATGAAACATATGGAGACGTATGGATTCAGAAAGGCAGGTTTTGTGCATGGAAAGACAGGCATTGTCCATTTTGGTTGAGAATACCCCCAATGTGCTCAGCCATGTATCCGGCCTGTTCAGCCGCAGGGGATACAACATTGACAGCATTTCCGCAGGCGTGACGGCAGACCCCAGGTTTACGAGGATTACCATTGTATCCAGTGGGGACGAACTGATTTTAGAGCAGATTGAGAAGCAGCTTGCCAAACTGGAAGACGTGGTGGACATTAAGAAATTACAGCCAGGCAGTTCCGTATGCCGCGAGCTGATTTTGATTAAAATCGGCGTAAAGAGCGAAGAGCGCCAGGGCCTGATTTCATTGGCAGAGATTTTTAAGACAAAGATTGTGGATGTGACCAACGATTCGATGATGATTGAGCTGATTGGGACCCAGAATAAGCTGGATGCCTTCCTGGAGCTTTTGGAGGGCTATGAGATCCTGGAGCTTGCCCGGACAGGGATTACCGGCCTGACCAGGGGATCTTCCGATGTAAAAATGTTTGATTAAGAAATGTTTGGTTAGGCTTGACCGGAGGCTTTTTTGGTGTTAGAATTTCTGATTGGGCGGCAGGATGGCTGTTATAATTGATAGCGCAGGGATGCATTGTGCTGCGCAGGTTTTCTGCACTTCTGTGAGGATGTGATGCAGGAGTGTGATCGTTTTAGGTATGCCAACCCTTGCGGTTTTTGCTTTGGGGGCCGCCAGGGGAATTGTGATAAGGCAAGTACATTATTTTTTATAAATTTTAGGAGGATAAGAAAATGGCAAAGATATTTTACCAGGAAGATTGTAACCTGTCCTTGTTAGAAGGAAAAACAATTGCAATTATCGGCTATGGCAGCCAGGGACATGCCCATGCGCTGAACCTCAAGGAGTCCGGATGCCATGTCATCATCGGCCTTTATAAGGGGAGCAAGTCCTGGGCAAAGGCAGAGGCACAGGGATTTGAAGTCTTCACTGCCGATGAGGCTGCCAAGAAGGCAGATATCATTATGATCTTGATCAATGACGAGCTGCAGGCAGACATGTACAAGAGGGACATTGAGCCGAACCTGGAAGCTGGGAATATGCTGATGTTTGCCCATGGCTTTAACATCCACTTTGGGGCAATTGTGCCGCCGAAGGATGTAGACGTTACAATGATTGCGCCTAAGGGGCCAGGGCATACCGTGCGCAGCGAGTACCAGGCTGGCAAAGGCGTTCCCTGCCTGATTGCCGTAGAGCAGGATGCAACCGGCAAGGCACAGGATCTGGCATTGGCCTATGCATTGGGCATTGGCGGCGCAAGGGCAGGCGTTTTGGAGACCACCTTCCGCACCGAGACCGAGACAGACCTTTTCGGCGAGCAGGCAGTATTGTGCGGCGGCGTATGCGCATTGATGCAGGCAGGCTTTGAGACCTTGGTAGAGGCTGGGTATGACGCAAGGAATGCATATTTCGAGTGCATCCATGAGATGAAGCTGATTGTAGACCTGATTTACCAGTCTGGCTTCGAAGGCATGCGTTATTCTATCTCCAATACGGCAGAGTATGGCGATTATATCACTGGGCCGAAGATTATCACAGAGGATACCAAGAAGGCGATGAAGAAAATCCTTGCGGATATCCAGGATGGGTCTTTTGCTAAGGAGTTCCTGTTGGATATGTCACCGGCAGGGCGGCAGGTACACTTTAAGGCTATGCGCAAGAAGGCTGCTGAGCATCCGGCAGAGTCCATCGGCAAGGAAGTGCGCAAGCTTTATAGCTGGAACAACGAAGAGGACAAGCTGATTAACAACTAAGGTGCTGCGAAGAACTTAGAAAGCAGGAAATGATAAGGGAATAGGGGCAGGCTGGCATTCTGGAAGGATGGAATGCCAGCCTGTCTTTTTTCTATCCATTCAGAGTTTCCACTGTCGTTCCCTCCACTTCAGGCCTTCTTCTGCTGTTTTTGCCAGATAACGGATAACTTCCGCTGGATATTTGCCTACAGCCGTTTCATTTGTGGCCATAACGGCGTCCGCCCCATCCACAACGGCATGGAAAATATCGGAGACTTCCGCCCGGGTAGGGATGGGGCTTTCCGCCATGGATGCCAGCATTTGCGTCACGGCTAAGAATGGTTTTTTCTCTGCACGGCAAATCTCAGATAGTTCCTTTTGGGCGGCTGGGAGCTGCCATAGGGGCATGTCGTTTCCCAGATCTCCCCTTGCGATTACAATATAATCCGCATAGGGGAGGATTTCTCGGATGTTTTGGATCCCTTCCTTATTTTCGATTTTGGCAAATATACGGGTATGTTCCATATGGTTTTTGCTAAGTTCTTTCCTGACCTCCAGGAGCTCTTCCCCGCGGGTGACAAAAGGCTGCATCAGGGCTGTTACGCCGTAATCCTTGGCCAGGCGGATATTCTCCCTGTCTTGGCCGGTAAGCGCGGGGGCGGCAGGGGATTTGCCGACAATTTTGAGGCTCTTTTTGCTCCGCAGTGTTCCGCCGCGTAGGACAGTTGCCGTGACAAAGGGGCTTAGGGAATGGATGGCAAGTTCCAGCTTCCCATCGTCCAACAGGAGATGGTCTCCAGGTTCCAGGGCGGGGAGGATATGGCCTGGCACAGGGATTTGCGCAGAAATGCCTTGGGGGGCTGGGGAGAAAGAGCCTGCCTGCGCTAGGGTTTCCTGGGAGCACAGGTACACGGATGCTGCCTTTTTCAGCACGAATGGCTGATCAAGAAGGCCGACACGGATTTCCGGGCCCTGCAGATCAATCAGCAGTTCTGGGCTGATGTTGGCGCGGCGGGCAGCCAGGCGGTAGTGTTCCAGGAGTTTTTCGCTGTTCTTTAAGCCGGAATGGGACATGTTCAGGCGGATGCCGGTCATTCCTTCCAGGAACATTTTTTCCAGCACGTCAGGGGACTGGCATGCCGGGCCGAGGGTTCCAAATATTTCTAACATATGCGTCACCAAGTTTCTAATAAATTATTTTCTGCTGTTTCTAAGTGTAACATACTTTGTAGGGAATTTAATATGCTTCGTAAAACGCAATAAACTGCTTCAGCGCCTTGGACATTTTCCCGATTTTCTTATAGGCAAAGCCAATTTCCCGTTTCTGCAGCGGTATTTCCAGGGGAATCTCCACCAGGGCTCCTGCCTTTAATTCATTCTGCACAAAGTCCCGGATCACGCTGCCGACCCCTAGGCTGATTTTCGACATCTCAATCAAAAGATCCATATTCGACACCTCAATCATATCCTGCGCCACAATATGGTTTTCCTGGAAATAGCGGTCAATGTACTGGCGGGTCATATTCTCCCGGTCCAGCAGCAATAAGGTTGCGTTCTGCAGGAGCTGCCGCCGTTCCACCCCGCGCATCTTCAGGATATGCAGGTAATTCCTGGTGGCTACGAAAATATCCTCAATGTTCCGCAAAGGGTAAAAACCTATATTCCGCATTGTATGCGGCTCCCCGATCAGCCCAATATCCAGCCGCCCATCTTCTAATAGCTTTAATGTCTGGTGGGTGGAGTGGCAGGCGATGGAGATATTGATATGCGGGTACTTCTTAATAAAATCCTTCAGATAAGGGAGCAGTACATATTTGCACAGTGTTGCGCTGGCGCCGATGGTCAGGTTGCCTACGCCCAGCGCAATGGAGCGCCGCAGCCTGTCCTCCCCCAAGGACAGCGTCTCAAAGGCAGATTTTACATGCGTATAGAGCAGCTCTCCTTCCGGCGTCAGGGTCACTCCCCGGGAGCTGCGCTCAAATAGCTTTACCCCCAGGTTTTCTTCCAGCTTCTGTATGGACTTGCTGATTGCCGGCTGGCTGATATACAGTTCCTTCGCAGCCCTTGAAATATTTTCCGTATTGGCAACGGCATAAAAAATCCGATAGGATGAAAGGTTCTGCTCCATAGGATCCCTCCTTTTTTTTAGTCAACTTTATAACTATGGATTATAATAATCATATTTAATATGTATTTCTATTATACTACACAATATGCTAAAATAGCAAGCA
Organism: uncultured Lachnospiraceae bacterium; assembly: GCA_910577785.1. Classification (GTDB taxonomy): domain Bacteria; phylum Bacillota; class Clostridia; order Lachnospirales; family Lachnospiraceae; genus Petralouisia. The sequence goes on along the minus strand of CAJTNT010000038.1, from coordinate 26,816 downwards.
GAAAGAAGATGGAATCGAAACGATCCAGCATAGCTACATGGAATCTAAAAAATAGGAGGACAGAATTATGGGAATGACAATGACACAGAAAATCCTGGCTGCGGCGGCAGGCCTCCCGGAAGTGAAGGCAGGCCAGTTGATCGAGGCAAACCTGGATTTAGTGCTTGGAAATGACATTACGACGCCTGTGGCAATCCATGAGATGGATAAGTTTACCACGGAAGGCGTGTTCCATAAGGACAAAATTGCCCTGGTAATGGATCATTTTGTGCCGAATAAGGACATTAAATCTGCCCAGCACTGCAAATGCGTCCGCGAGTTTGCCAGCAGGCATGAGATCAGCAATTATTTTGACGTAGGGGAAATGGGGATTGAGCATGCCCTCCTTCCGGAGAAAGGCCTTACTGTGGCCGGGGACGTGGTAATCGGCGCGGATTCCCACACCTGCACCTATGGAGCCCTGGGGGCATTTTCCACAGGCGTTGGCAGCACGGACATGGCGGCGGGCATGGCAACAGGAAAAGCCTGGTTCAAGGTGCCGTCCGCCATCCGCTTTGAACTGGTGGGCAAGCCCTCCAAATGGGTCAGCGGCAAGGATGTGATCCTTCACATTATCGGCATGATTGGCGTAGATGGAGCTCTTTACAAATCTATGGAGTTTACGGGCGAGGGCATTGCCAGCCTGTCGATGGACGACCGCTTTACCATTGCCAATATGGCTATTGAGGCAGGCGGCAAGAACGGCATTTTCCCGGTGGATGAGAAGGCCATTGCCTATATGAAGGAGCATTCCAGCCGGGAGTTTAAAGTATACGAGGCGGATGAAGATGCAGCGTATGATGAGACATATACCATTGATTTAAGCGCACTGAAGCCGACCGTGGCCTTCCCGCACCTGCCAGAGAATACCAAGACGATGGATGAGGTAGGCGAGGTGAAGATTGACCAGGTAGTCATCGGCTCCTGTACCAATGGCCGCCTGGATGACCTGCGGACTGCCGCGGAGGTGCTGCGGGGGAAGAAGGTGGCAAAAGGCATCCGCTGTATTATAATCCCCGCAACGCAGAAGATTTACCTGGATGCTATGGAAGAGGGGCTCTTAAAGGTATTTATTGAGGCAGGTGCCATTGTCAGCGCCCCTACCTGCGGCCCATGCCTGGGCGGGTATATGGGCATTTTGGCGGAAGGGGAGCGCTGCGTGTCTACGACCAACCGCAACTTTGTCGGCCGCATGGGCCATGTAGAATCTGAAATTTACCTGGCAAGCCCAGCCGTAGCCGCAGCCAGCGCCATTACTGGCCAGATTTCAGCGCCCATAGGCTAAGACAAAAATAACGACAGAATTATGATGCGTCACGATAGGCTTCGCATAGAAATGGAGGAAAAAATGAAAGCCAGCGGAACCGTTTTTAAATATGGAGACAATGTGGATACCGATGTGATTATCCCGGCAAGATATCTGAATTCTTCTGACCCCAAGGAATTGGCGGCCCATTGCATGGAGGATATTGACAAAGAATTTATTAATAAGGTAACGCCCGGCGATTTAATCGTCGCAGACAAGAACTTTGGGTGCGGCTCTTCCCGTGAACATGCCCCGATTGCCATCAAGGCTGCAGGCGTAAGCTGCGTCATTGCAGAGACGTTTGCGCGGATTTTCTACCGCAATGCGATTAATATCGGCCTTCCGATTATCGAATGCCCGGAGGCAGCAAAGGGCATCGAGGCGGGCGATGCGGTAGAGGTGGATTTCGACAGCGGCCTGATTACCAACAAGACCAAGGGAACCACCTTCCAGGGGCAGGCATTCCCGGAATTTATGCAGAAAATCATCCAGGCAGAAGGCCTGATTAACTATATCAACCAGAAGTAACGATTAATCAGGATGATTAGGATGGGTAATCATTAGAATAAGCAATAACCAGAATAAGCCGACTAGGATAAATAAGAATCACCCCCACAGCTATTACTCCTGCTGTGGGGGATTTTTCTGCGGCTGTATTCGCCCTCTATGCCTGATTGGGGGATGCCATTGCTGTGCCAAGGGCAGGTTTTGCCATAATCCCGCCGGAGGCAGCCAGCAGCGTTCTGTTATATGAGGTGTCAGGGCTCATTGGCTTTACGCAGAAAATTCTATGCTGGCGCGGAACTGGTCGCAGTCGATGGACACGTCAAACTTGCCGCCTAGCGCCGAGGTATAGGTATTGACAATGGCCAGCCCAAGCCCGTTGCCTTCGGTTGTCCGTGATGTTTCCCCACGGGCAAAGCGCTCCACAATCTGGTCTTTGGTAAAGTCCATCCGATAGCTGGCGGTATTGGTAATCTCAAAGCGCACCTTGCGCTGATCTATTTTTTGGAAATCTCCCAGTTTCTGCCAGTCAACGGATGTCTTGAGGAAAATGCGCGTATGCTCCTGTGAGTATTTTAAGGCATTTTCGATGAGATTTTGGATAATGCGGTACATATAGAGATTATCCGCCGTAAATAAGGTTGGCTCAGGCGTCAGCGATATAATGATCTCCCTGCCGCTTTGGGAAACCTGCTCTGCCATATCCGCCATCACCTGCTCAATCAGGCGGTTCATCTCCAGTTCCTCAAAGTTCAGTTTTACATTTCCGCTGCTGGTTTTGGCCAGGTCAAACAGGCTGTCAATCATTTCTTTCAATTTCTGCGCCCGTTTGGAGATAACTTCCAGATAGTCGGCCGCTACGTCCCCCAATTCCTCTTTTTTAATCAGCTCGATATAACCCACCATTGAGGTTAGGGGAGTCTTTAAGTCATGGGAAACATTGGAAATCAGGTCGATCTTCAGCCGTTCGCTGCGCAGGGCTGCCTCCAGGTTCTGCCGGTTCGAGGCCTCTGTTCTGGCGAGCGATTCTTCGATAGATACGCTGAAGCGCAGTAGCCATCTGTTCATTTCATGGTGGATCGCCACATAAGATGCCATCCATTGGAAAATGACAGCTCCTGCCAAGGTGCAGGCGATGGTGAAAGCTTTGAGCTTGATGTAATTGGAGCTGAGGATCTTGTGCTGATCGCCAAAATTTGTCGTAAGGGAGTGGTAAAGCAGGACGGCCAGGATGGATAGGGCAGCTGTAGCCAGCCAGAGCAGGAGGCATGCCCACCGTTTCCTGCGGAACCATTGCTGGAGAAATTGGCCGGAATGGAGATCCCAGCCTGCGTTCTTAAGCAGCAGGAGGTATTTTGTGAGCCCGATGCTTCCCAAGATAAAGGCTCCGTTCATCTGCAGCGTCAGGTTAGCCATGCCGGTCGGGTAGAGAGATACAAGCTGCTGGGAGATAAGCGAGTATCCTTTTCCGTAGGCTGCCAGGCTAAGGAGCAGCCACTTTTCTCTCTTGTTCCACAGCGCCGCCAAAAACGACAGAATGCGGCGTTTTATGTCAATATTTTTCCATTTTGTATCCAATGCCCCACACCACCTTTACATATTTTGGGTTTCTTGCGTCGATTTCCAGTTTCTCACGGATGTGGCGAATATGTACCATAACCGTGTTTTCTACGGCAAAAGCCGCTGTTTCCTTCCACACCCGTTCATAAATTTTTTCTGCAGGGAAGACCTGCCCTGGATGTTCCATCAGAAGCTCGAGGATTTTGTATTCCTTGGCGGTAAGCTTTATGCTCGCGCCATCCACAATGGCTTCCTTGGACTTGCGGTCCAATACCAGCCCGCCGTTTACCAGGCGGTCTTCTTGTGGCTGCGGAAGGCTCCCTCCCCAGGTATGGTATCTGCGGAGCTGCGCGGCAATCCTGGCTGTGAGCTCTGCAGGGTTATAGGGCTTGGCGATATAATCGTCTGCCCCCATAATCAAGCCGGAGACTTTGTCGCTTTCCTCCGTCTTGGCTGAGAGGATGATGACAGGGATTTTGTATTCCTGGCGGAGCTTCATCAGGGCGGAGAGGCCGTTGAGCCGGGGCATCATCACATCCAAAAGGATCAGGTCTACCGGGTTGGCGCTAAGTACCTCCAAGGCCTCCAGGCCGTCATAGGCCTTTAAAATATGGTAGCCCTCATATTCCAGTAGCCTCCCCAGGGAAAATACGATTTCTTTGTTGTCATCCACGATCAAAATTGTCTGTTGTTCCATGGCTGCACTCCTTTGTATATCCATTGATTTTTGTGTTAGTGTTTACTGTCCTTTAGTATAATCGTATTTTCTAAAATAAAATGCAACGGATTTCTTAAAAAAATCTTAAAGAATGGCTTTTTTGGGAAACGAATATCGCAGGATTATCCCGAAATTTCAACAAAGAAATCCAACGTCCAAATTTATACTAAGGAACTGTGCCTTAGTTTCCATGTATATTTTTTGCAAAAAAACGGCAAAATAAGTATAATCATTGGAATTTAAGGCAAGTACTACTTCGTGTACCTGTATATTGAGAAGGCAGTTGGGCCGGCATATACAGAGATGGATCATTGAGGGTACGGAGCAGTTATGAACATGCTTTTTTTATAGGAGAGAGGCAATGATAGCAGCAATACAGAATTTATGGAAGAAGATAAGCAGACTTTTTATGGATAAATGCAGGAGGGCGTACCAAAGCGGTGCGCTCCTGGTTTCCGGCATCTCTGTTTTTATCCTGGTTTCCCTGCATGCCCAGGAGGGAGTCAGCGCCCAAAAGGGAAATGTAGCATGCAGCGGGATAGCAAAAGACGTCCGCATGGAACAAGAAAGGGCGGCTAATATACGGATGGAACAGGAAGAAGCGGCGCTGCCAGAGCAGGCAGAAGGGTTAGGGGGAGGCTTCATTTCTTCCTGCCAGCAGATTTTAGAGAAAGGGGAGGAGGGCGCCCGCGTGGCCAAGCAGGAGCAGAAGCGGGAACGGGAAGTGGCGGCGGTGTCCGCCAGCATAAAGCCAATGCGCAATGAGATGCGCCAGGAGCCCTTGAATCCCTATGGGGAAATTGCCATTACAGACCAGGATTATGAGGCGCTCCTGCGGATTGTGCAGGCGGAAGCTGGCGGGGAGGAGCCCCAGGGACGGACGCTGGTGGCGGAGGTCATCTTAAACCGGGTGCTGGCAGAACAGTTTGCTTCATCTGTCTATGACGTGGTATTTGAAAGGACGGGCGGGAGCCCCCAGTTTGCTCCCACGGCGGATGGGAGGTTTTATACGGTGGAGGTGACGCCGGAGACGGTGGAGGCCGTGGAGCAGGCAATCCACGGGGAAGACCTGTCGCAGGGGGCGCTGTTTTTCTCTGCCAGGAGCAAGGCGGACAAAAATGATATGGCCTGGTTCGACCGCAACCTGAAATGGCTGTTCCAGTATGGGGGGCATGAATTTTACACACTGCCTTAAAAAATGTAAAATTTAAGATGGAGATTGACAGTGCAGAGGAAAACTTCTATAATTATGGAGAGATTAAAAAAAGGATGGATGAGGACATGTTATATAGAAGTACAAGGAATAAAGAAGAAAAAGCAACTGCCTCGCAGGCGATTTTAAAGGGGCTGGCAGAGAATGGCGGGCTCTTCGTGCCAGAGCAGATCCCGGCGCTGGATGTGCCTGTGGAGAAGCTGGCAGAGATGACTTACCAGGAAACGGCTTATGAGGTGATGAAACTGTTCCTGACAGATTTTACGGAAGAAGAGCTGAAAGGGTGCATCCAGAAGGCATACGACGCCAAATTTGACACAGAGGCGATTGCGCCCATTCACAAGGCGCAGGATGCCTATTATCTGGAATTGTTCCATGGGGCTACCATAGCGTTTAAGGATATGGCGCTGTCTATCCTGCCGCATCTTTTGACGGCCTCTGCCCGCAAGAATGGGGTGAAAAATGAAATTGTCATCCTGACGGCTACCTCCGGGGATACTGGCAAGGCAGCCCTGGCGGGGTTTGCCGGAGTCAAAGGGACGAAGATTATAGTGTTTTACCCCAAGGATGGGGTAAGCCCCATCCAGGAGCGGCAGATGGTGACCCAGAAGGGGGAGAACACATTTGTGGTAGGGATCCATGGGAATTTTGACCAGGCGCAGACAGGGGTAAAGCAGATGTTTTCCGACAAGGAGCTGGCAAAGGAGCTGGCAGCGGCCGGATATCAGTTTTCTTCCGCCAATTCCATCAACATTGGCCGTCTGGTGCCGCAGATTGTATATTATGTCTACGCGTATGCCCAGATGGTGAAAAAAGGGGAGGCTGCCAACGGGGATCCAATGCATGTGGTGGTTCCGACAGGGAACTTCGGCAACATCCTGGCTGCCTTTTATGCCAAACAGATGGGCCTGCCGATTGGCAAGCTGATCTGTGCCTCCAATGAGAATAAGGTACTCTATGATTTCTTTGCCACGGGCATCTATGATAGGAACCGGGAATTCCTGCTGACTTCCTCGCCATCGATGGATATCCTGATTTCCAGTAACCTGGAGCGGCTGATCTATCGCATTGCAGGGGAGGATGATCAGAAGAACTGCGCACTGATGGATCAGCTTAAGGAAGGCGGCAGATATGAGATTACGCCGGAAATGAAAGCGCAGCTGGCAGGTTTTTATGGAAATTATGCCACGGAGGAAGAGACGGCGGCAGCCATCCGGGAGGTTTATGAGGATGCGGGCTATATCATTGATACCCATACAGCCGTGGCGGCAGCCGTATACAAGAAGTACCGGCAGGAGACCGGGGACAGCACAAAGGCAGTGATTGCCTCTACGGCAAGCCCCTATAAGTTTACCCGCAGCGTGATGGCGGCCATTGACCGCAAATATCAGGGCAGGCCTGATTTTGAGCTGGTGGATGAATTAGAGAAGCTGTCCGGCGTAAAGGTGCCAAAGGCCATTGAGGAAATCCGCTCTGCAGAGGTGGTACATAAGACAGTATGCGAGGTGCCGGAAATGCCAGATGTGGTGAAAGGATTTCTGAAGAAATAGGCAGTGGGAGTTTGGGATGGATCATGATGGCTGCAGATATGCCGATGGATTCGGATATTAATGGGCTGCGGCAGTATAATAAGAAGGGAGAAGGTTTATGAGACGCAGAAGATGGGCATGTATTTTATTGGCGGCATCATTGTTCGCCAGCGGCTGGCATACGGCTTTTGCATATGCCCGGCCGCAAGGCGGAGCAGCAGGATGGGAAGCGGCTGTTACAGCAGAAAGCAAACAGGCAGAAGGTACGCGGGCAGAAAGCGGACAGGCAGATACACAGGCAGTAGGCGGACAGTCAGAAACTGTGCAGGAAGAGAACAGCAGGGATTCTAAAGCAGGGGATCCGCAGGAAGGCTGGCAAGAGGAAACAGAGGGCAGCTACACCTATGTTGTCCTTGCGGATCAAACCGTAAAGATTACAAAATACCAGGGAAGCGGCTGGGATGTCCAAATTCCATCGGAGCTGGGCGGGCATACGGTCAGCTGTATCGGGGAATATGCCTTTTCTTCTGGCAGCATGGCCCAGGTATCGCTCCCAGAAGGCGTGCGCGTAATTGAGAAATATGCGTTTTCCCAATGTGCAGGCCTGCATGCGGTAAGCTTCCCAGCAAGCCTGGAATCCATTGGCCAGGGCGCTTTTTCCTCTTGCGGGCTGGCAAGCGTGACCCTCCCGTCTGGCATAGAGGAAGTAGAGGAGGGCGCTTTTGCAGATAATCTGCTGCTATATGGGGTATCCATCCCAGAGGGCGTCACAGAGATAAAGGGGCAGGCATTTGCCAATAATGCGGGACTGTCAGAGGTGAAGCTGCCTGCCACGCTGTATAAAGTGGAAGAGCAGGCTTTTGAAGGGTGCGGCATATTTAACATTTGGCTCCAGGAAGGCAGCTATGCAGAGCAGTATGCCAGGGAGAGCCATCGGGTATGCCGCTATCCGCAGGAAGAGGCAGAGCATGCTTACATAGAGAAGGAAATCCAGCAGCCTTCGGATGGGGATGCTGGGGTTATTGCCTATGTCTGCCAGGGCTGCGGGGATACCTATGCCAGGGTACTTCCGCCATTGGGGAGCCAGACAGAGGGCGGCCAGCCACAGGAGAGCCAGGAAGAAGGCAGCCAGCCTGGCCAGCCACTGGAAGAGAAAGAGACAGATTCCCTAGGGAATCCAGCGGCAAAGGAGGGCGGCACGGCAGAAGAGACGCAGGCAGGCAGCACAGAGAGCCGCAAGAAGGGCAGGGTAGCCAGAGAAGCGGCGGCTACCCAGATTGTAATCCATGGCGCGTCTGCATCTATGCGGCCAGGCAGCCGGATGCAGCTTTCGGTAACTGGCAATGGCAGTGTAGAAGGGGCAATCCAATGGTCAAGCAGCAGCCGTAAGACCGTATCCATTTCCCGGACAGGGGAGGCCTTTGCCTGGAAAGCCGGCAGCGTGGTGATAACGGCTAGGAGCCAGGCAGGGCTTACGGCCCAGTACAGGATTTCCGTCAGCGGCAGCCCTACGGTTTCCACACCCAAGAGCCATAGCCAGGCGTTAAGCGGCCTGGCAAGCAGCAACCGTTCCCATAATAATTACAGCAGCTATTATGCGGGGGTGGTAAATTCTTACCTCATGGAAGACAAAGGCGGTACCTTTACCCGCGTGGAAAATATCAATAAGCCAGGAAGGTATGCCCCGGCGGAGAAGGTCGTGTTGGAGACTTATGATTCCAAGACGAAAAAACTGGTCAGGAAAAAAGAAATCCCTACAGAGCTTCCCATTTTCGGCGGCTTTTACAGCGGTGAGCAGTACAATTTCCTAATATATGGCCAGGGGAACACGAAAGAAAGCGATAAGCAGGAAATCCTGCGGGTTGTAAAATACACCAAGGAATGGAAACGCCTGGGCAGCGTTTCGGCGTATGGCGCTAATACCTCCCGGCCATTTGAGGCAGGCTCCCTGCGTATGGCAGAAGCAGGCGGAAGCCTTTATATCCACACCTGCCACCAGATGTACAAGTCCATGGATGGGCTGCGCCATCAGGCCAATATGACATTCGTGGTAGACGAAGGAAAGATGGAGATAACGCAGAACGTCATCTGGGTTGCAAATAACAGCTCGGGATACGTGTCCCATTCCCTTAACCAGTTTGTCCAGACGGACGGTACTCATATCTACCGTGCGGATCATGGCGACGGTGCGCCCAGGGGGGCAATGATTTCGAAATGTGAGGTGGGCGGCCGCATTGTGGATGTGGAATGGATCACCCCCTTCACCTTTGGCGGCGCATGGGGGCAGAACTCCACAGGCGCTTCCATCGGCGGTTTTGAGCTGTCTTCGGATTCCTGCCTGATTGCCGGCAACTCTGTTCCCCAGGGGAAGGATTACCAGGGGACGGGAGGGCAGAGGAATATTTTTGTCACGGTAGCGGGCAAGGATATGGAGAGCAGCCATACGGTTTGGGTTACCGCATACAAAGGCGGGGAGACAGAGGTCAGGACGCCCCACCTGGTAAAAATCGGCGCGGATCAGTTCCTCTTGATGTGGGAAGAGAAGAACAGCAAGTCAGGGAAGATTGTGACGAAGATAGCGGCGATGGATGGGGATGCACAGCTGGTTTCTGGGATTGTATCCTGCAGGCTCCCGCTTTCGGACTGCAAGCCGGTTGTGTTGAAAAATGGCCAGGTTCAGTGGTATGTGACGGAAGACAGTAAGCCCATGCTCTATTCCATCAGCCCCTTAGATTTAAAAGCGGCAAAAGCGATCCAGGTAGAGAAGGTGTCTGTCACAGGCATTTCTAAGCAGATTGCAGCGGGGAAGAAACTAAGGCTTTCCGCAAAAGTGACGCCTAAGAACGCCACCAATCCGTCCATTCAGTGGAAATCCAGCAATACGAAGGTAGCGGTCGTAAGCAAGTCCGGCCTTGTCACAATGAAAAAAGGCTCTGGCGGGAAGTCCGTAAAAATCACGGCGATTGCGCAGGACGGCAGCGGCGTAAAGGCTGTCTATAAGATTTCCTCCCAAAAAGGCGTGGTAAAGGAAATATCCATTTCCGGCCAGAAAACCGTAAAGGCTGGAAAGGCATTACAGCTGAAGGCCAAGGTAACGGCTTCCAAGGGCGCCAACAAAAAACTGGCCTGGAAGAGCGGCAATACAAAATATGCAACCGTAAGCAGTTCCGGCAAGGTAAAGGCGAAGCCGGCCGGGAGGGGCAAAAAAGTAAAGATTACCGCCCAGGCAACCGACGGCAGCGGGAAGAAAAAGACAGTGACCGTCCAGATTAAGAAGTAAGGGAAAGAAGAAAAAAGGGAATGCAACGAGGCAACAGCCTTCGGCATTCCCTTTTTGATAATCCGCGATCACTGTGGGTTACAGGAAGCATTATAAAATAGAAATCACAAAATTAATCCTCCCAAACGAATAAATAATCGGCAAAAGATACGCTGTCGCTTCCGTGTCCAAGGTAGTCGCCTCATGGACGGCGGGCGGCTGCAGATGCAGTTCGATGGAAAAGTCGTTCGACATATTTACGGCGTAAAGCCCGTTGTGCAGGTTTAGGAAATCCCCAATCGACGCCTCTACATATTCATTCATTTCTGTAAATTCCTTATCTGCATAGCGGCTGCCAAAGGCAATGGCCACATCAGGCTCCATATCCAGTGCGGACAGGAAGGAAAAGGATCCGTCCAGGGACTGGGAGACACAGTAGTCGGTAGGGACTTCTGGCAGCGTAATGAATTTCAGCGGCGTAAAATCTTCCCCAATAAAACGGATCAGGCTATTGAACAGAAGCTTCAGGTAAAAGAGGATGTCCTTGAGGTTCGTGATTTCCTCCTCGGGGCAGAAACTCATCAGGAGCTTGTCTACCATTTCTTTCTGCTCATCCAGCATGTCGAGGTCGTAAATTTCATAGGTATTCTTGTATTCTGTCAGTACATCCTCGAACTGGATGCGGCTCATGATATCCTTCTCAATTAAGATCTGCCCTAGGAGCATATAATTGGGCAGCTGCATCTCCAGAAGTTCGTCTACCTGTTCCTTGGTCAGGTACTGCAGCTCAATGGCCAGTTCCCCAAAACGCTTGCTGCAGCGGGTCTGGAGGCTGCAGACGTCTTCCACCTCATGGGCGGACATATAGCCGGCATGGATGGCCAGGGTGCCGATTTTCTTGTGGGTCGTGCTCTGGATCTTGAGTACCTCAATAAGCTGGTCAGGAGTGATCACTCCCTTATTAAGTAGAAAATTGCCGAAAAATTGTGTGTGCATCATGGCTTTTATCTCCCTTCAAATCGTCCTTTTAAGATTTCTGCAATCGCAGAGAAAGTATAGGGCTTCTGCACAAAATCGCGCGCGCCTTCCAATATGGCATTTTTTAATTGTGTCTGCGTACCAACAGAGGAGACAACCACAATATAGGCTTTGGGGTCAAACCTGCGGATTTCACGGATTGCCTCCACGCCGTCCTTGACGGGCATTACAATGTCCATAAATACAAGCTGCGGCCGGTGCAGCTTGTATGCGTCAATGGCTTCCTGCCCATTGGCTGCTTCAACAAAAGTAGGAAGGCTGCTGCATCTTTTGGCAATATTTTTTAACTGCTGGCGAGCCAAGATGGAATCGTCGCAGATGAGTATTTTTTCATTTCCCATATGAATCGCTCCTTGTTGATTGTGCAAATGTAATCAGTGCATAGATAATACTGCATATTATGATTCTACACCAAACAGGGGGAAGTTTCAATCTTTTTTTCGAATACTATTTGCAAAGGCGTGCATTCTGTGTTGCTATTCACGGCGAACCTTGCATCGTAACGGGAGAACTGTTATAATGGTACTGGCATTGGATTCAGGAGGGCAGAAAAAACTGCCCTAGGTATCAATGGATACGCACACCAAGAGAAAGGAGGCCAAAGATGCTGTTGATATTTGATGTGGTGGTACTGGTGTATGGATTTTACACAATTTATTCAGCCATCAGCATGAAGCGGACGCAGAAGCTGAGCAGTTGGCTGGTAGGCGAGGATACGGCTTCTGCAATCCGGGATACGAAAGGCTACATTGACTTCATTTATCGGAGGGTTATGGTAATGGGGGCGATGGCAGTGCTTTTTGGCATAATCAGCCTGGTGAACGACTGTGTCACGCCAATTGTCAACGCCATGCGGCTGATGGTAGTGCTGTTTTTGGCGGTATGCGTCTGGTTTTACCTTACCGTAAGGAAAGCAAAGAAAAACTATTGGTGACAGGCCTTGCCTAACGTTGGCTCATGGGGATGTAGTCCAGATGTTCCTGGACATTTTTGTAGGCGGGGCGCATAATCTTGCCATTGTAATTCAGCTCTTCGAGGCGGTGTGCGCTCCAGCCGGAAATCCTTGCAATCGCAAAAATCGGCGTATACAGCTCCAGCGGCAGGTTCAGCATGCTGTAAGCAAAGCCGGAGAAGAAATCTACGTTGGGGCTTACGCCTTTGTAGATCTTGCGTTCCCTGGCAATAATCTGCGGCGCAAGGCGCTCCACGGTGGAGTAGAGGGCAAATTCGTCTTCCCGTCCCTTTTCCTTGGAAAGGCGCTGCACAAAGGTGCGGAACAGCTCCGCCCTGGGGTCGGAGAGGGAATATACCGCATGCCCCATCCCATAAATCAGTCCAGCCCGGTCAAAGGCTTCCTTGTTCAGCAGGGCAGCCAAGTAGGCGCTGATGGCATCCTCATCCTTCCAGTCCGTCAGATGTGATTTCATATCCTCAAACATCTGCACCACCTTGATGTTGGCGCCGCCGTGCCTGGGGCCTTTCAGGGAACCCAAGGAGGCTGCAATGACCGAATAGGTATCTGTCCCTGAGGAAGAAACCAGGTGGGTGGTGAAAGTGGAGTTATTGCCGCCGCCATGCTCCATGTGCAGGATCAGCGCAATATCCAAAAGCTTGGCCTCCAAGGGCGTGTAGCTGCTGTCTGGGCGCAGGATATGCAGGATGGTCTCCGCCGTGGAAAGCTCCGGCTTGGGGCTGTGGATAAAGAGGCTGGCGCCGTCATGATAATGGCGGTATGCCTGGTAGCCATAAACGGACAGCAAAGGGAACAGGCTGATCAGCTGTAGGCATTGGCGCAGGACATTGGGAATGGAGATATTGTCTGCCTGGCTGTCATAAGAATAGAGGGTGAGGACGCTGCGGGCAAGGGTATTCATCATATCCTGGCTGGGCGCCTTCATAATGATGTCACGGACAAAGCTGGTGGGGAGGGAGCGGTATTTGGCCAGCTGGCTGCAGAAGTCGTCCAGCTCCTCCTGGGAGGGCAGCTTCCCGAACAGGAGCAGGTAGGTGCATTCCTCAAAGCCGAAATGAGACTTGTCAGAAAGCCCGCCGATTAAGCTTTTGACATTGTACCCCCGATAGTAAAGCTCCCCATGCGCGGGGACAGGCTCCCCATTTACAACCTTGGTGGCGCAGACGTCGGAAATTTCTGTAAGTCCTACCAGGACGCCCTTGCCATTTAAGTCGCGCAGGCCCCGTTTCACGTCGTATTTTGTAAACAGTTCTGGCTGGATGGTAGCGGCCTGACGGCTCATCTCGGCCATATGTTCCAGTTCCGGTGTGATTTCATAAAATTGGTTTGCGTTCATGTAAAACCCCCTTTTGCTGTTATGGTAAAGTATCATAAATGGTAACTGGTACGGAACAGTTACACAAAGTATTCAAATAATATAACATATTTTGGGATTTCAGCACAAGGCAGATGGGCTTGTTTTCACGAAATGTTCATATTTTATTCAAAAAGCGCAGGATTTTATAAAAACTTTATTGAAATTTAACAGATATTTTCGTAGATTTTTCTGGAAAAATAGTATAAAATAGTAAAAGTGAATATCCTTTGCCCAGAGCTGGCCAAATCAGGAGTTGAAATGGTGTCCTGGGCTGTCAATTTTTTTTAACGGATTTCAAAAAAAAGATTGACAAAAATTTCTCAAAAGGATATTCTTAAAATAGCAAAGAACAACAAGGAGGAAAATACACAATGGCAACAAAGGCATATTATCCAAGGACAGAAATAGGGCCCAATAAGGTGGGATTTGCAAAGACCCGCTCTATTATTGAGGCCGCTTTCTATGGGAACAATGTAGTGAAGGTCAACACTTTGAAGGAGGCTTATGAACTGGCAAAGAACTCTCCGGGCACAGTCGTGACAGACATGCCTGTTTACAGGGGAGAGGAATTTGGCTTAGAGCCAGACGCAAAGGTATTGCTGTTAAACGACGGCTCCATCACAGGGCGTTATGCCCCAGCCAGAAGGATTACAGGCAAGCCGGGCGTGAACACTACAGAGCTGGATAAGATTTTAATGGATGCAGTTTATGATACCAGGTGGAAGACCATGTACCATGCAGAGGTATTCATTGGCCTTGATAAGGAGTTCATGGTTAAGGCGCACCTCCTGATTCCAGAAGGGGAAGAGAACCTTCTGTATTCCTGGATGCTGAACTTCCAGTATATGTCTGACAACTATGTAAAGATGTACAAAGAGTCCAAGCTCTATGAAAATGAGCCGGATATCTATATTTTCTCCGATCCTCAGTGGGTGGGGACAGACAAGACCGATATCTGCGACCCGAACTGCCTGTGCTATTTCAATACTGACACAAACTGCGCAGGAATCCTCGGCATGAGGTATTTTGGCGAGCATAAGAAGGGCACCCTGACCCTGGCATGGGCGCTGGCCAACCGGAACGGATATGCTTCCTGCCATGGCGGGCAGAAGGAATATACCTTAGAGGATGGCTCTAAGTATGTTGCGGCTGTATTCGGCCTCTCCGGATCCGGCAAGTCCACCCTGACCCATGCAAAGCACAACAACAAATATCCGTCTATCAAAGTGCTTCATGACGACGCATTTGTAATCAATGCGGACACATGCGCATCCGTAGCCTTAGAGCCTACCTATTTTGACAAGACGGCAGACTACCCAACGGCATGTGAGGACAACAAGTTCCTGCTGACCGCACAGAACTGTTCTGCAACTTTAGACGAGGACGGCAAGGTAGTCCTGGTTACCGAGGACGTTAGGAACGGAAATGGCCGTGCGATCAAGTCCAAGCTGTGGTCACCGAACCGTGTGGACAAGATTGACGCGCCGGTAAACGCTATTTTCTGGATTATGAAGGATCCTACCATTCCGCCAGTTGTAAAATTAAAGGGCGCTTCCCTGGCATCTGTGATGGGTGCCACCCTGGCAACCAAGCGTTCCACCGCTGAACGCCTTGCAGCAGGGGTAGACCCGAACGCATTGGTGGTAGAGCCTTATGCAAACCCATTCCGGACCTATCCGTTGGTTAATGACTATGAGAAGTTCAAAGCCCTTGTGGAGAACAAGAATGTAGACTGCTATATCATTAACACCGGCGAGTTCATGGGCAAGAAGGTTCAGCCGAAGGATACGTTGGGCATATTGGAAGCAATCGTAGAGAAGAAGGCAGAGTTCAAGCCATGGGGCCCGTTCTCTGATATTGAAATCTTTGAGTGGGAAGGGTTTGTGCCTGACCTGTCTGACAAAGAGTACGTGGAGCAGCTGAAGGCACGTATGCAGGATCGCCTGAACTATGTGACGAACTTAGACGAGGCAGAAGGCGGGTTTAATAAGCTTCCAGAAGATGCTGGCGCAGCCATCAAGAAAGTAGTAGATGAAGCAATACACTTTAATTTATAAAGAATAAGAAACTCTCCCACAGGATGCATCATTCTGTGGGAGAATGCGTATTAGGGATTTTGTAAGTAAATTGTAAAAAAACTGCGAACTGTAAGTTAAGGAATGGTCCGGGAATGACGTATGATCCTGGATGCTTCTTAGGAAAATGGCAGTACACTCGCAGGGAGTTGGAGAGATTGAGAATGAGTAAAAAGAAAATCGTTGTATCATTTATGTTTTGTTTCCTGCTGGCGGCCTCCGTGTTTTTCTGGAAATATGACGTGAAGGCAGCAGGCCCGTATACACTGCAGATTAATAAAGGCACAAATGTGGTAACCGTATACCGGAGCAATGGGACGCCAGAGCGGGCGTTTATCTGCTCTACCGGCACGGATACGCCAATCGGCACATTCAACACCAGCCAGAAGCTGAGGTGGCATACGCTGATGGGGCCAAGCTATGGGCAGTACTGTACCCGCATTGTCAATGGCGTGCTGTTCCATTCGGTATGGTATTACAGGAACGGCGACTATGCGTCCCAATCCTACCGGGAGTTTAACAAGCTGGGAACCACATGTTCCCATGGATGTGTCCGCCTGACCGTGGCAGACGCGAAATGGATTTATGACAACTGCCCGATTGGAACTACCGTAAAGATTATTTATGGTTCCTCTGCCAATGACCCCTTGGGGAAGCCGGCAGCCATCAAGGTTCCTGACCGGAGGGAAGGCTGGGATCCTACAGATCCGCATCCATCCAATCCTTATCGAAACGCTATGCCGAGCATCAATACAAGCGGGGCGTCTACGACCCTCACCTACGGCTCAAATTTCAATCCGTTGGCAGGCATCAGCGCAAAGGATTCCCTCGGAAATGATATCAGCAGCCGCATATCCTATGCTGGGACTGTCAATACCTGGAAGCTTGGAAGCTATCGGCTTACATACCGTGTGACAGATTCCCTGGGGCGCACTGCCTATGCAGATGTAGTCTATACGGTGGCAGATACCGGCCCGGCATCCATCAATGGTGTGAGAACGTATCTGCAGAAGGAATATAAGTCCAAGATAGACCTCAGGAAAAATGTAACGGCTTCGAATGCGACAGGCGCCAACCTGACCAAAAAAATTAAGACACGGATTATTTTCCCAGGCTATAAGAAAGAAAAGGGCTACTCAAAGAACACATTGACCCTTGCCCGTCTGGGTACCTACAAGATTAATTATTATGTGACAAACCCCAACAACGGCATGGTCACAAAAGTAACCTGCAGGGTAAAGGTAAAGGATACGAAAAAGCCGAAGCTTTCCGGTATCCCATCCAAGAAAACCGTGGAATACAAAACGACTGCGAGCCTGCTGTCCGGTGTGAAGGCCAAGCTGGTGTCCGGCAAGAATATGTTATCCAAGGTTGCCGTTAAAATAAAGAGGCCTGGGGAGAAAACCTATATAAAGCTTTCTGCGAGGAAAATGAAGAAATTCACATTCTCCAAAACAGGGAATTATTGGGTAAGGTACAGCGTGGCAAATCCTTATAATAAAAAGGCCGTCACAGAGAAAGTGTCCGTTATCCGCTCTAAGGATACCAAGAAACCAGTAATATCCGGCATTAATGGCCCGATTACCATAGGGTATGGCTCTACCTTGAACCTGAAGTCAGGGATTACGGCAAAATTAGTGTCTGGCAAGAGCATGACATCGAAGATTGTGATGAAGGTGAAGACGCCAGGAACCACCAAATATGTCAAAGTAAATGGAACTGCCTACAAAAAGTATAAGTTTGATAAGGTTGGCACCTATATGGTAGAATACTCCGTGGCGAACCCCAACAATACGAAGGCAGTAGCGCTCAAAAAGAAGAAAATTATTGTCAAAGATACGGCTAAGCCTGTCATCAGCGGCGTGAGCGAGTCCGGGCGTGAAGCCAAAGTCGGCGACCGTATGGATCTGCGGGAAGGCATTACAGCAGCCATGGTATCTGGCACAGACCTCACAGCTGATATTGCCGTTAAGATTACGGCTCCTGACGGAACCACGCCAGAATATTTCCAGGGTGAGTATACCTTTGAGCAGATGGGCATTTATACGGTAGAATATTCGGTAGTGAATCCGAAGAATAAGGATGCAGTGGCCGTGGTTTCAATGAAGGTCGTTGTAAGCGAGGCTGAGAATCCGCCGGTTGACCCGCAGCCGTCTGAGGGGGAGGAACAGCCTACAGAACCAATACTGCCTGACAACGGGGAACAGCCAGAAGCCCAGGAACCAATGGCAGGGAGCCAGGAGCCGGCAGGGGTTCAGGAACCGGCAGAGAGCCAGGAACCAGCAGAGGTTCAGGAACCGGCAGAGAGCCAGGAACCAGCAGAGGTTCAGGAGACGGCAGAGAGCCAGGAGTCGGCAGAGGTTCAGGAGGCGGCAGAGAATCAGCCAACAGAACCAGAAATGCCCGAAAGCAAGGAAGCGCCAGAGGCTTAGGAAGCAGTGGAGGTTCCGACAGCAGCAGCTGGTTACTATACACGGCTCAGGAATGCACTGTACTGCGCATTCCGAAAGAACCTGATTCAGGTGTGAGCAAATCCCATTCGCGAAGCGAATTTTAAATGGATTTGCGAATGTTACTGTGAACGGAGTGAACCGTAACACAGCAGCTGTTGATTGTTACAAATTAACATTAATTTTTAGTTGATAAATGGGACATAATAGAGTATAATCAAGTTAACGGATTTGAGTGAGAGTATTCCTGGGGTGTGCGATACCCTGCTATTTTGAACCTACAAATTTTTTATGGGATTCCTATATTGCCAATTGGATGCCAGGCCGTCATTACGCAGCGGAAGGCAGAAGAACGGTTGCGGTTACCCACCTAGCTTAGCTAGGAGTCAAAATTGCAGGAAACGGCACTTTGGGTGTACTTTTACAAAGGAAAAATGGTTTTACGAAAGAAAATTTGCGCAGACGTTTCGAAAGAGGACATTGCAGGACACGAAAGATGTTGAGCACAAAAGAGTCCTTTAGGAACGAAAGATATAATTACAAAAGATATCGACAGAAGACAATGATTATGTTAGGATACAAAAGAGAGAAGGCTGCTTTTATGGCAGCCTTTTCTTTTTGGGAAAATATGGGAATACTTTTGGGACGCCGGGACTATAATTTAAGAAAGGCATAAAAGTACAAAATACAGGGCATAGGGAGGCAGATATGGGCAGGAATTATTCGGTTGACAGGAGAGTCGGCATGCTGGGGGCGCTGTGTGTCCTGCTGCTTGTGTTGGCCTTCTTCGTCATTCGGCTTACGAAGGAGGCAGAAGTTCTGGAATATAGCGATGCGTACGTGGCGATGGCCGAGCTGCCGTCCCAGCTGAGCTTTACATATTTTGGGGAGGATGCGTGGGAGGAGCGGGTGAAGGAAATCAATGGCGGGAAAAATCTGGAGGGAAAACTGACCTATGGGAAATTGGAATTGCTCCTGGAGCAGCTGTCCGTGCAGGATTATGTGGAGTATGAAACACAGGCTTCCAGGAAGGATGTCTCCAGGGCGCAGTGGGATGCTATTTATGGGCAGGTGTTGGACTTGCTGGATATGGAAGGGCGGGTTTCGTCGGAGGATGTTGTCTTCTTAGAGAAGGATGAAGACGGCGCGGAAAAAGAGGAAGATGAAGACGGCGCGGAAAAGAAAGACGGGGGAGGCATGGATAGGGAGAAAGATGGGGAGAGTATGCAAGGAGAAGGGGATGGGAAAGGTGCAGAAAGTATGGAAGGGGAAAAAGATCCAAAACGTGCAGATGAGGCCTGCAGGAAGCTGACGCAGAAAGGATACTTTGAGGTTGCGGGGGGCGTCGACTATTTTCACTATTACGATATGTACCAGGTTTATGTGATGGATGGGCGCATCATAGGGATTAAGGGGAAATGCCAGGAGCTGGTTACCATGGAAAATGTGTTTATCCACAGGGCGGGGGAGGGGCAGGCAGCGATTCTCTACCAGCATCAGGAAATCGCGTTGGATATCGAAGGGCTGGAAGAAGAAATCCAGGATACGATCTGCAATATCACATGGGAAGGCAGTAAGGTGGCCGCCATTTATAAGAAACAAGATGTGATCACGGGCAAGGTGCTGAGCTTTGACAGCGAGAAAATTGAGATTTCTGGCTATGGCGCGTTAAGGCATGGCGGGGATTTGAAGATATACAAGACATATGGGACAGTGGAGGAGCTGGATGAGTCCAAACTGGTGGTGGGGAACCTGCAGGCGGACTTTGTAGTGGCAGGGAAGGACGTCTGCGGCATCATCCTCAAGGAGCCGGCGTCGATTGAGAACATCCGTGTGCTCCTTTTGAATGGGGATGGCGGCATCTATCATGCGGATCCCATGTTTGTGGCAGATGCAGGCGGCACGGTGGAAGTAGGGGATCAGAAAAAGAAAATCAAGAAGAACCGACTGATCCATGTGTCGGAATTTTTCTCCGATGAAGAGGACTATGTCAAGATTTCTCTGAAGAAAAAGGAGGGGAGGGTTTACTTTTCCAATGGGGAAAAGGAGCGTGTTTCCCTGGGATACCGGGGTACGATAGAAATCCGCAAATATCCGCAAGGGTATGGGGTCGTCAACGAGCTGCCTTTGGAGCAGTACCTGTATGGCGTTGTGCCCAGTGAGATGCCTGCCTCTTATGAGAGGGAAGCGCTGTGCGTCCAGGCAGTCTGCGCCAGGAGCTATGCCTATATCCAGCTCCTGCATAACAGCTATGCAGCCTTTGGGGCGCATGTGGATGACAGCACCAATTACCAGGTATACAATAAACAGGCGGAAGACCCGCGGACGAACCTGGCAGTAGACGATACGGTGGGGGAAGTGATAAAATACCGGGGGGAAGTGGCGGAGGCTTACTTTTTTTCCACTTCCTGTGGCCTGACACAGGATACGGGGGTATGGAACCTGCAGGAGGGAGCGGATGGGGCGCATGGCTATCTGAAGGGGATTTCCCTGCTGTCAGAAGAAGCGCCTGATTTCTCCAAGGAAAAGGCATTTGCCAGATTTATCAAGAGTAAGAAGGTCAAAGCCTATGACAGCGACAGCCCATATTTCCGCTGGGAGGCCGTATTGGATGTGGAAGGAAGGCTGGAGGCGGTAAATGAGGCGATTGCTTCGCGCCGGCAGGCAAACCCTGCCAATGTGCAGATCTTGAAAGAGAATGGCGAGCCTGGGACAGAAGGGGATTTGCCCGGATTTGGCAAAATTACAAAGATTGCAGTAAAAGAGCGGGAAGAAATGGGCTGTGTGCGGCGGCTCTGCATTACCTATGAAAAGGGGAGCGCCGAACTGCTGACAGAATACAATACGCGGTACGTGCTGGGGAGCGCCGCCATGCAGGTGACAGATCAGGAAGGGAACGCAGTTGATATGGCGCTTTTACCCAGCGCCTGCTGTATGGCCAAGAAGGAGGGGAAAACGTTCCGCGTGTATGGGGGAGGCTATGGACATGGGCTTGGGATGTGCCAGAACGGCGCAAACGGCATGGCCAAGGAAGGCATGCGCTATACGGAGATCTTGGGGAAATTTTATCATGAGATTAGCATAGAGAATATTTATAACGGCAAGGAAGAGTGATTTTTTGCCGATTATGGTTGCAATTGGCGCCGTTAGGAAATATAATGGGATGAGGAATGCCTGGGGAAATAAACGGGCAGGCTAGAATGTAAATAGATGAAAAAATACGGAGAGTTGGCTATGGTATGGAAGGTGATTGCTGGGATAAGGACGTTTATAGGAAAATGTAAGGAGGATGATATCAGCGCTTATGCGGCACAGTCTGCATTTTTCATTGTACTTTCGCTGATTCCTTTCGTGATGCTGTTCATATCCTTAGTACAGTATACACCAGTGACAGAAGGCATGATTTTGGAGAGCGTCAACCGGCTGATGCCGAATTATATCTCGCCGTTCCTGATAGGGATTATCCATGAGATTTACAATGATTCCATTGGCATTGTATCGGCGGCGGCGGTGGCGGCCGTATGGTCTGCGGCAAAGGGCATCCAATACCTGACGAACGGGCTGAACAAGGTATATGATATTGAGGAGACCAGGAATTGGCTGTTTCTCCGTTTCCGGGCAATTCTGTACACAGTTATGCTGGTGGTTGCCATCGTGGCTTCGCTGACGCTTCTGGTGTTTGGCAACAGCCTGCAGCACCTGTTTGCGGAATATCTGCCGATTGTGGCCGATATCACGCAGGGAGTGCTGCGGCTGCGGGCGCTGATCCTGCTGGCGGTGCTGATTCTGTTCTTTGCCATGCTGTTTAAGATGCTGCCGAACCGCAGGGCGGCCATCCGCAGCCAGCTGCCAGGAAGCATGATGGGAGCGGTGGGCTGGTATTCCCTGTCTTTTGGGATTTCCGTGTATGTGGATTATTTCAATGGATTTTCCATGTATGGCAGCCTGACCACCATGATCCTGGTGATGCTGTGGCTGTATTTTGGGATTTATATCCTCCTGGTGTGCGCAGAGGTGAACAACATTTATGAAGAGCGCTGGGCGGAGAGGCAGTCAGCGGGCGGAAGTAAATTTTTCTGAGAAATTTCGCCAAAAAACTTGCATCTGGCATAAATCTGTGCTACAATCAGTAAGATGTTGCTTAATCAGAAGTGCAGAAGTAATCGTATGCGAGGTGAGAAAGATGAGAGAAGGAATCCATCCGGATTATTATCAGGCAACGGTAACATGCAACTGTGGAAATACCTTTGTCACAGGTTCTACGAAGAAGGATATTCACGTTGAGATCTGTTCCAAGTGCCACCCGTTCTACACCGGCCAGCAGAAGGCTGCCCAGGCACGCGGGCGTATTGATAAGTTCAACCGGAAGTATGGGCTGAACAACCAGTAAGGATTTTTGTTGAACAAATGGCAGCAGGCTCTGCTGCAAAAGGGAGGATGTCTGCTTCGTTGGGCATCCTCTATTTATATCTTAGCGGCGCAGAATCCGTTACGCTTCATAGCCTGGGCGGTCGCGGATTGTAACCAGAATCCTGCAAAGCGGGAATCCATAGAGAGAAAGAAGGGGAAAATCATGGCATATTCGGGGATTGGCGGCCAGGCTGTGATGGAAGGCGTCATGATGAAGAACCAGGAGGTTTACGCCGTGGCGGTGCGTAAGCCTGACCATGAGATTATCGTAGAAAAGAAGCAATATACCGGCGTCTGCAAGAACGCATTCCTGAAAAATATGGTATTTGTCAGGGGGATCTTTAATTTCATTGATTCCATGGTATTGGGGATATCCTGCCTGACGTTTTCCGCATCCTTTTATGAGGAAGAGGAAGAAGCCCCTAAGCCCAGATCAGAAAAAAGGGAAAAGGCGGAGATGGGCGTGACCGTTGCGCTGGCTGTTGTCATGGCTGTGGCCATTTTTATGGCGCTTCCCTTTTACGCATCCCTGTTTTTCCAGAGATTTTTCCATTCGGAGACGCTGGTGCTGCTGGCGGAGGGGGCGCTGCGGATCCTGATATTTGTGGGATACCTGCTGATGATTTCCCAGATGGAGGATATCAGGCGTGTTTTTATGTACCATGGAGCGGAACACAAGTGCATCAACTGCATCGAGCATGGCCTAGACCTCACGCTAGAGAACGTAAGGAACAGCTCACGGGAGCATAAGCGCTGCGGGACGAGCTTCCTGTTTGTGGTAATTATTGTTTCTGTAATTGCCACCATGTTTATCCGGGCAGACTCCAGGATTCTGCGCCTGCTCCTGCGGCTGGCCATCATTCCGTTGATTGCAGGCGTATCTTATGAATTTATCCGCCTGGCCGGCAGGAGCGAGAACCCCATCGTCAACCTGTTAAGCAAGCCGGGCATGCTGCTGCAGAGGCTCACGACCCGCGAGCCGGACGAGGAAATGATTGAGGTGGGGATTGCCTCGGTGGAAGCTGTTTTTGACTGGAAGCCATATGTAGAAAAGCTGAGGAACGGTAAATAAATAATCTTTCCATTTGGCCTTCCCGAATCTCCATGCACTAGGGGAGGCCGAAATGAGGGCAAGCTGGCAGGGATAACGGCAGCGGGCATTACGCGAGGAAGGAATTTAGGGAGAAGAGTATGACACTAATGTCTGCATTAGGATATGGGAAAAAAGAACTGAAGGAAGCGGGCGTCCCCGATTTTGGGCTGGATGCATGGTATCTGCTGGAGTATGCCTGCAAAATAGACCGGAGCTATTATTACCTCCATTGCCAGGAGGAAATGGAAGAGGGGTACTTCCATACTTACCAGCAGCTGCTGAAAAAGCGCAAGGAACACATCCCCCTGCAGTATATTACAGGAACGCAGAAATTTATGGGCCTGGATTTTAAGGTAAACCCTCATGTGCTCATTCCCCGCCAGGATACGGAGACTCTGGTGGAGGAAGCCTTGAAAATCATAGAGCCGGAGATGTCCGTCCTCGATCTGTGTACAGGCTCCGGCTGCATCATCATCAGCCTGATGAAATGCGCCAAGACTCCGATCCGGGGGACGGCCAGCGATATTTCCAAGCAGGCGCTGCTGGTGGCCAAGGAAAATGCCAAAGCCCACCAGGCAGACATTACCTTCCTCCGCAGCGACCTTTTCCGGCAGGTTACCGGAGCCTTTGGCCTGATTATTTCCAATCCCCCTTATATCCCCAGCGATATCATCCCCACCCTAATGCCTGAGGTAAAAGACTATGAGCCGATTGAGGCGTTGGACGGCAGGGAAGCGGGGCTGTATTTTTACCGGGAAATCGCCCGGCAGGCGCCGGCGTTTTTGGCTCCGAACGGCTACCTGTATTTTGAGATTGGCTATGACCAGGGCGCGCGTGTGGCCTCCCTGATGGAAGAAAATGGCTTCCGCAACGTCAGGGTAATCAAAGACCTTGCCGGGAATGACCGGGTTGTCTGCGGCAACTTGCCGGCAGCGCGGTAACAGCAGAGTACAGGCAGTAATAAGGAAAACGAAACAAATTAATCCTCAAGAAATGGAGGCTTTCATCTATGTTTGATAAATTAGAAGACATTCTTCTTCGGTTTGAAGAAATTATGAACCAGCTCAGCGAGCCAGGCGTGGCGAACGACACGAACCGCTTCCGCAAGCTAATGAAAGAGCAGAGCGACTTAACCCCAATCGTGGAATCCTACAAGGAATATAAGCAGGCTAAGCAAAGCATTGAGGATTCCCTGGCCATGTTGGACGAGGAAAGCGATGAGGAGCTGCGCGAGCTTGCAAAAGAGGAATTGAATGCATCCAAGGAGAAGGTAGAAGAACTGGAACAGAGGCTGAAAATCCTCCTGCTCCCCAAAGACCCGAATGACGACAAGAACGTAATCGTAGAGATCCGCGCCGGCGCCGGCGGGGACGAGGCAGCATTGTTTGCGGCTGAAATCTACCGTATGTATGTCCATTACGCGGAAGGCAGGCGCTGGAAGGTAGAGACGATGGAGTGCGAGGAAATCGGTATCGGCGGCATGAAGAATGTGACCTTTATGATTTCCGGCCAGGGCGCATATTCGGTGATGAAATATGAGTCTGGCGTCCACAGGGTCCAGCGCGTGCCGGAGACGGAGTCCGGCGGCCGCATCCATACCTCCACCATTACCGTTGCCGTGATGCCGGAGGCGGAGGACGTGGATGTGGTGATTGATGAGAAGGACATCCGCATCGACGTGATGCGCGCTTCCGGCAATGGCGGCCAGTGCGTCAATACCACCGATTCCGCTGTGCGCCTGACCCACTATCCGACGGGGATCGTGATTTACAGCCAGACCGAGAAATCACAGCTGCAGAATAAGGACAAAGCTTTTGCCCTGCTCCGCGCCAAGCTCTATGATATCGAATGCCAGAAGCAGCATGATGCTGAGGCCGAGGCCAGGCGGAGCCAGATTGGCACCGGCGACCGTTCGGAGAAGATCCGCACCTACAACTTCCCCCAGGGGCGCGTGACGGACCACCGCATTAACCTGACGCTGTACAAGCTGGACAAAGTGATGAACGGGGACATCCAGGAGATTATCGACGCCTGCATTGCCGCCGACCAAGCGGCGAAGTTAAGCAACTTTGAGGATAGGGTGTAGAAGCTCTGGCAGGAAATACGGTTAGGAAGCATTGGGGCGCATGTTTGTCCCCAAGTACTGGAAGCCAGACGCTAAGATTGCGATGGCAAAGGTATGTGGCAGTTATACACCATAAAGGGATACTGAAACAATTGATAGCAAAATAGAAAAAGGCTTAGGATGTATTGCTGATGTATCCTAAGCCTATTTATTAGGCTTTAGCCTGCTTCGCAAGGAAGGAACTGGGGATTCAGCGCTGGAACGATTTTGATCAATGGAAAAGGAGGTAAAAGAGGATTATGAGTTTTTGGGGGCTTTTCTGCAGTAATACCTTTGGTTTGACAATAAGCGCGCTATTTATGCTCTGGATCTCTATGTTGCTTTTTGGGCGAAAACCATATCAAATCAGAGAGCGCAAAGTGAAAATAATTGCTTGTACTATATTATTTATCTGTGTCTGGGCATTGATAGGGACAATTTTTTATAAAGTAGGTATCTTTAGATGGAGGTATAATGCAGGACAAATCTTGTTTACCTATATGGGAATGACAGGAGCAATGTCTTATTTATATTTTCTCTATCGGGAAAATCTGCTGACTTGTTGGATTTCTGCTGTTTTTTTAGAAATGTTGGAATCTTTTGCGGTACACATAGGAGTTTTATTTTCGCCGAATATGACGTTTCATTTGGATATTTTGGGAGAACGGTTCATCTATTATTTTTTTCTGTATGGATTGACACCATTCATAGAGATTATCTGGGTTCTGTTTCTATATAAAACTGGAGTTGGGAAAATGTTCTGGCTGTGGATGGAACGGAAAGAATCGAAAAAGGTAAGTATTATTTTTATCAGTTTATACCCCATTTTGTCTGAAATACTTTATTATATGGTGCAAATAGGAGAACGAGTTGGCAACGATAATGCAGTCGTTTCTCTGTTATATCTACTGATTGTTTTTATTATTTTTGGTTATGCAGGGCGTCAGGAAATGCAAAAGAAGCAAATTCAGACTCAGCAGATTAGTATGCAGCAGCAAAATGCTTATATTGAGAGTTTAGAAAAATTGCAGAGTGAAATGCGAAGATTCCGTCATGATTATAAAAATATGATGTCCGGCATGTACCTTCAGGCAAAAGAGGGAAATATGGAAGCAGTGCAGAATTTTATCCAGGATATGACAAGTGATTTTGATTATCAGGTGGGGGAACAGATACGCAGATTGACAC
>CAJTNT010000037.1 GCA_910577785.1 uncultured Lachnospiraceae bacterium | reverse complement strand
AAGGGGATACTTTGTGGCAAGCAGCGGGAATGTGACGGATGAAATTATCAAGGAGTATATCAAAAATCAGGATTTGCAGGAGAAAACAAAATCCGATAACTTTGAGATAGGATAAACGTATCGGGGTAAATGAAAACTTTACGGGGGAAACAGCTTTAGGCTGCTTCAGCAGCACACCGAACCTACCGGCTTTAGCCGGTAGTGGTTCAGTTTCTTTTTTGGGGCTGTGGCAGATCTTCATACATTGCATGGAGTACATTGCTTAACAATTCTATATTTTCAAGTTCATCCATGATGACCATCAGGCTTTTTGAACCCTCATATGGATACCCGCGTTCTGCATCTGGCAATAGCCTTAATGCAGATTCTGTCGGTTTGAGGAACAGTGTGTTGTCGCAGATATTTCCCACCAATTTTCCGCTGTAGTATACACAGTATTCTCCCATCATTTTCCTGGTCGTGGCGTCACCAGTTTTTTGAAGCTGACCTAAAACATAGTCATGAAATTCTTTCGTTGTAGCCATTCTGCTGCACCTTCTTTCTTGGTTTTTATGCTCTTGGTTTTTATGCTCTTGATTTGGATGTTTCTGTTTTGTGTGTTCTTAGTTTCTGTGTTTTTGATTCACGGCCTGCACAGTAGATACCTTCGTTTTACTGTGCAGGCACTGCGCTGATTTGTGGAATAGTTATGGTTAATTGATGATCTCAAGGGAGCTGCCTTCACGGCCGTTTTTCACCCGGATCTGCTGGGGGATGCTTTCTTCCAGCCTGGCCACGTGGGAGATGATTCCTACCAGGCGGCGTCCTTCTGTCAGCTGGTTCAATACGGACATGGCCTTGTCCAGGATATCGCTGTCTAGGGTGCCGAAGCCTTCGTCAATAAACAGGGCGTCCAGCTGCGTGCCTCCAGCATGGTTCTGGACAACATCAGACAGGCCGAGGGCCAGCGCCAGCGATACGAAGAAGGACTCACCGCCAGAAAGGGAGGAAGATGGCCGTGACTTTCCGGTTGCCATATCCAGCACAGAGATTTCCAGACCCGCGATGGCATTATCCCGCCTGGCATTGACTTCATGGATTAACTCATAGCGTCCGCCGCTGATAATGTCCAGGCGCTGGTTGGCCATTTCCAGGATTTCCCGGAAGACATAGCCCATGACATAGCGGTCGAAACTTAGCTTTCCGCCTTCGGCGTTCCTTTTGCCGGCGGCAAGGTCTGCCAGGCTGTCCAGGCGCTGCCAGGCCATTTCTGTGTTCCGCAGCATATCGCTGGCTTCCTGTACGGCTGTGGCAGTTTTCTGGTGATTCTCAAGCTGCCGCTGGCAGATGGTGAGCTGCTCCTGGAGTGCGCATTGTCGCTGATCCAGCGTATGGATTTTGTTTTCCAGATGTTTTAAATCCACTTTTTTCCATCCATGGGTTTCTTCTTTTAACTTCTGGATACTGTCTGAGGTGTTTTTCAACGTATTCTTGTAATCTATAATGGTCTGCGTTTGAGATTTTAGCCATTTATCTATCGTTGTGTCAATATCTTTATCGGTATTAATATTTGCATTAATATCTATACCAATAGCAGAGTTAAATTTCGCCACTCTTTGCAGAATATTATGTACTTCTTCCAGGCTGCGGAACCCGCTTTCTGTAATGGCTTCCTCCAGATGCCGGGCTGCTTCTTCTTTATCCTTTTCAAAACCAGGTAATTTGTCTTGAAGGCCTTTCCGTTCTCCGGATTTTTTGTCATAGGAAGTTTCCGCATTTCTATATTCTGTTTCGGCGGCATTCTTTTCGTTTGCCAGGCGTTCTTTTTCTGTTTCCCACAGCTCCTTTTGTTTTAGGGCAGACTCTTTCTGGGGATAATTTGCAAGATCCAGTGTTTTGTTCATTTCTTCTATGGTTCCTGCCAGTTTCTCGCTCTGCTGCCGGTAGTTTTGTTCCGAATCTTTATAGCTTTCCACATCTTGCCCATATTTTTCCAATTGTTTTCTTTTGCTGGAAAGCTCTTGCTTCAGCGATTTAAATGCTTCGGTTTGTTCAACAGCGCTCTGATAGTTCTTTTGGGCATCCTCGCTTTGTTTTTTATACGATTCTATTACCCTGTCCAGGTAATTGGCGCTATCCAGTGTTTCCCAATCCGGGCAGTCCGGCTCAAGTTCTCTGAATCCTTGGATGGCTTTTTCTTTCAGGCTCTGGATTCTTGTGTCCAGTTTCCCTGTCTCTTCGGACTGTTTCGCCCGCTCTCTTTCTTTGCTTTCAGCATCTGCTTTTGCTTTTTCGACCTCTTTCTGATCTGGTATCTCTTCCAGCTGCATTGCTTCTAGGATGTTCCCCTGCATTTTGGCGGGACAGTGAGATAGTTGCTTATGGAAAGGAGTCTTGCAGACAGGGCAGACGGCTTCCCCTTTTTCTTCCAGTTCCCGTTCCAGATTTTTGGCCAATATGCCTGCCTGCCCACGGATAAATGCCTGGTATTTCGTATGGTAGGCCTGTTCTAGTTCGCCTGCTTTTTGGGCGAGTTTCTGAAGCTTTGCCCGTTCTTTCCGCAGTTCTTTTTCCTGCCGGTGGATTTCGTCCGCCTGTTCTCGGATTCCGCCCGACGCTGCAAGTTTATCGAAATTCTCCTGCGCTCTACGCAGTTCTTCTAGCAAATGCGCTGCCGTTGCCTCAATGCCATCAAGGGCGCTGATTTTTTGTTCCATCGCTTCCATTTCATCCGTAGCCAGCTGCGCCTTTTTTTCCGCAGCCAGCCTGTGCTGCCTGGCATCCTTCCTCTTCTCGTCAGCATTTTCTTTTTCCTTACATTTCACTTCCAGATCATCGTATCTGGGCAGCGCCTTTTCTATGGTCTCAATCGCAATCCCAAGCTGATGGAGTAAGGGCTCATTTTTCTGGCGGCACTGTTCCCACGCATTCTTTTGGGATGTCCGTTCTTCCTCTAGTGAGGCAAGCTGATGCGTCAGCAGTTCTATTTCCTGGGCAGTATCATGGTGGTTTTTTTCTGCTTTCTGATACAAAATTTCTTTTGGCCTTACCTTATGGAGCGCCCGTTCGACCCGTTCGGCCAGCATTTCCAGCTGTTCTATATCGGGCTTTTGTTCCAGGAGGGCTTTATGGGAAGCTTCTTTCTGGGCAAGCTCGTCCATCTTCTTGTTCCGTTCTTCTGCTTTTCCCAAGTCCTCATGCAGCTTTTTCTCCTGCTGCTTGTAATTCTTTAGTTGCCCGTTGAGGGATTCTGTCTGCGCCTTGTCCGCTTCTGCCAGTTCCGCCAATGCCTGTTCCAGTTCAGAATGCCCGGCCGTGTAGACCTCTGCTTTTTCTGCGCTTGGCTCCACTGGCTTTTCAAAGTCTTCCATTGCCCGCCGGATTCTGTCAATGCCTTCTTCGAAGCGGCGTTTTTCCAGTTTTCCCCGGGCTTTGTCGAGCATTTCCTGAAAATAGACATAGGCGGAATTGTCAAATAATTCCCCTAAAATCTTATTCTTTTCTTCGCTGTCGGCATCAAGGAACTTTTTAAATTCCCCCTGGGCAAGCATGGCAATCTTGCGGAACTGCCGGGCATTCATTCCCAGCAGTTCTTCGATTCTCTTATTTACGGCATCTGTTTTGGCAATCGCATCTTTCCCTTCCTCCCAGAACGTGGCCTGCGGCGTTGTCTTCTCATATTCCCCGGTGTCCCGTTTTTTCCTGAAATGGAAGATCCTCTCAATCTGGTGCGTCTTCCCCCCATGTGCAAAGCTCAGCCGAACCTTGGTATCCACCGACTTCTCCACATAATCGCAGTGCAGCATTTCAAAAGTGCGGGATTTCCTGTCGCCTTCCCCGCTGGCTTCTCCGTAGAGGGCAATCATAATCCCGTCAAAAATCGTTGTCTTCCCGGCTCCCGTATCCCCGGTGATCAGATAGAGGCTGTGGGTAAGTTTCTGGAAATCAACGGTGGTTGTTGCCGCATAAGGGCCAAAGGCCGTCATTTCAAGTATGAGTGGCTTCATAACAAATCATGCCTCCTGTGCCAAAATATAATCCAAGAGTTTCTCTGCGTCCTTCTGGAGGGCGTCTTCCCGTTTCTCTGTAGTATCTGCTTCCTGCATCCTGTCCCGCACCTTGTCCGCCGCGAAGCGGAATAGCTGCAGATCCTTTGGCTCTGGCTCTGCCTGCCTCTTGCGTTCCCGGTAGAGTTCTGTGAAATATTCTTCGATGGATTTTTGCTCCCCGCCCGGCACATAGGCATCCGCTGTCATGGCAGACAGTTCCCGGTAATCAGACGCTAGCTCCATCACGATGCTGTCCCGCTGGCGGAACAGTTCCCGCAGATATGCGGAAATTTCCGGCGTAACCCGCCGGTCGGTGAGGACAATCCGCAGGTATTCCCCCTTGGAAGTTCCCGCTTCCTCTGCCGTCTTAATTTCCTCATAAGCCCCACGGATTTCCCGCATGGGATGGAGGGGGGCAAGGAACAGGGGGGTTATCCTGGCTTCTGTGCCTTTAGCCCCCAGCTCCACCAGCAGCGGGCCTTTGCGGGGCTGCTTCAGCTCATCGAAATGGTAGCACAGGGGCGTCCCTGCATACCGTACCTCTGGCCGCCCTACAGGATAGGAAGAATGGATATGCCCCAGCGCCACATAGTCAAAGCCGTCAAATACCTGATAGTCAATCTGCCCCACGCCGCCCACCATGGATTCTGAGCCGCCCCGCTCCGCTTCCTTGCCGCCAGCCGTGACATTCTGGTGGCAGACCAGCACGTTCCGTTTGGAGAAATCAATGTCCTGCCGTTCCAGCAGCGTTTTTACGGCGGTTTCATAATCCTTGATGGAGTCATCCCCCAGTTTCTGGGCGATTGCAGCAGGGAATACATAGGGCATCAGCCAGAAAGTCACCTCATCCGCACCAACCCCGGAACCGTCCTTTTCTGGCAGAGCCACATGGCAGATTTCCTCCGTTGGCATGCCGCCGATATAGACGTTCTGTTTGGCTAAAATTTCCCCTGCAAAGGCCAGCCGCTGCCCGGAATCATGGTTGCCGGCCACCATCAGCACGGGAATCTCCAGTTTGGCCAGCCGGGTCAGCATGTCGTCAAACAATGCAACGGCATCGCCAGAAGGGGAACTTCTGTCATAAATATCGCCAGAAAGCACAATGGCGTCAGGCATCAGCGCTGCCGCTTTCTCCAGGAAACGTTCCATCCAGGTTTCCTGATCCTTGTTGTCAATCAGCGAAACCCCATAGAGGGACTTTCCCAGATGCAAATCCGCTAAATGTAAAAATTTCAAGGGCTTGCTCCTTTCTATCATTTCAGGCCTTAAATTGTTGATTTTTCAGGCTTTCTTAGGTGTTATGGAAAAAATACATGGCAAGTATATGACTTTTATTATACTATAGTATACGGGACTTTGCTAGAGAAATTTTGAGGATGAATAGTCAAATTTGTTGATTTATAGAACGGGATATAGTAAAATATATTTTGAATTTTCTGCCTTTTAACCGATACATTTCTTTGTGAAATATGTTATGGAGAGCAGAAAAGATTATGGGAATAAAGGAGGTTATAAGGTGGGAGATATTAAAAAATTGTTTGAAAGGCCTCTTCCCTCAGCACGAAATGGTGCGTTCTTTAATACATTTTCATATCCGACTAAAATATCACCCGAGTCGATAGCGGTATATATTGCGTCAATCACTAAGCCAGGTGATACGATTTTGGACACCTTTGGCGGAAGTGGAAGTACAGGGATTGCAGCGCTTTTATGCGAGCATCCCACAGATAAAATGAAGAGGTTGGCAGAAGAGTTAGGCGCAGAGCCTGCATGGGGAGCCAGAAATGCGATAGGTTATGAGATAGGAAGCTATGGTGCCTTTGCGGCAAAAACCCTTACCAATAGATTGAAGGCAGATGATTTTAAAAACGCAATCCGTGGATTTATTGATAAAGGGAAAAAATTGCTTAATGATTACTATTTTGCAGAAGATCCAGACGGAAAAGCCGGCATTGTAAGGTATATTATCTGGTCAGAAATATTGCTTTGCCCACATTGCGGAAAAGAGATATCCTTTTTTGATTGTGGAACGAAAAGAAACCCGGTTCAGTTTGAAAAAGAAATCGTGTGTCCTTATTGTGCGGAAAGATCTGGTGTGGATGAGATGCCGTATCAAACAGAGGAATATTACGATGGAATAACAGGCAAGGTAAGTATGCGCAAGAAACGTATTCCAGCTTGGGTTTATGGTACAACAGATGGGTGCAGCTGGGATCGGCCGGCAACTGCTAATGATTTAGACAAAGCCATTGAAATTGAAAACGAATTACAGAATTTAAAGGATAGTCCCAAGGAAATTCAATGGGGAGAGCTTTACCGAAAGGGCTATCATTTCGGGATTATTTTTCTGCATCAGTTTTACACAGCGCGTAATTATCTGATTATGCGTAAACTGTGGGATGCGGCCGATAGCTATAAAACAGAAATCAGGGATGCGATAAGGCTGGTCTTACTTAGCTATAACGCTTCACACTGTACACTTATGACACGTGTAGTAGCTAAGAAAAAAGCAAAAGACTTTGTCTTGACCGGCGCACAAAGTGGCGTTCTCTATATAAGCAAACTTCCAGTTGAGAAGAATATTCTTATGGGTATTGAAAGAAAGGTAACGCCGTTTTATGAGGCATATAAGCTGCTGGAAAATTGTACAGGGAGATTTGTTGTCAAGAACAATACGAGCCAGATGCTTAGTGAACAAAACGATTCTATCGATTTTGTGTTTACGGATCCGCCATTTGGGGATTTTATCCCTTATGCGGAAGTGAATCAGATTAATGAATTGTGGTTGGGGCAACCTACGGAGAGAGACAAGGAAATCATTATCAGTCCATCTCAGAATAAAGGAATTCAAGAATATCAGAAGATGCTCACAGATGTTTTTTCAGAAATAGGGAGGGTATTAAAAAATGCTTCTTATGCTGCGGTCGTCTTTCATGCAGCCAAAGCACGAGTTTGGTCTGCATTTGAGGACGCTATTGCAGATGCGGGCTTGAATATTGGCTTAACTAGTATCTTGGACAAAAAACAGTCTAGCTTTAAGCAGGTTGTTTCAGAGGCTTCTGTACAGGGGGATCCATTGTTGCTGCTTAATAAAAACGTGGAAAATGCCAAACTATATGAGCAGGAAGAAGATATTATCAAGAGGGTAATCATTTCGCTGGAGGATGGGGATTGTTTTGATGAACGGCGAGTATACTCGTTGTATGTAAATGAATGTCTTCGCCATAAGATACGGGTGACATATGATGCCAAAGATGCATATGTTCTTATCCGCCAATTGAGAAAGGGTGTTATAGATGCCGCACTACGGGGATGATAGTCTAAAAGTAAAAAGATATGGGCAAGTATTCTCAGGAAAACGGGTGGGGGAATTGTTGGTGTCATTGCTGCCAGCTAATCTAAGCATTAAGACTATCATTGATCCAATGGTTGGCCAGGGAGACTTATTGAGGGCGGCCTATATGAAATTCCCTCAGGCAGAAAAGATTACAGGGATAGACATTGATGCAGATGTGATAAAAAGCTGCAAAGGGAATATTCCAGATGCTCATGTAATTAGAGGCGATGCTTTTAAAAGTGAGGATATCAATATTACGCAAGGATGGGATTTGGTAATTACGAATCCACCGTATGTCAGGTATCAAACGCTAAAAAGCAATTCGGAAGTTGGACTTCCAGATGGCAAAGAACTGAGGAAAAATTTAATAAAACATATCCAGCAGTCAGTTGTCCTAAGTGATAGCGAGAAACAGCTCTACCTTGATATTGCGAAAAGGTATTCGGGTCTTTCTGATATGTCGGTACCGTCGTTTTTTTTATGCGCATCCATTGTAAAGCAAGGTGGGTATATGGCGATGGTCGTACCTGAAACATGGCTGAATAGAGACTATGCATTGCCGATACAGTATCTTCTCTTACGCTGCTTTGATATTATCGTTATTGCGAAGGATACAGAATCTTCATGGTTTGATAATACGGAAATCAAAACATGTCTTGTTATATCCAGGAGGAAAAAGAATAAGCCGTTAGCCAAGTGCTGTGCCAAGACAATATTTTTGGAAATGGGTGCAGGGATTATTAATTCAGATTCGCTTGTTGGTAAGATGAAATATCATGATAATGTTGGGTATGATGCGCTAAGCAAGATTTTATTTTTGGGAACATCATTTGTAGGTGAGGGATTTCAGGCAAGAACCGTCCCATCGTTGGAGTTATTTTCAAGGCTGATGAGTGAACTTTCAGGCCAGAAATGGGTTCGCGAAGAGGATAGGCTGCATATTAGAGAAACGCAGTGCCTGCCGAATGAAATTGGGGTATTGGTGGCACGGTTTACGGATGTGAAATATGAATCTTTATCTGTTTTAGGCTGGTCAATAGGCCAAGGCTTAAGAACCGGGGCAAATGATTTTTTTTATGTGCAAGTGATTTCTGAGGAAGGCTCTGCATTATTGGCACAAACAGAAGACTGGTATGGAAAGAATATTCGGATCGGAGTAGATAATTTTAAGAAAGCCTATAAAAAGAGAAATGATATAGAGGGGCTTGTCGTAGCCTATGATGAGTTGAAAAAATGTATAATTTATGTACAGGATCAAGTCCGAAATAAAGATTATCAAAGGATATCCCATAAGGCTGCAATGAAATTCTCTGTCATGGATTCCGATTTGGATGACTACATTTCAGAAGGAGAAAAATACATATCGCCATTACACAAAAGGCCTTTTAAGGAATTATCAGCAGTGATAACAAATGAGAAAAAAACAGATAGTGGGTTTGAGAGATTCTGGTATATGCTTCCGGTACTCAAAGAGAGACACATGCCTAACTTGTGTATGCCCCGTGTCTGTGGCGGCAGCCCAGAAGTTATATTTGTAAATCAAAGCATTGGCAAAGAGATTGTGGTAGATGCAAATTTTATAACACTGTGGAATCAGGATCCATTTGCTAGGATGAGAGCGTTTGCATTTTTAAATTCCACCTGGGCCAAAACTTTCCTTGAGGTTTCTGGAACCGCCATGGGGGGCGGTGCGCTGAAAATCGAAGCAAGCCATATGCGAAAAATAATGTTTCCCAAGCTAGGGCATGAAAGCGAAAAAATGCTGGAAGGGCTTGGGAGAAGGATCTTGAAAGACGGGAATATAACAGAAGATCTTCAAAATCAGATAGATGAAGTTGTGTTATCTCCGTTTGGGGCAGATAGCTTATTGATAAAAAAGCAGTTGGATGGGTTATGTGCAAAAAAAATGCAAGAAAGGACTGGTCGAAAAAAACATGAATAAAGAAGAATTAAAATCTTTTGCTATTACTGCTCAGAATGAAATAGATAATGGTTCGGCAGAAGACAGGCTCAGACATTTGCTGTCGGCCAGCCTGAGTAAAATATTCCCA
Organism: uncultured Lachnospiraceae bacterium; assembly: GCA_910577785.1. Taxonomy (GTDB): domain Bacteria; phylum Bacillota; class Clostridia; order Lachnospirales; family Lachnospiraceae; genus Petralouisia. Next base: position 29,989 of record CAJTNT010000037.1, on the reverse strand, counting down.
GATTCGCCATGGTGGATTCAAGAGCATGTGATGGGTACGGAAACATATCTTCATTTTGCGAATCCAAAAGGGAATGACAGGAATGGGTTTGCCGATGCTGTTGTTGGGAAAACCGTTATTGAGTATGAGAAGAATCTTAAGATACCAGGAATTTTTAAGGAAGGTTATCATCAAGTAGAGCAATATTGTGCGGCATTGTGTAATGTTGGTATTGATGAGATTGAGATTCTTGGGGTCTTATCAGATACTGTGAGGTGGTATGGATATACAATTTCTATGATTGGAAACCAGGATAGAGGCAGATTGTTAGGGGCGGAAGATATCCAGCTGAAACCGGCAGATTTCGTAGATCTGTCGTTAGGAACGGATGAAGAATCACGGAAGTTTGAGCTGTTTGTCAATAAGTATTTAAGCAGAGAACAATCCAGGATTCTTACTGCAAAAGCATTGGTGCTTGATTTTGGAGTGGAAAGTGATTTTTATCATAAGGAAATTGTACAATATAAAGAAGTGGTTACAAAGGCAATGCAGTCAAATCCTAAATATGCAGATTTAATAAAGGGGGTATGGCAGAATTTTGTTGCATATTTGGGTGTTTCAGACTATGGAGCCTTTTCTGTAGATACCTATACAAATGAGTATTATTTAGTAACCGCTGCAAAAATGATATGCGCAAATATACTGAATGGATCCCCGCTGATTTGTAATGATGAAGATATCATCAAAATACTAAACGGTCAGTATTTCTTACAAAAGAATATTCAGAATCTTGTTGAGTATGATTATTTTGGATGGCTTAATAATACGCCTTATGTTGATGGAATTGTTGGCAGTGCTAAAAATATCCAACAGCTATTGTGTAGCTATGATTTTAGAATAGTAGCTGAAGAGGATTTGTTTGGGGCATTGCTGGCACAATTGTCTGATCGTGAACATAGGCTGCTTATGGGACAGGATTTTACACCCCATTGGGTTGCAAGGAGCATGGTAGAGTATGCTCTTATGGATTTAGAGGAAGAGCCGCATATTTTGGATATGTGTTGTGGTTCTGGGGTCTTTTTGATTGAGGCTATCCGAAGTGTTAGGAGTAAATATGGGATTGGTGTGAATACATTCCATGCTGATAAAGATAAGATAGCATTTTCTTGTGTTATGGGATTTGATATTGATCCTCTTGCCGTTATGCTGGCAAAAGTAAACTGGGTTATGGCGATGAGGGATTTATTTCCCTATCATAGAGGGCAGATTACGGTTCCAATTTATCATGCGGATTCACTATTTGTCGCGACTCCTATTACGCATCGTATGCCTTCCGATAGCCAAGAATCATATGTTATGCGTTTTGAAGGCAATGAGGTTGAGCTGCCAGGATATATGTTAACTTCGGATAAACAGCCTATTTTTGATGCCTTCATGTCTATATGTTATAAATATGCCATGAAGAGAGCAGAACAGAAAGAGAGTAGCCTTAGGGAGAATCAGTTGGATTCATTGCTTGCGGCAGTGGAAATGGAAAGCGGCATAGCGCCTTCTCATGCTGAGAGCCAGGCACAGAGGATGGCTGCGTATAGCCTTGTTCTCCAACTTGAACGTCTTCAGAGGCAGGGCAAAAATGGAATTTGGTATTTTATCTTGAATAACAGCTATAAGCCTGGATTAGTCACAAATCAGTTTAACTGTATTGTTTCCAACCCTCCATGGCTTGCAATGAGTAAGCTGGCTGATAATCCATATAAAAGAACGCTTCAATATAAAACAGGTGCTTTTGGAATAAAGCCGCCGGGAGCATCTCATTTACACATGGAATTGGCAACTGCGTTTTTGCTGGCATCCATAGAGAAATACTTAAAGGATGAGGCACGGTGGATGTGTGTAATGCCAGGAAGTATTCTGAACGGATATCATCATGAGCCGTTTAGGCTGGGAAAGTATCGGGATTCACAGCATCCTGTTGCTGCCAGTATAGATACTATCTGGGAACTTCCGATTTCTACGTTTAAGAATAAAGCAGTAGTTCTTGGCGGAAGAAAGACAGATAGGGAGTCTGAGTATCCGCTTTTGGGAAGAGTATACGCCGAGCCAGGTGTATATGGGGGATGCAGCTATACGTTGAATAGGCAGGGGAACAGATCGGCCTGGACAAATAAAGGCGAAAGTGCCGAGTTTTTGGATATTATTAATTCAAATCCATGGGCATTTCATCAAGGTGCGGATATTATGCCAAGGACAGCCTTGTTCCACGATTTTGTGCAGTTGCCAAATGGTTCCTGGTCAATCAGAAAGATTAAGGATTTATCAGATTTGTCTTATCTGCTCAGTAATACCCACAAAGATGTATGTGGGACACTGGAAGCAGATGGCTTTAGCGATGTCTATATGTATGACTGTCTGATTTCAAAGCATTTATCCCCATTTATTGTTTCGGATCCCGTAAAAGTGATGCTTCCTGGAACAAAGGTTGATGGAAGATGGAAAGGGTTGGCGGATAATGATTTTGCCTTGATGAACCCTGGGACTTCTTATGTGTTTCATGAAATCCAGGAGAAGAGTGGGATGTCGTTATCAAAGCTATTTCAGAAAATTAATATGCGGAACAAATTAGAGAAGCAGGACTTTACTTTAGGACGGTGGTTGGTTTTATCTAATGCTGGTGGGAAAAATCCGTGTGCGGCTTATGTGGATTTGAATCTATTGGAAAAGGGCAGGCTGCTTATTGACCAAACTTTGTATTGGCATTTGGCTGAAACGGAGGAAGAGGCGTTATTTATTGTCGGGATGCTGAATAGTGAAGCCCTAGCTGTGGCAATATCTGATTTTCAACCGCAGGGAGGGTTTGGGGCGCGTCATATTCATACAATACCGTACAAAATAATCCCATCATATGATTTATCTAATGATATGCATTTTGAAGTTGTGTCTAAAACAAAGGCGTTAATTTCTGCGTGGGACTCTTACTGTAATTCAGACTCAATCGGAAAGTATTTACTCCCAAACAGCGGAAGTTTAAATAGCAGGAGAAGGAAATTAAAGGCGGCACTAAAAACGATGCCGCAATATGATAGTTATGAAACAGCGTGCAGTAATGTACTGTGTATAGTAATGAGATGAGAAGATACAACCAGGATATTAATTGTCTGGTGTACGAGTATGATATATGTGGGTAGTAGTTAATTAATCAATTAATGGGGAATATCAGGTCAAATCCAACCGTGAATCTGGAAATGGCAGGTCAGACCTTATGGTGAAAAGCCCTTCCCTGCGGGGGCGGTCATTTATCCTAGAGTTAAAGGTCTCAGATTTCATCCAGGACTTAGAAAAGGATGCGAAGAAGACGCTGCTGCAGATTTATGAAAAAAATACAGCAGGGAATTAAGGGCGGAAGGCTATCAAAAGATAGTAGAGGAAAGGAACATCTGTATTAGCCACGGAAACACTTGGCTAAGTACGGATGTTCTTTTAGGTTTTGCCTATCGTGTATGTTTCAGGGAAAAGCAATGCTATAACATGCTCATATTCAGTGTTTTGCCCAATCTTCTGGGACGGACAATGAGGGGCGTTTTATCCCTGAAAATTAATTTTTTGGAAGGAAAAGAACATAGATAGGGGAGGTGCTTTGGTATATTAAACCATACAAAGGCTTTGCAGTAATGATATTTAACCGTTGGAGGAATAGAAATTATGGCAGTGCAGCAACAGAAAACAGCAACGTACGGAGAAAGGATGGTGTGAAATGCTCTATGCAATTGGGGACATTCATGGGAATGTGGATTTTATGATTCAAAAGCTGGAAACGATACCCAGGGAGGCGCTATTACCCGTTTATGTTATTCTATTGGGGGACGCAGGGTTAAATTTCTATCTGGACAAAAGGGATGACAGGCAAAAAGAGACATTGCAAATTTATTTGAACCAGAGGGAAGATGCGATGAAGCTATTATTCGTTCGTGGAAACCATGAGGCAAGGCCGCAAAATATTTGTTCTTATGATCAAAAAAAGATGTTTGGGGGCAGGGTCTTGGTGGAGGATAAGTACCCCGATTTGATTTTCCTGAAAGACGGAGAGCTCTATCAGATTGAGGGAGAGAATTTTATGGTGCTGGGGGGCGGATATTCCGTTGATTATTTTAAGAGGCTGATGCACCGTTGGTCGTTTTTTGTTGATGAGGAATTGTCAGAATTGGAATTTGGGGAAATTATGGAAAGCAAAGGGATGGAAGGCAGAAAAGTGCATGTTTTAAGCCATATGGTGTGTGAAGCGTATAGCCCGGCCTGCTATGAAAGCGGCAGGATCCCGCGTACAGAGTACTATCTGCAGAAGTTTTTCGAGCGGTACAAAGCCCAGATTATTGACTGGTGGTGCGGCCATTACCACAGGCGTTATCAAAAAAGGCTGCCAGAGGGGATTGTGATTAATTTCTGCGATAAGAGCCTGGAAGAGATGATAAAAAACAAATCCTTGTAAAGTTAGGCGTATTGCCATATAATGGTAAGAAACGCGGGAAGACAGGAGGGAAAAGAGCATGAATTTTGTGGAAAATTATTTGCAGGCTCCAAGGAACTATGTCATTGTTGCGCCAGAAGGATATGGAAAGTCTACCATCTTAAAATATATGTATTGTTCTTTGCTGGAACGAAAAATTGGCGGGGAAACGGTACTCCCTATTTATATCCGGATGGCGGACGTAAACCTGAAATCAGAGGAAGAAATCCGCCAGGGGCTAATGCTGGGATACCTGAATGAACATTATTACAGGAATGCGCTGGCTGCCAATGGCTATCTGGCGCTGCGGGAGATGATCCGCAAGTGCGGCGGCCAGTACCGTTTCCTGTTCCTGCTGGATGGAATGAATGAAGTGCATAACCGCATGTTTTCGGAAAGCGGCGGGAACGTATATGATTATATCACAAATGAATTTACCAGGCAGGATGCAGACGGAATACGCCTGATGGATTACCCCAATCTGGATATTGTGATAACGACACGCAATGAGGCAGTCATCCAGCGCCAATTGTATGAAAAGGTTTTGGAAACAGAGGGGATGAGAGGGTTTTGCCTGGTAAAGCTGATCGGGCTTACAAGTGAAAGGAAGAAGGCATATCTGGATATCCCTTCCGATGGCGCCCTGGATGCTGAGGTGGATGAGCTTGTGTCGACCCCTATGCTGGCAAAAATGTATAAAGAGATTAAAGAGAGGGATGGCGGCAGCAATGCGTTTGTGTTTGAGTCAAAATATAAGCTGCTGGATGTCTTCTATGATTTGGATGTGTATCAGAACCAAAACACCAGCCAGATTGACCATTGGGATGCCACGAAGAAGATGGTATTGTCCTATGTGCTCCCCCTGATTGCCTTGGGGGTGGAAAATGCGTTATTGGACGCCATTAACAATGATGAGGCCCTGAAAGAGAACATTTTTACAAAGGGGCTGGGGCATGCGGTAGGCGAAGTATTAGATTTATTTGACGACATGCCGCTGCATCCAAGGGAGGCCTTACGGGCCATCCGTATGCTGGATATTGTCAACGAAAAGCTGGAATTTAAACATGACATGATCCGTGAGTACTGGTGCAGCAAAGGGGTTAACCTGTGTTTGGGCAGGAAGGTGGAGAAGGATAGCATCCGCCGCTTTTTTGTAAACCTCAATAAGAATACATACCGTGCGGGAACCTATGACCCTGTCCGGCAGACCAGGCATCTGGGCATGGTAGAGACACTGTATAGTTCCTGGGAGGCAGATGCAGAAGGTTTTGATTCAGTGGTGAAGCAGATGGGGTTTGCATTTGAGGATGAGAAAGGCGCCGCACAGAATCAGTTTTTTACATTTATGCATCATTATGCCAGTATTTTAGATGATGAGAATGAGAGGAAGAACGCTGCGCTTTTGGTCTGGCCGACGTATGATTATTTTAAAAAATGTCTGGGAGGCTATTATGACAGCTTTGAGAAGGCAAGGATCCTCAATTCCTTAGCATATAGCGGGAATAACTACAAGATAGAAGGCAGGGATCCGCTGCCGCTGTTTGAAGAGGCAAAAGAGATCTTAGACGGCATGCCGGAACAGGAAAAGGAGAAAGCCAGTTTCCGGGTGCTGTATGGGAAGATTTTAAATAATTTTGGAAGCTACTATTACGGCCCTTATCAAAGGGATTATACGTTATCTGCTTATTGGCATAAGAAGTGTAAGGAATACCGCGAAATGTATGGCGTGGATCTGACGGCAAGCTACCGGGCAATTGCCTCTGACTACTATATGATGGCGGTCAAGATGTACCAGGCTTCTTATGAAACATTCAAAGAATACATCGCCTACCTTACGGCGGGCAAGAAATCAAAATTGTCAGAGATGACAGAAGATGAGAAAACGAAAATGAAAGATATTGTAGTAGTGATTAATGCGCTGGGTACAGAATGCGGGCTTCTTTTTGCGCAGCCAGGCGCTGCATTGCAGGCAGAAATTACAGAAGAAATCGTGTACCAGCTAAGGTTCTGTTACCAGTGCATGGAACGGGGGAGCCGCAGGGAAGCAGTGGACGTTCTCAATAAATTAAGGGATAAAATAGGGAGGCTGACAGCATGGTACAGGGGACAGCAAGTAAAATATCCTGAAATAGAAAAAGCATTGGAAGAGTATGGTGAGTTACGAAATGGCTCAAGGCAGTAGAGATAGAAGAGGACCTGAGTATGCAAAATGTGAGTTACGAAATGGCTCAAGGTAGTGGAGGTGCAGACATGGAATTATTAAAATGCCCTGCTTGTATGGAAGAGAAAGCAGGTCGCTTGGAGCAATTAGCGGAAAGCATAGGGAGCTGGCTGTGTTCGGATGGGATGAAACAGCTGATAAGATTATCCAGCGGGAAAGAAGATGAGATTTATGGGGAAGCCAGGTTGGGGCAGATATTGGGAAGGCTGCATTCCTTTGCCTCCAGCCATTGGGATTTCCGCAGGATGCGGGGCGGCGGAGGGGAGCGCTGGCTGGTTACAGAGGATGGCCTGGCGAAACAGAGGGAAGAGGAAATTTTTGATGCGGCAGGGCGCCTGGGCATGACAGGGGCGGTACTGCAGAAAAAAGAATATGATTTTATCCTGCCGCTTGGGGGAGCCAGGATGCAGAACCTATTTCGGCCGCAGATGGCAAAAAAAGTAATCGATGAACAAGGGCTGACAGGATGTAAAGTGATTGGGCTGTCGGGGTTTCGGCCAATTAATGAGATTGAGCTGCCTGCAATCAGCGCTTATGCGCCAGGCGCACCTACCGAATTAGAGGCAATGCGTGCAGGCCTTAGCAAAGTTTTTTATTTACCAGAGTTTCAGACTGTAAAAGAAAAGAAAGAAGAAAACATTAATCTTTCTTCTGTGATACTGAAATATCATGGGCTTTATCAAGGGAATGAGGTGTATTGCGTTGCTGCTCCCAGTAAAGACCCAGGGCGGCGGGCGAACTCTTACGATACCTTTTGCTATTTTATGGAGCAATTTGCAGTTCCTCCGAAGAGTAAGCTTTTGCTAGTGACCTCATCCATTTATGTTTCCTATCAGTGGATGAAGTTTATGGGGATTGCCATGGAATATAATCTGGAAGTGGACTGTGTGGGGCTTTCCGATGATATCACGGGCGGCGGATTTAGCCCGGCCACCAATTATCTGCAAGAGGTGAAGGCTGCCCTGGATGCAATGGACATGCTCTGTGGGCAATATCCGCAAATGGCAGAGTATTTGATGGAAGGAAAACAGCAGGATATTGACGGATAAAAGGTGAAAAGCATGGAATCGGACGGTTAGAATAAATATCTGCAAACAGAAGGATATTTGACAGACGAAGGGAGAAAAGTGCGGAATCGTGACGGTTAGAATAAATGTCTGAAAACAGCAGGTTATGGATAAACAGAAGGAGAAAAGCATGGAACGGGATCTATTAGAAGAGTTAGAACAGTGTATAGATATAGAGAAGTTTTGCGGCTTAGGGAAAGAATGCTATGTGGAAATGGCCTCAAAATTTAACGATCTGTCCGTTTTTAAAAAGATGGGATATGAGGAAGAGGGGAAGATCACTTTTTGGGGAGGGCTCCAGGAGTGGCAAAAAGAATTGTCTGCATTTGTGAAAAGTCCAGATAAGTGGGCAGATAAGTGGGCAGGAAAAAGAGACAGCAGAAAAAAGATGAAGTTAAAAAATCGTTTGGAACATACGGTGTTTCTATATTTTTTCATGGTGGAGTATGAAGTTATAAAGAAGGGAACGAATCATAAAAAACTGTATCAACGGATGGTAGAGAGTCTTGATATAGCAAGTGATTTTTCACTTTTTTCCAGAATAGAGGATTTTGTACTCTTTCTGGCTTTGCTGTGGAAATGGGAAGTGGAAAGGTTTGTACAGTATTTGGATGAAATGCAGGAAATTTGCAAGAAAGACGCGTCAGAGAAATTTTTGTCAGATTTGGATTTTCAGTATGAAGGAAAACGAAAGGAACTTACGGCTAAAATGTTAGGGGAATTGTTGCAACGCCAGAAAAATCCCGATTCCAAAGAGAATGTAAAAGAAACGAGAAGGTCTGTGTCAGAAGCAAATTCGCTGAGCCAAAAATTAGAGGATGATAAAAACGAAAAAGGGCCAGAAAAAAACGAGGAAGGAGTGGGTAAAAGTTTATGGAAATGGATGGAAGGGCATGGGGAATATATGCCCATCCTGCGCACGATTTTGAATACAGAGCATAGAAGGCGGTGGTATCTGTACCGGATCATCCATATGATGATAGAGAAGCAGGTCGATGACCTGGCCTCGGACTATGCACTCACGGAAAAGGGCATGAAAAAGATGCTGAACCGCCTTGCCGACCGTAATTTATACAATGGGGGACAGTATAACGAATATGTAGGTAAGGGTGAAAAGGGCAATGAGACAGAGACAGTTACTATGCAAGTGGGCAGTGGGATGAAGTCAGCATTTACGATGCCAGCGAGCCCCATTTTATTCATCCGCCGTATGGAAAAAGCAGATATCCCGCCGATTCCCAAAGTGGTTACGCCTGCGTTCCGGCGTGAATTATTGGAAGAATGCATTGTAAATATGCAAGGTATTTTTTATGCATTGGAAATGTACTTTGATATCAAAGAAGAACATAAGGAAGAGGCAGTTACAGGAATCTTTGAATCTGAACTCAACCGTTGTATTTCACTGGGGATTCCTCCAAAAAGTGGAAAAGAGAAAAAGTATGAAGAGAAAAAGAAAGAATTCATCCATCGGACAGAGAAGTATTATAATGGCGGATCCCGGATTTTAAGCTTGCAGGCAGGCAGGGAACTTTGTTGGAAAATTTTAACAGGGGAGGGAGAAAGAAGCAGTGTTTCGAGGGAATTGTTGCTGCTGTTTGTCCTTTTGGCCAAATTTTATGGTGTTTCGTTTGAGGATGATTATTTAGGAAAACATATTTTGGGAAATTCACGCTTTTCGCCTATCTTAGACGAGGAGAATCGGTTTGACGCTTTTTTCAAGGAAACATGTGACGATATTGCTGATTGTAAGACATTTGTGGAAAAGGTAGATACCATAAGCGCTGCGGCAAATGCGATGGAAGAATATTATTTAGAGCAGGGGATTGCCCCATTTCAAACGATTTCCAAAGGAGGGAGGCTGGAGTGATGTACAGAATGGATGAATCAGATCATAGGATCCCGCTGGACGCCTGCTCAGATAAAGTAAAAGAATCCTTTGTCATCTGTGACGAATACGGACTGAATAAAGTGCAGGGATTGGAGTTAAAAGGGACAGGAGGCTCTGCGCTTGTTTATTTAGGGACACTCAATGGGATACGGGGCTGTGTAGTAAAGGAGTTTTATCCTTATGAAGAGCAGTGGGGGGCAAAATTTGACTATATACGGGATAAAGCTACAGGGGAAATCATACTTTGTCCCAGGAGCAAAAATGTAGAGGAGAAGAAACGCCAGCTTCTGGAGGAAGAGCTGGCAAAGCAAAGAAGTGAGATTGAAGCGGAAATCCAAATGATGGACCGCGTCTTCTGCGCAGACGGGTATCACAACAGCAACCATGTACTGCCCCAACTATACCTGACACAAAAGGGAGATACCCATTATGTGGTGCTGGATACAAGGGAGGGAAAAACGCTTTATGACAAAGTGAAGGATGCACAGGACGGACATATGGGAATCCAGGCAGCAATGGAAGACGCATTGGTGCTATTCGAAATGGTGCGCACAATGTTTGATGGGAAATACTGCCATGGGGATATTAAACCGGAAAATATCTGGTGTGGAAACAGTGAAGGCGCAGATGAACGGATCGAGAATAAGTATTTTTTGGATTTTGGCTCTGTTTTTTCTCTCGAAGAATACCAAAACGCTGATTATGAGGAATTGGAAAAGGAAGAACTGTTGAAATTGGCAGGGAAAATATCAGCCAATGCGGGGATTGCATGCAGCAGCGAAAACTACCGTTCGATAGAAATGCAGGAACTGCGGGCGGCAAAAAACAGCTTTCTGGATGATCCGTTTTCTGTAAAAAGAGCAGTGCGCCTGGTGAAGAAGATAAACCAGATTGATGTCAGCACGGATGTCTATGCGGTGGTCAAAGTGTTCTATTTCATGCTGTTGGGCGAGGACTATCGTTCCATGGATGCACCCAGCACAGAAGAACTTGCGGAACGATTAGGCGTTGAGCAGGACATAGCGGAACTGATCTTGGAAATGATGAAAAAGAATGGCAATGGCAAATACAGGACAATTGACCAGGCAGTGGAGGATTTGAAGATTATCCAGGCGATGCTGGAGAAAGAGGCGATTCCCCAGGTATTGATCAGCGGGATAAAGAAGGATGTGGAACGGATGAAGAACTCATTTGATTATGGGGAAGTGGATGAGGGGTTGTTCTGTGAAGTAAAGAGGGAAAATATGTCTATGTAAAAGGCACAGAACGTGAGAGCAATATTGACAGAGGCACTTAAAAGCGAGTTGAAAGGGACTATCCCAAAGTTTGTGTAAACCTTCAAACTGGTGTAAGATACAATTACTCAGTTTGGAGGTTTTGATTCGCAGCTACCTCAAGGAGAATGAAATTCGTATTAAAAATGGAACAGACGTGAATGCTGTCATGCGTGACATGATGTCTGTGATTCTGGAAATACCCTGACGCAGGACATGGAGGAGAAAATCCTTTCTATGTATGCAAAAGGCATGACTACCGGCGATATAGAATCCCATATGAAGGAACTTTATGGCATGGATATTTCTGACAGCACAATCAGCCGGATCACCGACAAAATACCCCTTGTTGTCAGAGAATGGCAGGGACGGCCGTTAGAAGAAGTCTATGTAGCCGTATTCATGGACGCGATACATTATTATGTCGCAGTGAGGGCCGCATAGTAAAGCGTGCCGTCTACACCGCCCTTGGCATTAACATGAATGGGAAAAAAGACGCCCTTGGAATGTATGTGGGAGAAATTGAAAGTGCAAAGTTCTGGCTGTCCATTATGAACGGCTTAAAGAACCGCGGAGTAGAAGGCATCCTGATTTGCCCCCATAACTGTTTCAAAACAAAAGTCCTCCATATTTTGTAAGTGTTTTTCTCTTTGCATTTCAGCTAATTCCGCTGCCTCATAATCGGAACATTTCAAATTTTTCTTAATTTCATCGGCATTTATATAATCCATTTCTGGCTTTAACAATGCAGTAAATGTACTTTTTCCAGAACCATTGGGCCCGGCAAACACGACAATTTCAGGTTTCCTTTTCATCTCGCTCACTAATATGCCCCTTTCTTAACCGTCTGCCAACTTCTACCTCTGTACCATCACTATTACGCCTCACAATGACCTGCTTCTTTCTGTCATAAACAATAATAGGCGCATCTAACACTTTCAGCTTCTCAATCTCTAGTTCCACAGCTGCATTGGCACGTTTCACAACCTGTTCATCTGTAATATAATTTTTTTCCATATTTAACGCCACCTCTCTTTTCCTTCATCTTCCCTTCCATATCTATGAAATAATTCATTATATGTCTGTTTCAGCGATGCATATTTTCCAGATTCATAATATTCCCGAATCATCTTCTTGGACAAATCATCCATAATCCATTCGTCTGTATAAGTATTTTTGAAATACAAGACTGGATTATAAATTGCATCCGGCATATCTCCATAGAAAATAGACAGCATTTTTACGCCTTTCTTCTATTGGATTAGATTCCATTCCTTCCATAACAAAAAATTTTCTCTTTTTCACCATCCAATCGCCTGCTTCTATTGTAACACAACCTGATTCCTTCTAAAAGATTTTCATGAAAAATTTTCTCTATCCCACTTCCTTACTCCTGGATAAAGCCGAATCTGGATATAACTAAACATCCAGACCCGGCTTTATCGTTTCATCTATTTTAAACCTTTATCCCCAATACATATCCTGACATCCCTTTCCTTGCTGTCATAATAATAAACATCCTCAAATAGATAAAATAAGTCTTTAGATATAAGTTTGATGTACGAGAGGACTTCTTGTTGTGATGAAATGGGAAATCCTTATGTGTCGACTCATTTGAAGGCGTTACCGTCAGAAATTAAAAATAAAAGTGAAAAATCACAAAGGTCGGCCTTTGGATAGAGTAGGATATTATAGAAGGCAGATGTGATTTTATTAAGTTTTGTTTTGTAATTTTGCCAGATTCCGGATCTGTTCCAGGGCATAGTCCTGAAATTCTGGACGAAGGGAGTTGAATATGTCCAAAGCGGTATTAAATTTGCTGTTTTCTACCGAAGTTTCGTTGAACATTTTGCCTTCTCCGGTCTGTAACCAATGTTCATTGATATTGTATTGCTGGCACATATGCCGAAGAAGAAGTTCTTTTGGCGGAACGCGGCCATATTCGATATTACTTATTACATCCCGGCTAACGCCTAATCTTTCGCCAAATTCCCGCTGGGAGAGACTGAGTGATTCACGGATGGCTTTAATTCTGCTGATCAATATTGTACCTCCTTCGGTTTATTATAAATATATCATACAATACTGGCAAATGGCTGTCAATACATGAAATGGTAATAAAGTGTTGACAACACCAAATATATTCTATATTATTGAGTATATAACACTATTTAGAAAAGGGAGGATGTAGTTTATGACACAAGCAAATGTTAGCGTAGATAGGCTTGCAGAATTTAAGGCTCTTTTTTTGGGACTGGATGAGATAGGGCAGGAGGCGGCTATTATCATATTAAAGTCGTTGGAGTTTGCCCAGTCGGTAGTAATCAATTCGCAAAAGCTTACATTAAAAGTGACAGAGGAAGGAAAGGGTTCTACAGAAGGGCAGCCAGTGGCGTGAAGGGGAATGTGAGGTCAGGGGCGGTGTGCAGGCTTTGGAAGCCTGCAGGAAGCGGAGCAGATGACAGAAGGGCAGAAGTATGTTTTGTGAATAGAAGGCTTGTTCAGGCTGTATGGGGCAAAATGGAAGATATTTTGGATTTTTCAGAAATCTATTCACAGAAAAGAACAAGAGAATGGAATTAATCAGGAGGAAATCAGGAGGAAATAATATGAAAAATAGAGTGTTAGTTACCTTTTTATCTATCTGCGTAATGGCAGGCATAATGCCGTATTCTGCGAATGGAATTTCTGTAAACGCGGCGCAAAAAGTTTATGGCGTAGCAGAAGCAGAACGGGACATTTCTGTAAATGCAAGTGCAGGGCAGGAACTCTATGATAATGCAAAAACAGCACAAGAAGAGACAGAGATTGCAGCGGAGGATCCTAAGAAAGATATATCGCTCTTGGCAGAAAAATCAGAGGTTCAGGAAGAAGAGAAGAATGTAGCGCTTCTTGCAGAAAAGTCAGAGGTTTTGGAGGAAGATTGGGATTGGAATGAAAACGATGATGGGTCAGTTTCTATTTCTGGGTATTATGCTTCCGACCTGGAAGTGGATGTCCCTTCTATGTTAGGGGGAAAGAAAGTAACAGAAATTAGCGATGGGGCGTTTCAGTATAAGGAAGAAATGTTGCGTATTACAATTCCAGGCACTGTAAAGAAAATTGGTGGGGATGCATTTTCTTGGTGCGGAAGCTTGCAGAGCATTTTTCTTCCAGAAGGTTTGGAAAGCATTGGTGATAATGCATTTTCCAGTTGTGCAGGCTTACAAAGCATTGTCCTTCCAAAGAGCCTGAAAAGTATTGGGGATGGAGCGTTTAGCAACTGTTCTGGATTGAAGGATATTGCCATTCCTGCCCAGGTAGAAAGGATTGGGACATGGACATTTTCCAATTGTACAGCATTAAATGATGTTATGCTCCCTGAAAGCCTTGCAAGCATTGGCAAAGGAGCCTTTGAGAAGAGCGGCATAAAGGGCATTCAGATTCCGAAGAATGTTTCTGAGATTGCGATTCAGGCATTTTCCTCCTGTGACAATCTGGAGAAAATTGAAGTGGCGCCGGAAAACAGGGCATTTTTGTCAGAGGATGGCATCCTGTTCAACAAGGAAAAAACAGAATTGCTGGCATATCCCGAAGGAAAGAAACAGGAAAACTATGCTGTGCCGTTTGGGGTGCGTAAAATTGGGCCATATGCCTTTGCTTACCAGAATAATAACGCACTGTCAAAGGTTACGCTTCCGGATTCGATAGAGGAAATTGGGGCATATGCATTTTATTATGCATTCTTTGACAGTATGAATTTTTCGGAACGTTTAAAGTCGGTTGGAGAATTTGCATTTGCATATAACGGCTTTAAAAAAGTGCAAATACCTGCAAATACGCAAGATATTGGAATTGGGGCGTTTGTATATGCCCCTGACCTCGAATCCTTTGAAGTGGATGCGTCAAATGCATCGTTTGCTTCAGAAGAAGGTTTGTTGCTGGATAAAAAGAAAACAGCATTAATTGCATATCCTGGCGGAAGGAAAGCGGAAGAATATATCATTCCTGCTGGGATTACGGATATCGGGCCCTATGCATTTACAACGCATTACGGGAATCCTTATCCACAGAAAATCTTGCTGCCAAAGTCCGTGGAAAGGGTAAAGATAGATGCGCTTTCTGGGATGCATATACAGGATATTACTGTGATAAATCCCGAATGCGCCATCGAATGGGCGATGGATGAAGATGGGTATGGGAAAGGCGCTATTTCATCCCGTGCGACAATACATGGATTTGAAAATTCTACGGCACAGGAGTATGCCGAGAAGAATGGAAATACCTTTGTGATTCTCTCTGATGAAGTGTGCCAGCATGACTATACAGAAAGGGTTAAAGTGGCGGCCACTTGCGGCAAGAAGGGCGTGAAAGCGTTTGCCTGCAAGAAATGCGGCGATAGTTATACCGAAGAGATACCAATGCTTACCCATGACTATCAGAAGGTAACGGTAAAGGCAACCACATCGAAGGATGGCAATATACAGAAGAAATGCAAGTTTTGCGGGGATGTAACAGAGGCTGTTTCGATTGCACATCCCAAGACCATTGCCTTGTCAAAGTCATCTGTCACCTATCATGGAAGGGCACAGAAAGTCTCTGTAAAAGTGAAGGACCGCGCAGGGAAGGCAGTTGCTTCCGCCAACTATTCCGTATCTTACCGCGGCAATAGAAATGTTGGCGAGGCCACGGTGACGATTAAGTTCAAAGGGAATTATACAGGCAGTGTAAAAAGGACCTTCCGTATCCTGCCAAAGGGAACCAGCCTGTCTAAAATTTCGGCAAAGTCCAAAGGCCTTTTGGCAAAATGGAAGAAGCAGGCGGCGCAGACAGACGGGTATCAGATCCAATATTCCTCGAATAGCAAATTTAAAAGCAAGGATACAAAGACGGTATCCATTAAGAAAAATAAAATTACATCAAAGTCCCTTTCTAAGCTGAAGGCCAAGAAGAAATATTACGTCAGGATCCGTACCTATAAGGCAGTGAAGATCAAAGGGAAAAATGTAACTCTGTGTTCCGCATGGTCGAAGGCAAAGGCAATTAAGACGAAGAAGTAGGGTATAATTTAGGAAGGAGAAAAAGTAATGAAAAAGAAAATATTAGTATTATTGCTATCTGCCAGTATAGCAATAGGAATGATAGCTTTTCCTATGGAAAATATGAGACTAAAAGCAGCTGATTATCTTTCAGAGGAAGCTACGGAAAACACTATGGATAATCTGGAGGGTGCTCCAGTGCAGTTAGCAGATAATACAAGGGATTGGTACTGGACAGTGCAGGAGGATGGTACGGCTTCGATTGAATATTATAATGGAACTGCCACGCAGATAGAAATCCCATCCACTCTGGATGGGCGAGATGTGACGCAGATTGGATGGGATGTTTTTCGTGGAAACACAACGATAACCAGTGCCGTGATTCCGAATACTGTGAAGGTTATACAGTCAGGAGCTTTTTTGGGATGTACAAGCCTTAGCCAGGTTACGCTCTCAGAAGGTCTGGTATCATTGGAAGATGTTGTTTTTGGTGAGTGTACAAGCCTTACAAACATTATTCTCCCAGAAAGCCTACAGAGAATAGGAGGGAGGGCATTTTGGCGTTCTGGATTAAAAGAGATTGAGATTCCAAATCAGATAGTAAGTATTGATAGTGATGCATTTTCTTATTGTGAAGGATTGGAATCTGTAAAGTTTCCAGATACTTTGAAGGAAATAGGAGAAGGTGTATTTTATAAATGTAGAAATTTGCGGAGCATTGAAATTCCAAATCAGGTAATAAGCATTGGCAAATCTGCATTTTATGATTGTGAAGGTCTGGAATCTATAAAGTTTTCGGATTCTTTGGAAGAAATAGGGGAAGAGGCATTTTATGAGTGCGGTAATTTACAAGAAATTGTAATTCCAAGCAGAATGAAAGTAATCGGAGATAGGGCATTTGGGCTGTGTGATAATTTAAGTAATGTTGTGTTTACGGCAGGTGTGGAAGTGATTGGGAAACAGGCATTTTCTACTTGTAAAAATCTTAAAGAGATAGAGATACTGGAGCGGTTAACGAGTATCGGGGAAGGTGCATTTTCTTTTTGTGAGGGATTGGGATCTGCAAGGTTTTCAGATTCCCTGAAAAAAATAGGCGGAACTGTATTTTATGGCTGTGAAGGTCTGGAATCTGTAAAGCTTTCAGATTCTTTGGAAGAAATAGGGGAAGAGGCATTTTATAATTGTAAAAAACTGAAAAATGTTGATATACCAAAAGTAGAACGCATTGGGAATGCTGCTTTTTCTTGCTGTACAAGTCTTGAGAAATTAGTGTTACCAGAAGGATTGACAATAATTGGGGATTCTGCCTTTTACAGTTGCGATCGTTTAGAGGATATCATCCTTCCCAATAGCCTGACCAGGATTGAGAACCAGGCATTTGGAAATTGTTACTATGTGACAGAAGAGGGCGAGGTAAAGGGATTGGCTTCTATTTCCATTCCTGAAAATGTAATTTTTATTGGCAGCAATGCCTTTTGGGGCTGTAGCGCATTAGAGAAAATTGATGTGGCAGAAGGGAATGCGGAATTTTGTTCCATGGATGGGATTTTATTTAACAAGGCAAAAACCGAACTGCTGTATTTTCCAGAAGGCAAGCATATGGAAGAATATGAGATTCCATCAAGCGTACAGAAATTAGGCGATTATGCATTTGCATATATAGATGTGGATATGGAGAATATATCAATCGTTATTCCGGATACCATACGAGAGATTGGAGCATATGCGTTTTATAATTGTTATCTAGGAAATATAAAGCTTCCAAAGGATTTAAAGAGCATCGGGGATTATGCATTTCGATACTCCCTCTATGAAGAGATAGAGATACCTTCTGGGGTTACTTATATTGGAGAAGGGGCATTTTCAGAAAACTATTATCTTACATCAATAAATGTAGATGCGGCAAATCCCTCGTTCTGTTCACAAAATGGGGTATTATTTAACAAGGCAAAAACAGAGTTGATTACATATCCAGGTGGGATGGAAGGGGAGAAATATAGCGTCCCATCGGGAGTGACAAGAATTTTGCTAAAGGCTTTTAGTGAGAATTGGAATCTGAAAGAAGTTTTGCTGCCAAAGAGCGTGTCGAAGATTGAACGATATGCTTTTAAAAATACGAATCTTACAGATGTTACGATTCTAAATCCGCAGTGTGTCATTGGGAACGGATCAGACGAAGAAGAAAGCTATTATGATGAGGTATTTTCTTCAGGTGTAAAAATACATGGATACGAGGGATCTACAGCACAGGCTTACGCGGAGAAATATGAGATACCCTTTGAAGTCATTACCGAGGAAATATGCGAACATGAGTATAAGGGAGTCGTGACAACGCCATCAACCTGTACGCAGAAAGGAATGAAGACATTTACCTGCAGTAAGTGTGGAGATAGTTATACAGAAGAATTGCCATTAGCCGCCCATGAATATACCAGCCAGGTAACGAGGCCATCGACCTGTACACAAAAGGGAGTTAAGACTTTCACTTGTAGTGAATGTGGAGATAGCTATACGGAAGACCTGCCATTGACAGAGCATGAATACACCAGTCAGGTGACCAGGCCATCGACGTGTGCGAAGAAGGGAGTTAAAACCTTCACCTGTAATGTTTGCGGTGACAGTTATACGGAAGATCTCCCGTTGACAGAGCATGAATATACCAGCCAGGTAACGAGGCCATCGACTTGTGCGCAGAAAGGAATTAAGACCTTCACTTGCAGCGAGTGTGGAGACAGCTATACAGAAGAGTTGCCATTGACAGCAGAACACAAATATACAGATCAGATCACAAGGCCGTCTACCTGTACGCAGAAAGGAATCAGGACTTTCACTTGCAGTATATGCAAAGACAGCTATACAGAAGAACTGCCATTAGGCGGCCATACATACACAGAACAGGTAACCAGGCTATCTACCTGCAGCCAAAAAGGTGTGAAAGAGTATACTTGCGGCATATGCGGCGACAGCTATACGGAATTGCTGCCTGTTGTTGGCCATGATTATCAAAGGGTAACCGTGAAGGCAACGACCTCAAAGAATGGCAGCATACAAAAGAAATGCAAGTTTTGCGGGGATGTTTCAGAGGCTGTTCCAATTGCATATCCCAAGACCGTTGCCCTGTCAAAGTCTTCCGTTACCTATACTGGCAAGGCGCAGAAGGTATCTGTTAAGGTGAAGGACAGCGCAGGGAGGGCAGTTGCTTCCGCTAACTATTCTGTATCTTACAGCAGCAACAAAAATGTCGGCGAGGCCACAGTAACGGTCAAGTTCAAGGGAAATTATACAGGCAGCGTGAAAAAGACCTTCCGTATTCTGCCAAAGGGAACCAGCCTGTCCAAAGTTTCTGCAAAGTCCAAAGGCTTTTCTGCAAAGTGGAAGAAGCAGGCATCGCAGACAAATGGATATCAGCTCCAGTATTCCACCAACAGCAAATTTAAAGGAAAGGACGCCAAGATAGTATCCATTAAGAAAAATGGAACTACATCCAAGTCTGTTTCCAAGCTGAAGGCCAAGAAGAAATACTACGTTAGGATCCGCACTTATAAGACAGTGAAAATCAAAAGGAAAAATGTAACCCTGTATTCCGCATGGTCAAAGGCAAAGGCAGTCAAAACGAAGAAATAGAACGTATTTCTGTACATGCCAAAGGAGAGTAATTATGAAAAAGAATTGGATAAAAGTATGCTTGGCATTGCTAACTGCGGCCACTCTATTGAGTGGCTGCGGTATTGAAGGGTATCGGATAGAGGTATCAGAGGATACGGAATCTTCAGATGATGACTCTTTCGATGACGAGTCTTTTGATGATGACGAGTCTTCAGATGATGAGCCTTCTAATGATGATGAGTTTTCTGATAGTGCAGAGTCATTCGGTAGCACAGAATCCTCTTCTGTTTTAGAGGGAGTCTGGTATGCCTTTGATATTGTGAAACGGAATGAGGACACGCCACAGAAGGTTGTCTTTGAACAATCTATGGTATTTAATGAGGATCCGGTTCAACCGTCAAAGAAATACCAGTATGATGAGGGCGGCCAGATGCTGGAAGTCGACTATACGGAATATATAGATTACATAAACGACCTAATGCAGACGGCAGATGAGGATACCAAATTCCAGCTGGAAGAAGCCCGCCAGAAAGTGGAAAGCCAATATCCGGATGGCGTTGCCCGGTTTTATGCCCCTCTCTATGACAGTATGCTGTTCCTCTATATAGATGCCAGCAACCAGATTACAGAGGAATCCTGGGAATATGGCAGCCCGGATTTTCCCAATACCATTTTGGCGCTGCCCAAAGACGGAAAATATTATGAATTGGTAGGTGTGCTTTGTAGGGATCCGGAATTTCCCTCTGTTAAAAGCCTCTCCCTGGCGCTTGGGTATGAGACCATCGAAAACTGCCTGGCTTCTTATTATTCAGGATATCCGGGTGTTTTCTCCTATGGCCTGCTGGAACGGGTCTATGGGATAACAGACTACGATATCAACGATGCATTTGATATGGTGGGAGATGAGGAGATGGACAGCAATGTGGTGGAAAGAGACCATCTGTCTATGGATAACGTAGAAGACGTTCCCCGTGAGGATCCTGTCTGGGAATATTATCAGGACTGCCCGTTGGAAGAAGTAAAATATGTGACATATTCCTATGATACCGTATCTGGAAGGCAGACAGCAGGGCTTTATTTGGGAAAAACCTATGGCCTGTGGACGGTGATATGGGTAAGCGGGGACATATAGGAAGAGGGGGGTAAAAAATATCTGCATCTACAGGGAATTTGAAAATTATATGAAAAGGTAAGACGAAGAAGTGGACTATAGTTCTTAAAATCAAGGAGGAGACACAATGAAAAAGACAATGAAAAAAGAAAATCAATCAACAAATCACTGTATTTTAAAACACCATTCCATCCTGTTATCCGTACTGCTTGCATTTGCGCTGTCTGTATTATTTCCCATATTTGCAGACGCATCTGCAGCGCATACCCGGGAAGAATCGGTGAATTGGGCGATAGCCCAGATTGGCAAAGGGCTTGATTACGACAATATGTACGGTAACCAATGCGTGGATTTAATCAAATATTATTATGACTACCTGGGGCATGGCGGCTATGCGAGAGGCAATGCTTACGAGTATAAGACAAATGCCCTGCCACCAGGCTGGGTAAGGGTCTATGGCGGTTACCAGCCCGGCGATGTAGCCGTCTGGAAGACAAACCATGTGGCAATCATCACATCTGCGGATTCCGTAGGGTTCAATGCCGTGAACCAGAATTTTAACTATACGCCGTATTGCACCCAGAACTGGTTTAAGCTTTCGGTTCTGGAATGCGCCATCCGCCCGGATTTCAAGGTGGTTCCCCAGGATACACAGCCCCCAGTAATATCTAATGTAAAGGTCTATGACGTGACAGCAGATGGATATTCGGTAAGCTGTACTGTCACGGACAATGCAGGCGTGGCAAGGGTAAGGTTCCCTTCCTGGAATACAGATATCCATAACGGTGAGCATGCTGAATGGCTGGAAGGAACGATAAATGGGAATACGGCATCTGTAAGGGTGAATATTGCCAGTTTAAAATCAGGAGCCAGGGAAGGGCACTATATGACCCATATCTATGCCTATGATGCAGCAGGCAATGGCAGATCATCAATTATAAATAATGGTCAGCCGCTGTTCATAGACCGTACGCCTCCAGAAGTTTCCGGGGCATATATCAAACGGGATGGGAAGGACGGATATTGGATATGGTGCAAGGTCACGGATAACCTAGAAGATAATATCGACCGCGTGCAGTTCCCCTCATGGACACTGAAAAACGGACAGGATGACTTAGCAAAGGAGTGGTGGATAAACCCGATTGTAAAAGGGGCGGAAGATGGAGACAATTACTATAAGATTTATGTGGATGTCAGAGACCATAACAATGAAATGGGAAGTTATCGGAACCACCTTTATGCATATGACAAATATGGGAACTATGGAATGTACAAATACCTGCCAGATGTGGAATTTATGGAGGAGGATGAACCGCCTGTAATTTTAAGCAAAGAGGTAAGCTATCCCAACGCCAATACCGTCCATATAAAAATAACCGCAGAGGATAATGTGGGATTGGGGGAAATGTATTGGAACGTGGAGAGGCTAATACACAGGCCGGAATGTGTTCTGCCGGCCGATGGCGTTTATGAGTTTGATTACGAGTTAAAAAGCGGCTATGTGGCAGCACTCAACTGCGAGGTTTATGACAAGGGTGGTAACAAAACAGAATTTAAGATGTTTCTAGGCGAGCCACAGAAAGAAATCACATTAAAAGCAGGAGGGAAAGGGTATCCGATTGAGGACGTAAGGAAAATATATCCTGAAGTGGGACAAGAGTTATTAGTGGTTCATTATTATGAAGGCGATTTTATAAAAGTGGAAAATAAAGAACTGATACCCTTGAAAACGGGAGTTACAAAATGTGCATTTTCTGATGGAAATTCCTGTTGGACGAAGACGGCGCTTAATATCAATATTGTGGACCGTTCCATGGTAAGCATCAATAAAAAGCAGGCCGTATTATCAAAGGCAGGGGCTTCGGAGACTTTAACAGCAGAGGTGGAACCAGTGAATGTACAGGATAAAACGGTGTCCTGGAGCAGTAGCGACCCGTCAGTAGCCACGGTAGACCAGTCAGGCAAAGTGACAGCAAGAAAGAAAGGGACAGCAGTCATTATAGCAGAATCGAACGAAGATGGGCAGAAGGCGGAGTGTACGGTTATTGTGAATATTCCACAGACGGAACCAGATAATCCGAACAATCCGGATAAGCCTGTAAACCCAGATAAGCCTGTAAATCCGGATAAGCCGGATAACCCCAATAATCCGAACAATCCGGATAACCCAGACATCCCAGAGCCTCCACTAACTCCAACATACTATACTGTTAAATTCCAGAAAAATGGAGGTACAAAACTCAGCCGGAGCAAAGTAACGGTTCAAGACTCCCGGATGATAGGCACTCTGCCTAAGGTTCAGCGGAAAGGCTATACTCTAAAAGGCTGGTATACTGCAAAGTCAGGGGGCAAAAAAGTATCTGCATCCACCAGGATTTCTAAATCCCAGACGATTTACGCCCAGTGGAGTAAAGTTAAGAAGCCAGGAAGGGTCACGGCTCTTTCTGTGAAAAAAATGAAGAAGGGCAAGATGAAGATTACATACAAAAAGGTAAGCGGCGCATCGGGCTATGAAATTGCATATTCCAGCAATTCCAAATTTTCAAAGTATGCCACTTACAAAGCCAATGTAAAGTCTGCAAATAAAACGCTGTCCGGCTTGGGGAGGAACCAGACTTACTACGTCCGCGTAAGGGCATATAAGCTAGACTCTGCCGGGAATAAAGTGTATGGGAGCTACAGCACCAAAAAGAAAGTGAGAGTGTAAGAAAATATAATAGTGGCGGCGCTATGGAACAGCCCAGGATCTCCCAGCATGAATAAGTGAAGAAGACGTGATTAGCAAAGAAAGGAAGCGTTATCAGAAAATCAGATGATAGGAATCACAATGGGGTTTCTATTACTCCAGCGATTAAATATCGCACCAGATTGCGCAGAACAAATCTTTCTATGCAAGGCGGAAGATTGAGCTGTAGCGAGTGCTACAGCGATTGATGAGGGTCTGCCCCGCTTTATCGGGCACAACGCAGCAGAGGGAGATTTGGGCAAGTAAGATGGTACGATATTTAACCGCTGGAGTAATATCATCTGATAAGCTATAGTATGCCAGAAAAAGGCATGGAAAGGAACCTAATAAGCTATAGTATGCCAGAAAAAGGCATGGAAAGGAACCTAAGTATATGAAAAAATGCAGAAAAGCTATTAGCATTCTCCTAGCATTTGTTATGTTATTTACTGGTATCCCTCTGACTGCCAGCGCAGAAGAAGGAAAACAAGCCGCCCCACAGGTAGCGGTAGAAGAAGGAAGCCAAGCTGCTCCACAGACAGCAGTAGACGAGGGAAACCAAACAGTCCCGCAAGCGGCAGCAGGCACAGCGAACCGTTTGGATTTAATTTACGGTACCAACGGCACAATCACCCGTGCGGAATGGCTGCACGACCTGGCCGTTCTGTTTGAGATGGAGGTGGAGGAGGACAACCTCCCAGATAACTATTTCAGCGATATTACAGAACAGGATGCTTATTACCGCGATATATTATTAACGGTAGAATTTGGTGTAATTGCAATTGAGGCAGGCGGCAAAGTCCTGCCCAATGAGCCGGTAACCCGGGAATTTGCCGCCCATACCCTGAATTACTGTCTGGGCTATAAGCTGGATGAAGGGGAGTCCTGCACCCTCAGGGATGCAGCTAAATTAGAATACCCAGAGGATGCCCAGATCGCAGTCAACCGGGGATGGCTTCAGGCCGTCAATCAGGAATTTCGCCCACAGGAAAAGCTTCAGGAAGCGGAAATGCGCAGGATGTTTGAAGATGCTTCCACAGTGCTGCAGTCCACAGAGATATCCGATCAGTATAAGAATACTTATCAATTTGCGGATGGTGTTATTGAGCTGCCGCAAGATATCAATTATGAAATGGCTGAAAATGGCGTCATTACCATCTATGACTGCCCAAAGGAAATCAGGAAGGGCGATTCCTTTGCCATTTATATCAATGGCCTTCCTTCCGTTTATCAGGCTAAAAATGTGACAGTATCCGGCGGGGCAACCCAGATTGAGACAACGGGTACAGAATCTGAGGAAATGCTGGAACAGGCAGATGCGCAGGGAAATGCAGAGAGCGACCTGGGGCTGGCGGAGGCAGCGGAAGGTACGGACATTACATACATTGTCGGCGGCACGGAAGAAGCATCCTTTGAGGATGGGCAGATGTACAAGAAGGAAAGGCTGGATGGAAATAAGAAAATTAATGCCATCAAAGCCTCTAGGACATTGAAGCTTGGCAAAGGGATGAAAGTGCAGTTTAACTGTACACTGTCAGATGTCTCTGTGGATTATAAAATCAAAACATTTACTGCCAACAAGGAAGTCTATGTATCCGCGAAAGGGACGATGGAGGCAAGCTGCAATGTCAGTGTAGACGCCCTTCAGGCGGCAGGGATTCCGTCCTCCCTGGATTTGGTGAAGATTCCAGTAGGGGGCGTAGGGATGATTACCGTATCCATGGAGTATACATTTTCAGGCAAGCTGTCCCTGACTTACAAGGCAGGATTTTCCGAAGGCGTACAGTATACGTCCAGGGGCGGATTCCGTGAGGTGCATAAATTTGAGAAAAAGAACTTTACGATTGCCTCCGAGGCAGAAGTATCCGCAGGGGTGAAGGCATCCCTTTCCATAACGGCAATCCCATTGGTAAAGGGGAAAGTAGCTGCCCGGGTAGGGGCAAAGACGCATTTCTCATCCGATACGTACAATGATGGCAAAGCCCCCAAAACCTGCATTGATATCAGTTCCTATCTCTATGCCTCGGCAGAAGCCAGCCTGTCCCTTGCATTTGTGGACAAGAATTTGTGGAAGGAAAGCATTACGATTTTTGACCAAAAGAACAGCCCAATCCGTGTGGTGTACCACTATGAGGATAACCACTGCGTCCCGGTCTGCACAAGGAATCCTGGAAAATACTATACCTCCTATTCGTCAAAATATGGAAGCAGCGGGTTCGGGTATGGCGACAGCTCCGGGACGGACAGAGACGGAAATGTGGTGGCAATTTATGCCTATTCTCTGGATGAAGATGAAAATGCAACGATTACAAAGTTTTTGGGGAATGCGTCCGCATTGATGATACCTTCTGAATTGGATGGTTATACGGTAGTGGCGATTGGAGATAAGGCCTTCCAGGGAAATAAGAATATCAGATCTGTTATCATACCAGATACAGTGAAAAAAATCGGTGCGAGTGCATTTGCGGACTGCACGAATCTGGGGAATGTGATTCTGTCGAGTAATCTGGAAGAAATGGGAAGTAAGGCATTTGCAAGGTGTGAGTTATTAACGGATATAGAGATACCGAAGAGTTTGACGATTTGCCATGTGGATGGAGATGGTTATGAGGGGGATTTAGAGGGGGCTTATACAGGTCCATTTTATGAGTGTTCAGGATTAGAAGTAATCAGGTTTGAAAGTGGGACAAAGCAGATAGCAAAGCGTCTATTTGCAGGATGCACAGGGCTAAAGGAGATAAGCATCCCCAATATAGTGACGGTAATAGGAGAAAAGGCATTTGAAGGCTGTACGAATCTTAAGGAGATAGAAATACCAGATAGTGTCACAGAAATAGAATGGTGTGCATTTAGCCGATGCAGGAATATGGAAACGGCAATTATAGGGGATGGCGTTACACAAATAAGTGCAGACGCATTTGCAAACTGTGACAAGTTGTCAAATGTAAGATTGTCGAAGAATCTTGTGGAAATGGGGAACAAGGCATTTGCAAGATGTGAATCATTAAAAGAGATAGAAATTCCCAAAAGTCTGACAACTTGCCATGTGGATGGAGATGGTTATGAGGGGGATTTGGAGTGGGCTTATACAGGTCCATTTTATGAGTGTTCAGGATTAGAAGTAATCAGGTTTGAAAGTGGGACAAATAAGATAGCCAAGCGTCTATTTGCAGGATGCACGGGGCTGAAGGAGATAACCATTCCAGATATAGCAACAGTAATAGGGGAGAAGGCCTTTGAGAGATGTACGAATCTTAAGAAGATAGAGATACCAGAGAGTGTCACGGAACTAGAATGGTGTGCATTTAGTCAATGCAGCAATATGGAAACAGTAGTAATCAACAATGGGGTTAAGCAAATGGATGCAAATGCATTTGCGGGCTGTAAAAAATTATCAAATATTACGCTCTCTGAAAACTGTGATACAATTGATAAAAGCGTATTCAAAGATTGCAGCAGCTTAGCTTCCATCAAAATCCCCAACACGGTAAAATACATCCGCGCCTCTGCTTTTGAAAACAGTGGCTTAAAGGAAATTACGCTTCCAGAATCTGTCCAATTAATAGAGGATGCGGCCTTTAAGAACAGCGCCCTAGAAAAGGCCGTTCTGTCAGACAACATAACGAGGATCGGAAGGGAAGCATTTGCCTCCTGTGCTGCGCTGACACAAATATCATTGGGCAAAAAATTAGAGGAAATCGGCAACAATGCTTTTGCAAACTGTGACGCGCTTCCGGGTATTGCCATACCGGACAGCGTTAAGGTAATCGGGACGCATATTTTTGAGGAATGTGATGTATTGACAGATGTAAAATTGGGGACAGGGCTTACCACGATCCCTTCCTATGCTTTTCACGGCTGCGTAGAACTGCCCAAAATAGAGCTGCCTTACCGTATCACAACGGTCAAAGACCATGCATTTACCAATTGCGTGAAACTCTTATCCATTACTGTCCCTAGGGCAGCTACGTCCATAGATGAAACGGCGTTCAGCTATCCTGGTTCTATGACCATGTATGGGGTGAGCGGCACGTATGCGGAGACATATGCCAAAAAGATGGGCATGAATTTCGTAAAGCAGGAGAAAAAAGCCGTCAAGGTGACGTTGAGCCAGACGGAACTGACATTGGCAAGGGGAGCCAAAGGAATGCTGCAGATCAGCGTTGAACCGGCAGATTTTACGGATGAGGTTGCCTGGAAATCTGCGGATCCTTCGGTGGCGGAAGTGAGCAGCGACGGAGTGGTGACGGCAAAAGGGATTGGAAATACCACCATTAAAATAACGGTAGGGGATTGCAGCGCATCCTGCGCCGTGAAGGTTGTCCAGCCGGTCACCGGGATTAGTCTGAATGAGAGGGATTTAGAGATGGATGCAGGAGAGAGCTGCCAATTAATAGCTCATGTAAGGCCAGATAATGCCAATAACCGGGAGGTTACCTGGACATCTTCAGAACCCAAGGTAGCCGCTGTAGATGAGAATGGAACGGTGTCTGCCCTGTCCAAAGGGACGGCCGTTATTACGGTAGCGGCAAAGGATGGGAGCAATGTGCAGGCTTCCTGTAATGTTACGGTGAAGAACAACCGCTATCTGGTAACAGATATCAATGGCATGGAGAGCAGCCACAATTATGCCAACGACTGCACGGATTCCTGGGTATATACAAAGCCGGGCGCTGCATCCTTAAAGGTTACATTTGATGCCAAGACTGAATTGGAAGATGGGTTTGACTACCTGTTGATTTACGATGGCGCGGATGGGCAGGTTGGCAAATACACAGGAACCCAGCTGGCAGGGGCAGAGATCCTTGTCCCAGGAGATACTGTGAAGATTCAGCTGGCTACGGACGATGGGGGGACAGCATGGGGATTTAAGGTTTCGCAGATTGTGGAAGGCTCTGTCGGTGAAAGAGAAAAGCAGGTAATTTCCGGGACGGCCTCTTATGAGAAATCGCTCCAGGATGAAGCCTTCCAGTTAGACGCCAGAATTGAAAAGGGCAATGGCACGCTTTCGTACCGTTCTCTGGATGAAACGGTTGTGACGGTGGACAGCTTTGGCCTTGTATCCATCCAAGGGGTAGGCGCTACAGCGATTGAGGTATCAGCGAGTGCGACGGATTTATATGAAAGCGCCAGCATGCGCATAGAGATTACCATTACAGATTCTGGAAGCGGTGAAGAACCCAGGGAAGATATCGCAGCGGCGGAAATAGAGGTTCCAGACCTTACCTATAACGGAAAGGAGCAGCATGTAAAAGCAGCCGTTCGCTTCAAAGGCAAGCTCCTGAGCGAAGGAACGGATTATCTGCTGTCTGGGGATAAAACCGCCGCAGATGTCGGGACATATACCCTGATTATCAAGGGGATTGGATCCTATAAAGGCTCCGTTGCCAAAGACTACAGAGTATCCTGCAGGCACCGTTTTGACAATGGAAAAGTGACAAGGGAAGCGACCTGCAAACGGGAAGGGGAACGGACATATACTTGCCGGATTTGCCGATATACAGAGACAGAAACGGTTCCCAAGACAACCCACAAGTTTGGCACAGAAAAGGTAACTACAAAAGCAACTGTAAGCAGAAATGGAGCCATGGATAAAATATGTAGCATTTGTGGGGATAAGAAGAGCTCAGCCATTTATGCGGCCAAGAATATAAAGCTGTCCGCTGCCGGCTATATCTATGATGGGAAGGCAAAAAAGCCTGCTGTTACTATCCGGGACAGCAAGGGCAATAAGCTGAAAAATGGCACAGATTATAAGCTCACCTATGCCGGGGGCAGGAAAAATGTAGGAAGCTATGGCATAACGGTTAAGTTCCTGGGGAAGTATGGGGGGGCGGCTAAAAAGTCATTTACCATCTATCCGAGGCCGACCAGCCTTGCAAAGCTTACACCTAAGGCAAAAGGTATGGCCATAAGCTGGAAGAAACAGCCGAAACAGATCAGTGGCTATGAAGTTGCGTATTCCACCAGCAGCAAGTTTGCGAAGAAAGCCACCAAGAGCGTAACCGTGAACAAGGGCAAAACGGCAAAGACAATTGCACGCCTGAAAGGAAAGAAAAGGTATTACGTAAGAATCCGTACTTATATGTCGGTGAAAGGAAAGAAATACTATTCCTCCTGGTCTAAGGCAAAAAGCGTAATGACCAAAAAATAGGTGTTATTCTTAGAGGGAAAATAGAAATTATATGGGTTCGTTGGAAATGGGGGTAATCATAAATGTAGGCGGAGCAGGGGACTGCTCCGCCTGTTTCAGTTACTTGACATTGTTACAATCACTTCAAGAGAATGCTTTACTTTTGCAGATATAATACATTGCTTTGCTGTTTCCAAACGATATATTGCTAAATCTTCTCTGGTCTTATCTATAAATATCCCTCCCTTCTCTTTCTATATTTTGATAAAACGGTTGGTATGCTATATTATTCTCATACTCACTATAATTACGTGCAAGTAGTGGTACCATAATATCATTCCGCAAACCTATACGGCTTGCGGCACGGCTGATGGCTTTGCGGTTTTTTATTATTTCTTCTTGATTACATTTTACACTACTTTACAACTTTATAAATGATACCCCTGTTTCTTAACTAGCTGTTTTA
>CAJTNT010000036.1 GCA_910577785.1 uncultured Lachnospiraceae bacterium | reverse complement strand
ACGTCGGCAAACCTCCCGCTTTCCTTCGCCGACATCCCGAACGCTGTCAGCCCGTAACGTCCCCGGAAAAAGCTTCCGGCAGCAGACGCCTGTTTTTCAGTACAATTTTTCCGGAACAGCTGCAGATATTCTGCGCATGGCAGGAGAAATCCCCGCTAAACCAGACAGGGAGCAGCCGGATGCAGTTTATTCCCCTGATGCTGTATGCATTTCGATGGCCGATAGAAGTTAGTTACTACGAACAGAAAACTTTCTGGTCACTGTGCAGTTACATGGTCCGCAGCCGCAGAGGGATTGAAATGCTGGTCAATCTGATTAACATTTCATACTGTGCGATGAAGCTGCTGCCATACCAGGATGAGGCGTTTTTTAAATATCAGACAGAAAGCGTGCAGGAGTTTCGGTTTGCTCTAAGCGAACAGATTCGCCAGCAGGTATTTTATGCCATTTTCGTAGAAAAAGTCGAAACCAGCATAAAATCAAATGTCTTAATAAATGCCTTAAAACAGCTAGTTAAGAAACAGGGGTATCATTTATAAAGTTGTAAAGTAGTGTACTATATAGAAAGCGGTAATAAAAAAGTCATTATCCATACAACGGATGGAACACTGGAAGTTTATGGGAAAATGGAGGAACTGGAAAACAGGCTGGGCAGCACTTTTTACCGCTGTCACAGATGCTATCTGGTAAACATGGAGAAAATCTCCGCTTACAGCGCAGATAACATACAGGTCATAAACGGGGATAACCTGCTCCTTGCAAGGAAGAAATATTCTGATTTCATAAAAACGTATATGCGGTATGTAAAAAATGGAGGGATCGTCAATGTCTGATATGCTATTTCCAGTTTCCATATATTTAATTGACAGCATATTAAGTTATACATATACGCGGGGGTTCCTGAAAGGGAAATATGGAAAAGGAGTAGTCTTGGGAGTATGGGAAATATCCTACTTTTTTATCCAGATTATAGTATTTGAAGTGTTGGATGGCAGATTTCCGGATGAAGAAGTCACGGGGATAATCTTAAATGTTTGTGTCCTGCTGCTCATGCAGTTCCTTCTCTTTGCGAAAGATACAAAAAACAATTTTTTTGTCGCTGTTAGTTTTGTGGCAGGGAAAGAAACTATAAAATATATTGCCAGTGTATTTAGTTTTATTTTTGCTGGAATTTGGAATAAAGTTTTTGATTTTTTGATTGGAAAAAGTATGTTAAATACAACAGATACGATATTTTTCTGGGCAGATATTTCCAAGGCAGTTACGGCAATCATATGTACGCTTTTTTATACTTTTCTGCTATCCGTATATTTATTTGTGATAAGGAAGAAGTTTGTTAAAAAATATTACTTGTTACAGACACATGAGAATGTTTTTCTGATTTTACCCTGCATTGCCGCATTATGTATTTCAGTGACTATGAAAATGATGATTATTTCAGTTGAGAATGGAATGACAGTAATCATTTACGATACTGTTCCGGCAACAAAATTCTGGATACCTGTTATCTGCGTCCTGCTACTATCCACCATTATTGCAAGCGTCATATTGTTTCAGAAATTAGTGCAGTACAATGAAGAAACCAGAAAACGTGCCATGCTGGAAAATCAGGTGCAGCAGATGCAGAGAGAGATCGTGGAAATACAAGACACCAAAAAAAGATAGAGGACAGAGTGGAAATCTGCAAAGAATAGGAGTATAATGTAACGGCAGATGAATACTCGAAAAACAAAAAAATTTTGGAGGTGAGAGATAATGGATATGACCCATTTTAAATGGACAAGGGAACCGCTGGATTATAAAATCGAAAACGGTAGAGCCGAGATTATTACAAAGCAACACACGGATTTGTGGCAGAGAACCTATTACCATTTTCAAAATGATAATGCTCCGGTGTTTCAAATGGAGACAGAAGAAAAGTATTTCAGTTTTGTTGTAAAAACAGAATTTGCGGAAAGTTGCCATAGGTTTGATCAGTGCGGGATTGTGATGTATCTCGACAGTGAAAACTGGCTAAAAGCATCGGTTGAATATGAAAATGAAGAATACCAGCATTTAGGCAGTGTTGTAACAAATGGAGGCTATTCTGATTGGGCAACCACGGTTATTGATGCTTCGGTAAAATCCATGTGGTATCGTTTCAGCCGCCGGGAGAATGATTATTGTGTCGAATGCTCCACAGATGGAATTCATTTTAACCAAATGAGAATCTGTCATATGCAGAAGGGAAATGGAAAGATCCAATTTGGCATCTATGCCTGTTCGCCGGAGGAATCTTCTTTTAAAGCAATATTTACGGATATGCAGATGATGGAATGCCAGTGGGATGCCCACGATGGACAGCAGCCGGACACAGACTAACGTTCCGATTGCTAGGAATGCCTGTAAAAAATGAGATAATCCCTACCAGGGTGCAGAAAATAACGATAGCCAGCTATTCCATGGGAAATGATATGCTATGACAAAGGGGAAAAGGAAGGGCAGATGAAGTTGTTGGAACTGCTGGCAAGGAATAAATTGAAAGAGTAATACGGAGGCAGTGCTTGCCATTGCCGCAATGATGTATTTGGCTGCCTATTACCCCATATGCGTTATGTTAAGCCTTACTTTACGGGTGCCTATGCAAAACAAAAATCTATTGAATGTTTTGTGGATTCATGGTAAAATATCAAAGACTGGGAGTGCAATCAAAAAATCTCATATATTGAGTTTAGAAAGGTATTCTCTTGTCTTAAAGAAATAATAGGTAAAAGGAAGGTCATATATGAAGTCGATCAAATCAAAAATCCAAATTAGTATGTTGTCGGTAGTGTTGGTAGGCGCGGTGCTGATTGGTGTGATTACAGCCCTGCTGAACGCGAGTGGAATTGATGATGTTATGACAAAGACTTTGGGTCCCGCTACGCAAATGGCCGCGGGCGCCGCTACCGCGCAGGAATTGTCGGATCAATCCCTGCTGATGAATAACTTGGTGCGTAAGTTCCAGCTAAGTTAAAAGTAGGCTGATGTCACCGCGCGTAGTTTAGCATATTGGTAACCGTTCTTTCATAGGGAAGAGCATAGGCCATTCGTTATGTGGCTGCCTTCCTCCTGCCGAAAAAGTCTGCCGAAGGGCAGGCTTTTTCAAATAAAGATAATAGGAAACAATGTGGGGCTTTCAAAAAATCGCTGGAGTAATAAAATGCCGTTGCATGGATAAGACCCAAGCAGCGGCACTCTCGATCTTCGCTTCATCCTGCTGAATGGGGAATCCTTGTAACAATATTTTGGATGCCTAGAAACCTATAAAATTTTACATAGATTTTACATTAATTATCTTTTAGATTTTACATAGATCCGATAGCATTTATGATAAGAAAATTCTATAGGGAGGATTATAGTCAAATGGATTTCTTTGGGTTGCTGACTATGATTGGCGGGTTGGCATTTTTTTTATATGGGATGAAAACAATGGGAGATGCCTTGTCTAAGATGGCAGGCGGCAGGCTGGAGCAGGTACTCGAGCGTATGACGAATAATTCTGTGAAGGCTGTCCTGCTTGGGGCAGGCGTGACAGCGGTGATTCAGTCTTCTTCCGCTACAACGGTTATGGTAGTAGGGTTTGTCAATTCCGGTATTATGAAGCTGTCACAGGCGGTCGGCGTGATTATGGGCGCCAACATCGGTACGACAGTTACCTCTTGGATATTAAGCCTCTCCGGTATTGAAAGTGGGAATTTCTTTGTAAAACTTCTGAAACCCTCCTCTTTTTCCCCGGTATTGGCGTTCATCGGTGTGATACTGGTGATGTTTATCAAAAATACGAAAAAGAATGATGTGGGAACGATTCTGATAGGGTTTGCAGTGCTTATGTTTGGAATGGAAACCATGAGCAGCGCCGTAAAGCCGCTTGCAGACGTACCGGAATTTACTTCGCTTTTTACGGCATTTGAAAACCCTCTTTTAGGTATGATAGTCGGAGCGGTTTTGACAGCAGTGATTCAGAGTTCTTCTGCTTCTGTCGGAATTTTGCAGGCGATGTGCGCCACTGGAAGCGTAACGGTAGGAGCCGCGTTTCCGGTGATCATGGGGCAGAATATTGGAACCTGTGTTACAGCATTGATTTCCAGTGTTGGGGCGAACAGGAATGCAAGAAGGGCATCTTTGGTACATCTTTATTTTAACTTAATAGGTACATTTGTATTTATGGCAGTATTTTATGCTATGGATCATTTTATACATTTTTCTTTTCTGTCGGATACGGCAAACGGTGCAGTCATTGCAGTGATACATAGCGTGTTTAATATTGTTTCGACAATCTTGCTGCTTCCTGCTTCTGAGCTGCTGGTAAAACTCGCATATTTAACCATTCCACAGTCAGAGGGCGAAACACAAGAAACGTCAGGAAAAGCGCTGGACGAAAGATTTTTGGAAAAACCTGCGTTTGCGGTTGCACATTGTAAAAATGCGGTGTGTGATATGGCGCAGCTTATCTTAAAGGCAATGAGTTTATGTGTATTCATACAGGAAAAATATGATGAAAATGCAGTGCAGGCAATTATGGAAATTGAGCAGGAGGTAGATGCCAGGGAAGATGAGTTATCGTCCTATCTGGCAAAGCTTTCCACGAAGCCGCTCTCTGAACAGGACAGTAAAGCCATCAATACATTCAGCAGGTGCATTACGGATTTTGAAAGAATATCCGATTATACAAAGGGCATCGCATTCACACAAAAGAAGCTGTATAAGGGCAAGGAAAAATTTTCAAAGAAAGCAACTGCTGAAGCAAGGCTAATTTATGAGGCAACCCTCGAAATTGTGGAATATACGGTTTCCGGTTTTATACATGGGGACAAAGAGATGGCGTTTCGTATTGATCCGCTCGCCGATGTGATCAGTCAGGTAAAAAAAGATATCCGAAAGAACCATAGCAAGAGACTGAAAAAGGCGAGGTGTTCTGTGGAACTTGGCTTGGCGCTTACAGATATGATTACTTCCCTGGAGCGTATTGCGAAGCATTGTTCCAACATAGCGGAGGAGCAGATGGCATCCGAGACTGACCAGCATGCATTACATCAATATGCACGGAATGTCAAAGAGAGGAACGAGCTGTATCAGGAATTGCATGAAGGATATGCAGAAAAGTATTCGTTGGAAAAACGTGAAGAAACATAAATGATCAATATTCGGAAATGCCGTCAATCGTTCCAGCCACGCAGAATTAGGAAGGATGCAGACGTGCCGTCATGCCGGGGAATAGTGAAAAGATTGGAGGTCGAAGACATGGAGGCTGTTTTACAGATATTTTTATTGGCTGCAGGGTTTGTGATGCTTATCAAAGGCGCGGATTTTTTTGTGGATGGTTCGTCAGGAATTGCTTCGAGGTTTGGGATTTCGCAGCTTGTGGTCGGACTTACCATTGTTGCTATGGGAACAAGCGCTCCTGAGGCTGCGGTAAGCATTTCAGCCGCGCTTAAGGGAAATGCGGGCATTACCATTGGAAATGTACTGGGAAGCAATATTTTGAATATTTTTATCATTTTAGGTCTTACGGCATTATTGACAAAAAAAACGGTTCCTGTTGCATCTTCTACGATAAAAATTGAAATGCCCTTTATGATTGTGATCATGTTAATCCTGCTCTGGATGGGATATGCGGGAAATGAAATTGCAAGACTGGAAGGAGCCGGATTGTGGATTGTTTTTTTGTTGTATCTTTTTTATCTCTTTAAGATGGCAAAAAAAGGCGCTGACAAGAATTCAAAGGACAATAAGGGAGAATCATCGCCAAGGGAAGGCGAGAAAAAGGAAAAAAGTATGGCAATGCTGGTTTTGTTCACGGCGGTTGGTCTTGCGCTTATTGTAATCGGCAGCAGCGTCACGGTGGATGCGGCAACAGAGATAGCAAAGATCATAGGTCTGAGTGAGCGGTTTTTAGGGCTTACGATTGTGGCGCTGGGAACATCCCTGCCGGAATTGTTTACATCCGTTTCAGCAGCGAGAAAAGGCAAGGCGGATATAGCAATCGGAAATATTGTGGGAAGCAATGTCTTCAATGTCCTTTTTGTGGTAGGAACATCTGCATTGATAACGCCGGTAGTTTTTGAGAGTAAATTTATAGTGGATTCTATTGTGGCTGTGGCAGCGGGATTGCTGCTGTGGATATTCTCTTTCAGAGGAAGGAGCTTGAACCGTGCGGAGGGCGGCTTGCTGCTGCTTGGATATTTGGGGTATTTTATTTATTTACTGTGAATCACAATCTTTGTGGGAGCGGTGTGAAGTGTGCCGGATAAGGACAGGAAATTATGCATATTGCAATGTAAGGTATGGGAGAAAGAAATGGAGATGAGGACAGAATGCCAGAAGTCGTATTTGAATCTATTTACAAAGAAATCTTCCCTTTTTGGGAGATGATATCGGATGCGGACAGGGAATATATCTGCCAGAATTCCTATCATATTTCTTATCCTAAGGGTAAGAATATTCATGATGGCAGCGAATGTTCCGGCGTGATCTTTGTACGTTCGGGAAGCCTGCGTCTATATATGATGTCGGATGAGGGGAGGGAAATCACGCTTTACCGTCTGCACAGAGGCGACCTGTGTATGCTGTCTGCTTCTTGTGTGCTGGATGCTGTCGCATTTGACGTGTTTGTAGACGCGGAACAGGACAGCCAGTGCTGCGTGGTGAGCGGGCCTGCGTTTGCGGCAGTATCGCGGCGGAATCCGGACATCCGGATCTTTGCGCTGGAAGCCGCGGTCAGCCGTTTTTCAGATGTGATGTGGGTGATGCAGCAGATTTTGTTTATGAGTATGGATAAACGTCTGGCAATTTTCCTTTCGGATGAAGCAGCCAGGACCGGTTCGTCCACCATTGTGTTGACACACGGGCAGATTGCCAAGTATATGGGTTCTGCCCGTGAAGTGGTATCCAGAATGCTGAAATATTTTGCCAATGAAGGGATCGTGGAGGTTTCCAGGGGAGGCGTTACCATCCTTGACAAGAAACGTCTCCGGGAATTAGCCCTTTAGCATGGCAAGGATCTCTGCTTTCGGCCTTGCGCCTGCGGACTGGTTTATGACCTCCCCATTTTTGATTACAGCCAGCGTGGGAATGCTTAAGACATGGAAGTTCTGTGCCAGTTCTGGTTCTTTGTCTACGTTGATCTTACCTATCAGGTACTGTGGGTTTTCCGCTGCGATTTCTTCTACTATGGGGGATACCATGCGGCAGGGGCCGCACCAATCGGCGTAGAAATCCAGGAGTACGGGCTTTTCGCTGGTTCTTACAGAATCGAAGTTATTTTTGTTTACATGAATTATGGACATAATTAGTACCTTCCTTTCATTATTCCTGCGTTGTTTTTACGCATTGTGGCATACCCAAAGGGTGTTTTTTATCTGTAGTTAGTGTATCATATCCTGCTTGCTGCTTCTGTGACGTGGTCACATTTTTTGTAGGTACGTGCGTCTGTGCCGTATGCTGGACACGGCATACACTCTTGACGGATGTGAAGATTCGTGGGAAAATATTTCTGAACAGTTTCTTATGTCAGTGGTATCCATGGCCGGTGAGTTAGCCGTGTATGCCGTGTGTGTGGAAAGGGGTTAAGTATGTCGTTGCAATTGGTGTTTGGGGCGTCTGGCAGTGGGAAATCCAATTATGTGTACCAAAAGGTATTAGAGGAATCAAGGATGCACCGGGATAAAATGTATTTTGTCCTGGTGCCGGAACAGTTTACGATGCAGGCTCAGAGGGAATTGGTGATGCGCCAGGAGCGCCATAGCATTATGAATGTAGATGTGGTAAGTTTCCCCCGCCTTGCCTATCGGATTTTTGATGAGCTTGGGATGGGGGATATCTGTATTTTGGAGGAGACGGGGAAAAACCTGCTGCTGCGGCGGGTTGCGGAGGAGCAGCAGGAGCATCTGCAGCTGCTGAAGGCAAATATGAAGCGCACAGGCTATATCAGTGAAATGAAGTCTGTGATTTCAGAGCTGACTCAATACCGGATTACGCCAGGGCAGCTGGATCTCTTTATCCAGGACGAGGGGCAGTCCCCATTGTTCCGTTACAAAATGCAGGATATCCAGACGATGTACCAGGGATTTGAGGACTATCTGGAAGGGAATTTCATTACAGCGGAGGAATTGCTGGAGGTGCTGGCGCAGGTGGCAGGGCAGTCGCAGCTTTTGAAACATTCTGTGCTGGCGCTGGACGGCTTT
Organism: uncultured Lachnospiraceae bacterium; assembly: GCA_910577785.1. GTDB lineage: Bacteria > Bacillota > Clostridia > Lachnospirales > Lachnospiraceae > Petralouisia. The sequence continues at coordinate 31,855 of CAJTNT010000036.1, read as the reverse complement.
ACTGGGTTTACCCCAGTGCAATACCATTTAATGGAGACCCTGCTGCCGCTCACAGAGGAAACGCTGGTAACGGTGGCGTTGGATCCACGGGAGGATCCCTACCATACGGCGGGCATCCAGGAATTATTTTACCTGAGCAAAAAGACCATCGGAACTTTGCTGCGGATTGCAAGGGAGAAGCACATGGAAGTAAAAGAGCCGCATTGGCTGGCGCATGGCAGGGAAAGCCGGTTTTGCCATGCGCCATGCCTGCTGTGGCTGGAGCAGAACCTGTTCCGGGCCGGGCAGGACGCTTATCAAGGAGCTGTGGGCGGCCAGCCGACAGAAGGCTATGCAACGGGGTTGGCAGAAGAAGGTGAGATTTCCCTTTATTCTTTGCAGAGTCCCAGGCAGGAACTGCACTTTGTTGCCCGAAAGATTAAGGAACTAGTGCGCAGCCAGGGATACCGTTACAAGGACATTGCCGTGGTATGCGGGGATGTAGAGATGTACGGCAATTATGCCCAGGAAATTTTTGACGCCTATCAGATTCCCCTGTTTCTGGATACCAAGAAAAATATTGCCTTCCATCCGATGGCAGAATTTCTGCGGCAGGCTCTGTTTTTGGTGGAGCAGGATTTTTCCTATGAGTCTGTGCTTGGATATCTGCGCTGTGGGCTGTCAGGGATGGCGATGGAGGATGTGGACTTACTGGAAAATTACCTGCTGTCCGTGGGCGTCCGCGGTTTTGGCAAGTGGCAGAAGGCATGGGTGCGGCGGGGATGTGCGCAGGATGCGGAGGAGCTGGAGCGGATCAACCTGCTGCGGGAGCAGCTTGCCGGGCAGTTTATGCCAGTTTGGCAGGCTTTCCGCAAGGAAGGGGGGAAGTACCATACGGTGCTGGAAGAATCAAAGGCGCTCTATGGTCTGATGTACGACCTGGATGTCGAGGGGCAGCTTGCCGGGTATGAGGAGCGGTTTGCCCAGGAGGGGGAGAATGCCCTGGCCAAAGAATATGCCCAGATTTACCGCATTGTCATGGATCTTTTGGATAAGGCGGTGGAGCTTCTGGGGGAGGAGCGGATGGAGCCCAGGGAGTATCGGGAAATGCTGGAGGCCGGCCTGGAAGCTGCGGCAGTGGGCATTATCCCGCCAGGGTATGACAGGGTGGTATTCGGCGACATTGAGAGGACAAGGCTTTCAGATATTAAAGTTTTATTTTTTGTGGGGGTCAATGACGGGCTGATTCCGAAAGCATCGGAGCACGGGGGCATTATTTCCCAGTCAGACCGGGAATGCTTTGCCTCCCATGGCATAGAGCTTGCGCCGACAGACCGCGAGAAGAGCTTTATCCAGAAATTTTACCTATACCTCAACCTGACGAAGCCTTCGGAGAAATTATACATCATCTGGTTTCGGGCTAGCCAGGATGGGAAAGAGGCCAGGAAATCCTATCTCATAGGGACAATCCTGAAAATGTTCCCTGGCCTAGTCCCGGTACGGCTTGAAGAATCCCAGGACTTTGGCCTGCAGCAGCTTGCCACGCCCAAAAGCAGCCTGAGATTTTTCGTCGAAGGCTTAAAGGAAGCGAAGAAGGGGCAGATACACCCAGCTTGGCGGGGGCTCTGCCAGTGGTATATGGCACAGGATGCCTGGCGGGAGAAAATACGGCTGTTCCTGGAAGCGGCTTTCTACCAATACCATAGCAGGCCGATGGGCGCGGACGTCACCCGGGCGCTCTATGGCAGGGTTCTGGAAAACAGCGTGACTAGGTTGGAGAAGTTTAGCGCCTGCGCCTTTAGCCATTTCCTCCAATATGGGCTGAAGCTGGAGGAGCGCAGCCTGGGAGAATTTGCCCCTGTGGATATGGGGACGATGTTCCATGAGGCGCTGGAGCATTATTCCCATGCCTTAGAGCAGGCGGGCTACCAATGGTTTGACGTGCCGAAGGATGTGGAGGAGGAACTGATTGAGCAGGCGGTGGAGAAAGCCCTTGGCACAGGCCTTGACAGCTTCCTGCTGGAAGAGGCGCGGACAGCTTACCTGGTGGAGCGGATGAAGCGCATCCTTAGGCGGACGGTGGAGACGGTGGCCGAACAGATCCGTACCAGCCATTTTGCCCCCGAAGGCTATGAGGTTTCGTTTTCTTTTGCAGAGAACCTGGAGGCAGTGAATTTTATCCTCAGCGAAGAGGAAAAAATGCGCCTGCAGGGGAGGATTGACCGCATTGACACCAAGAAGACGGAAGATAAAGTCTACGTGAAGGTCATAGATTATAAGTCAGGCAGCCGGGAGTTCCAGCTTCTGTCCTTATACCACGGGCTGCAGCTGCAGCTGGTGGTATATTTGAACTCTGCCGTGGAACTCCTAAGAAGGAAATACCCAGGAAAAGAAGTATTGCCAGGCGGCATGTACTATTACCATCTGGATGACCCGGTAATTGAGGGAAAATCTGGGCAGCCTGACGAGGAAATCCAGGCCAAGATCCTGGAGGAGCTGAAGCTTGTGGGGGTTGCCGGGGAGGAAGAGGATGCAAGCGTCAGCAAAAAGGCCAAACGCGCCGTGAAGGAGGAATTCCAGATTCTCTCCCGATATGCCAGCCATAAAATCCGCGATATCGGCAGGCAGATTTTCCGCGGGGAGATTGGGGCAGAGCCTTACCGGCTTGGGGACAGCAGCGGCTGTGATTACTGCCCTTACCATGGCATCTGCGGCTTTGACGCCGCCTCCCCGGGATGGGAGTACCGCAAGCTGGAGGAAATCAAGGACGAAGGGGAAATCTTCGCACGGATGGAAGAGAGCCTGGAATGATTTAGCGCTTGACGGGGCAAGGCGAAGAAGGTATAATAAAGGACAGTTACATTCTGTAACTGTTCTTTTCGCTTTATTCCGTAAATCAGCACAGCATTGTTGTTTATTCACAGGACAAGAAACCCTCCGTTATGCAAGGAACGGTAACACAGAGATTGAGAAAATCTGAAATTTACCCAAAAAACCAGTTGACATCCCAGCAAAATTGTAATAATATGGAAGAAAGGCGAACATAAGTTCATGTAAAGGAGAATGGATATGGCAAAAGAAACCAAAAAAGAAGCCAAGAAGGTAGAGAAGAAAGAAGATAGATTAAAAGCGCTGGATGCAGCCATTGCGAAGATTGAGAAAGATTTTGGCAAGGGCTCCATTATGAAGCTGGGGGCTTCGGCAGCCAATATGAATGTGGAGGCCGTCCCTACAGGGTGCCTCAGCTTGGATCTGGCTCTGGGGGTAGGCGGCGTCCCCCGGGGGAGGGTCGTGGAGGTATATGGCCCGGAATCCAGCGGTAAGACCACTGTGGCGCTGCATATGGTAGCGGCGGTACAAAAGGAAGGCGGGATTGCCGGCTTTATTGACGCGGAGCATGCCCTGGATCCTGTCTATGCCAAGAACATCGGCGTGGACATTGACAACCTGTATATTTCCCAGCCAGATAACGGAGAGCAGGCTTTGGAGATTACGGAGACAATGGTGCGTTCCGGCGCGGTTGACATTATTATTGTTGACTCTGTGGCAGCCCTTGTCCCTAAGGCGGAGATTGATGGGGATATGGGGGATTCCCATGTCGGCCTGCAGGCTCGCCTGATGTCCCAGGCGCTCCGTAAGCTTACCGGCATCATCAGCCGTACCAACTGTATCGTTATTTTTATCAATCAGCTGCGTGAGAAAGTAGGCGTGATGTTTGGGAATCCAGAGACGACGACTGGCGGACGTGCGCTGAAGTTCTATTCCTCCATCCGCTTAGAGGTGCGCAAGATTGAATCGCTCAAGCAGGCAGGGGAGTTTATCGGCAACCGCACCAGGATTAAGGTTGTGAAGAACAAGGTTGCTCCGCCGTTCAAGGAAGCAGAGTTTGACATTATGTTTGGACAGGGGATTTCTAGGGAAGGAGATATCCTGGATATTGCCGCAGATTTGGGCATTATCCAGAAGTCCGGCGCATGGTTTGCCTATAATAACAGCAAGATCGGCCAGGGGCGCGAGAATGCCAAGCAGTATCTGCGGGACAATGCCGATGTCTGTGCAGAAGTGGAAAGCCAGGTACGCAGCCAGGTATTGTCTAAGCGGGTGGATACCGAAGAGGCAGGGAGCCTGGATGGGCAGGAAGAAGATGCGGATTTCCTAGAGCAGGAGATGGAAGGAGCGGCTCCAGGGCTTGCGGATATGCCAGGAGCGGAAGGCTGAGGAATGGTGAAGCGGATGCGGCGGCTTTGCAGCCCGGCGTTGGGGAAGCTGCCAAGCGTTTACTCCGACAATCACCCAAAGGGATTTTAGGAAAGGGCAGTAAGAAGGATGCAGATAGAACAGATTGTCCCATTGGATAAAAAGCGCTCCCGGGTCTGCCTGGATAATGGGATGGTTTTTGCCCTTTACAAAGGGGAAATCAGGGCATTGGCTTTGCAGGAAGGGCAGGAGGTTTCCGCTGCCCTGTACCAGGAAATATATGGCGGGATCCTTCTGAAACGGGCGAAGAGGAGGATGCTGTACCTGTTGGGGCAGATGGACCGCACGGAAGCGCAGATCCGCCAAAAGCTCCAGCAGGGCGGCTACCCGGAAGGGATTATAGAAGAGGCCATTGCCTATGCAATGGATGCCCATTATCTGGACGATGCCCGTTATGCCAGGAATTATGTGCGTTCCCAGCAGGAGAAAAAAAGCCGTGAGCAGATGCGCATGAGCCTGTACAGGAAGGGCATCCGGCGGGAGCTGGCAGAGCAGGCGCTGGAATCCGAATATATTTTGGAGGATGAGCAGGAATTAATTTTAAAATGGGTGCAGAAAAAAAATTACCCCGGGGAAACGGCCTCTCTTAAGGAAAAACGGCGCATTTGTCAGTTCCTGATGCGCAAGGGTTTTCATATGGATGATATTTTGCATGTATTAGACCACTTGACATAAGTGGAAAAAAAGTATAAAATTAGTACGTTGTAGGTTTTTTTGTATGTACAATGAAAACTTTATAAGGGAGGTGCTCCTGTGCCACAAATTTTAATCGCTGTAGTTGTCACGTTAATCATCGCAGTGCCCGTCACCTATTTTGCTTCTGTGTCCTATTGCAGGCGTGTATCAGAGTCTAAGATTGGAAGCGCGGAAGAGAAGGCGAGGGAAATCATTGATGAAGCGGTAAAGACTGCTGAGAACAAGAAGCGCGAATCCATGCTGGAAATCAAGGAAGAGTCCATCAAGACCAAGAACGAGCTGGACAAGGAAATCCGAGAACGCAGGAATGAGATTCAGCGCAACGAGCGGCGTATTATCCAGAAGGAAGAGAATCTGGATCGGAAGTTGGAAGCCATCGAGAAGAAGGAAGCAGGCTTTGCAGCGAAGGAAGATGAGATTAACAGGCAGAAGGCAGAAGTGTCAAAGCTACACGAAGAGCGCGTACAGGAACTGGAGAGAATCTCAAGGTTAACCTCTGAACAGGCAAAAGATTATCTTTTGAAAATGGTAGAAGATGATGTGAAACTCGACACTGCAAAATTGATCAAAGAAATGGATACCAGGGCAAAGGAAGAAGCGGGGAAAAAGGCACGGGAATACATTGTTACGGCCATCCAGAAGTGTGCCGCAGACCATGTGTCGGAAAGCACGATTTCCGTTGTGCAGCTTCCCAATGACGAGATGAAGGGAAGGATTATCGGAAGGGAAGGGCGGAATATCCGTACCTTAGAGACGATGACAGGCGTGGACTTGATTATTGACGATACGCCGGAAGCTGTCATCCTGTCCGGATTTGACCCTATCCGGAGGGAAGTGGCACGTATTGCCTTAGAGAAATTGATCGTGGATGGTCGTATCCATCCGGCCAGGATTGAAGAAATGGTGGAAAAAGCCCAAAAGGAAGTGGAATCCATGATCCGGGAAGAAGGCGAAGAGGCGACTCTGGAAGTAGGCGTGCATGGCATCCATCCAGAGCTGGTTCGGCTGCTGGGCAAGATGAAGTTCCGGACAAGCTATGGGCAGAATGCACTGAAGCATTCCATCGAGGTGGCGCAGCTTTCTGGGCTGCTGGCTGCTGAGGTCGGTGTGGATGTCAGGCTGGCGAAAAGGGCTGGTCTGCTTCATGATATTGGCAAATCCGTCGATCATGAAATGGAAGGATCACATATTCAGATTGGCGTGGACCTGTGCCGGAAGTATAAGGAAAGCGCTACCATCATTAATGCAGTTGAAGCACATCATGGGGATGTAGAACCACAGTCGCTGGTTGCATGCCTGGTACAGGCAGCCGATGCCATTTCGGCGGCAAGGCCGGGCGCAAGGCGCGAGACATTAGAAACATATTCAAACAGATTACAACAGCTGGAAGATATTGCAAATGGATTCAAAGGTGTTGATAAGTCATTTGCCATTCAGGCAGGCAGGGAGATTCGGATTATGGTAGTTCCTGATCAAATTAGCGATGCCGATATGGTTTTGTTAGCGCGTGATATTTCTAAGCAGATTGAGAATGAGCTGGAATACCCGGGTCAGATTAAGATTAATGTCATCCGGGAATCTCGTGTGACTGAATATGCCAAGTAATGCTGCAGACTGGGGGGTGGCAGATAAGCTGCCTATAGCCAGGCTGCCAGAGGATTGGCAGATAAGGCCGTCAACATAAGTGTTTGTTGGCGGCCTTCGTTATTAATGGATACTGCGGCAGGTTTATTTTGCGAACAGTATGAAATAGGACAGAAAAGGAGAGATAGGTCGTATGAAGCAGCCGTTGCTGAAAAGGGTGAAGAGGGTATTGGAACATGAGGGGGCAATTGTAGATGTCTATTCGGATTATATGCAATTGCCAGATGGGAAGGTGGAGAAATGGGATTATGTGGAGCATCGGAAGGGGGCGGCGGCAGTCGTGCCAGTATTGCCGGATGGGCGGATCTTGATGGTGCGCTAGTACCGCAATGCGCTGGAACGCTCTACCCTGGAGATCCCAGCGGGATCCAGGGATTCTAAGACGGAGCCTACCGTGGAGTGTGCGGCAAGGGAATTGGAGGAAGAGACGGGATACCGCTGTGAGAACTTGGAGTTTCTGCTGTCTTTGCGCACAACGGTAGCTTTCTGCAATGAGATGGTGGATGTCTATCTGGCAAGGGACTTGCTTCCTTCCCACCAGCACCTGGATGAGGGGGAATTTATCGATCTGGAGCCGTATACCGTGGAAGAACTGTGCGGCCTGATTTACCAGGGGATCATCCAGGATGGCAAGACCGTAGCGGCAATTATGGCATATAAGAATAAATATCTATAATTTTTTGTACAAGGCCCGCATAGACTTAGTAAAAAGAGAAGTTTGAAGGGCTTTATGAAAAAAATACTGAATTTGCCACACAGGGGGCATCTGCAGCTTTGGAAAGGGGAACTGTGGGGGAAGGCGATGAAGGGATTTTTGCTGGGGGCTTTTGTGGCAGGGATTTTTATGGCGAACCTGATGGGGCGAGAAGCGGTCTCCAATGCAGGGATCCTCAACGACTATTTTATAGAGAAGTTCCGTTATACGGATATCAATGCGGAGCATTTATTTTTTTATATTTTAGAAGAACGCCTGCCGCTGCTGCTTCTGCTGCTGTTTTTGATGTTCAGCGCCTTGGGGCTGCTTTCCAGCGTGCTGGTGCTGGGCTGGCAGGGGTTTTCTGTCGGTTTCATGCTCTCTACAGGCATTGCAAAATATGGGCTTAAAGGGATCCTGCTGGTGCTGGGCGGCCTGCTGCCCCAATATGTATGCTATCTGGCAGCCTATGGGGGATATTTTGGCTTTGCCCTGTTCCTGCGTCAGCGCCTGCGGGGGGAGTATTTTTTAGAAAAAAAGTATGCCTATGGAATGGGCGCATTGGCAGCAATTCTGCTGCTGCTCTTATTTGTTACAGGAATATTTCTTGAAAGTTATGTTAATCCCGTAATTCTTAAAAATATATTGAAATTATTTTAAAAAAGTATTACAATATAAGAAAGACAATGGTGATTAGGAAGACACGGAATAGAGATAGGGAGTAAATTGCAGACAGTAAATTTATGGAATGGGTCAAACTATGATGACAAAAGAGATTCAAGATTTTATTCACTATATGCGGGAGGCTAAGAAGGTCTCTGACAATACGGCCATTTGTTATGAACGGGATTTGAGGAAGATGGAACGCTACTTTCTGGAACAGGGTATTGAACAGGTAGGGCAGGTTACGGCTACGGGACTGAATTCCTATATCCTTTACCAGGAGAAGCAGGGCAGGAGGCCGGCCACGATTTCCAGGGGCATTGCCGCGCTGAAGGCTTTTTATGGATATCTGCTGCAGGAAAGGGTTCTCGTTTCGAATCCTGCAGGGGAGCTAAAGAGCCCCAAGGTAGAGAAACGTGCGCCTTCCATTCTGACAGAAGGAGAAATCGCGCGCCTTTTGGAACAGGCAGGGGGAAGTACGCCCAAGGGGCTGCGGGATCGCGCCATGCTGGAACTTTTATATGCCACGGGCATCCGGGTTTCAGAGCTGGTCTCTTTGCAGGTTTCTGATGTGAATCTTGCCATGGAATATATTGTGTGCAATGGAGGAGGCAAGGAACGCGTCATCCCCTTTGGGACGGTGGCAAAAGGAGCCTTGGAAGCCTATCTGCACAAGGGGCGCAGCACGTTTGTGCAGGAGGAATCGGAGCCCTGGCTGTTTACAAATTGCTCTGGGCAGCCCATGAGCCGCCAGGGGTTTTGGAAGCTGGTGAAATCTTATGGCAAGAAAGCGGGGATAAGCGGGGAACTGACGCCCCATACCCTACGCCATTCGTTTGCCTCGCATCTGGTGGACAATGGGGCGGATCTGCGCTCAGTCCAGGAGATGCTGGGCCATGCGGATGTGGCCACGACGCATATGTATGCCCAGGCAAGCCGGGAAGAGGGCAAGGGCCAGATAAGGGAAGCCTATCGGAAGGCGCACCCCAGGAAATAGGGGCGCTAGTTCATCTCAGCAATGTGGTAAATGAGTTCTTCTGATTCTTTCCAGCCCAGGCAGGGATCGGTGATGGATTGCCCATAGACATGGCCGCCGACCTTCTGGCAGCCTGGCTCAATATAGCTTTCGATCATCAGGCCTTTTACGATTTTCCGGATATTCGGCTCGATTTTGCGGTTGTGCATGATTTCCTTTGCAATCCGCACCTGCTGCGCATACTGCTTGTTGGAATTGGAATGGTTGGTGTCTATGATAACTGCAGGGTTCTTCAGATCCATTTCCCCGTACATCTGGATGAGGCGCTCCAGATCCTCGTAGTGGTAATTGGGGATGCAGACACCGCGCTTGTTGACGGCGCCCCGCAGCACGACATGAGCCAGCGGGTTCCCGGTGGTGCTTACCTCATGTCCCCGGTAGGCGAAATGATGCGGGTGCTGGCTGGCATAGACGGAGTTCAGCATGACGGAGAAGTCGCCGCTGGTGGGGTTCTTCATTCCAGCAGGCACATCAAAGCCGCTGACGGTCAGGCGGTGGTGCTGGTCTTCTACAGAGCGTGCGCCAATGGCCACATAAGAGAGCAGATCCTCTACGTAAGGCCAGTTTTCCGGGTAGAGCATTTCATCTGCGGAGGACAGGCCGCTTTCCTCTAAAGCGCGGATGTGCATCTTGCGCATGGCAATCAGGCCGGCCAGCATATCTGGGCGTTTTTCCGGATCTGGCTGGTGTGCAATCCCTTTATACCCTTCGCCGGTCGTGCGGGGCTTGTTTGTATAGATGCGGGGCACAATGACCAGACGGTCTGCTACCTTTTCCTGTACCCGGCTCAGGCGGCTGATGTAATCGCAGACGGATTCTTCATTGTCAGCGGAGCAGGGGCCGATAATAAGCAGGAACTTGTCAGATTCCCCTGTGATGACCTCACGCACCAGGCGGTCGCGTTCTTTTTTTGTCTGGGCTGCCTTTTCGGATAAGGCATAGTCTTGTTTGATCACTTCTGGTTTCGGAAGTTTTTTCAAAAATATAAAACTCATAATATGTTCTCCTTAATCGAAATAGTATGCTGGAAGCCCTGCCGGCGGAATCTATTGTTCCGGCGGTGGGGCAGTAAGCCAAAAGGGAGGTATGTGTGCCCTCTTTTATCATCTCCATGGAATATCTTAATGGATTCTAAAAAATATGTCAATGCTTTGTTTTTCGTGTTGCAATGAGAAGGATGAATTGGTATAATAGACCTGTTGCCTAAAGGAGGCAGTTTGGGCAGGAAGAATGAGGTGATGAAGCTGCAGATTGCAGCTGCATTTGATATACGATAGACGGAGGATAGGGACATGAATCATTTAGATGAGCTGCGCGTCAGGCTGTCGGTATGCGACGAGCAGATATTGGAGTGCCTTTTGAGGAGGAACCGTATTGTAGAGGACATTATGAAGTACAAGGAGTCCCACAATATGCAGATTATACAGCCGGAGCAGGAAAAGCGGCAGGCGCAGAAGCTGGCTGACAGCCTGCAGGGGCAGCGCCATGCCAAAGAAATCAGGGATGTATTTAACCGCATTACATATAACAGCAAGAAGATACAGGCCAGGCATCTGTTCCACTACAATATTGTGCTGATTGGCTTTATGGGAAGCGGAAAGAGCACAATTTCGGATTATTTCAGTACCATGTTTGCCATGGAGACTGTGGAGATGGACCGTATCATTTCGGAACGGGAGGGTATGAGCATTTCTGATATTTTTGCCCTGTATGGTGAGGAGTATTTCCGCAACCTAGAGACAAGCCTGCTGGTGGAGCTTCAGCAGAAGAAAAATGTGGTCGTCTCCTGTGGCGGGGGCACGCCTATGCGGGAAAACAATGTAGCAGAAATGAAAAAAGGCGGGAAAGTCGTGCTCCTCACGGCCAAGCCAGAGACAATCTACCATCGGGTCAAAGACAGCCATGACCGCCCGCTTTTGGAAAATAATAAAAATGTGCCTTTTATCACAGAACTGATGGAACAGCGCAGGGAGAAATATGAGGCCGCTGCGGACATTATCATTGAGACAGACGGGAAGGATGAATTGGAAATCTGTGAGGAAATTGTGCAGAAGCTGCTGGAGCTAGATGAAGAAAGACCGTAATATATACGCCGCCGATGAAATAGGGCGTGGGTATTGCGCCAGCCGCAGCTGTGACGCGGCATAGCTCATTATGCAGCGGTGCGCATCCTGTCATATGGAACGGCGGATTTATCTGGCGTGCAATAGAAAAAGCTGTCCCCCTGCAGGAAAAGAGCGCTGCGGGGGACAGCTTTTGTTATGGCCTCTAGGATCATATCCTCGGGCGGAATTTAGTCATATTTGATGTCCAGTACCTGTTTCATATGGTCAATCGGCATTTCCTTCCCTGTCCACATCTCAAATGCGGCTGCGCCCTGGAAGAGCATCATGCCCATACCGTTCATGGTCTTGCAGCCCACTTCCTTGGCCATCTTGAGCATTGCTGTCTCGCGTGGGGAATATACTACGTCTGTCACAATCAGATCTGGGCGGAAGAAAGATTTGTCCGGGATATAAGTCTGGCCTTCCAATGGCTTCATGCCCATGCCGGTCGCGTTGGCGAACAGGTAGGAGCTGGCGATTTCCTCTTTCAGCTTGTCTAAGTCCGCTAAGTCGTACAAAGCCACCTTGCAGTTAGTGCGCTCATTGATTTTGCGTATGGTGGCTTCGGCATTGTCCCAGAATTTGTCCCTGATATTGAAAATGGACATTTCAGCCACGCCGTCTAACGCTGCCTGTACTTCGATTGCAGTAGCCGCGCCGCCGGAGCCTACAATGGTCATTTTCTTGCCGATAACGTCAATGTTATTGTCCTTCAGTGCGCGCATATAGCCAATGCCATCGGTGATATGGCCTGTCAGCACGCCATTGTCGTTGACAATCGTGTTGACCGCGCCGCAGAGCTCTGCTGCCGGGGACAGTTTGTCCAGATACTTGTGTACAACGGTTTTGTTCGGCATAGATACATTGGAGCCAACCATCCGCAGTGCGCGGAGTCCCTTAATGGCGTCCTCCAAGGTGTCGTTGTCTACCTCAAAAGCAAGGTATGCGTAGTCCAGACCCAGGTATGCGAATGCCTCGTTGTGCATCGCGGGGGAGCTGGAGTGGCGGATGGGATAAGCCATTAAGCCTATGAGTTCTGTGTGTCCTGTGATTCTTTCTGCCATGTTTCATTCCTTCTTTCGGTTTTTTTCTTTGTGCTGGTTCTGCGCCTCTATTCCGTCATTTGCCCGTATCCATCATTTTGGCAGCTTCTTCCGACTCATTATATAACACATCTTTTTATTTTTCAATAGCGAAATGTGTATTTATGCATTTTCTGTGCCTTCTGTGTTACTATTCACGGCTCAGGAACGCGCTGAACTGCGCGTTCCGTTAGAACATGATTCAGGAGTGAGGGGCGATTTTTGCGCAGCAAAACTATAAATATCGCTCCGCATGGTTACGATTCGCGGACCTCTAGGCCGTGAATCGTAACACAATAAGAGATAAATTTTCTGACCACGGGCGGCTGGTAACGATCCTTAACCTGCGCCATATAGATAAAGCGCTCAATGACAGGGTCTGTAATGCGCAGCGTTTTCACATCCAGGTATTTGAGGATGGGGACTTCCGGCATGACGGCGATGCCGAAATCCTGTGCCACAAGGCCAGCCATGGCGCTGTCTTCTTCGATTTCATAGGCGATATCCGGTTGGATGTCAGCCTTTGTAAAAAGCCGTTCAATCGTGGGGCGTAAGCCGCTGGAAGGCGTGAAGAAAATCTGGCGGTAGGGGGCTGTCTCAGCCAGGGTGATTTCTGCCTTTTTGGCCAAGGGATGGCATTGTGGCACAACGACGACCAGGTTTTCTTCGGCGACTGGCACAAAGGAGACTTGCTGCTCCTTTTCCCGTCGGGAACAGAAGGCCACGTCATATTTTTCTTCCTTCAGGCCACGGATGATTTCCTGCGTATTTCCTACCGTAAAGCGGAAGTCTACGTCCAGCTCCGGGGATGCCGAGAGGAAGGCGCGGACGATGCGGGGAATAAATTCAATGCCCAGGGTGAAGATATAGCCAATGTCGATGATGCCCGTATGTTCGCTGTTCATAGCTTTTGTCTTTTTGACGCCGGCTTCCAGGATCTGCAGGGACTCCGTGGCATATTCTAAAAATATCTTGCCATATTTGGTCAGGGCGATGTTGCGCCCGCGTTTCTCAAAGAGGATGGTGCCAAGCTCGTCCTCTAGGTTGGAGATGGCATGGCTGAGGCTGGGCTGCGTAATGGACAGCATCTCGGCCGTCTTGCAGTAGTGTTCCGTCTGCGCCAGGGCTACAAAATAGTAGAGTTGGTTTAGGTTCATAAGGGCGTCTGTCCTTTCTTATAGTAGATTCGTGAATATGGCGGGTTTCTGTCCCCCATTATAACAAAAATTATGCACATTATCTATAGATTTTGATAGAAATACCAATTTGTTTTATTTGTTTTTCTACGTTATACTATAACCACCGTCGATGGAATCGACCGTGAGTGTTGCGCTGGCCGATTTGCGGCATAGCAAGGACCGCCCGTATCCTACATATGCCCAGTATATGTGCGCCGCCCGTTCTTTTCTGTATTTGGGGCAGGCGGCGGGGCGCACGGCAGCTTCATTCAACTTTTTTGAAACCAACTTGGGGGTACAGATCAAATGAAAAATGAGTACAAACATATTTTTGAACCATTTACCGTGAAACATATGACAATGAAAAACCGCATTGTCATGACGCCTATGGGCACGAACTATGGCGAGCAGAACGGCGAAATGAGCTTTCTGCATATCAATTATTATGAGCAGCGTGCAAAAGGCGGCACAGGATTAATCATTGTGGAAAATGCAAGCGTCTTTTCCCCGCAGGGTTCCAACGGCACGACGCAGCTGCGCATTGACCATGACAGCTACATTCCAAGATTATATAAATTATGTGAGACAGTACATAAGCATGGAGCCTGTATTGCAATCCAGATCAACCATGCAGGGGCTTCGGCGCAGGCCATGCGTACGGGGGTGCAGCCGGTATCCGCTTCGGATATCCCCTCCAAAGCGGGCGGGGAAATCCCACGCCCGTTAGAGAAGGAAGAAATTTATGAGATTGTCAGGAAATACGGCGAAGCGGCAAAACGCGCCCAGACAGCAGGGTTTGACGCGGTGGAAATCCATGCGGGCCATTCCTATCTGCTGAGCCAGTTTATTTCCCCGCTGACCAATAAGCGTACGGATGAGTTTGGCGGCCCCGCTGAGAACCGCACCCGCTTTGCAAGGCTTGTGATTGAGGAAGTCCGCAGGCAGGTAGGGCCGTTCTTCCCGATTTTTGTGCGCATCAGCGCAGATGAATTTCTGGAGGGCGGGAATACCCTGGAGGATACCCTGGAGTACTTGCAGTATTTTGAGAAGGAAGTGGACGTCTTTGACGTATCGGCAGGCCTCAATGCCTCCATCCAGTACCAGATTGACGCCAATTACCTGCCGGATGGGTGGCGTTCTTATATGGCGAAGGCGATTAAGGAGCGTTATGGCAAGCCCTGCATGACAATGGGCAATATCCGTGACCCGAAGGTGGCCAATGAAATTTTGGAGCGGGGCGATGCGGATCTGATTGGCATGGGGCGCGGCCTGATTGCAGACCCAGAATGGGTGAATAAGGTGGAGTTTGGGGACGTATGCGACATCCGCAAATGCATTTCCTGTAATATCGGCTGTGCCGGCCATCGGATTGGCATTAACCGCCCCATCCGCTGTACGATTAATCCTGGCATCACCAACGGCGAGGAATACAAGAAGAAAAAGGTGAAGCGCCAGTGCAACGTCGTGGTCATTGGGGGTGGGACGGCAGGCTTAGAGGCTGCCTGCACGGCCGCGGAGGTAGGCTGCACGACCTTCCTGATTGAAAGGAAGCCGTATTTGGGCGGCCTGGCAGCTGAGATTTCCAAAATCCCGGACAAGAAGCGGCTGGCAGATTTCCCTAACTACCTGATCCATCGTGCGGAGAAGATGAAGAACCTCTTTATCTTCAAGAATACGGAAGCCACCATTGGCCAGGTGCAGGATCTGCACCCAGATATCGTGGTCAACGCCACGGGCTCTAACCCGCTCCTGCCGCCGATTCAGGGGCTCCATGATGTGATTGATAAGGAGGGCGGGAGAGTTTCTTCCATATTAAATATGATTCAGCATGTGGTGGCCGGCGATTACCCGGAGGACATGAAGGGGCAGAAGGTCGTGGTCATTGGGGGCGGCGCGGTTGGCCTGGATGTGGTGGAATACTTTGCGCCCAGGGGCGCCGAGGCCAGCATCGTGGAAATGATGCCAATCATCGGCAACGGCATTGACCCCGTTTCCAAAATCGGTACCTTTGCCCTGATGGAAAAGCATGGCGTGAAACAGCTTGTGAATACCGCCCTCCTGGAAGTGAAAGAACGTTCTTTCCTGGTGAAGAACCCGGATGGCAGCGAGGAGGAGCTGCCTTTTGACTATGGTTTTGTATGCCTTGGCATGCGTGCGAACAATCCCATCCTCGACCAGCTGCGGGAGAGCTTTGACAGCGGCCATGTGGAAATTATGAACATTGGCGACAGTGTCCGCGCAAGGAGGATTATCGAGGGTACGGAAGAAGGGCGCGATATCCTCAATGTATTAGACAAACGCGATTTTATTTAGGAGAAGAAGATGAAGAAAAAATATACCTTTAGTGTGCTGATTTTATATTTGAATTATTTTATCCATGGTATTGGATGCTCCATCCTAAGCCAGCAGGTCGTGAAGGAGAAGCTAGTGTCGCAGTGGGGACTGGGTCTGGATGACGTGATGCAGGTGACGGCCATTGCCGCGGCTCTGGGGCTGGGGCGCCTGATCTCCCTTCCCTTTGCCGGGCCGCTGTCTGACAAATTAGGGCGCAGGATTTCGGTATTGATTGGCGTGGCCTCTTATGTTATCTTTTTTGTGGGCATTGCATTTTCGCCGAATATGCAGGTGGCTTATGTGGCGGCAGTCCTGGGGGGCATTGCCAACTCGTTCCTGGACACGGCGACTTACCCCGCTGTGGCCGAGATTATCTACAAATATACCGGTATCGCTACGATGGGGATTAAGTTCTTTATTTCCATTGCTCAGCTGCTGATGCCGTTCTTCCTCGGCGTGTTTGCAGGAACCAGCATGTCCTACCTGACGCTGTCCCTCGTGTCTGGCGTTGTGATTGCCGTGCTGGGCGTACTGGCCATTTTTGCGCCGCTGCCGGAGGAGTCTGCAAGTGGGAAGTCGGAATCCTTCCTCAATAACCTGAAGAACGCCAATTTCTCGCTGGAAAGCGTGGCGCTGATTTTAATTGGATTTACCAGTACGGCGACCTTCCAGCTGTGGCTGAACTGTGCCCAGACCTTTGGCAAGGAAATTGCAGGCATCCCCTCAGAGACGGTTTCCATGATGCAGACTTACTATTCGGCAGGGACGATGGTTGCCCTGGTGGTCACCAGCCTTCTGATTACCAGGTTTAAGCAGGTGCGCTTCCTGGTGATCTATCCGGCCATTTCCGCAGTTATGCTGGTGCTGGTCTATGTGATTAAGACACCGATGATCTGCTATGTCGGCGCCTTCGTGCTGGGTTATGCGGCTGCCGGCGGCGTGCTGCAGATGGCTACGGCCACGGTCAACGACCTGTTCCCAAAAATCAAGGGGACGATTACCAGCCTGGTGATGATTGCATCCAGCCTGTGCAATTATACGATTTTAAGCGCGGCTTCTAAGATGACGGCGATGAATGTAATCATTCTGAACCTGGCCATCACCTTGATCGGCGTTGCACTTGCCATCTTTGTGAACGTGAGGTATGGTACTTTATTGGAAAAGGCGGAAAAATCCAAATAGAAAATGTAGGATAATGACAGGAGGTAATGTTTATGGATCCAGTAGTAGTTCGGAATATTAAAATTGGGGAAGGGATTCCAAAAATCTGCGTGCCGATTGTAGGTGTCACCAAAGAGGATATTATCAATGAAGCGAAAACATTTGAATCCATCCCCGTGGATGTGGTGGAATGGCGCGTGGATTGGTTTGAGCATGTGTTTGAGATGGAGAAAGTAAAGGAAGCGCTGGCAGAATTAAGGGATGTATTAAAAGAAACGCCCATCCTCTTTACCTTCCGTACATCCAAGGAAGGCGGGGAAAAGGCCATTGAGCCGGCTGCCTATACGGAACTGAATAAGGCTGTGGCCGCAACCGGAAATGTGGACTTGGTGGACGTGGAGGCATTTACTGGGGACGAGGTAGTAAAGGATATCATTGCGGCGGCACATGCCCATGGGGTGAAGGTTGTAGCTTCCAACCATGATTTTGACAAGACCCCAGAAAAGGACGACATTGTGGGCAGGCTGCGCAAAATGCAGGAATTGGGAGCCGACATCCCCAAAATTGCCGTAATGCCGCAGAGCAAGGCGGATGTGCTGACACTGCTGGCAGCGACGGAGGAAATGAGCCGGGAGTATGCAGACCGCCCGATCATTACCATGTCCATGGCAGGGACGGGGGTAATCAGCCGCCTCTGCGGGGAAGTGTTCGGTTCTGCGCTGACCTTTGGGGCGGCGAAGAAGGCCTCTGCGCCAGGCCAGATGGGCGTGGAGGATCTGGCGCAGGCGCTGGGGCTGCTGCATAAGAGCCTGTAACGCTTACTTCCATTCCGTAGGGAGGAAGGGGGAGCGCGTTTTAGTTGCGGCCTTCCCCTCCCGCAGCGTTTGGTATGGCCATTCCCCTACTCGTGGATGGTAAGAACTATTCTGCAAAAGGAGGGATTTCCATGAAAAAAGTTTTTGTGTGGCTGAATGACAGCCTGGAGGAATTCCTCATGGTTGCCAGCCTGATTTTAATGACGCTAATTATGGGGATCCAGGTGTTTTCCCGTTATGTATTGGGCGCCTCCCTCTCCTGGTCGGAGGAGCTTACACGGTATATCTTTGTATGGGCTGGCTTTTTGAGCGTCAGCTTCTGCACGAAGCGGTGTATTTCCATTAAAATTGAGCAGTTTGTCGCCATGTTTCCGAGGCGTGGGAAAGCGGTGTTCAAGCTGGTGAACCATACCTTAGAGCTGATTTTCTTTTTCTATCTGATGCCTTTTGCCGTCAAGTATTTGATGTCCGCCGTGGAGAGCGGGCAGGTCAGCCCAGCGTGCCATATCCCGATGTATTATGTGCAGGCCGCGCCTCTTGTGAGCTTCCTGTTGGTATCAGTCAGGATAATGCAGAGGTGGTATATTGAGTTCCAGACGGCCCGTAAGGGGGGATATGGGGAAGGCTGAAGGGCAGTATGAGATGGAAGGAAGCGGGCAAGGAAAGGAGAGATAAAAAGTGTCGGCAATTGTGGTATTTATTCTATTTATAATCTGCCTGGTCATTGCAATCCCAGTGTCGATTTCATTGGGGATTGTATCTGTGCTTCCGGGCGCTTTTGACGCGTCCTTTACAGCTTCGGGGCAGTTTGTGATCCGCTCCATGCTGGGCGGCATTGACAGCTTCCCCCTCCTGGCAGTGCCCATGTTTGTGCTGTCCGGCATTGTGATGGCCAGGGGCGGCATTTCCAAGAAATTATTTGACATCTTTGCATTTTTCCTGGGCAGGCTGACGGCTGGCATCCCCTGCGCCGTGATTGTCACCTGCCTGTTTTATGGCGCGATTTCGGGGTCTGCGCCGGCTACGGTGGCTGCCGTAGGCAGCATGACGATCCCCATTTTGGTGAGGCTGGGGTATGACAAGGCTTTTTCTACGGCAGTCGTGGCTGTGGCTGGAGGGCTTGGGGTCATTATCCCGCCCAGCATCCCGTTTATTATGTATGGCATGGCCTCCGGCGCGTCTGTCAGCGATTTGTTCTTGTCCGGGATTGTCCCAGGCCTGCTGATTGGAGTCCTGTTGATGCTGTATGCGATTTATTACTGTAAGAAAAATGGCGAGGACAAGGAAAAAATCAATGCGGTTGTGGGGGAACTCCATGAAAAAGGGCTGCTGTCTGTATGGAAGGACAGCTTTTTTGCGCTGCTTAGCCCGGTGATTATTCTGGGATGCATCTATTCTGGCATTGCCTCCCCGACGGAGGCGGCGGTCATTTCTGTATTTTATGCCCTGCTGGTCAGCCTGTTCATTTATAAATCTATCAAATTTAAAGATATCTGGGGCATTATGCTGGAATCCGTGCGCACCTATGCGCCGATTATGTTTATCCTCGCTACCTCGGTGGCATTTTCCAGGGTATTGACCTTAATGCAGGTGCCGCAGGCTGTCAGCGGATGGATCCTGGCACATGTTACCAATAAGATTGCCTTGCTTTTGGTCATTAATCTCTTTTTGCTGCTGGTGGGGATGGTGATGGACACAACGCCAGCTATTCTGATCCTGACGCCAATCCTGCTCCCGATTGTGGAGGCCGTGGGGGTACACCCTGTCCATTTTGGGATTATGATGGTGGTAAACTTGGCCATCGGCTTTGTGACGCCGCCGATTGGGGTCAACTTGTTTGTGGCAAGCTCCCTGACCGACATCCCCGTGATGAAGGTTGCATCCAAAGCCATGCCGATGATTGCCTATTTTCTGCTGGCGCTCCTGCTCCTTACCTTTGTCCCGGGGATTAGCATGGCGTTTCTCTGATGTAAGGGGAAAAGAATGATATCCAGGAGGTGATTTACATAAAAGATAGGAATGATAGTTTGGCGAGTTTGGACGGAAAAACCAAAGGGAACATCCAGGGCGTTGGGGGAGGGAAGGTTTTGCGGAAAGGCGTTTTGCGCCATCTGGCCTTTTGCTGTTTGGCAGCGTTCCTGTGCATAGCGGCGTCTGCCTGCGGGAAGGCGGCTTCTGGGGAGGAAGGGCAGCGCTACGCCTGGCCTCTTGGCACGGCCAGCCCAGAGGATACGGTGACGCAGATTTATGCTGAGGCATTTGCCGCAGAGGTGGGACGCCTGAGCGATGGTAAGATGAAAATCCAGGTGTATCCCAACAGTACCTTAGGCGGCGACCGTGAGCTGCTGGAATCCTGCCAGGACGGGGATATCCCCTTTGTCATACAGAACACAGCCCCACAGGTGGCATTTATGCCAGACCTTGCGGTCTTTGACATGCCCTGTATGTTCCGTACGATGGAGGAGGTGCGCCAAAAGGTAGATGAAGAGAATTTTTACAGCTTGATGGAGTCTGTCTACCAGGAAGGCGGGTTTCAGCTCCTGGGCTATGCAGACCAAGGGTTCCGGGTGATGTCCACGAACCGTCAGGTGCAGAGCTTCGGGGATTTTAAGGGGCAGAAAGTCCGTACGATGGAAAATTCATACCATATTGATTTCTGGAAAGCCCTATCGGCGGCGCCTACGCCTATGACCTTCAGCGAGGTGTATATCGGCCTGCAGCAGGGGACGATTGACGCCCAGGAAAATCCATATGAGGTCATTGTCTCTAACCGCCTGTACGAACAGCAGGATTATGTGGTAGAGACAAACCATCTGCCCCATCTGATTTCCCTGGTTGTCAGCGACAGCTTTTTCCAGGGGCTGCCGGCCCCAAAGCAGGAAATCCTGATGAATGCGGCAAAATATGCCAGCGAGGAGGCCAGGAAGGCATCCGATGAACGTATTTCAGAGAAAATGGAGGAAATTACATCCAGCGGGACGCAGATCGTCACCGTGGGGGAGGAATTGTGGGAAGAGATGCGGGAGGCGTCCCGGCCGGTTTATGGGGAAATTGAGAAAGCTGTAAAGCCGGAAATTATTAAAGCTTATAAGGAATAATGTCCGATCGTGCTATCCCATCGGGAGCCAAGGCCTATGCATTCATGGCTCCTGATGGGATTCTTTTGTATTTTTTTCGTTTTCTTTATTCTCCAATCAGCACTTCCTTCCCGTGAAAAGCAAATCCATAATGCCGGATCTGCTGTGCGGGGACGCCTTTTGCCTCCAGGGAGGTGAGCAGATACCTCTCCCAGAGGACTACCATAAGCCCCAGGACGAAGCCGTGGTAGAAGAGGAGTTGTAGATATCCGGGCAGTTGCCAAAGGTAAAGCCATCGTACCATCTCTTGACGCCTTCCTTTTCCTGCCTCGTGCCCTGGGTGTCCAGGACATGGAAGGCTTCTGCCTCCGTTACCACATTGTAGTGCCCAAAGTTCTGTTCTGATTGTTTGTCGTGTAGCGCAAAAGCCGTCCCTAAGCTATTGGAATTATGGGAAAGTGCGTATCGTCCTCATTCCTAAACCCTATCCTTTGTACTGCGCTTCCTGCGTATTTCGGCTCTGTGAATCGTATGCAGGATGGGCGCATATCCGCCCGCCCATGGCAGGGCTGGCGAATCTGGAAAAAATAGAATAATGTAGAAAATAGAGAATTTTCTTGTTTTTTTTTGCGCTATCAGTTATCATAGAAGAGTGGATATTTTACAGTAACTGCAGATTAAAATGAGGAGGAGTTATAGGTAATTGGCGAATTTACTTAAATAAATTAATTAGATAATCTTAGTTGGAGGTTAAAGTATGTACCCAATCGTAAAGAAGAAAATACTGGCGGACAAGATTTTCCTTATGGATGTCAAAGCTCCACGTGTGGCTAAGACCTGCCTGCCTGGGCAGTTCGTAATCGTGAAGATGGATGAGGTAGGGGAGAGGATCCCGCTGACAATCTGTGATTATGACAAAGAGGCAGGGACAGTTACTATCGTGGTTCAGACCGTAGGGGCGTCTACCCAGAGGATGGAGGCCTTAGAGGAAGGGGATGCCTTCCAGGACTTTGTAGGGCCATTGGGGCGTCCGTCCGAGCTGACAGAGACCCCGATCGAGGAGCTGAAGCAGAAGAAAATCGTATTTATTGCCGGCGGCGTGGGCACCGCGCCTGTATACCCACAGGTAAAATGGCTTCATGAGCAGGGCGTGCCCTGTGACGTCATTATGGGTTCCAAGACCAAAGACCTTTTGATCCTTGTGGATGAGATGGAAAAAGTGGCTGCGAACCTCTATGTGACCACGGATGACGGCAGCTATGGCTTCCATGGCATGGGGACGAACCAGCTTGAGGCGCTGGTAGGGGAAGGCAAATCTTATGACCTTTGCATTGCCATTGGCCCGATGATTATGATGAAGTTCGTCTGTCTGCTTACGAAGAAGCTGGAGATTCCTACGATTGTTTCCATGAATCCGATTATGGTAGACGGGACGGGGATGTGTGGCGCCTGCCGCGTGACGGTCGGGGACAAGGTAAAGTTTGCCTGTGTGGACGGCCCGGAATTTGACGGCCATCTGGTAGATTTTGACCAGGCGATGAAACGCCAGCAGATGTACAAGACAGAAGAGGGAAGAAGTCTCTTAAAGCTCCAGGAAGGGGATACCCACCACGGAGGATGCGGACAGTGTGGAGGTGATCAATAATGGATATGATGAAGAAAGTGCCAGTTAGGGAACAGGAGCCGCAGGTGCGCGCCCAGAATTTTGAGGAGGTGTGCCTGGGCTATAACCAGGAAGAAGCCATGGAAGAGGCAGGACGCTGCCTGAACTGCAAGAATGCGCAGTGTGTCAAGGGATGCCCAGTAGCGATTGACATCCCAGGATTTGTATCCCAGATTAAGGAAGGGAACTTTGAAGAGGCCTACCAGACACTCAGCAAATCCAGCGCCCTCCCGGCCGTATGCGGGCGTGTGTGCCCCCAGGAGAGCCAGTGCGAGGGCAAATGCATCCGCGGTATTAAGGGGGAACCGGTATCGATCGGCAAGCTGGAGCGCTTTGCGGCAGACTGGGCGAGGGAGAACAACATTAAGCCGCAGCCGGCCACGGAGCAGAAGCTGCACAAGGTAGCCGTCATTGGGTCCGGCCCGGCAGGCCTGACCTGTGCTGGGGATTTGGCGAAGATGGGTTATGATGTGACGATTTTTGAAGCCCTCCATGAGCCGGGCGGCGTACTGATTTACGGTATTCCGGAATTCCGTCTGCCCAAGACGGACGTAGTGGCGAAGGAAATTGAGAATGTAAAGTCCCTGGGCGTAAAGATAGAGACAAATGTTGTGATTGGCAAGGCGGGGACGATTGACGCATTAATGGAAGAAGAAGGCTTTGAAGCTGTATTTATCGGCTCCGGCGCAGGGCTTCCCAAATTTATGGGGATCCCGGGCGAGCAGGCCAACGGCGTATTCTCCGCCAATGAGTTCCTGACAAGGAATAACCTGATGAAGGCCTTTCAGGAAGACTATGACACGCCGGTTATGAAGGGCAAGAAGGTAGCCGTGGTAGGCGGCGGGAACGTAGCCATGGACGCGGCCAGGACAGCCCTGCGCCTGGGCGCGGAAGTACATATTGTGTACCGCAGGAGCGAGTCCGAGCTCCCAGCCCGTGTGGAAGAAGTGCATCATGCCAAGGAGGAGGGCATTATCTTCGACCTGCTGACCAACCCTAAGGAAATCTTGGTCGACGAGAACGGCTGGGTAAAAGGCATGACCTGTATCCGTATGGAGTTGGGCGAGCCGGATGACTCTGGCAGGAGAAGGCCGGTAGAAGTGCCGGGGTCTGAATTTGACCTGGAGCTGGATACCGTCATTATGTCCCTGGGCACATCCCCGAACCCCTTGATTTCTTCTACGACTAAGGGGCTGGACGTGAACCGTTGGCAGTGTATCGTGGCCGAAGAGGCAAATGGCGCTACCAGCAAGCCAGGCGTATTTGCAGGCGGGGACGCCGTGACAGGCGCGGCAACCGTAATCTTGGCCATGGGCGCCGGCAAGGCCGCAGCCAAGGGGATTGACGAATATCTTTCTGCCAAATAAGGCCTTTCCCCACAGGCGCAAAGAGATGCATTCTGCATGGTAACGGGAAAGGGCCGGACGTTACCATGCGGGAGGCGGCCGAAGATGGCAGGGTTTAGGAGTGAGGGGGATGCAGTGCTGTCGGAATGATTCAAAGGTTGACAAAATGAAGCGATATGATATACTTTAATTTAGTATATCTGTGCGGAGAGGGATTATATTTAACAGATTAGGTCATCTATTCCATGCCTTTGCGGTTCCCTGCGCGGGGTTGGCGGATAGTTGCGGATCAAGAATCTAATATAAGGAGCATATATATGGATAAAATATTGATAATTGACGACAGCGCTGTACAGGCCGAGCATTTAAAGCATATTTTGGAAGATACGTATGAGGTCACCATTGCCCATACGGGGAGCGAGGGGCTTATGTATGCCAAGTCAGGGGAGTATTCCCTGTTTCTTCTGGATGTGATTATGCCGGATATGGATGGGTTTGTGCTGTTGGAAAAACTGCAGGAAGAGCTGGCTACAGAGCATATCCCAATGATTATGATTACCAGTCTTTCTGATATACATAGTGAAGAATATGGGCTCCTTTTGGGCGCGGTGGACTATATTGTCAAGCCTTTTAACCCTGTGATTGTCAAGGCTAGGGTAAATACTCATGTGAAGCAGCACAGATACTGGATACAGATGGAGCAGCAGGTGATGAAGGATGAGCTGACCAAGGTTGCCAACCGAAGGTACTATAATCGGTACAGTATCATAAAATGGCAGGAGGCAATTCGGTTAAAGAGTTCTTTTTCTGTCTGTATGTTTGATATTGATAAGTTTAAGGTATATAATGATACTTATGGGCATCCGTCAGGGGATAAAGTCCTGGTATCCGTAGCTCAGACGGTCAATTCCTATCTGCAGCGGACTACGGATTTGTTTGCACGTTATGGCGGCGAGGAATTTGTGGCCATCGTCCTGGGCGGCGAGCCGGAAAAAGTATATGAGCATTTTAAGCGGATCCGCCAGGCGGTGGAGGACCTGCATATTGAACACAGTGGCTCTGTCTCCTCATGGGTTACCATCAGCTTGGGCGGGATTACGGCGCATCCGAAGATGGGGGACCGCTATGAGGACTACCTGAAGATGGCGGACAGTATGCTGTATGACGCCAAACGCCTGGGCAGGAACCAGGTCGTGTGGGCCAATGAGAAAGGGGTACAGTGGCGGGAGCGCTAATATGGTATTTTTTGATAGAAAGGTATTGACGAATATCCTCCAAAAAAGTAAAATAGCTGTTGTAGTTAGGTTGCCGGGAAAAGATGACGACCTGATATAGGAGTGAGGGGTGATTTTTGCGCAGCAAAACTCAAAATATCGCCTCGAATTGTTGCGATTCACGGACTCTTAGGCCATGAATCGTAACGAAATATTACCTATTATGACAGAAACAGGAGGAAAAGTTAACATGAAAGATATTACAGTATCGGATTCTATTTTATATATTGGTGCAGACGACAGGGACATCGACCTGTTTGAAAGCCAGTATGTTGTCCCGAATGGGGTATCTTATAATTCTTATGTGATTTTAGATGAAAAGGTGGCTGTAATGGACACCGTAGACGCCCGCAGGGGGGAAGCGTGGCTTAAGAACCTGGAGCAGGCTTTGGCGGGCAGGAAGGTGGACTATCTGGTGGTGTCCCATATGGAGCCGGATCATGGGGCGAATGTCCAGGTATTGGCGGAGCAATACCCGGAGATGAAGGTGGTGGGGAATGCCAAGACCTTCGCGATGATTTCCCAGTTTTTTGACATAGATTTGTCAGGCCGCTCTGTGGTGGTGAAGGAAGGGGATACTTTAAGCCTCGGCAGCCACGAGCTGACCTTTGTAATGGCGCCGATGGTACACTGGCCGGAGGTTATGGTAACGTATGAGAAATCAGAGAAAATCCTCTTTTCGGCAGATGGCTTCGGTAAATTTGGGGCGCTGGATACGGAGGAGGACTGGGCCTGCGAGGCCAGGCGTTATTACTTCAATATCGTGGGCAAATACGGCGCACAGGTGCAGGCGCTGCTGAAGAAGGCGGCAGGCCTTGACATTGCTATGATATGCCCGCTGCACGGCCCCATCTTAAAAGAAAACCTGGAATATTACATTGGCAAATACAACACCTGGAGCAGCTACCAGCCGGAGGACGAGGGCATTCTGGTGGCCTATGCCTCCATCCATGGCAACACCCGCCAGGCAGCCCTTAAGCTCAAGGATATCCTGGAAGCTAAGGGGGCGAAAAAGGTAGCCATCACAGACTTATCCCGTGATGATATGGCAGAGGCTGTGGAGGATGCTTTCCGATATGATAAGATGGTGCTTGCCGCAGCCACCTATGATGGCGGCATTTTCCCCTGCATGGAGGATTTCCTGCACCATTTAAAGAGCAAGAATTTCCAGAAGCGTACCGTTGCCCTGATGGAGAACGGTTCCTGGGCGCCGATGGCTGCCAAGAATATGAAGGCTCTTTTGGAGCAGATGAAGGAGATTACCGTCTGCGAGAAGGTAGTATCCATCAAGTCTGCCGTAAAGGAGGCGGATGTGGCGGATATGGAAGCCCTTGCAGAAGAACTGCTGGCAAAATAAGGAAATTAAGGACAGGAATGGGAAACGGTTTCAGATGGCGCGGAACCGTAGGATAGGATTTAGGACAGGCATAGAAGGCGGAAAGGCCTTGCTGTGCCTGTTTTTTTGTGCATTTACCACTGCTTAGTTTAGAGACATAGCTGTTTCGACAAGATTGCTTTTCGCGAATGCGGATGTAAAAATGGAGGCATAGTGGGTTGTGCTGAGTGTTCTGTTTGTTTTTCTGGATAGTATGATACTTCAATCTCCGATGGCGCTGCGTGTCAGCAGTATATGTTTGGCATGAATTACAATGATTTATCTTCATCCGGAGAACCGCATTTTTTCGTTATGACCTGGCATGGGTATGTGATTCACCCTATATTTATATTGGGACAGAGAATAACCATCCAAATGATGCATATATAGGAATTAATGGAGAGATAAAGCACACGGATGTTGGTTGGGCGAATGATGGAAGCGATATTTATCTTTATGAGACGGGGACAAAGTATTTTAATAAAGATTTAGTATGGGTTGCAGAGTGCAAGATGGTGACAGAAAAGCTTTACCTTACTGTCATTGTTTGGGCTGAAATCTCTTTATTGGGATTTTGGCTCTTACTTTATTTATACCAGTACATGCCAGGGCATGTCAGGAGCAGGCGGAAAATTCCGCCTGTTAAAAAGGCTTTCCCCAAATTTATTCTGGCAGCCGTCCTTCATACATAATGCTTAACTCCCCATAGACCTGCCCCCAGTTCCGCAACGGCAGGGTTCATTTCTTGGTCGCCTCAAAAGTGGACAGATACAGCGCCTTTAAGGTATCGATGAAAATTCACCCAAAAAGTAAAAATGAATGTTTATTATGCCAGGGCCAGGGGAAAAAGCACACTCAACTCCCCCACGAACAGGATATTACTCCGGCGGTTAAATATCGTACCATCTTACTTGCCCAAATCTCCCTCTGCTGCGTTGTCATCAATCGCTGTAGCACTCGCTACAGCTCAATCTTCCGCCTTGCATAGGAAGATTTGTTCTGCACAATCTGGTGCGATATTTAACCGCCGGAGTAATATCTTATAAATTTTTTTCAAAATCCTGAAGGTTTTTTATCCTGCCCCTCGTTATAGTATTATGAACAGATAGTGAAGAAGCAAAGGGATTCTTGCCGTAAGCCGATATCCTTTTGCGGAAAGGGGGCGGACAAAATCGATAAAGAAGCATATTTTGGCCATTTGCTGGATGCTTATGGGAAGCTGGTCTACTCCATCTGCTATAAGATGGCGGGCAACCAGTTTGACGCAGAGGACCTGGCGCAGGAGACTTTTTTATCTGTATACAAGAACCTTGCCACCTTCCAAAAGGATTATGAGAAGGCATGGATTTGTAAGATAGCCACGAATAAAGGGCTGGATTTCCTGAAAAGCGCCGCCAGGCGCAGCGAGCCAAAGGAAGATACGTATTTTGAGGACTTAAAAGACCATGGCACAAGCCCGGAGGAGAGTTATTTGCGGCAGGAATCGAAGGATTATGTCTACACTATCTGTCAAAGCTTGAAAAGCCCCTACAAGGAAGTGGCTACAGAACACTTCTACCGGGAAAAGACAGCGAAGGAGATTGCCCAGGAATCTGGCAAGGGGCTTAAGACCGTGCAGACCCAGATTTACCGGGCAAAGGCAATGATAAAAAAACAGATAGAAGGGAGGGCGGCCAGATGAAGGCAGGAGAGGATAGAAGGAAGGCAGGGCCAGAAGGCGGCGCGGGCTTGCCAGACCATATCGATTGGGAGCTTTTTTGCGGCTGGCAGGAGGGGCAGCTTATGCCAGAGGAAGAGAACGCATTTTTAGGGCATATCGGAGCCTGTACCTTCTGTGCGGAGAGGTTTGGGGACTGGATGGAAGCATCCTCGGATACACCGCCCGCCCCAAGGTACCTGAAGGAGGAAATCCTAAGCAGGGCTGGCCAGCTGGACATCCAGGCGGCCAGGAAGCTGAAAGAGACTTCCAGGCAGGCGCAGCTTCTGCTGTACAGCATGAAGGTAGGATTTGCCGTCGTGCTTTCCATCTTTTTGCTGGTGGTGACTACCAGCCTGCAGAATATGGATCTGCAGGCAGACAAGAGCCAGCCGGCACAGGAATGGGGCGTGGAAGCCCAGCAGGAACAGGGATGGGGCGGCAAAGCACAGGGGCGCAGGGAGGACGGCGAACAGCGGGGCAGCCTTGTTGAGAGCCTGCGGCAGAGAAGCCATGAGATTACAGGCACCCTGAAGGATCTGTCCAATGGGCTTTTCCGTATCAGAACAGAAAATGAAAGCAATCAGGAGGTAACAAGATGACAAGGAAGAAAAGTGGTTTTTTGACCTTTTGCTTTTCCCTGATCCCAGGAGCCGGGGAAATGTACATGGGATTTATGAAGCAGGGGCTGAGCATTATGGCGGCGTTCTGGCTGCTGATTTTTTTGGCGGCCTTCCTGAACCTGGGGCCGGTGCTGTTTGTGCTGCCAATCCTCTGGTGTTACAGCTTCTTCAATGTACACAATATCCGCGGCATGTCAGATGAGGAGTTTTATGCGCTGGAGGATGACTATGCGTTCCATGTGGGGAAATTGCTTCCCCTGGACAAGATGGGGCACAGGCAGAATACGATCCTGGCAGCTGTCCTGATTATCCTTGGAATCATGGTGTTGTGGAACAATATGGTAGATTATCTGGAATGGCTGATCCCGCGCCCGCTCTACTGGGCGGTGACCCAGGGAATCCCGCAGGTCCTGGTTGGGTTAGGGCTGATTGGCGCAGGGATGTATTTAATCCGTGGGAAGAAACGGGAGCTGGATGAGGAAGATGACAGGCAGGAGGGGATGTTAAAATGAGGGTACGCAGAGTTGGCAGCATTACATGTGGGATTTTACTGATTTTCTTCGGCATCCTGTTTATGGTGCATATGTTTTACCCGCCGTTGTCCCTAGAGGTGATTATGAAGCTCTGGCCGCTCATCCTTGTTTCCCTGGGAGGAGAGATGATCGTGTCTAATATCCGCCAGGAAGGGGAGGGGGAAATCATGAAGTACGACAAGGGAGCCGTCCTCCTGATGCTTCTGCTGGCCTGCTTTGCAGTCGGCATGGGGGTGGTGGAGTATTTTATGGAGTATTATCAGCAGTATGGGGCAGTGTATTATTAGGAACGCTGTTTCGTAGATGCATTAGAGTTAGGAACGGTGGGAAAATAACGGATATAGATTGTGCAGAAATGCGAAGATTTGTACAGCTGCCAGGAGAGGATAGAACTTTCCTGGCAGCTGTTTTCTGGTTATCATTCACATCTATCGTAGAATGAAAATTCAGGGATTGGCCAGCTTTTCTAAATGGGGGATTGCTGTGGCGATGATTTTGGCGTGGTCAAAGGCCAGGCCGTCATTTTCCAGCAGCTCGTAATGCGTATCCCGGCCAATGGGGTTCTCCAGCACCAAGGGCCGCAGGAGGGCGGTGAGCCTGCGGCAGCCTTCTGGGGAGGCTGCCTCTCCTTGCGGTGTGCATGCCTGGGTTTCAGGGGAGGCTGTCAGGCTGATCCGCAGCAGGCCGTCTTGCCGTTCCCAGGACAGGCGGAACCAGCAGGCCTCGCGTGCGTCATCCCCAGCTTGGGGGGTTAGCTGCTGGCGGCTGACCAATGTGCAGTAGGCGCAGGTGATCGTCCATCCGCGGACATCCCGGTTTGGGTCGCCGAAGACCCCTAAGAGGATGGGGGGAAGGCCGGAGAGGCTTGTTTCTTCCTCTAATTCCCGTGCAGCTGCCTTCCAGGGCGGCTCCTGTTCGTTGACAAATCCGCCGGGGAGCGCCCATTGGTTGATACAGGGATGCCCGCCGCGGCGCACCAGCAGGATTTCATAGCCGCTGCCGCTGGGGCTGATTAAAACCTGGTCAGCGGTTACGGAAGGCAGGGGCCAGCCGTCCCTGCGGTAAGAAGAAAGGTATTCTGCCTCAGTAAGGCCATTTTTATCTTTTTGTTCTGTCATGTGATAGTCCTCCTTTTCCATGGA
The DNA here is from genome assembly GCA_910577785.1 of uncultured Lachnospiraceae bacterium. Taxonomy (GTDB): domain Bacteria; phylum Bacillota; class Clostridia; order Lachnospirales; family Lachnospiraceae; genus Petralouisia. The sequence continues at coordinate 1,482 of CAJTNT010000036.1, read as the reverse complement.
TATGGCAAGCATCGGACAAAGCGCAGGAGATGCAGGCCGATGTTTCGATGCTCTTTAAGATAAGTATACATAAAATCATAAGAGAGTCAATGGGAAAAATATTAACGTAATGAGTTATCATAACTATATGTAATCCATATGAAAATTGGACTAACTGTCCAATGCAAAATGGAAAGAAGTGGGGTATAATAGAGAACAAGGCGGACGCTGCATCGAAGATGCCGGAACACGCAGGGTACAGATAAAATAAGAAGACACGGGAAGGAGAACAGGATGGGAAGGTATATCCATGAAAGCATTTCAAAGAGCGTGACGAGAGAAGAGTGGGAAGGGGTATATGAGGAGGCTATGCTTTTGGCAGAAGCGCTCCAGTTGGGAGAAGAGAAGGATTATCAGGTGCCTGAGGACCTTGTTGGCAGCGGCACAGTGGAGGCGGAGGGATGGGACGCCATGATGGAGGCCTTGCCCTTGTATCTGGATTTTGGATGGGATGAGGAAATATTCTGGCATACATATTCCCTTTGGGATGTGGATGCACAGGGGAAACCGTATTTTACCAGGCTGCTGGCGGTGGCCTGCCTGCTGGAAGATCGGCTGGGGGAAAAGGCGTTTGTCTATGGGAATATTACAAAGGATCAGTGCCAGGAGGCAGTAGAGCTGGCCAATCCGTACCTTCGGAGGCCAATCCGTGTCCCGGACAGGTGCGAGAGGGAGCGCTTGTATCGGCGTATCCAGAAACTCCCATTTGAAGAGGCGGAGAAGGTGGCCATATTGGAAGAGATTTATCTGGGAGTGAAGGATCCGCAGTTCCTGGAGTTTGAGCGGGCGCACTTCCGCGAGGAAGCCCTGCATGGATGCTGGAGGGAGCGTTTTTCCCAACGCCATGTGGGGACAAGGGGATTCCTGCCAGAGATTAAGAAATATCTGGCCATGGGGCTTAGCCTAGAAGAACTGTGTGAGGCGGTAAACCTGAAGGATACGGAAGGGCAGGCCCAATATAAGGTATTTATAAAGGCTATTATGGATTCCAAGCTCCATTGGAAGGAGAAAAATACTATTGATTACCCAGAAAAGCCGCTGCCGCTGGAGGAAGGGAAGGAGTACGGCCTGTGGCTGGCGCTGGCGCTGCTTGCTTTTGGCGCTGCCCACAATCCCAGGGTAGCCCGTTATATCCCAATGGAAGAAATACGGCAGTCCCTGAAGAAGAAGCTGGGCAGCAAGGTAGATGTGGATGCCTTGATTGACCAATATCTGCAGATCGAAGGGAACGCGTCCCAAATAGATATCCATGATCCCGAACTGTCAACAGAGGATGTAATGGAGCGGATAAAGGCAGACGCGGCAGGGGTTTATACGCAGATTATGGATCAGTGGATGCAGCAGGCGCAGGGAAGCATAGCAGAGGCAGGGAACAAAAGCCAGAGTATGGAATAAAGCAAGTGCGGGGAATAAAGCAAGTGCGGGGAATAAAGCAAGTGCGGG
>CAJTNT010000035.1 GCA_910577785.1 uncultured Lachnospiraceae bacterium | reverse complement strand
GCCTCTTCTTCCCTGCTATTTCCTATCCTTGCCTCTTCTTCCCTGCTATTTCCTATCCTTGCCTCTTCTTCCCTGCTATTTCCTACCCTACCTTGCTCTTTCCTGTCCCCTCCTGGTATTCCTCCTGCACTTCCTTATCCTATCCTCCCGCTTTATCCTGCATTCTCCCCGCCTAGTGTTAATCATGAGTATCTCCTTGGGCAAATTGTTGCAAATACATTCAAAATTTTTGCAAAAAAATTGATCCTATAAATGTAATTAACACACCTTAAGCTATAAAGCAAAGCCCCCGCTGCAAACAGCGGGGGCTCCATTCTAAGCGCTTTACTGCACTCCCAGGCTCCGTAGCTCCTCTTCTGCCTGGGACTTGGTATGGAAATGGATGGTGGCCATGCCCAGCTCGTTCGCGGCAACGATATTGGCACGGTTGTCATCAATAAATACGCATTCTGTAGGGTTGAGGCCGTATTTCCTTAGCAGGGCCTCGTAGATCTCCCGTTCTGGCTTGGTGTACTGCACCTCATAAGAGAACACCGCCCCGTCAACGATTTCTACAAAAGCCAGCTCCTCGATGCTCTGGGAATAAATCCGCCTTGGGTAATTGGAGAGCAGGTATACCCCATAGCCCCGCTCCTGCAGGCTGCGGATCCACGGAAACGCATAGTCATAGCGGCGGATGCAGCTGCCGATATTGTCCCAGAAACGCATGACCTCATTCCGGCGCCCTGGCGCATGTTCCAAAAATCCCTCTAAGATTTCTTCATCTGCCATTTTGCTGCGGTCAAACTCATTCCACAGCTCCGATTGGACGGTGGCCTTTGCCACCTCCTCATAGGCCTCCGGCGAAAAGCCGAGGGCGTCAAAGAGGCTCTGCCAGTCAAAATCCACCAGCACCTTCCCCACGTCAAACACTATATTTTTAATCATCTCTGTCCTTATCTCCCATTACGGTAAATGATATCATCCCTGCCAGGCCCATTAGAAACCATGGTAATTGGGAAGCCCAGCCTCTCTTCAATAAATTCCACGTACCTCCTGCAGTTCTCTGGCAGCTCCTCATAGCGGCGGATCCCGCGGATATCGCATTTCCATCCTGGAAGCGCCTCCAGGACAGGCTCTGCCTTCGCCAACTTGGCCGTGGTGGGGAACTCAGTGGTCACCTCACCGTCAATGCGGTAGCCTGTGCATACGGGGATCTCGTCCAGGTAACCCAGCACATCCAGCACCGTAAAGGCCACATCCGTCGTCCCCTGGACGCGGCAGCCATACTTGCTGGCCACAAGGTCAAACCAGCCCATGCGCCTCGGCCTTCCGGTGGTGACGCCGTATTCGCCGCCGTCCCCGCCGCGCCGCCGAAGCTCGTCTGCCTCTTCCCCAAAAATCTCGCTGACAAACGCGCCTGCGCCGACAGCGGAAGAATACGCCTTGCAGACGGTGATAACTCGCTTAATCTCATAGGGCGGAATCCCTGCGCCAATCGCGCCGTAGGCCGCCAGGGTGGAGGAAGAGGTCACCATTGGGTAAATCCCATGATCCGGGTCTTTCAAGGAACCAAGCTGCCCTTCGAGGAGGATATTCTTGCCCGCCTTCACTGCCTCCCACAGGTAAGAGGATACATCGCATACATAAGGCGCGATCATATCCCTATATTCCGCCAATTCCTTCATCAGATCCTCTGGGTGAATCAGAGGCTTATGGTACAGGTGCCTAAGCAGCACGTTCTTCGTCTCGCAGACACGCGCTGCCTTCTCCTTCAAGGCTTCCTCGTCAAAGAGTTCGCTGACCTGGAAGCCGATTTTCGCATATTTATCCGAATAAAATGGGGCAATCCCTGACTTCGTGGAGCCAAAGGACTTTCCGCCCAGGCGCTCTTCCTCGTACTGGTCAAACAGGATATGGTAGGACATCACCATCTGCGCACGGTCAGACACCAGCAGCCTGGGCTTCGGCACGCCCCTGTCCACCAAGGACTGGATTTCGCGGGTCAGGACAGGGATGTTCAGCGCCACGCCGTTCCCAATTACGCTTGTGGTATGGCCGTAGAACACGCCGCTCGGCAAGGTATGCAGGGCAAATTTGCCATAGTCATTGACAATGGTATGGCCTGCGTTTGCCCCGCCCTGGAAACGCACGATAATGTCCGCCTCCCTGGCCATCATGTCGGTAATCTTGCCTTTTCCCTCATCGCCCCAGTTTGCGCCAACAATTGCATTCACCATTTTCAGATTCCTCCTTTGATGCGCCTTGCCTATGTACGGAAGGCACGTTTTGGGTTTACTATTTTTGTGCATGGCGGAAATCATTTTCTGGAATGATTTATCCAGCCACGGTTTAGTATAACGGAAAAATGGGGATAAGTAAAGCAATTTTGGCAAAAATCGGCTTTGGGGCTTAAATTTATACCTGCACCCGTTCCGCCTGATTTCCGTGTTCCTCTATCAGGCGGATCATGTCCTCTGTTTTTAGGCATACTGTCGCCATAGAAAAGCTTCTGCGTATGCTTTTACACTTTCTTATTGAATACAGAGAGATACTCCTGATCCTCCATGCTGAAAAATTTTGCCCTCCCGGTGTGCGGGAAAAGCATTTCCATATACAGGTTCCCCAGAAGGTTTTTCACCATATTCACATCTATTTCGCCAATGGGGAGGCTCTCTTCTTCCATCTGCTTTAAATTGGCCAATGCCGCTTCCATCTGTTCCTTGTCGGGCGTCACTGGCGCAAAGACATCATTTTGCCTCTCCTTGCCGGACGGTATGCTCTCTCCTGGCTGGCCTGCGGCATCTCCCCTCCCCACGCGGGCTTCCTCTGGCAGATGTTCTATGGCGCCTCGCGTAAGGCTGCCTACGGCCTGCCCCCCATACGATGCCTCCTTGCTTTCTTCCTGCTGTACAGCCCCCATTTTTGTGTGATCTGCCTGCGGGCGCAGAATCTGTTTTGCATCCGGTACGTTGTATACCACATTCTTGCAGGTCTTCTCAAAGCACTCTGGGTCGTATTTTGCAAGATAATTCAAATCCTCAATGGTCAGATCCCGTTTATTATGTATCTTAATGTAAATATTTACAAGCCTTGTATCTTTTCCCATAATATCATGCCTCCCTTAGCCCTGCCCTAATCTCTCCGCACTCCTTTGGCATAAAACGAATTACGATTCACGGCCTGGGAGGCTGCCCCTGGCAGCCATCCCGGACAAACCTCCCCTCATGCCTTTTGTGGATCAGAGTCCCACCAATACCGCTTCTCCTGGTATTTTTCATCCTGGGTGATCAGGATATGGCCATTGCCGCCGCCGAAGACCCTTCGGTAAGCCTCCTGCTGCCAGAACAATTCAATGGCTGAAAGGGCGCAGATGCGGTCTACCAAGTAGCTGCATTTCCGATAGGCCAATGTACTGTAGCAGGTCGCCGAAGACTCGAACAGAAAATAGGCATTTTCCCCATCGCAGACCAGCTCTTCTGCCATCGGCGGGAACTTGCGGGAATCATAGCATATAAAATGCTCCCTCCCTGTCCTGGGATCCTCCTTGACACGGTAGAGGTATACCCTGGAATGGGAATAGCGCCCCTTAGAAGTGGCGACTGCCATATATTGCTCCCCGCCAATCTCTGCAAAAGCAACGCCATTGGCATATCCTGGTATCCCAATTTCCTCGTCCATTTCCAGCCGGTAGGCTATCCCTTCTTCGGACGCCTCTTCTATTACCCGATAGCCCCGAAGCTTGCCCTGGCCATTTTTTTTATTGATATAAGTCCCTACCCAAAGCTTCCCTGCATGCCAGGTCAGGAAGGAAGCTACGGCGCCGCAGGAGACGTTTTGGTCGTAAGACAGGAGGGCATAGCTGCCTGCCCCGTCACGGACCGCCTGCTCAATGACGCCATAAGAAATCATACTGCATTCCCTGTCCGTGCTTTTGGCAATCCAAACGTTTTCCCCGTCAAAGGCTATGCCGCCTACATGGTTGGCGTCCGGCAGGACAATTGTTGACAGGAGCCTGCGGGCAGATGGGTCCTCATTGGACAGCACATACAGCACGGAAGGGTTGGCCACGGGAAGATCCGCGCCTTTCTTCCCCGGCATTAGCCTGACATTGTCATAAGCCGTCACCAGCATATAATCCCCGGCAATGCAGATGCCCTGCGGCACCATGCGGTTACAGCCCTGCCCCAAAATATCCGTTGATTCCAGCCCCGGCACCGCCGTGGAAAATTCCTCTCGGTACAAGGAGCTAAAGTAGCGGTATTGGCGCAGGGTATCCTGGAAATACTTATCATAACGGTATCCCGTGCTGGTAATGGGGAGGATCCTCTCCTCCCTTCCCACATTTTGGAAAAAAGAAAAGGCCGCATGAATCCCCTTCCCTGCTGACAGGAAAAGCCATGCCGCCGCTATCATCCAAAACAATACGCCGATTTTTATAATTGTAGCCCTGTTTCCCTTCTTTTGTCCTCTCATATGCTTCCCCCTGTAACACACGTTTTTAAAAGCCCGGACAGCGCCGTTCCTGGTTCTCTCCCCTACTATGAATATGATGTAACATCCAGCCTAGGAAAGAATCCTGTTTGCGCACAGGCCTTTCTCTTAGTATATCCTCCAAACGTAGAAGCAGCATGAAAAAAACGTATCTATTTTGTGAACATTTTGTGAACGTGTGTTACAGCTGGAAACGGGCATCTTATGAAGGGGTGCAGCTGGGCGATATCCGCATTTTTATTTCATTTAAAATTTCATTGGCTGCCGCTTGCTTGCTCATCTGCGCCAGCTGCCGGGAGCCGTCACTGGTCAGGAGAGTGATGACATTGGTGTCCGTGCCAAACCCTGCCCCCGGCACGTTGAGGCTGTTGGCGGCTATCATGTCAATGTGCTTTCTCACAAGCTTCTCCCTGGAATTTTTTTCCAAGTCCCGAGTCTCCATCGAAAACCCGCAAAGGAAGGCGGCTATCTCCCCTTGCTGCTTCTTCTTCCCCAGCTCTGCGAGGATGTCGCATGTCCGCTCTAAGGGGATATTGGCGGCTCCTGCGGATTTCTTAATCTTATCTGCCGCTGCCTGGGCTGGGCGGTAGTCTGCCACCGCAGCCGCCTTGATGATCACATCCATCTGGGGCGCACGGCAAATGACTGCCTGGTACATTTCCTCTGCGGAGGTTACCGGAACCACATCCACAAACATCGGCGGGCTTACCGTTGCCGCGCCTGTCACAAGCGTCACCTTGGCCCCGCGCAGCATGGCCATTTTCGCTATGGCATAGCCCATTTTGCCGGTGGAATGGTTGGTGATGAACCGCACCGGGTCAATGGCTTCCCTGGTTGCGCCCGCTGTCACCAGCACCTTCCTGCCTGCCCAGTCCTTTGCAAACGCCAGCTCCCGCAGCACATGCTCCGCCAGCACGCTTTCCGCAGGCATCCGGCCGTCCCCCAGGTCGCCGTTTGCCAGCATCCCCGTATCCGGGGGGATGATCGTATAGCCAAAACGCTGGAGCTTTTCCAGGTTGTCCTGTACAATCGGATTGTGGTACATATTATGGTTCATGGCCGGGGCAACCAGAACCTTGCAGGTGCATGCCATCACGGTCGTTGTCAGCATGTCATCCGCTATCCCGCCTGCAATCTTGCCAATCACATTGGCCGTGGCAGGCGCCAGCAACACGAGGTCTGCCTGCTTGGCCAGCGCCACATGCTCGACAGAAAACTCAAAATTGCGGTCAAAGGTATCAATCAGGCATTTATTTCCGGTCAGGCTCTCAAAGGTTGTGGCCGTAATGAAATTGGTGGCGTTCTCCGTCATCAGCACATGCACGTTGGCATGCAGCTTTTTCAGCATCCTAGCCACATTTGGCATCTTGTAGGCGGCTATCCCGCCAGTGACCCCCAGCAGCACTGTTTTTCCCTGTAGCATCGTATCTTCCTCCTAGGCGCCGATCTGGCCATGCTTTTCATAGGTGGTTATTTGGGAAATATGGTTCTCTTCATCCACGAACACAACCTGCGGCCGGAAATCCCTGGCCTCTTCCGGAGCCATCTGGGCATATGCCATGATAATGATATGATCCCCCGTCTGCACCTGCCTTGCCGCCGCGCCGTTGAGGCAGATCATGCCGCTGCCTGGCTCCCCAGCGATCGTATATGTCTCAAAACGGTTCCCATTCTCAATGTCCACAATCTGCACATTTTCATATTCCAAAATCCCTGCTGCCGCCATAAGCTCTGGATCCACCGTAATGCTCCCCACATAATGGAGCTCTGCCTGCTTTACCACTGCGCGGTGGATTTTTCCCTTTAACATTTTCAGATACATCCTATCTCTCCTTTATTGCAATCTGCATTTCTTGCCCTGGCCTTTTCCATCCTCTGCCTGCTCCCTATGCCCCTGCCTGCAGCAGCGCTGCTTGCTGTTTGTGCGCTTATCCCTGCTGCCCTCCGGCAAAAGTAAAATTGTCAATCAGCCTGGTCTGGCCGATATAGACGGCAATCGCTGCCAGGATTGGCTTTTCCGCTTTTTCCACTGGCTCTAAGGACTCTGCGTCCACAAGCTCCACATAATCCACCCTGGCCAAAGGCTCCGTATTTAAGCGCCCCAGGATGGCCTCCCGTACCTTCCTGGCATCACGTTCCCCTTCCTCCAGCATCTTTTCGCCCAAGGCGAGGGAGCTATGGAGAATGAGGGCAGCTTTGCGCTCTTCCTCACCTAGGTAAGCATTGCGGGAACTCATGGCAAGCCCGTCCGCCTCGCGGACAATGGGGCACCCGACAATGGAAATGCCAAAATTCAGGTCGCGCACCATCCGGCGGATGACGGCCAGCTGCTGGGCATCCTTCTGCCCAAAATAAGCGCGGTCTGGCGTTACAATGTGGAACAGCTTGCAGACCACAGTGCATACGCCGCGGAAATGGGTCGGCCTGCTCTTGCCGCACAGCCCCTTCGTAAGGCTGTCCATATCAACGAAGGTACAGCTGTCCGGGGCATACATTTCCTCTGGCTCCGGATGGAACACCAGCGAGGCTCCAGCCTCCTGGCAGACTGCGGCATCCCGCTCCAGATCCCTAGGATACGTGGAAAGATCCTCATTAGCGCCAAATTGCGTAGGGTTGACAAAATCGCTGACCACTACCCTGTCATTTTCACTGACGGCCTTCACAATCAGGCTCTTATGCCCCGCATGGAGATAGCCCATCGTCGGCACCAGCCCTACGGACAGGCCCTGACTGCGCCATTCCTGGATGATTGGGCGCAGTTCCTCTACCGTTTTTATAATCTGCATGTTTTGGTTCCTTTCTTTTGTGTGCAATATCCGCTGGTTTGCGCAAACCATGCCCCTTATGCGCAGGCTTGCCCGAACCAGCGTTGTTGCCCAGGGAATCTTTTAGTATAGCTTCTCTATCACATCATCCTCTATTTTAAAGGTGTGTTCCTCTGCCGGGAACGTCCCTGCTTTTACTTCCTCGCTATATTTTTGGAAAGCTTCTTTCATCTGTGTGCCGATTTCTCCAAACCGCTTGACAAATTTCGGCTTGAAATCCCCAAACATGGCGAGCATATCCTGATACACCAGCACCTGGCCATCGCATCCCGCCCCGGCGCCGATGCCAATCGTGGGGATATGGATCTTCTCTGTCACCAGGCTTGCCAGCTTGGCCGGTACGCACTCCAGCACAACGGCCACCGCACCCGCTTCCTCAATGATCCGTGCATCCTCCAGCAGCTTCTGCGCCGCCTCCTGGGTCTTGCCCTGCACCTTAAATCCGCCAAAGGCATTGAGGGACTGGGGCGTCAGGCCCAGATGGCCTACAACGGGGATGGATGCATTGGTAATGGCGCGGATATGCTCCGCAAATTCCCTCCCGCCTTCTAATTTTACCGCCTGCGCCCGGCCTTCCTTCATCAGCCTGCCTGCATTGCATACGGCGTCATAGACAGATGTCTGGTATGACAGAAAGGGCATGTCTGCCACGACCATGGCATTTTTCACCCCTCTTGCCACTGCCCTGGTATGGTGGATCATATCTTCCATCGTCACAGATAAGGTATCCTCATACCCCAGCATTACCATCCCTAAGGAATCCCCCACCAGGATCATCTCAATGCCGGCCTCGTCAATCAGTTTTGCCATGGAATAATCATAGGCAGTAAGCATGGTGACTTTTTCCTTGTTTTCCTTGGCTTTTTGAATCGTAACAACTGTGTTTTTCATCCTTCTTTCCTCCAATTCCATCGGCTTTCGCCTTCTCCACTTGCTTTCCTGGATGCCAGATTACTCCAACAGGCCCTTCATCTCCTGGTAATCACGCTCTGGGCGTTTTTGCTCTGCCAGTTCTGCTACCAGCCTCCCTACTGCCCGGTAGGCATTCTCCCACTTTGGGTTCTGCAGGCTCTTAAGATGCTTGCGGACGGTCCCAAGGTCGCCCCGCTCAATCGGCCCAGTCAGCGCCTGCGCACATCCCTGGCATACCCCTTCGCCTGGCCCGGCCTTTGCAAAAATAGAAGCCACATTATTCTCCACCAAGGGCTTCAGCATAGCATAGGCAGACTGTTCCGGGATTCCGGCCTCTTCCAAAAGCCCTACCGCCATAGAGATCATCCCTACAACAAAATTGCTGGCAATGCTGGTGGCAGCGTGGTATTTTGCCTTCTCTGCAGTTGGGATTTCTACAATCTGATTCGGCAGCAGGCAGAACAGCTCCTGCATCCGCTCTAAGGCCTCCCGGCTGCCTTCTACGGAAAATACGGCATCCTTTAAATTTTGATAAGCTGTGAATTTGTCGCTGAACGCGTAAATTGGATGGATCGAACAGGCCAATGCGCCCGTTGCTTCCCAATTAGAAAATACATCACTTGATAATGAGCCACTAAAGTGGCAGACAACCTTCCCCTCCACATTCCTGGCCGCAATGCAATCCCATACCTTGGATATCTCCCCATCCGTGGTCGTAATAAAAAGGGTATCGCTTGCTTCTGACAATGTGGCTAACGACTGAAAATACTCCGTGCCTGTAAACTGCGCCGCTTCCCGGGCGCTCTTTTCTGTCCGGCTGTAAAAACCGCTTACACTTCCGCCATGGGATACTACATATTTCCCTAGGGTAGTCCCAACCTTCCCGGCTCCTATAATCCCAATCCGCATATCTGCCTCCATCTTTTCCTACGCCCCAAATACCCTCTTGGCGCTTCTTAAAGGATGCACCGTTCCTTATGCGCCCTTCTCTGCCCCCTTATGGGATTTTGGGGCATTGCGCTGTCCAATTGCTGCTAAAAATGGAAAGGCATGATTTTCGTTATCAAATGATACAGTTTCTTTCCAGAATACCGTTCGTCAACAATTTAACACATATGGAGGGGTTTGGCAAGGGCGAAACGGAAATTTCCCGTTACTTTTCACACCCACGCCAACCGCTCCTCTAAGCCGTGAATCGTACTCCTTATGACGCCACCTACTGCTCAGGCGGCACAATCCTCTCCTGTCCTCCCATATAGGGCCGCAATGCCTCCGGAATCCGTACGCTCCCATCCGCGCAGAGGTTATTTTCCAGAAATGCTATCAGCATCCGTGGCGGCGCCACAACCGTATTGTTGAGCGTATGCGCGAAATACTTCCCTTTTTCCCCGGTCACGCGGATTTTCAGCCTCCGTGCCTGGGCATCCCCCAGGTTGGAGCAGCTCCCCACCTCAAAATACTTCTGCTGCCTTGGCGACCAGGCCTCTACGTCCACCGACTTCACCTTCAGATCCGCAAGGTCACCGGAACAGCATTCCAGCGTACGCACAGGGATGTCCATAGAGCGGAACAGATCCACCGTATTCTGCCACAGCTTATCGAACCAAAGGGGCGATTCCTCCGGCTTGCATACTACGATCATCTCCTGCTTCTCAAACTGGTGGATGCGGTACACGCCGCGCTCCTCGATGCCATGGGCGCCCTTCTCCTTGCGGAAGCAGGGGGAATAGCTGGTCAATGTCTGCGGGAGCTGCTCTTCCTTGAGGATGGTGTCAATGAACTTCCCAATCATCGAATGCTCGCTTGTCCCAATCAGGTACAGATCCTCGCCTTCAATCTTATACATCATGGCGTCCATCTCCGCGAAGCTCATCACGCCCGTCACAACGCCGCTGCGGATCATAAACGGCGGTACGCAATAGGTAAAGCCACGGCCAATCATAAAATCCCTTGCATAGGCAATGACTGCCGAATGGAGCCTTGCAATATCGCCCATCAGGTAATAGAAGCCATTTCCTGCCACCTTCCTTGCGCTATCCAGATCCAGCCCCTGGAACCGTTCCATAATCTCTGCATGGTAAGGAACTTCAAAATCCGGTGTCGCCGGCTCGCCATACCTCTGCACCTCTACATTCTCGCTGTCATCCCTGCCAATCGGCACCGATGGGTCAATGATATTCGGGATGGTCATCATAATCTTGGTGACCTTCTCCTGCAGCTCCCCTTCCAGCTTCTCCAGTTCTGCCAGACGTTCTGCCCCTGCGTTGACCTGCGCCTTCACAGCCTCTGCCTCTTCCTTCTTGCCCTGCCCCATCAGCGCGCCAATCTGCTTGGACAGCTTCTTGCGCTCCGCGCGCAGGGCGTCTGCCTCCTGCTGCGTCTTCCTGGCCTGCGCGTCCAGCGCAATCACTTCATCAACCAGCGGCAGCTTGCCCTCCTGAAATTTGTTCTTAATATTCTGCTTTACAATGTCGGGATTTTCCCTTAAAAATTTTAAATCAATCATTGCATCCGTTCCTCAAATTTTATAAGTTAAGTTTCATAGTTGCTTTGTGTTACTCTTTCTTTTCCCCCTTCCCCGCCTTCCTGACTGCCTGCAGCTCGCCTTTGATCTCCTTCCGGCGGAAAATCGCCCCCCGCGCCATCCGATAGAGGATAAAAAACGGGATCAATATCTTATGCTTTGCAAAAAAAGGATAGCAGTCCCGGAACCATTCCATATCTGGGAACAGGCGCCGAAAGAGGTACGCCCTCTTGCTCTCCCTGCCAAAAGCCTCTCCTTGCGGCCGCATCCTCTGCAGGCTGTGTACTACCCAGTTCTCAATGTTCCCATATGTCCCGGCATTTGCATAGATGGCAAACAGCTCCTGCTCCCGGGCAGTCAGCTTCACTGTGCCAGGCAGGGGCAGCCGGGCAAAAATCTTCTTTGCCAGCGCACGGCTCTGCTTTTCAAAAGCTACAATCCCCAGCTTCTCCATCTCCTGTTCCATATAAGGCCAGTCCAGGGAACCGCCCTTTTTCTGGAGATACACATAGGCGTCCATCAGAGAACGCAGGCCTATGCCGCTGTGTATATAGTGCTTGTGGGCATGGGCTGTCTGGTAAACATAAAAATCCTCGTCCGTAAGCCGGTAGCCATACTGTGACTGCCCGTCCCTGACCAATTTCTCCTTGATCTGCTGATAATAGCGGTAGCCCTCCATGCCGTCCGCCTTACTGAACAGGAGCTTATGCATCTCAAAATTATAAATGGGCGGCTTGGTGAAGACGTCATGGGCAGCGCCTGGGTTGCTCTCCGTCTTGTAACCCCTTTTCTTCATCATCGCAATCAGCTTTTTCTGCCCCTCCACGCCGTAGAGGATATCGTTGTCCGACATCTGGCGCATGCCGTATTTCGGGTAAAGAGCCTGCAGGAGGATTCCTTTCAGCGGCGCATACCAGATCCCTATCTCTTCCATCCCTTTCTGGATCTGCTCGCGTTCCGCATCCAGCAGCATATTCTTACGGATGGCCTTATCCCGCTCTTCCTTCCATCTCCTTGCAAGGGAAGGATCCATCCGCCCCCAGGCATCCGTCCCATCCAGCGCCATACCGGCAACCGCCGTCATCCCATGATACCGGGCCATCCGGTACACTCCCTCAAAATCCATCCGTACGATCTGGCCGGAATCCGGCTCCGTCTGATGCAGGGCACAGGCAGACAGATATAGCATGTCCCACAATGGCCCGCTGGAAACGCTGCCGCACTTTTGGGGCTGTTTCTTCTTATTCAACATCGGATCTTTTGTAACAATTTGTGATTCTATACCAAGATTCATTTCCGTTCCTCAATGAAATTATATAAATGTCCAGGCACATAGGTTAAGTAAATGCAATATTTTTATCGCAGATGGACAGCACCGCCGGCCTGTGGGTCACAATTACTACTGTCTGGTCTGTCATGGCGCGTAGGTTCTCAAGAAGCTTCGCCTCTGTCTCTTCGTCGAGGGAACTGGTGGCTTCATCAAGCAGCAGGATAGGGCGGCCTGAAAAGATGGCCCTGGCAATGGCGATGCGCTGCATCTGGCCCTCCGATATGCCCATGCCGCGCTCTCCCAGCAGCGTGTCCAGTCCCTGCTCCAGCCCATCCACAAAACCATCCGCGCAGGCAATCCGCAGGGCGCGGCGCATGGCCTCTTCCTGCCGCATTTTCTGCGGCTCGCCAAAGGCAATGATTTCCCGTATCGTCCCCGACATCAGCTGGTTCCCCTGGGGGACATAAGCAAACAGGCTCCTCCATCTTGGCGCAAAGGCCTGCTCCCCCTGATGCGTCAGGACATAATATTCCCCGCCGTCCAGCGGGTACAGGCACATCAAAAGCTTCAGCACGGTACTCTTGCCGCAGCCGGAAGAGCCTGTAAAGGCCACATATTCGCCCTTGCGGATTTCCAGGCAAAAATTTTTCAGCACAACCGGCATGGCCGGCGCTTCGCCTTTTACGGATACGGGAGGCAAGTAGGCATAGGAAACGCCGCGCATGCCAAGCCCCAGAAATTCTCCCTGGTAAAATGCCTGCCGCTCTTCTTCTGGAACCGTCTGTCCTCCCAGATCCCTGGCAAAACGCTCTGCCTCCATCAGCCGTTCCGCACTGGCCAGCATCGCATAATATTTCGGCAGATAGCCAGTAATATTGGCAAAGGGGTTCTGGATCTGGCTAATCAGCTGCAGGATCGCCATCAGGCTGCCATAGCTCATTGTCCCAGTGAGGATGCCATAGCCGCAGAACACCGCCCCCAGCACATATGCCCCATGCATGGCCGTGCCAAAGCCAATGTTGCAGAGATTGGAAAAATGGTTCCTGCGCATCCGCGCCGCACGGTGCCCATCCATCAGCCCCGCTGCCTGCTTGGCGGACGCCTCTTCCTGGGCAAAGGCGCGCACCACCATCAGCGAGCCCAGGCGCTCCTGGAGGAATACCCGCAGGCGCCCGTCTGCCTCCTGTATGGCCTTGTGCAGTTTCTTGAGTACCTTGCGGAAGCCATAGGTAAAGAAAATCAGGATCAGCCCGCCCGGCAGCAGGATATAGATAAACTCCGGCTGTAGGAAAAGGATGGCCGCCAGGGCGCCCGCCAGCTTGACTGCCATCCCCGCCACGCCCGGCAGGATCTGTGTCAGCCCATCCGCTACCACCACAGTATCGGAGGTCAGGCGGTTCATCCACTCCCCGGAATTGACCTGGGTGACAGCGCCATATTCCCGTTTCAGCAACGCCTCAAACAGCCGCCCCTTAAATTTATTTTCCATCGTGGAACGGGCATATTCCTCAAAAAAACGGCTCACAGCGCGCAATGCAATCTGCAGCGCCACCAGCCCGGCAAAAAGCGCCGACGCGGCAAAAAAAGCTTCCCGTTCCCCATCCACAGCAGCATCGACAATCTCCCGCAGGAGCATGGCATAGCCCACGCTGCTGACGCCCAGCAGCGCCTGGATAAGAAGCAGCACACAGATATAGCCTTTTGCCCTCCCTGACACGCCGCTCATCCAGCCAAGCGCCTGGCTGCCGCCGCCCTTCCCCTTCATCGCCCAAGCCTCCTTCGGAGGAACCCCGGCAAGGCACGCAGGCGCATCAGCGCTGCGCGGGCAGGAAAAATGGCATGCCACAGGCGGGCATACGCCCGGCAGCGCCAGTCTGTGACGGGGATGGTCTTCCCATCCCGCACCACGGCAGAGAGTACGCCAATAATCTGGCTGTCCGTAATGCCGTATTCCTTCTGCCAGCAGTTGTCCCCGCGGATAACGTAATCGCCTTCCCGCACTTTGAGGATACGGTGCAGGATATAACGGCCATCCTTGCGGTATAGGGGCACGTCATATTTGCGGCAGCGTCCCTGGGGCTTCTCAATTATGACCAGATCCCTGTGCTGCCGGATGAGGGGCATCATGCTGCGCCCCACGTTCGTATACACCAGCCTGCCCGAGCGCTGGATTTCCTCTTCAAACGTGCTGTTAGCCATCAATGGCACCAATGCTTCTCAGCTGGGCGATAATCTTGGCCACATCTTGTTCAATCCTCTCCTTGGGGGCGTCGTATTCTGCGGACATGGCTTCGACAATCGCTTCCTGTGTTGTCTCCTGCTTCAGGCAGTCTATGATAAAGGATGCCGTACTATTGCTGCGTACCAGGCCGGAGAAAAGTTTGGTATCGGTTGAAACCATTACCTGCTCTTCCTGGCTTCCCTGGCCCTTATGCGTGATAAATTCTGCTTTCAGCTTCATATTTCGATATACCTCCTTCTTTCACGGTTAAGTATAATCTGTCCTTTCTCGTAAGTCAACAGAATCAGCGCATTTTTTGGTATGACATCTCCGCTGCGGAAATCTGCATGTTGCAGGCCATATGGTAAAGATTTACTTTTGCCGCCATCTGATCCAGCAGGTTCATGGTGTGGGCTAATTTCTGCGGGCTGCCTGAACGGTAGGACTGCTGCATCAGCATTGGCCAGGCGTCCCGGGCATCCATTTCCCAAATTCGGTTCTGCTCCCCGCGTTCGAGGATGCAGATGGCCTGTACGGGGACGGCAATGTTGCTGCTTAGGTGATGCTTCCCATCCCAGGGCGTGCCAAAGGCTGTCACGCCATCCTCTGCCACACGCAGCAATGGCTTGTCATCGTTGACCATAATTGCCCGGCTGCCCAGAAGAGTGCGCCACAGGCGGGTATGCGTACTCTTGCCGGTGCCGCTTTTGGCAGTGAAGACATAGGCCCTGCCATCTACTGCCACCACCGAGCCGTGGAACAGCAGAATGCCATAATCCAGCATCTGTTCCGATATCTGGCGGTAGACAGCCAGCGTCTCCAGATAGGCATCCGAAAAATGGCGGGGGGAGATTCCCTCAATAGCATCCTCCCGGGCAGACTTCTCGCGTTCATAGCCAATGTCCTGCGGCATGACCTCCAAGGAAAATGCGGGCGTATCGTCTGACAAGTAGTCATGGCAGAACTCTTTTGTGGAATGATAAATGGCAGAAATACGGATAGGGATTCCTGCCAGGCAAATTGTAAACTGTGTTTTTTCCAAATCGTTCCCTCTGCTTTATAGATGCTCTCTAATTATAATGGCATATCAGATTAAAAATCCGATATGCCATCTGTTTTCCACTATCGATAGGTTCTGTAAACGTAAACGGATATGAGCCTTAACTTATCGCTGGTAAAGGTTTTCTTGCCTACTTTTTTGTTGGCGACTACCTTAATGTAATAAGTATTCCCTGGGGAAATCTTAGAACCCCGGAAGCTTGTAATCCTATAAGTGTTCTTCTTGGTTGTAGCAACTTTCTTATATCCGCTGTTCTTGCTCTTGGAAACGGAAATCGTATAATCTTTGGCGCCAGCCGTCTTAGACCATGTTAACTTAATCCCATTGTTCACGTTCTTGTCGCTCTTAATATTGGGGGTCTTTGCAAACCAAACATCGTCAGACCATGGGCCCGGCTTTTTCTTGCCATTCACTTTGACATAAGCACGAACCTTAATCTTCATAAACTGGGTGCTCTTCAGCTTAGAATTGGCAATCTTTACGCCGTAGCCATAGGGGGTACTTCCCAACGACTTCACGTCTTTGCTAAACAGCTTCTTCTTATTATTGCCATAGAAAATGCACTCATAGCCATCCGCCGCACTGCTTTCCTTCCAGGTAAAATAAGCGCAGGCTGCAGCCGGCCTGCTTCCATCCCCGCTTAAAAGCATCTTAACCTTTGACACTTTGGAGGGAAGCGTTTTCATGGTCTGGCTTTTATATGCATAATTGAATGCCAGGAACCCGCCCTTACTCTTTCTGACTGCATACACATTAACGGTGTACTTGGAGTTGGCGGACGCCGATATTTTGTAAGAAGTCTTATTGCCAATATCTTTAATCTTATAGTTGTTAGGATTGGTGCCGGCCTTTCCGTACTGTACCACATAAGTAGTGGCGCCGCTTACCTTTTTCCAGGAAAATGTGACAGCCTTTGCCTCTGCCTTTGTCTGCTTCAGGCTTGTGGGGCTTCCTGCCGGGCAGGTAACCATTTCAACCACATCGGAGTATTCCCCTAAATTCCCTGCATTATCTTCTGCAGCAACACGGAAATAATAGCTCTTGCCAAGATTAAATTTATCTAACAGCAAGCTTGTATAGGATGTATAGCCTCCCCCGACCTTCCCTGGGGTAAACTTCCCATCTTCACAGTACTCTACCCGATACCTCGAAACATCTCCTCCCGGAGCCTTCCAGCTAAGCGCAATGGACGTTGGCTCATAATACTCATCTGGCTGCAGCATCTGCTGTAACCCCGTCACCTTATTCGGCGCTGCTGCCTTTACATTCATCCCAATCCCGAAGAACATTACGCACACCAGAGCCACCATACACATTTTTGAAATACTAAAAAACCGCTTCATCTTTTCCTTCACCCTTTCTGATTTTAATTAGGCCAGCAGCCATCCATATTCCATAATTTCCTCATCTTCTGCAGTGATCTGCAGATTGGCTGATGAATGGCCGCTTAAAGTATTTCACAATTTTTTCACATATTCAAGTCTACCATCATAAGCGTATTTTGTCAAGAGACAGAACAAACTTTCGGGTAAAATATTTTTCCTCAAAACATTTTGCTCCTGATCTGCCAAAAGCCAAGCTGCATTTTTAAATTACTTAAAATATTCCACCCCACTCTCAAACAGCTTCATATCCTGCTCGCCATAGATGTTGATGGCCACATGCTCCCCGCGCCGCTCGGAATGCCCCATCTTGCCAAAGATCCTGCCGTCTGGGCTGGTAATCCCTTCGATGGCCATATAAGAGCCGTTGATATTCCACTCCTCGTCCATCGTAGCGCTCCCTGAGGCATCCACGTACTGGGTCGCCACCTGCCCGTTTGCAAACAGCCGCTCCAGCCATTCCTTCGGCGCTACAAAACGCCCTTCCCCATGGGAAGCCGGGATACAGTAAGTGCCGCCCAGTTCCGCCTGAGCCAGCCACGGCGACTGTTTGCTTACAACCTTGGTGTAAACCATCTTGGAAATATGCCGCCCAATCGTATTGTAGGTCAGGGTTGGGGAACCCACGCCCTGCTGGGTAATTTCCCCATAGGGAACTAAGCCCAATTTCACCAATGCCTGGAAGCCGTTGCAGATTCCCAGCATCAGCCCGTCACGTTCCTTTAGGAGACGGTTCACTGCCTCTGCGATCTTCTCGTTGCGGAAGGCCGTGGCAAAGAACTTAGCGCTGCCCTCCGGCTCATCCCCTGCGGAAAACCCGCCTGGAAACATGATAATCTGCGCCTGGCTGATGGCCTTCTCAAAAACATCTACCGAATCACGGATATCCTCGGCATTTAAATTCTTGAATACCTTAACCATCACCTCTGCGCCTGCCCGCCGGAAGGCCTGAGCGCTGTCATATTCGCAGTTGGTTCCCGGGAATACGGGGATAAATACCGTGGGTTTGGCCACCTTATGCCTGCATACATACACCTGCTCCGTATGGAAGACGCCGATATCCACTTTCTCGCCGCCTGGCACGGCAACGGTAGGGAATACTTTCTCCAGGGTGCCTGTCCAGGCGGCAATGGCCTCTTCCACAGAGAGTTCCATCTTGCCGTAAATAAACTTCTGGCTGTCGTTTACTTCGCCGATTATCTTATAATAGGAAGTATTGCCGCATCCCTGTGCTTTTTCCTGGGAAACCCCTGCGCCTTCCTGCGGGATATCCGCCAAACCTCTGGCATACGCTTCCATCGCTGCGTCTACCGTCTGTTTCACAAGTTCCACCTTATCTGCCGGGACTTCTGCCACCAGCTTGCCAAAATGCGGGGCAAACAGACAGTCCTGGCACACGCCCTTATCTAGGGTGACGCCCAGCTTGTTGCCAAAGGCCATCTTGCTGACGGCTGCCGCAATGCCTTTCCCATCCAGGGCATAGGCAGAGACAATGGCTTTCTCCTGGATCAGCGTATGGATGGCGTCATACAGCTTCATCACCTGCCCATACACTGGCAAATCGTAGGCATCCGTCAAAATCTTGAAAATCATCAGCTTGTTCCCCGCCTTTTTCAGCTCCGGCGTAATGATCTCCTGCCCCTTTGCGATGTCCACAGCAAAGGACACCAGCGTTGGCGGCACATCGATTTCATTAAAAGTGCCAGACATCGAATCCTTGCCGCCTATGGAAGGCAGCCCAAAGCCAATCTGCGCACGGTATGCCCCCAACAGCGCGGCAAACGGCTGGCTCCAGCGGCTTGGTTCCCCGCTCATGCGGCGGAAATATTCCTGGAAGGTAAAGCGGATCTTCTTGTAATCTCCGCCGGCCGCCACAATCCGCGCCATAGATTCCAAGACGGCATACACTGCGCCATGATAGGGGCTCCAGGAAGACAGCAATGGGTCAAAGCCATAGGCCATCATGGTCACCGCATCGCATTTGCCCTCCGCCACCGGGAGCTTTGCCACCATGCTCTGCGTCTCCGTCAGCTGGTATTTCCCGCCATACGGCATAAAGACGCTGCCTGCGCCAATGGAGCCGTCAAACATCTCCACCAGCCCCTTCTGGGAGCAGACATTCAGATCCGCAAGCGTACGCAGCCACGCCCCCTTCACATCTCCCTGCGCAAGCAAAGCGGACACCTCCGCGATTTCCTTCTTGCGGAAGAAATTCTCCTTCTCATCGGGGATATCCACGGCCACCGTGGTTTCCTGGTGCGCGCCGTTGGTATCAAGGAACGCACGGGAAAGATTGACCACTTCCTTGCCCCTCCATTCCAGCACCAGCCGCGGCTCTTTGGTCACTACGGCCACTTCCACGGCCTCCAGGTTCTCCTCCTTGGCATAGGACAAGAACTGCGCCACGTCTTCCGGCGCCACCACCACGGCCATACGCTCCTGGGATTCGGAAATGGCGATTTCCGTCCCATCCAGCCCGGCATATTTCTTCGGCACCTTGTCCAGCTGCACCCGCAGCCCGTCTGCCAGCTCGCCAATCGCCACTGACACGCCGCCTGCGCCAAAATCATTGCACTTCTTAATGATATGCGCAACCTCTTCCCTGCGGAACAGCCTCTGGATTTTACGCTCTGTCGGCGGGTTCCCCTTCTGCACCTCTGCGCCGCACACAGCCGTGGACTCCGTATTATGTGCCTTCGACGAGCCAGTGGCGCCGCCAATCCCATCACGCCCCGTACGCCCCCCCAGCAGAATAATGATATCCCCTGGGTCTGAGGTCAGCCGCTGCACGGCGCGCCTAGGCGCCGCCCCCATGACCGCCCCAATCTCCATGCGCTTTGCCACATAATCTGGATGGTAGATTTCCTTGACATATCCCGTGGCCAGCCCAATCTGGTTGCCATAGGAACTGTACCCATGCGCCGCTTCCCGTACCAGCTTCTTCTGCGGCAGCTTGCCCGCCAGGGTATCCTTCACGGAAACCGTAGGGTCAGCCGCCCCTGTCACGCGCATCGCCTGGTATACATAAGTACGCCCCGACAGCGGATCACGGATTGCGCCGCCCAGGCAGGTAGCCGCGCCGCCAAACGGCTCAATCTCCGTCGGATGGTTGTGCGTCTCATTCTTAAAATTCACCAGCCATTCCTCGGTCTGCCCATCCACCTCCACAGGCACCACAATCGAGCAGGCATTGATTTCCTCCGATTCCTCCTGGTCGTCCAGCCTGCCCTCCGCCTTCAGGCGCTTCATCGCCATCAGGGCAAGATCCATCAGGCAGACAAACTTATCCTCCCGCCCCTGGTAAATCTGCCTGTGGGTCTTAAGGTAATCCTCATAGGCCTCCGCCATCGGCTGCCGGTAAAAGCCTTCCCCAAACGTAACATCCTTCAGTTCCGTTGAAAACGTGGTGTGCCGGCAATGGTCAGACCAATACGTATCCAGCACACGGATCTCTGTTACCGTTGGGTTGCGCTTTTCCTCCCCCCGGAAATAATTCTGGATATGGAGGAAATCCTGAAAGGTCATGGCAAGCCCCTGGGAATCATACAGCGCGCGAAGTTCCCCTTCTGGCATTCCCGTAAAGCCCTCAAAAACCTTCACATCTTCTGGCTCTTCAAAATCATCCGCTAATGTCTGCGGCTTCTCAAGGCCGGTTTCCCGCGAGTCCACAGGATTGATGCAGTGTTTTTTAATCGCCTCTAACTGCTCCCCTGTCACTTCCCCTTCCAGCACATAGGTCGTAGCAGAACGGATGATCGGCTCTTCCTCTTCATTCAGAAGCTTCACGCACTGCTCCGCAGAATCTGCCCGCTGGTCATACTGGCCTGGCAAGTACTCCACGCTGAAAACTACGGCATCCCCATATGCAAATTCCTCTTCATAAACATCATCCACGGGAGGCTCTGAAAATACGGTCACCAACGCTTTGCGGTAGGTTTCCTCCGAAATGTGCTCGATATCGTAACGGATCAGGACGCGCGCCCCAGTTACAGACTGGATGCCCAGATAATTCTTGATTTCCGACTGCAGTTCTTTGGCCTGGATGGCAAAGGCAGGTTTCTTTTCTACAAAAATTCGTCTTACGTTGCTCATAATTAACCTCCTAGTATGCGTTTTTGCAGTAGCTTGTCCAAAATATATGGCTTGTTTGGAATTATTTTAACATAGGAAAGGAGAAAATTCTATACAATTTTGCAACAATTGAAAATGCCCGCCAACCGCACAGCCAGAAATTATGCCCTTTTCAGATAGAACGGATTATGGTATACTTTTTGGCATGAAAGGCAAACCGAAACCCGGGAGGGGCTATGGGCAATACAGAAATGGAGAGGGATGGAAAGATGGAGCAGATAAAAATTTCCGTTAGGGCCTTGGTAGAATTCCTGCTGCGCTCCGGCGATATTGATAACCGCAGAAAGGCGGCGGCGCAAAAGGAGGCCATGCAGGAAGGAAGCCGCATCCACCGCAAAATCCAGCGTTCCATGGGCGCCTCCTACCGCCCAGAGGTATCCTTGAAGCTGGAACGGGACTGCGGCGCTTATACTTTGCTGCTGGAAGGACGTGCGGACGGCATTGTTACGGAGGGCGGCAAGGTTACTGTGGATGAGATCAAAGGGATTTACCAGGATTTGGCTCTGCTGGAGGCCCCGGCAGGCGTCCACCTGGCACAGGCGAAATGCTATGCCTATATCCTGGCTTCCCAGCAATCGCTTGCGGAAATCTCTGTACAGATGACGTACTGTAACCTGGAAACAGAGGAAATCCGCCGTTTTGCTGAAACGTATTCCTATACGGAGCTCAGCGCCTGGTTTGAGGATCTGCTGGACGCTTATGGGAAATGGGCGGATTTCCAATATCAGGCCAGGCAGGAACGCATCCGTTCGATTGCCGCCCTTACGTTTCCTTTCCCCTACCGCCCTGGGCAAAGAGAACTCGCTTATGATGTGTACCGTACGATCCACCGGGGGAAGATCCTTTTTATCCAGGCGCCGACTGGCACGGGGAAGACGCTTACGACCATTTTTCCAGCCATAAAAGCCGCCGGCGAAGGGCTTGTAGGCAAAATTTTCTACCTGACGGCAAAGACGGTCACCAGGACTGTGGCCGAGGAGGCTTTTGCCCTGCTGCGCAGGCAGGGCTACCTGGGGCGCACGCTTACGATCACTGCCAAGGAAAAGCTCTGCCCCTGTGAGGAGATGGACTGCAACCCCATATGCTGCCCTTATGCCAGAGGCCACTACGACCGGGTGAATGACGCCGTTTTTGATTTGCTCCAAAAAGAACGAGAGATAACAAGAGATATTCTGCTCGCACAGGCGGAGGCTTTCCGTGTCTGCCCTTTTGAGATGTGCCTGGACGCCGCCCTGTGGTCGGACGATATTATCTGTGATTATAATTATGTCTTTGACCCGAACGTATACCTGAAACGTTTTTTTGCTGAAGGCGGGAAAGGGGATGCGGCCTTCCTCGTAGATGAGGCCCACAACCTGGTGGAACGCGGCCGGGATATGTACAGCGCACAACTCTGCAAAGAGGATTTCCTGGCAGTAAAGAACATCATCAAAGCTCACAGCCAGAAATGTGCGCGGGCATTGGAGCGCTGCAACCGGCATCTGCTGCAGCTCAAACGGGAGTGTGCGTCTTACCGGGTCTTAGAGCAGATTGACGCCCTCACCTTCTCCCTGCTGCAGCTTGGCGCCGCATTGGATGAATTTTTCTCCGAAGAGCGGAGCCTGCCGGAACGGAAGGAAGTGACAGAGTTTTACCTTGGGCTGCGCCATTTCCTGAATATGCAGGAACGTTTGGATGAAAATTATGTCATTTACACGGAACATACGCCGGACGGGCGTTTCCGCTTAAAGCTCTATTGCGTCAATCCGTCCAAAAATCTCCAGGAATGCTTAGATAAGGGCAGGAGCACGGTCTTTTTTTCTGCCACGCTGCTTCCCATCCAATATTATAAAGGGCTTTTAAGCGTCCGGCCGGACAATTATGCCGTCTATGCCCAGACTGCATTCTGCCCAGAGCAGCGCCTCCTGGCAGTTGCCCGCGATGTAAGCAGCCGTTTTACCAGGCGCACCGAACGGGAGTTCCAGAAAATCGCCGATTACATTTATCTCACGATTACGGTTCGGCGGGGGAATTATATGGTATTTTTCCCTTCCTATCAAATGATGGGGCAGGTCGTGGAAAAATTCTCACAGAAAGTAAAGGATGCCGACAGGATTACATCTGTCTGCCAGCAAAGCGGCATGAGCGAGCAGGAACGGGAATCCTTTCTGGAATTGTTTTCAAGGAAACGGGACAATACGCTGGTGGGTTTCTGCGTGATGGGCGGGATCTTTGCAGAAGGGATTGATTTGAAGAAAGAGTCTCTCATCGGCGCCATCATTGTCGGCACTGGGCTGCCCCAGATAAGCAATGAACGCGAGATCCTAAAGAATTATTATGACAGGAAGGAACAGACGGGCTTTGGCTATGCGTTCCGCTATCCAGGGATGAACAAGGTGCTGCAGGCCGCGGGGCGCGTCATCCGTACGGCAGAGGATAAGGGCATCATCCTCCTGCTTGACGAACGGTTCTTAGAGCAGGAATACCAGGCGCTCTTCCCCCGGGAATGGAGCAGCTTCCAGACCGTCAGCCTCCCCCGGCTGCAGGATGTGCTGCGGGAATTCTGGCAGCAGCCATGAAAATCCTCTGCAGAAGAAGCAGCGCAAACATACCAAGGGCTACGTCCTGCTTCTATCTGCGCGAAACAAAACATAGCCCTTTTTCAATAACTTATTTAGTTCCCAAACATATATTTCATAAGCAGTTCAATATCCTCTTTTTCATAGGCAACCAAATCCAGTTCCTTGATTAAGGATTCGTTGTGGAACAGTTCTGTCACGGTAACAAATTTGGTCAGCTGTGATTTCAGGTTCAGGCGGTCGCCCTCCTTGGACACCAGCTCCACCGTCCCCTTGCATTTGTCAACAATACTCATAAATTCTTCTACGTTTTCAATGTTATAAAGCTTCATAAAAAACACTCCTTTCCATAATCGGCCGCACGGCCTGTAAGTCATTTATTGCAAACGTCCCATAGCCCCATTTATTTGGCCGGAACTACTTCCAGCCAATAACCATCTGGGTCTTCCACAAAGTAAATGCCCATCGAGGGGTTTTCATAGCAGATGCATCCCATGGCTTTATGCCTTGCATAGGCAGTTTCGTAATCATCTGCTTCAAATGCCAGGTGGAATTCGCATTCCCCCAGGTCATAGGGGCCTTCCTTATCCTTCAGCCAGGTAAGTTCGAGCTGGAAATCACTTTCTTCGTTCGAGAGGTATACGATAATAAAGCTCCCGTCCGCCGCCTCCTTGCGGCGCACCTCAATCAGCCCAAAGGCTTCCCTGTAAAATGTGATGGATTTCTGCAGATCCTGTACGTTGTAGTTTTCATGTATCATTTTAAAAGACATTATGTCACCTCCTAGCATGCTTTATTGTCTCCTGCAGTTTCAAAAAACTATGGCAAAATCATGCGCCTCCGCATTCCCTGGCGTCTGGCAGGCGGCTTAAGAATTCATGCGCCGATGCAGAAAAAGGGAGGCTGGGATTCATCGCAGCCACAATCTGGCGCTGTGGAATCTGCTCTTTGGTGTGGATGACATAGAGTTCCTTTTCCCCTTCCGCAAGGCAGTAATCCGGTATGAAAGCAATGCCAAGGCCAATCCTGGCCAGGTCAATCAGCAAATCATTGCTGCTCAGCTCTACTTCCGGAACCAGTTCCAGCTGCTGCTGCAAGAATAGCTTATGTAAATATTCGCTCGTGGCGCTTTTTCGCTCCAGCATTAAAATCGGATATTTCTGCAGCTGCCCGAATGTGACCTCCTGCTGCAAGTCATAGTAAGCAGGGTTCGCGATAAACACATCCCGGAAAGAAGCCACCGTCTTCTGGATGTAGGCGCTGTTCATACGGGAATTGGGATAGTTGGCAATGATCAAATCCACTTTTCCCTGTGCCAGCAAGTCTACGCAGCTTAAGGAAGTCGCATTGGTGACCTTGATGGGGATATTGGGGAAATCCTTGCGGAACTGCCCCAGGTAAGGCACCAAAAAGTAACGGCAGATGGTATCGCTGGCGCCAATATGGAGCTGGCCGAACCCAAAGGCATTGGGGGTAAGGAGCTGTTCCTCCCCACGCGCAATCAGGTTGACGGCAGGCTCAATATGCTTGAACAGCATTTTTCCTGCTGGGGTAAGCTGTACCCGCTTGGTGCTGCGGATAAACAAAGGCTGCTCCAGCTTCCGTTCCAGCGTCTTAATCGACTGGCTTACGGCGGACTGGGAAATGTAAAGCTTTTTGGAGGCTTCTGAAAAACTCAGGCTAGAAGCTACGTGGTAAAATACCTTATAAAGTTCATAATTCACGTCCATGCCGCCAGCCTCCTTTTCGCCTTTGCTGCCCTTATTATAGATTCGCAGACGGCGTCTGTCAATGCGGATGGGGAAAATTCGTTGATTTCGTACGAAACGTAAGGGCGCGAAGAAGGGATAAGAAAAATAGAATAGGCAAAATAAACAAAAATTCAGAGCAAAATCTAGGAAAAAATACCCTATTTTTGTGCAATATTTATAAAACATTAAGAAATGCATTGTAAAAAATAAATTTCTCAACCCAGCAAAATTGTAGTATAATAATTACCGTTCTGTATAGAATCGCACAGAAAGGATGATGGATTATGAATAAAGATCTGACACAAGGAGACCCGCAGAAAGTCTTATGGGCGTTCTGCATGCCTATGTTTGGGAGCATTCTCTTCCAGCAGCTCTATAATATTGCAGATTCCCTGGTGGCCGGGAAATTCATTGGCGAAAATGCCCTTGCGGCGGTGGGGAACAGCTATAACATTACCTTGGTTTTTATTGCCTTCGCGTTTGGCTGCAATATCGGCTGCTCAGTGATTGTATCGCAGCTTTTTGGAGCCAGGGATTACCGTTCCATGAAATCTTCGGTCTATACCACCCTGATTGCCGGCGGGGCGCTGTGCGCCGCTTTGCTTGCGGCTGGGCTGCTGTCCTGCGATACGCTGCTTCAGCTGATGAAGACGCAGCCGGAAATTATGGCGGATTCCTCCCTTTACCTGCGGATTTACATATGGGGGCTTCCGTTCCTGTTCTTTTATAATATTGCCACCGGGATTTTCTCCGCGCTGGGGGATTCCAAGACGCCGTTTCTGTTCCTGGCCGTATCGTCAAGTGCAAATATCCTCGTGGATATCCTGTTCGTAAAGGGATTTTCGATGGGGATTGCCGGCGTGGCCTGGGCGACCTTCCTCTGCCAGGGGGCAAGCTGCCTGGTTTCCCTTATGCTGGTGATCCGGCGGCTGGCTGGCATCCAGACGAAGGAAAAGCCCTGCCTTTTTTCCTGGCGCCTGCTGCAGAAGATTGCCGCTGTCGCTGTGCCAAGCATCCTCCAGCAGTCTTTTATCTCCGTGGGGAATATGATGATCCAGGGGTGCATCAATAGCTTCGGCGTCAGCGTAGCTGCCGGGTATTCTGCAGCTGTAAAGCTGAACAACCTGGTGATTACCTCATTTACGACGATTGGCAATGGGATCTCCAATTTTACGGCGCAGAACCTGGGGGCGCGTAAACTGGGGCGGATCCGGGAATGCTTCCGCGCGGGCTGGAAGCTGGTGTGGGGGATCTGCATCCCGTTTTGTGCGCTGTATCTTGGAGCTGGCAGGTTTTTGCTGCTGCTGTTCTTAAATAAAGGCTCTGACACGGCGCTTCTGACGGGGCAGCAGTTTCTGTGGATTCTTTCGCCATTTTATTTTATTATTTCCATTAAATTGGTAGCGGATGGGATTTTGCGTGGGATCAGCGCGATGGGGCGGTTTATGGCTTCCACGTTCCTAGATCTTGCCTTGCGTGTGATCCTGGCGTTCCTTCTCTCCGGATGGATGGGGTCTGCGATTGGCATCTGGTGCGCATGGCCGGTCAGCTGGGCGATTGCCACGGTGCTGTCGGTTTCGTTTTATCGGAGAAGCATACAAAAACGCATGGAGGGATGAAATATTTTTATATCCCGAAATAACTCTGCAATATATGTATGATAAGATAGATCTGTGGATGGAAAAAGGAGCAATGGCGTAAATTACACCATCTTCTTGTTTGAGGCATGAAGGATTATCGTTCTCAATCCCACAGATAACAGACAACTTTATCAAGAGGAAAGGAAAAAGGTGATATCTATGAAACGTATCCAAAAAGCAAAGGGCATCCTTATAAGCATCGGACTTGTATGCCTGCTGTCGCTGTCTTTTTTTCTGGGAGGCATGGCAATGGCCCGCAGTTCCGAATCCCAGGCAGTCGCAGCGGCGAAGAAGACGCTGGAGAAGCGTTCGGAGAAGGAACTTGTGTCCAAAAGTGAAGACTTCCTGGATAACAGCAGGAATTTTGCACAGGAACTGCTGCAAGAACACGGGGAAGCGCCACTATTGGCAGAAGACACCGAAGATGGCGGCTGGGAATGCCTAGAAAGCATTTTAAATGACGTTAATGCAGGAAATGGCGCCAGGGACGCCATCCTTGCGGTCTGCAAAGAAAGCGGGCTGGAGGCGGAGCATGCACAGATTAAAGATTTGACAGAAGCGCAAATTATGGAGGCCGACCAGGAGACATTCTGTGCCTCAAAGCATCCGCTGGGAAACTAGAAATCAGGTGGAACATATGGCGACACTGCTTATTATAGAAGATGACCAGGCGATCAACGGACTGATGGCACGCACACTGTCCATCACGGGGCACCAGTGCCTCACTGCATATACAGGCAGTGAGGCTATTTCCATGATAAAGGAACAGGCGGTGGATTTGGCGCTGCTGGATATTAATTTGCCAGATATGAACGGCTTTGGCGTGATGAAACATTTGGGGAAAATCCCTGTGATCTTTGTGACGGCACGGAGCGAGATCGGGGACAGGGTACGGGGGCTAGACGGCGGTGCAGAGGACTATATCGTCAAGCCCTTCCATCTCCAGGAACTGGTTTCACGGGTCAATGTGGTGCTGCGCCGCTATAAGAGGGAAGATGTTTTCTGCCTCGGCACGGTAAAGATCGATTTTTGCAACGGCAAGGCCTATCGGGACGGGCGGGAAATCCCCCTGACAAAGCAGGAATTTGAACTGCTGCGGGCGCTGATCCTCAATAAAAACATTACTTTAACAAGGGAACAGCTGCTGAATGCGGCCTGGGGATGGGAATACGATGGGGACGAACGCACGGTGGACGTGCATATCCAGCGGCTTCGGAAGAAGCTGAATTGGAAAGGGCAGATTAAAACGGTCTATAAGACGGGATATCGGCTGGAGCTCGGATAAAACAGGAGGGACACCATTGAAGATCTGGGAAAAAAACTATCTATTGACAATGAGCCTGCTGCTTGCCCTGCTCTTTGGCAGCCTCTTTTTTATGCAGCAATATTCTTTCCGCAAAAATCTGGACAAATACTGTGACAATGCCTTCCTGAATGAAAGCAGCGCGGAATATACTATCTCTTCTTACCTGAATAGCAGCGAGGGGACAGACCGGATAAAGAATTACTGCCAGCGCCTGCAGAAGCAGGGAATTTTCCTACAGATCCAGGCACAGGGGCGCATCCTTGCCAATACCCTGCCCTTTTCCTGGGAAAGTGCGGGGGAGAAGGATTTCCAGCTAATCCGGCGGCAGGGGGACGCCTATCTGTGCATTGCCAATACTTATGCAGACTTTCACAATGGAACGGTTTCCATCCGCTATCTGGAAAAAATAAATGGGCTGTATCAGGCGCAGCAGGAGCAGATGTTCCTGATTTTAGGCCTTGCCGTGCTGGTTTCGCTGCTCCTTTCGGTTATTCTCTATGGCACGATGCAGAAGATTTACGCGCCGGTGCGCAATATTGCCCATGAGCTGCGGACGCCCCTAACTGCCATCCAGGGGTATGCCCAGTTCATTTCCCTGGGAAATATTTCTGCGGAGGACATCCAGTTCGCCAGCAGCCAGATTGACCAGCAGGCACAGCACCTCAATGCATTAATTGATAACCTGCTGATTATGGGCAGCTTACGGGAAGGGGAAATTGTAATGGGGAAAATTGAGCCAGCCAAGCTTGCGGAAAGCCTGAAGGCTTATTTTCCATTCCTTGCAGTTGGCGGGATGGATGACGAAACCCGCACAGACAAGATTTTCTATGGGGATAAGAACCTGCTCTTAAGCCTGCTGCGGAATTTGATTTCCAATACCTGCCGCCAGGGGGAACATATCAGCCTGTCGATGGATGGCAATACCATCCGCATTGAGAATAAAGATGACCATATCCCACAAGATCTGCTGCCGCTCTTAAATGGCAAGCAGCCCATTCCCAGGGAACGGCTGCAGGGGCGGGGGCTTGGAATCCCCTTGTGCCATGAAATCCTCAAAATGCACCATGGCAGCATACAGTACAGAAACCTGGAGGAAGGCGGTGTGGAAATCCTGGTTTCCTTGTGGGGGGAGTAAGAGGCTGCTACATGATATGCTACTCCATTCCTCTTTAAAACAGCTACCTCCTCCCATATTCTTGCATATTACAAAACAAACCTCCTTCCGCATCCCCTTCTCCATTCCATTCTATATAGTCATATGTTCCACCGCCATTCCATTTAACTGCCGAAGAAATCCCACCCTTTTCTCCCGTTACAACTTTATCCATTCTAGCAACAATAGAGAGACAGGTTTCCAGGTTTTTCTCAATACCGATATAATTTCTGCTCATCTTATGCGCAGTGGATACCGTTGTTCCAGAACCCAAAAAACAATCTAGCACTAAATCTCCCTCATTTGTTGCAATTTCCAATATTTTTGCAATTAAACTCTCCGGCTTCGGCGTTTCAAACAAATCTTTGTTATATACTTGAAGCTTTTGTAAATGAGTTTTAGCATCTTTATTCGTTCCTGCAAAATCAGGAAGCCACAATGTTTCAGGCACAACCCCCTTTACCGAATTAGAAATGAATTTCTTTATTCTAGGAACACCATTACCATCACTGCCAAACCAAATATTCCCCTCTGCAATCTCTCGTTCCATACGCTGTTGATTGTAAACCCAGCATCTGCCCTGTGGCGGATTATGTTTCTTCCCATTTGGCGCAGTTATCTCATAAAACTGTGAAGGAACAGCATGCCCAGCTTGAACGTTTGCAGTAATAGACTGCCATAATCCCCTCGGGTCATTATCTGGATTTGAGTATCTGCTTAAGATTTCATCTGTTATTGGGAGAAGATTTCTTTTCTTTTTGAAAAGAGCTGGATTGGGCGAAAATACTAATAAATACTCATGATTATTGGAAAAAATCTTACGATTTTCTCTCGTATTACGTTGCTGCCAAATAATTGTTGTAATAAATTTGTCCCTTCCAAATATCTTATCACATAATACTTTCAAATAATGCATTTCCCCATCATCAATGGATATCCAAAGGCTACCGTTATCTTTTAAAATTAACCACAGAAGCTTCAACACGGTTTCCATACTCTCCAACCATTCTTCATGGGAAACATTATCAATATAATAATTATAACTTTCACCATTATTATATGGTGGATCTATATAGATGCAGTCAACACATTTATGAAACTTATCTTTCATGGCCTTTAATACAGCCATATTATCAGCATGAATAACAGCATGAACTTTCGAAATATCCAGGCCTAAAAATTGTTCTTTATCCATACATACCTCGCTAATTCTTGCATAATATCAATATTTCAGCTTCATGATTTGCTCTAAAATTCTTACCTGCACAATTCAATTTACTATGTGTAAACTCACCTGGAGACATAGTTGTAACTTGATTAAAATACATCTTCGCCTTCTCAATTAATTGATTTACTGTTTGCAATCTAGGTGTCACAGCTTGCGATGCATCAAACGGAGAATATGACAATACCAACGGCACACCTAACTCCTTAACCTTTCTGAACATTCTATCAAACGCTTCTTCTGCTTGGCTTTTAATGCAAAATGGAGACTGATGTCTGCCAGCCCTATATATTGCACGGCTGATCCCCCCAAAACCATTTGGAAATGTTGTTGTCACTTTGGGATTATCCCGTAAACAAATTGTTTCCAATACATGATAATATCTACTATAATGATATCTTGTATATGGAGGATCCGCATAGATAACGCTAACATTTGTATCTTTTAATTTATCCAGCGCACTCAAATAGTCATCACATATTACAAAATGCTTATGACTATCCTCTCCTACAGACAAGTAAAATTTTAGCCATTTTTCATATACATCGAACACTTTCATTGATCTGTCTTCCAAAATTTTTTTTGCTAAAGAAACCTTATATTTTCCTTTTCCATCGCTGACTTTCAAAGGCTGGGCAAATTGTTTCCCAACCGTATTTACTATCTCACTTGCCGTACTGAGCAAGGCAGCCAACGACTTAATCATAACCAATCCCTCTAACTTGAAAACAAAATGTTCTATACTATCCATATCTAATGCCTGCTGGTATGAAAAATACAGACCTCCATAATATCGAGTAATTATGCTGTCTAATAATTCATTATCCGATCCATAACTAATGTTTTTCTTCAAATTTGCCAATACTTTATTTAGTTTTTCTGAGCAGTCATTTCTTCCTTCTTTGATAAAAATATAAATAGATCCCTTTTCTATAATCTCATACAAATCTGATATTTCATGATTTCTTGCCTTCTCCATGCAAGTATCTTCATATTCCAACAATTCACCAAAAATACTTAACTGCTTTCTCCTAACACTGCTTTGCTTTATTTCACACATCATAGCATTGATATCAAATACATAGTTAAGACGGCCCATCATAGCCTCACATAATACACCGGAATAATTTTGTATATCTACAGCTACAATATCCCTATACTCCGAAAAATATTTTGAGACTGTTCCAGACCCTGAAAACAGATCACATAAACATCCCTTGGAAGCATCTACAGTATCTACTGCCTCTTTCACTGATTCCAGCATTCTTAGTTTACTTCCTAAATAATGTATAGGCCTGACACTTGTATTCCATTCATCAGTCATCTGCTCACACATCCAATCTTTTCCATAATGCTAACCGTGATGTCCTCTCATATATTTCTTGACAAAGAAATCTAACTCTTCTCATTCTATTTACAGAATAAGGTTCTTTACTATCCAAAATACTTATACAATCTTTATATTCTTTATCCTCTGGCATAACCAATTCATATAAGAAATCTCTCGGCGACACTTTTACAAAAATTCCTAAAGGCCTTTCTCTTCCTGATGGATAATCTATCCCTTTGGCTGCATCAAGTTCAAAACGATAATTCTGGCTAGATACAGAGACGCTTGGCCTCACCTCTATATCACCTAAAACCCCACTGCGTTTCATATTACGGAGTAAAATACGATATACTCCATTCTCACCACAAGTTGCACCAAAAAATTCCTCAAAGCTTTTCTTATCAAAATTCACTTGCTGCCATCTTGTACCACTTTTCGGAATTTCTGCAATCAGAACTTCTTTCTTCAAATCAATCGTCCAATAGGAAAGATCTATATCAAACCCTTCATCATAAATAACAACCTCATTCTCTTCCTCTGGTTTCACCGTATTCTTTTGATTAGAAGATGATATGTACTTTTTATCCTTTGGCTGTCCATTTAATATTTCCAAATACTTAATGAAGTATTCAACCTCTGCGTTCTTTCCTATCTTTTTCTGAAAATCAATAATCGTCTTCATCCTATGCGTATTATGTATGGCATACTCTTTTACAATATCTTCATTTATATCGAATAAAAATGGTTTACTATGCTCCACCCAATCCTTCCATTCAGATATTACTTCATCCTTTTCTTCCTTTTGGCATTTTACAATCGTATAAACTTCCCTATTCTGTCTCATCCCTTTTTGAGTTAAATTTCCAGACCCCACGATGTAAACGCCTTCCGTATCGTTCGCAAACCAACTATATTTTGGATGGAATATTGAGCCCTTGCTATTATGTATGTACGCCTTAACCTTCAGATGCCCCTCATACCTTTCTAGCAGCCTCTTGATTGTATTAATGGAATAGATATTTGTAATATCATCCATTCCAATAATGAGCAAAAAGCTCCCGTTCTTCAGAAATTCCTTAAAATTTTCATCTTCTAGTAAAAGTTCTATTCCATCTTTAGAAGCAAACGCATATGCACCGCCTCCAATTTTTTTCCCAACACATGCAGAAATCAATGCTTCGTGTAAATATTTAGATTTATCATAGGATGGATCCTGAATATTAAGTGACACAATATTTCACCCCGTCTTTCTTTTCTCTCCATATCCAAACGTTCTTTACTGTACAATACACAGGTTCTTTAAAATCAATTCCTTTAAATAATGCAATCCACATGAATGAAACACATCTTTCGCTTTGTATTATACTAAAAACATACAAAAAAAGCAACCATTTGTTCTGTTTCTCTTCATTATTTTGCCAAAATAAACACCCAGACTGCCCCCCAAAATATGGCACGGCATCCGCAATAGAATACTGGCTGGCATACTCTTCCCTGCCACAAGAATAAACCTGCACATTTTTCATGGCAGAGTTTACAATCCAATACTCCCGGATGCCGCTGCTTTGATACCCAAACTCACCACCGGTTCTTAACTTTATTCTGCAGCTGGTACAGCTTATTCAGCGCGTCAATCGGCGTCAGGTTGCCTAAGTCCATCTCCGACAGTTCCTGGATAATGTCGTCATTTTTGATGGTGTCAAACAGGGACATCTGCGCCAGATCCACTTCATCCAGCTTTTCTGGTTTTTC
This sequence comes from uncultured Lachnospiraceae bacterium, assembly GCA_910577785.1. Classification (GTDB taxonomy): domain Bacteria; phylum Bacillota; class Clostridia; order Lachnospirales; family Lachnospiraceae; genus Petralouisia. The sequence goes on along the minus strand of CAJTNT010000035.1, from coordinate 6,846 downwards.
CGCCTTTTTCTTGTGCTTTGCGCCTTCTGGGAGAATGCTGGCAGTCAGCTCAGTAATGTCATGGGCGCTCAGTTCGCTGGAAATTTCCTTGGCGCGCGCAATCACGCTGTCTGGCACGCCGGCCAGCTTGGCCACCTGGATGCCGTAGCTCTTGTCTGCGCCGCCTGGCACAATTTTGCGCAGGAACACAATATCGTCGCCTTTTTCCTTGACGGCAATGCAATAATTGGTCACATTATGGAGCTTCCCTTCCAGTTCCGTCAGCTCATGGTAATGGGTGGCAAAGAGTGTCTTGGCGCCCAGAAGCTTGGGGTTGCTGATGTGCTCCACGACAGCCCAGGCAATGCTTAAGCCGTCAAAGGTACTGGTGCCGCGGCCAATCTCATCCAGGATCAGAAGGCTGTTCTTGGTGGCGTTGCGGAGGATGTTGGCCACCTCTGTCATTTCCACCATAAAAGTGCTCTGGCCGCTCGCCAGGTCGTCCGAGGCGCCGACGCGCGTAAAAATGCGGTCCACAATGCCGATCCTGGCGCTGTCGGCGGGGACAAAGCTGCCCATCTGCGCCAGGAGGACAATCAGCGCCGACTGGCGCATATAGGTGGACTTCCCTGCCATGTTTGGGCCTGTGATTATGGAAATGCGCTTATTCTTGCTGTCCAAGTATGTATCGTTGTGAATGAACATCTCATTGTTAATCATCTTTTCTACCACGGGATGACGTCCGTTTTTGATGTCAATCGTGCCACTTTCATTGATTTGCGGCCGACAGTAGTGGTTTTGCTCAGCCACTAAGGCCAGCGAGGCCAGCACGTCAATCTGCGCCACCGCCTTAGCAGTCTGCTGGATGCGGACGACTTCTTTGGCAATGCTGTCGCGGATTTCCCGGAAAAGCTCGTATTCCAGGCCTACCAGCTTGTCCTCCGCGCCTAAGATAATGTCCTCCAGCTCCTTGAGCTCAGCTGTGATATAACGCTCGGCGTTGGCCAACGTCTGCTTGCGGGTGTAATAGTCCGGAACCATGTTTTTGTAGGAATTGGTTACTTCCAGGTAATAGCCGAATACCTTATTGTATTTGATGCGCAGGTTCTTTATCCCGGACTTTTCCCGTTCCTTGGCCTCGAGCTCCACCAGCCAGGTTTTGCCTTCGGTCTTGGCCTTGCGCAGCTGGCGGACTTCCTCATGGTAGCTGTCCTTGAGGATGCCGCCGTCGCGGATCGAAACCGGGGGTTCTTCGGCAATGGAATCGGCAATCAGGCTGCAGATATCTTCCATGGGATCAATCTGTGCCTGCAGCTCCCGAAGCAAGGGGGACTGCACCTCCTTTAGGAGGGTGCGGATGTGGGGGAGCATTTCCAGCGAGGTCTTAAGGGCAATCAGATCCCTAGGGTTGGCGGTCTGGTAGGTGACGCGGCTAATCAAACGTTCTAGGTCGTACACGGGGTTTAGGTATTCGCGGATTTCCTCACGGGCCATGGCGTTCTGGTTCAATGATTCAATCGCATCCAGGCGCTTGGTGATCTCTGTTTTTTCAATCAAGGGCTGCTCCACAAAGCTGCGCAGCATCCGTGCGCCCATAGCGGTGCGGGTCTTATCCAGCACCCACAGCAGGGAGCCGCGCTTTTGCTTTTCCCGCAGCGTCTCCACCAGTTCCAGGTTCCGCCGGGTGGAGCTGTCAAGGATCATGTATTTCCCTCTGGTGTAAAGTCTGAGGGAAGACAGATGGGAGAGGCTGTTTTTCTGCGTCTCATACAGGTATTTCAGCAGGGCGCCGGCGGCGATTGTACCGCATTCGTAATCCTGGAGACCCAGTCCCTGGAGATCCGAAATGTGGAAATGCTCCAGCAAAATGCCTTTCGCCGTCTCATCGCTGAAATACCAGGGTTCCAAATCGTAAATGGCCATCCCCAGGCGGGACTTTAAATCTCCGAAATCCAGGCCGGACATATAGAAGGCTTCGTTGCAGATGATTTCAGAAGGGGAAAATTTGTAAATCTCGTCCAAAAGCTTCTGGCTGTCCTCCGCTTCGGTTACGTAATAGTCGCCGGTCGTGACATCGGCGATGGACATGCCATAGCGGTTCTCCAGGTAGGCGATGCACATGATGTAATTGTTCTTCGTTTCGTCCAGCGCCTGGGCATCCAGGTTGGTGCCGGGGGTGACGACGCGCACGACCTCGCGTTTTACCAGTCCTTTGGCCATTTTGGGATCTTCTACCTGCTCGCAGATGGCCACTTTGTAGCCTTTGGCCACCAGGCGGTTGAGGTAGCCCTCCACGGCGTGGAATGGGACGCCGCACATGGGGGCGCGTTCTTCTTTGCCGCAGCTTTTGCCGGTGAGGGTCAGCTCAAGTTCTTTGGAGACAATTTTGGCGTCTTCAAAGAACATTTCGTAGAAATCGCCCAGGCGGTAGAAGAGGATACAGCCGGGATATTCTTTTTTTGTCTCCAGGTATTTCTGCATCATTGGGGTGTATTCTGACAAGGGTTTTTCCTCCTGTTTCTGTCTGTTCATTGTTTCTTTTTGGGGGGTAAATGCGTATGAGGTCCATAACTGCGAGTAAGGTTCCGTCTGTGTAAAAGCCGATATAGAATTTGTCATCCATATTCACATTGGGCGGGATGGGCATTGCATTCATTCTGCGCATTCATTTTGTGCATTTGTTCTGTAACATTTTGCAGAAATAGAGCTGTATTTTGCGGCAATTGCCTCTGCAACTTTCATGCCGTCCATGGCGGCGGACATAATGCCGCCTGCATAGCCTGCTCCTTCGCCGCAGGGGTATACGCCCTTTTGGCTGCTCTCCAAATTTTCATCCCTGGGAATGCGGACAGGGGAAGAGGTACGGCTCTCCACGCCCGAAAGGATGGCATCTGGGTGGTCAAAGCCTGGAATATGCCTGGCAAATAAGCGCATTCCTTGGATGAAAGATGCTGTGATTTCCTCTGGGAACAGCTGGTGGAGGGGGGCAAAACGATGGCGGCCTTTGATGGCGGAGGGAAAAGCGGTATTTTCGAAAATAAAGTTGCCGTATTCCTCAGAAACGCGGCCTTTTTCAAAATCACCGAACAGCTGCTGCGGCACACATCCGTTGCCTAGCTGGTATGCCTTCTCTTCCAGCCTGCGCTGGAAAGCCACGCCGCTTAAGGGGGAATCACCGCCAAAATCTTCGGGCGTTACCGATACGATAATGGCGCTGTTGGCATTGGCGCCGTCCCGTTCGCTGTAGCTCATGCCATTGACGGCAATCCGCTTTTCCTCGGAAGAGGCATTTACCACAAATCCTCCCGGACACATACAGAAGGAATAGACGCTGCGCCCATTTTCCAGGTTTGCCGTCAGCTTGTAGGGGGCGGCGGGTAGGAGCGCGGCGGCTTCCTTGCCATACTGTGCTTCGTCAATCATGGATTGGGGATGCTCTACCCGCAGGCCTACGGCAAAGGATTTGGCCTCCATCTCAAAACCTTTTTCCAGAAGCATTTCAAAAGTATCCCTGGCGCTGTGGCCGATTGCCAGAACGGCAGCTTCTGCCTCTAGGCGGAAATGCCTCTCTCCCTGCCCTTCGCATTCCAGCGCTGACAGCCTCCCATCCGTAAATTCCAATCCCGTCACGCAGGTTTCAAAAAGATATGCGCCGCCCCATTCCTCAATCTGCCTGCGCATATCTGCAATTACATCCTTCAAAATATCCGTCCCAATATGGGGCTTATTCTGATAAGCAATTGATTCCGGCGCACCATGGCGGATAAAAATCTCCAATACCTTGCGGTTCCTGCCTTTGACATCCTTCACCAGCGTATTCAGCTTCCCATCGGAAAAGGTGCCTGCACCCCCTTCCCCGAACTGCACATTAGACCTTACGTCCAGCACATTGTCCTGCCAGAACCGCTCCACGTCCCGCGTGCGCTCTTCCACAGGCTTCCCCCGTTCCAGTATGACCGGGCAATAGCCATGCTCCGCCAATAGGTAAGCACAGAACAGGCCCGCTGGGCCACTTCCGATAACCACAGGCGGATGGCGCAGCTCCTTCTCCCCTTCCTCTGGAAACTGGTAGGGAACCTCCTTCGCCAGCGACACCTGCGAACTCTTCACACGGCGAAGCACCGCCGCCTCCTTCTCCACCGCAACATCCACCGTATAGACAAACGACACCTCCTGTTTTCTACGGGCGTCAACCGACTGCTTCCGGATCTGATAACGCAGGATGTCCTCTGGCGATATCCGAAGCATCTTTGCCATTTTCTTCTTCAGCTGCTCCTCGGTATGGGTGATTGGGAGTTTTAACTGCTGTATCCGAATCATTTTCCTGTCCTTTCTTCTTTGCCATTTAAGCAATGCCTCATTTTTAACCATAGATTTTCACAGCCAATGCCAGCTGGTTCAGGCAAGCCATCCCCTTAAGCAGACGATGCAGGGACGGTAATATAATCGCTAGCAGCTATCCCGCAAATACCTTGCCGCCCCTTTCCCGGCCACTGCCCCGCTGGACCAAGCCCACTGCAGGTTATACCCGCCGCACATGCCGTCAATATCCACCACTTCTCCCGCAAAAAACAGCCCCGGCACCAGCCTGGATTCCATTGTCCGCGCCTGGATTTCCCCGGTATCCACGCCCCCAGCCGTTACCTGCGCCGCATCAAACCCCTTTGTCCCGATAATATCGATCACCAATTCCTTCGCTACAAATACCAGCCGCCCCACTTCCTTCCTGCTGCACCGGACTGCCAGCTTATCTGCTGCAATCCCGCTTTGCCGAAGCAGAACCTGTGCAAGCTTGTCCGCAAATAGCCCCACCAGCGCTTCCCTGGCTGTCTTCCCTTCCCCATAGGCAGAAAACCGCCGCCACATCCGATCCTTGGCCTGCCCCTTTTCCAACTCTGGCAGAAAATCCAATTGAGCCTTGACGTCTTTCCCCTCCAATAGGGCATAAGAAGCATAGCGGCTAACCTGAAAAGCTGGTATCCCGGATACCCCAAAGCTTGTCAGCTGGATTTCCCCAGTATCCGCTGCTGCTTCTTCCCCTTCCACGAAAAGGCGGATCCGCCCCTCTGTGCGCAGCCCGGCCAGTTCCTTCAAAAACTCCTGCTTCCCCTCAAGCTGCACCAATGCCGGCACGAGGACAGGCTCTTTATGCCCAAAGCCCCGGATATACGGGATCCCGCTGCCATCGCTCCCCGTCTTCCTGGCCGCCTTTCCCCCGGTAGCCAGAATACAGGCGATGCTTTCAAATTCCCCTTGCTTCGTATGAAACAGAAACTTCCCCTTCCGTTTCTCTATGGAGCGGAGCCCTATCCCATAGAAAATCTCCACCTTCCGCCTCCGGCACTCCATCAAAAGGACTTCCCGCACGGAGGACGCCTGGCCGCTTGCCGGGTAATAATAGCCGCCGCGCTTACACGTTGGCACAATCCCCAGCCCTTCAAAAAACCGCAGCGTCTCTTCAAACCCAAACTGTTCCAAAACGGGCAAGACAAAGGCAGGGTCCTTGCCCCTGTAGTAGGCAATCCCCTGCTTCCTGTTGGTAAAATTACATTTTCCATTCCCTGTGGACAGGATTTTCTTCCCTGCCGCTTCCATATGCTCTAACACCATGACGCGGGCGCCCTCCCTCGCCGCCTGTATGGCCGCGGCAAGGCCGGATGCGCCGGCGCCTACAATGATAATCTCTGCTTTTTTCTCCATGGGCATATTTTACCATACCAAATCCTAAAATTCAAGAACCTTATTTACATATGCTGACTGCGCTCCCTGCGTCCGTGGCAAAAATCTCTCCTACAATTTTCATTCAATTTCTTCCCCGCAAAAAGCACTTGGCTATTCTCTCTCACAGCCAACTGTAATCATGGTAATGTAGTCCTCAGCCCTCTTAAGGGACATTTCATTCAAGCCTTCCTCATAGGCGTGCCCGAACAATCTCAGGTGATGTTCTTTGGCGAAACCGCAAATCATTCGGTATACCTCCTTTAGCCTGTCCCAGCCGCCGATGCCAAAGGTCCTTAAGTACGTGCCGGCAGGCCTGATTGTATCATAACTCTCTATATCCTCTCTCCCATAGGCAAAAAAGCAGTCGTAATCATGGTAATTGCCATTTAAGATCTTTCCTACCGGAATACGGCTTCCAAAATTATCATAAAGCCCAAAGATAGATTTCAGCCGCAGGGAAAAATCCCCAGCAACCGCAAAGTCGTCATCATCATACACGCCCGTGATGGGACTGCTGAGCAAAATGCGCTGTTCGGGAAGCGTAACCATCTCTATTTTTCCATGCTCCGCCGCCAAGCTCATGGCAAGTTTCTCTGATTTGTGCTCCAGAAATTTTTTTGTATTCAAAAGCTCCTGAATGGATCTGTCAATCAGGCTCTTCTTCCCCGCAATCAATTCCGCAAAAGATTCTCCGGAAGGGCTCCGCTGGTAGCGTATGATTTCTTCGATAGACAATCCGATTTTTCTCAACATCAAAATCAATTCTAACTGCACCGTCTGGAAACAGGTATAATATCGGTATCCGTTTTCTGCTTTCCATTCCGGCGAAAACAACCCAATTTCATCATAATAATGCAAAGTACGCTTGTTGATTCCGTTAAGCTTCGCAAACTGCCCTGTGGTATAGTAATATTTTTTATTATTCATCGTAACCCCCTTGACTTTACAGTTACTGTATCCCTTATCCTACCATAGAACAACGAAAACCACAAGCAGACAAAGCAACGCCTTGCAGGTCAGTATTAAGAAAGGAGTATTTTATGAGGACTATTTTTTCAAAGGTGAAATTAAAAGGAAGGCAGATTTTTCTGCGGTTCTTTCTTAACTTTGGGTATTTTGGACTATAAGATAAGCTGGCATTAGTGC
>CAJTNT010000034.1 GCA_910577785.1 uncultured Lachnospiraceae bacterium | reverse complement strand
GTCCTATCGTGAAAAGGATAAAATAACAAATACCCTTTTGACTACCTAATCATATGATGCAGAAAACACAGAGAGTTCGCCATAAACAGGAATAATTTTATGGGAAAGCCCTGGAAGCATAGAAAATCGACCGTTAATTCCAAAATATAGCCATTCAAACTTTTTTGCTTGTATATGAAATGGTTAAAAACTATGATGATTATAGGTAATCGTTAAATGACAGAAGGCACGTGCTTTTTGGGAGTTTTACGAATGCTGAATATAACAGGAAGTGGAGGTGGAAGGGACAAGAAAAGAATCAGATCAGGGGATATAGGGGAATCATACAAAAGAAAAGGTGATGTGCGCAAGGAATGGTAACCTGTAGATAAAGTATGAGAGTTGAAGTGAGTAGAAAATGGGACAAAAGATGAAAATACTTTTTGAATGGGACAAAAGCCGGGGGAAGAAGTGCATGAGAAGAAAGTCAGGATACAGGATGAATGTTATCATTACGCTCCTGCCTGTCCTGATACTTGTGGTACTCTATGTGCTGGAATTTGATACTGGCCATGTGCAGTATGTGGATGTGCGTATTTGTGAATCCGAGATTTACAGTATGGATGAGATAGAAGAAGCTGTAAGTGCCTTAAAATGTTATTTCTTTTTGAATATGCCGGGTTCGGAATTAAGGGCGTTAACCTATGAGGAAGAGGAATCCACGCCTCAGTACATTGTTTTTATATCTGATTATGTGGAACGGTATCATTATGACGGCACAGAAGAAAATAACAAGGAGCGACACAGGCGATGGACGATGATCCCTGATAGCAAGACAGGTAAATGGAGAGTACGCCATTCCGTCTGTCCATAGGGGAGAAGCTGGTACGGGCGTGTCCCTTTTTCGGGGGATGCGCCTGTACGTCAAGAAAGCCGTGCGTTTGTGGCGCAGAATCCCGCAAGGCGGGATTCTTTTTTATCTTTTTTCGAAAATAACATTTTTTCATAGTTTTTTCAAAATAATCTGTTATAATGATATTGCAACATGAAATGTAGTTGTTACTATATAAAATAATTCTAAGAAAAGGTAGAGAAGGCTATGAAAAGAAAAAATTATTTATTGGCAGCCGCGGTTATAGTAAGCCTGGCGGTATTCGCCGGATGCGGTGGGAAGGGCAAGGACGGCGCAGGAGGGACGAAGACGGATACAGAGGGCAGCACAGGGGAAGCAGATGCGGATAAGGCAGGAACTGGTGAGGGCACGCAGGCAATAGAAAGCGGTGATTACAGTGTAGATGATTATGTAACCCTGGGCGACTATAAGGGGATGGAAGTGGAGTACATTATCCCAGAGGTATTGGATGATGATGTGGAGATGTATATCCAGGGGGAGTTAGAAGAGAATACGGAGTATAAGGAGATCACGGACAGGCCTGCCCAGGAAGGCGATCTGGTCAATATAGACTTTACAGGCAAGATAGATGGGAAGGAATTTGACGGAGGCAGTGCAGAAGAGTATGAGCTGGTTTTAGGCAGCGGGGAGTTTTTAGAGGACTTTGAGAAGAATCTGGTTGGCAAAAATGCGGGCGAGACAGTTACGTTTCAGACTACATTTCCGGAGGATTATGATGAGGAAGTGGGAGGGAAGGAAGCGGAATTTACTGTCACTATCCACTCCATCAGCGAAGTGATTACCCCAGAATACAATGATGACTATGTGGCAAGCGTGTCAGAATACAAGACAACGGCAGAATATGAAGCGAAGATGAAGGAAGAGCTGCTGGCAAGCGAGAAGGAAAACGCCCTCCAGGAGGCCGGGCAGAGCGCATTGGCTCAGGCCATGGAAAACGCAACGGTAAACGGCTATCCACAGGATCTGTATGACACGATTTACAGCGAGACAGAGGAAAATTATAAGCTTTTTGCGGAATTTATGGGCATGGAATATGAGGATTTTCTGGCAGAGTATGTGGGGACAGACGACCTGAGCGACGAGGTGCTGGAACAGGTCAATGAAATCTTAGTCGTAGAGGCTATTGCCAAGAAGGAAGGATTAGGGCTTAAAGATGGGGATTATGAGTCAGGGGCGATGAAGCTGGCAGAGGCAGAAGGCTATGACAGCCTGGAATCGTATGAGGAGGATTATGGCAAAGACTACGTCCAAAGGCAGCTGTTGCACAATCAGGTGACAGATTTCTTATATCAGTCCGCTAAGGTGACAGAAGTAACCCAAGATGAGGCAGGCGAGGGAGAAGAACTGGAATTAGAAGACGGCGGGCTGGAAGACGAAGAAGGGCTGGAGGATGACGCAGAGGGAGAGGCAGAAGGCTGAGGAAGGCCGGCAGGGAGGGGATCGATTTGATTTACACACCATTGACTATGAAGGCGATGAAATTTGCCTATGATGCGCATCATGGACAGGTGGATGCGGGAGGGGTCCCTTATGTGCTGCACCCGGTACACCTGGCAGAGCAGATGGAGGATGAGGTTAGTGCCTGCGTGGCGCTGCTCCATGATATTGTGGAAGATACGGATACCACGATAGAGCAGCTGGCGCAGGAATTCCCCCAGGAGGTCATCCAGGCAGTGTCATTGCTTACCCATGATCCCAAAGAAAGCTATTTTGACTATGTGCGCAAAATCCGCAGGAACCATATTGCCACGGTTGTAAAGCTTGCGGATTTGGCGCATAATTCCGATGAGAGCCGCCTGTTGGGCGGCGAATCCGTATCGGAGCAGCAAAAAGAGATTTGGCGCAAGAAATACCAGACAGCCCGTAAGATCTTGGAGGAAGGAAAGGAAAATAATCTATGCTAAGATAAATGAAACTTGTCATAAAAATATTGTATGACGTCCGTAGCCATGCGCGGCCGACGGAGTTTCAGTAATAAGCAAAATAAAAAAAATATTGCAAATTCCCAGAAATAAGATTACAATAAGACCTGATGGAAAATATTGCAGTACAATACTATAGTAAAGGAGAAAAGAAATGAGCTATGTAGATGAGGTATTAGAGCGTGTAGTTGCCAAGAACCCAGCTGAGCCTGAATTTCACCAGGCTGTAAAAGAGGTATTGGAGTCTTTAAGGCCAGTGATTGAAGCAAATGAAGAGACTTACCGCAGGGAAGCGCTGTTAGAGCGCCTGACGGAGCCGGACAGGCAGTTCAAGTTCCGTGTGCCGTGGGTAGATGACAAAGGACAGGTACAGGTCAATACAGGGTACCGCGTACAGTTTAATAACAGCATTGGGCCATACAAGGGCGGCTTGCGCCTCCATCCGTCCGTAAACCTGGGGATTATCAAGTTCTTGGGTTTTGAGCAGATCTTCAAGAACTCCCTGACTGGCCTTCCGATTGGCGGCGGCAAGGGCGGCTCCGATTTTGACCCTAAGGGCAAGTCTGACCGCGAGGTGATGGCATTCTGCCAGAGCTTTATGACAGAGCTGAATAAATATATTGGCGCTGACACTGACGTGCCGGCTGGCGATATCGGCACGGGCGCAAGGGAAATCGGCTATATGTTTGGCCAGTTCAAGAAAATCCGCGGTACCTACGAAGGCGTGCTGACAGGCAAGGGCCTTTCCTATGGCGGCTCCCTGGCACGTACGGAGGCGACTGGCTATGGACTTTTGTACCTGACCGAGGAAATGCTGAAATGCAACGGCCATGACATCAAGGGCAAGACAGTATGTGTATCCGGTTCCGGGAATGTGGCAATCTATGCCACCCAGAAAGCCCACCAGTTAGGCGCTAAGGTTGTGACCGTCAGCGATTCCAGCGGATGGGTTTACGACCCGGAAGGGATTGATGTTGCGCTGCTGAAAGAAGTAAAGGAAGTGAAACGCGCCCGCCTGACCGAGTATGCAGCTGCCCGCCCAAGCGCAGAGTACCATGAAGGCCGCGGCGTATGGAGCGTAAAATGCGATATCGCCCTTCCCTGCGCTACCCAGAACGAGCTGTTTTTAGAGGACGCAAAAGCATTGGTGGCCAATGGCTGCATCGCAGTGGCAGAAGGCGCCAACATGCCGACAACCTTAGACGCAACCGAGTATCTGCAGCAGAATAAGGTATTATTTGCTCCCGGAAAGGCTGCAAATGCTGGCGGCGTTGCTACTTCCGCACTGGAAATGAGCCAGAACTCCGAACGTTTAAGCTGGAGCTTTGAAGAAGTAGACAGCAAGCTGCAGGGAATCATGGTTAATATTTTCCATAACCTGGATGACGCTGCAAAGCGCTACGGCAAGGAAGGCGACTATGTGGCAGGCGCCAATATCGCCGGTTTTGAGAAAGTAGCAGAGGCCATGATCGCCCAAGGCGTGGTTTAGGCTGAAAGCCCTGTAGCAGAAATCACCCCACAAAAATTCCCCCACCGTGTCTTGCTGGCGCGGCAGGGGATTTTTTTGCAGCGCTGGCAGCAATATAGAATTTTTGGTCATAGCAAGGGAATGTATCCCTGCACTGAGAATCACAGAACAACCACACAAGGAGAACATTATGATTGCAGAAAGAATTGAGGCGCTCCGCAGGGAAATGCGCCGAAGGAAGATAGATATGTATATTGTACCCACCTCTGATTTCCATGAATCAGAATATGTGGGCGATTATTTTAAAGCCAGGAAATATATCACCGGCTTTACCGGATCGGCAGGTACGGCGGTCATTACCTTGGCAGAGGCAGGCCTTTGGACGGATGGCCGTTACTTTATCCAGGCGGAGAAGGAACTGGAGGGGACGCCGGTAGCGCTGTACCGCATGGGAGAGGAGGGCGTGCCTACGGTCAGGGGATATGTAGAGCAGAACCTGGGGCAGGGCGGCTGCCTGGGCTTTGACGGGCGTGTCGTAAATGCCAAGGATGGCGCGGAATATGAGCAGATTGCCAGGAAGAGGCAAGGGAGTATCCATGTGGATGAGGATTTGGTCGGCTTGATCTGGCAGGGGCGCCCAGAACTGCCTGGGCATCCTGCCTACCTCTTAGAGGAAGCCTATGCTGGGGAAAGCGCCCAGGCGAAGCTTAAGAAGCTGCGGGAGAAAATGAAAGAGCAGAAGGCGGGCATCCACATCCTTACCTCCCTCTACGACATTGCCTGGCTGTTCAACATCCGTGGGGGTGATATCCGCCATGTCCCAGTTGTGCTCTCCTTTGCCGCTATTACAATGGAAGAAAGCATCTGGTTTGTCCGCCCGGAGGTTTTGGATGATGCGTTAAGGGCTTATTGCCAGGAAAATAACATAATGCTGCGCCCTTACGAAGCCATTTATGAATATGCAGCCCAGATTCCGGTCGGGAAAGCGGTGCTGCTGGACGCCAAGACTGTCAATTACCGTATTTTCCACAGCCTGCCAGAGGAAGTGGAGGTTGTCCAGGCTGACAATCCGACCGAGTGGATGAAGTCTGTTAAAAATGAGACAGAGATCTCCAATATGCGCAATGCCCATGTCAAGGACGGCGTGGCCTTTACGAAATTTATGTACTGGCTGAAGAGCAATATCGGCAAAACGGAAATTACGGAGATGTCCGCTTCTGATTATCTGGAAAACTGCCGCCGCGCCCAGGACTTGTTTGTGGACTTGAGCTTCGACACCATCAGCGCCTATGGGGCAAATGCGGCCATGATGCACTATACGGCGACCCCAGAGTCTGATACAAAGCTGGAGCCGAAGGGCTTCCTGCTGGTAGATTCCGGCGGCCACTACCTGGACGGCAGCACGGATATCACGAGGACAATTGCCCTCGGCGCGCTGTCTGGGGAGGAGAAATTCCATTTTACCACGGTCTGCCGTTCCAACCTGAACCTGGCCGCCGCCAAGTTTCTCCACGGCTGCAGCGGACTCAACCTGGATATCCTTTCCAGGGGCCCTCTATGGGATCTGGGTTTGGACTACAAATGCGGCACCGGCCATGGCATTGGCTATCTGCTGAACGTCCATGAAGGGCCGAATGGTTTCCGTTGGAAAATCGTCCCCGAACGGAATGACTGCTGTGTCCTGGAAGAGGGGATGGTTACCACGGATGAGCCAGGTCTGTACCTGGAAGGGAAATATGGGATACGTACGGAGAATGAGCTGCTCTGCAAAAAGGCGGAAAAAAATGAATACGGCCAGTTTATGGAATTTGAGACAATCACCTATGCCCCGATTGACCTGGACGCTATCCTTCCGGAGGAAATGACGGCAAGGGAACGGAAGCTCCTGAATGATTACCACAAAACCGTATATGCTAAGCTTGCCCCGTATCTGTCAGCAGAAGAACGGGAATGGCTGGCAGAGTATACGAGGGAAATCTGACTGGAACAAAATGGCCGCCCTGACGGGCGGCCAAAAATCTACGGGGAGTACCTCCTGGATTCTAGGAATCCAGGAAGCATGAGTTATGAAAAATTATATTAGCTTATTAGCTAGTACGTGATAAAGTATAAGCATAGAATGTGATAAATATGTGAGAGAAATACAAAATAAATCCAAAAAATATAAAAAATACATAAACTTTTCTAAGGAAAGCTGAGAAAAAGGTTAAGAATGCACGTTTTTTTAATATTTGGAAAAAAAGGCTTTGAAAAATCCTCATGATTGTATATAATGTATCTATGTATGGAAAAATAGGAGTATCTTCGCAAGGTACTGATTCGTTACAGGATGTATATCCTTGTAGCGTGTGTTTGGATAGAGAACGAAAGGGGACAGTCATATGGCCACAGATATTGGAATTGATTTAGGAACAGCCAGCATTCTGGTGTATATCAAAGGGAAGGGCGTTGTATTAAAGGAGCCATCCGTTGTTGCTTTTGACAGAGACACGAACAAGATAAAGGCAATCGGGGAAGAAGCCCGCCTGATGCTTGGGAGGACGCCGGGGAATATTGTAGCAGTGAGGCCTCTGCGCCAGGGCGTAATTTCTGACTATACGGTAACAGAGAAAATGCTGAAGTATTTTATCCAGAAGGCATTGGGCAAGAAGAGCTTCCGCAAGCCGAGGATCAGCGTATGCGTCCCCAGCGGCGTGACAGAAGTGGAGAAGAAGGCCGTAGAGGATGCAACATTCCAGGCGGGCGCCAGGGAAGTTTCTATTATAGAAGAGCCAATAGCGGCGGCGATTGGCGCCGGCGTGGACATTGCCAAGCCCTGCGGCAATATGATTGTAGATATTGGCGGCGGCACGGCAGATATTGCAGTCATTTCCCTAGGCGGCACAGTGGTCAGCACTTCGATTAAGATTGCCGGGGATGATTTTGACGAAGCGATCGTGCGTTATATGAGGAAGAAGCACAATTTATTAATCGGTGAGAGAACCGCCGAGGATATCAAGATTAAAATCGGCACATGCTTCCCGCTTGCGCAGAATGATACCATGGACGTAAGGGGCAGGAACCTGGTGACGGGCCTTCCTAAGACGGTGTCGGTATCTTCGGAAGAGACGGAGGAGGCATTGCGCGAAAATACCCTGCAGATTGTGGAGGCTGTCCATAGCGTATTGGAGAAGACGCCGCCAGAATTGGCAGCGGATGTGGCAGACAGAGGGATTATCCTCACCGGCGGCGGCGCGCTGCTGCGGGGATTAGAAGAGCTGATTGAGGACAGGACAGGGATTAATACCATGACTGCCGAAGAGCCTATGACCTGTGTTGCAATTGGCACAGGAAAATATGTAGAATTTTTATCAGGGAAACGGGAAGAGTAGCCGATATAATAGAGTAAGGCGTCGCCAGCCTGTATGGACGGCGGATGCCTGAAGAAAAGGAGCATAGATATGGTAAAAGGATTGTATACAGCCTATACAGGCATGCTGAACCAGCAGAACAGGCTGGATGTTTTGACCAACAACCTTGCCAATTCTGCCACGAACGGCTTTAAAAAGGAAGGTTCCACCTCCCAGTCCTTTAAAGAGGTGATGGCGCTCAAGATTAAGGATACCTCAGATTACAGCTTGCCCAAGCGGCTGGGAAATATTGCCCCAGGCGTCAAGATCGGGGAATGTTATACGGATTTCGGCCAGGGACCCTTCCGTGTGACGGATAATGCCTATGACCTTGCATTGGACGGGGATGGCTTCTTTGCTGTTTCCTTCGTCAGCAAGGATGGACAGCCATCTGTCAAATATACCAGGGACGGTGCATTTACGGTCAACCAGGAAGGCTATCTGATGACCAAGGACGGGGATTTTGTATTGAACCCTGCGGCGGCACAGGCAGGCACCCCTGGCGAAGCCGGTTACATACGGGTAGACCCCAACGTGGAGATTGTAGTGCAAGAGGACGGCACGATTTACCAGAATAATGTGCAGGTAGGCCAGATTGGGATTGTGGATTTTGCAGATTACAATTATCTGTCAAAATATGGCGAGAATATGTATGACTTAGTAGAAGGCGGGCAGCGCCAGGCCTCAGAGGCCAAGATTGTGCAGGGCACGCTGGAAATGTCGAATGTAAACGTAATTTCTGAAATGGTCGAAATGATTACAATTTCCAGGGCTTATGAGTCCAACCAGAAGATTATCCAGACCATTGACGAGACACTTGATAAGGCCGTGAACAGTATCGGCAAGGCATAGGAAGGAGCGGTAGGAATATGATGAGATCATTGTGGTCGGCGGCATCCGGCATGATTGCCCAGCAGACGGCAGTAGACAGCATTGCACATAACCTGGCAAATGTCAATACGAATGGTTATAAGACGGAGAAGGCAGAGTTTAAGACTTTGCTCTACCAGACGCTCCAGACGAGGACTACTACTGCCAATGGGGAGCGTAAGCCAATTGACGCACAGGTAGGCCTGGGCACCAGGGTTGCCTCCATAACTTCGTATTTTGGGCAGGGGCCGATGCTGGAGAGCGAGAGCGATACGGCATTTGCCATCAATGGCGATGGGTTCTTCTCTGTCAGGGGAGCTGACGGCAATACATACTATACCCGTAAGGGGGATTTTAAGCTAAGCATGGAGGCGGACGGTTTCAAGACGCTGGTAACGGCAGAGGGATATCCGGTGTTGGATACGAATGGCAACCCCATCCGCATTCCAGGCGATGTCAGCACCACCAGGCTGTCTGTCTCAGACGAAGGCGCATTTGGCTATTTGGATCCGCAGGGCAATTTCGTGGATCTCAACGCTTCCTTCGGCATTTATCAGTTCAGCAACCCGTCCGGATTGGAGAAGCTGTCCAACAGCCTGCTGCAGGTGACAGATGTATCCGGCGCCGCTATCAGCGAGGACACCAACCCCAACCTTGTGCAGAGCGTGATACGGATTGGCTATCTGGAAGGCTCCAATGTGCAGGTGGCAGATGAAATGGTAAACCTGATTGTAGCACAGAGGGCTTACGAAATGAACTCCAAGGCGATACAGGCCTCCGATGATATGCTGGGGCAGGCTAACCAGCTGAAGAGGTAAGCATATTTATTATTATAATTCTGAGGGGTTTGTTTATTGTGTGGTAAGCTGAAATTATGGCAGCCCGGACGCTGGTTTGGGCAAGCTATTCCCTACGCAGACGGGGCAACGCTTCGGGAAACTAATCGCTAAGGGAGGCATGAGGACGATAGGATATCGGACGTGTTACTTTGCACGTTCAGGAGAGCCTTCACGTGCAGCCTCCCTAAGCGCTGGATTTTCCCTCTGCTAAAACCGCCCCTGAATTGTCTGCTTAAGGGAATATCTTTCCCAAACCAGCTGACAGCTGGCCACGGCAGGTTAAAGAGAGAAAATATCTGCAAACTGGAATGTTTATCCCAAACCAGCTGACAGCTGGCCATGGCAGGTTATAGAGAGCAAATATCTGCAAACTGGAATGTTTATCCCGAACCAGCTGACAGCTGGCCATGGCAGGTTATAGAGAGCAAATATCTGCAAACTGGAATGCTTTATCCCGAATCAGCTGACACCTGGCTACGGCAGCTTGTAGAGAAAATGTCTACATAAGGGAATATTTTTCTTGAACCAGCTGAAAATACTACTTCTGGTGAGGTGTAATATTTTCGTAAGTGTAAAGAAATGTAGCGTCTTCCATTCTGTAGCGGAGGAAGGAGAGAGGCCGCATAAAGAAACCCTAAAGGAACCTCAGTACTTAGCGAGGTGTTTTCGAGCTTAGTACTGCTAGGTTCCGATCGGAGCGGGAGCGCGTTTCTGTTGCGGCCTCTCTCCTTCCACAGCGGCTGTTTGGCCACCTACCCCCCTTAAAAATTACTAGTCCAGGAAAGCAGCCCTCAAATTGACAGTAAATTAGCGAAATGAAAGCTTTATTTCCCGCATTGAGAAATAAGTGAAAAGAAGAAAAGAGGTACAACTATGAGCCTTAGTTTAGATGGAATTAACCCATATAGCAATTATGACACTTATAAAATGGATACAACGACCACGACGGGCAAATTAGAAGAGACTCTGAATTCCGACCTGTCCAAAGCCACAGATGATGAATTGATGTCCGTGTGCAGGGACTTTGAGTCTTATTTTGTGGAGCAGATGTTCAAGGCCATGCAGAAGATGGTGCCGGAGTCCAGCGAGGAAATGTCTTCCTCGACACGGCAGCTGCAGGATTACTATAAAGAGCAGATGACCCAGAGCTTTGCCAAGCAGTCTACGGAGTCTGGGGGGCTTGGGATTGCGCAGATGCTGTACGAGCAGATGAAGCGCAATTACGGGCTGGAATAAGGGCTGTGGATACGTTGGCGGGGTTTGTGGGACATATTGTGTACCAGAACCCAGAAAACGGATATACTGTGCTGGATTTTATCTGTGGGGAAGACGAGATTACATGCGTGGGGTACTTTCATGGCGTGGGCGAGGGCGAAAGCCTTTCTATGACAGGGGAGTATGCCACGCATCCTTCCTATGGCAGGCAGTTTAAAATGGATTCCTTCCAAGCCAGGCCGCCAGAAGACATTGTCTCAATGGAGCGTTACTTAGGCTCTGGTGCAATCAAGGGGGTGGGCGCGGCGTTGGCAGCGCGCATCATCCGCAAGTTTGGGGAGAATACCTTCCGTATTATTGAGGAAGAGCCCAAGCGTTTGGCGGAAGTCAAAGGAATCAGTGAGCGTAAGGCAAAGGAGATCGCGGATCAAGTCGTGGGCAAGCAGGAGATGCGCCAGGCAATGATTTTCCTGCAGCAGTATGGAATCTCACAGTCCCTGGGAGCCAAGATTTACAAAGCCTATGGGCAGAGGCTTTATGCCGTCCTCAGGGAGAACCCGTACCGGCTGGCAGAGGATATCCAGGGAGTTGGGTTTCGGATGGCGGACGAGATTGCCTCTAAGATAGGCATCCGTGCAGATTCGGATTTCCGTATCCGCAGCGGCATCCTGTATGCTTTGGTGCGGTCGGCTCTGGACGGGCATACCTGCCTTCCGGCGGAGCTGCTGGGGCAGAGGGCGGGCGAGCTGCTGGGGATTTTGCCAGAGCATATTGAGAAATACTATATGGATCTTGCGATTGACAAAAAAATTATTGTGAAAGAGACAGAGGGCGGCCAGTTTATCTATGCGGCCCATTATTATTATATGGAAGCCAATACCGCTACCATGCTTAAAAGGCTTGATCTTACGTATGAGGTGTCAGAAGATTTGTTCCGCAGGCGGGTCGCGGAGATTGGAAGGGACACAGGCATGGCTCTGGACGCCCTGCAGGAAGAGGCAGTGCGGGAGGCGGCGTCCAATGGGCTGCTGGTGATTACCGGAGGCCCAGGCACAGGAAAGACCACGACCATCAATACTATTATCCGTTATTTTGAAGAAGAGGGCTTGGACATTTTCCTGGCTGCGCCAACGGGCCGTGCCGCCAAACGCATGAGCGAGACGACAGGCGTTGAGGCAAGGACCATTCACCGTATGCTGGAGGTAAACGGCGGCGCGGAAGGGAACGCGGGTTTTGAGCGCAACGAAGACAATCCCCTGGAGACGGATGTCATTATTATTGACGAGATGTCAATGGTGGATGTTTCCCTGATGTACCATCTGCTGAAGGCCGTCCTCCCTGGGACGCGTCTGATCCTGGTAGGGGATGTGAACCAGCTTCCCAGCGTAGGAGCCGGCAGCGTACTGCGTGATATCATTGAATCCGGGCGCTTCCATGTGGTGCGCCTGACCAAGGTCTTCCGTCAGGCTGCCCAGAGCGATATTATTGTCAATGCCCACCGCATCAATCGCGGCGAGCCGGTATCTCTCGACAATAAGAGCATGGATTTTTTCTTCCTTAAGCGTTTCGAGGCAGACGTCATCATCCGTGTCGCCATCCAGCTCATCCATCAGAAACTTCCCAAATTTGTAGACGCCGCCCCCTTTGATATCCAGGTCCTGACTCCCATGCGCAAAGGCCTTCTGGGCGTGGAGCGCCTTAACGGCATTCTCCAGCAATACCTAAACCCGCCGTCTTCTGACAAAAAAGAACATGAATATCATGATATTATCTTCCGTGAGGGAGACAAAGTCATGCAGATCAAGAACAATTATCAGCTGGAATGGGAAATCCGCAGCGAATACGGCATTGCCATCGAAAAAGGCATGGGCATTTTCAACGGGGATATGGGAGTCATCCGCACCATCAACACTTATGCCGAGACAATGACGGTAGAGTTTGACGAGGCCCGTCTGGTTGATTATTCCTTAAAGCAATTGGAAGAACTGGAACTCGCCTATGCAATTACCATCCATAAATCCCAGGGAAGCGAATACCCGGCGGTAGTCATTCCCTTGCTGACAGGCCCGCGCATGCTGATGAACCGCAATCTCCTCTACACCGCCGTCACCCGTGCCAAGAAATGCGTCACCCTGGTCGGCGATGACCGCACGTTTCAGGGAATGATTGCCAACGAGAGCGAACAGAAGCGTTATACCGGCCTGAAAGAGTTCCTCCAGATGGCTCCCTAGAGAAGCAGTGAATCGTAATTATTGTAACACGGTTGCTACTATTTACGGATCTGGAATGCGCGGTACTGTGCAGGCCGTAAATAGTAACACTATTTCATAAAAATTTAAGAAAATTACTGTGGATTCATGTATGGAATTATGATACGATAGATTTATTGAGAGTGATTTTTTTAAGGAACTTATATGTATACGATGAAAAGCCTTATGCACATCGTCTTTCCCCCAAGATGCCCCTTCTGCGACGGCGTCCTGTTTCATTCCATTGCGGCGCCCAGGGAACTGGTATGCCGCCTATGCAGGGATAAGCCCGTGTACGTTGGCGAGCCGGCCTGCATGAGGTGTGGGAAGCCATTGGCGGACGAGCGCCAGGAATATTGTTTTGACTGTGCAAAAGGCAGGATAGAATACACGCAGGGGAAAGCCCTGTGGGTTTATAAGGCGGAGGTAAAGGAATCTATTTACCGTTTTAAGTATCAGAACCGCCGTGAATATGCATTCTATTATGGGGCGGAGCTGGTACGTGCCTATGGCGGCTGGATCCGCAGGCACAGGATGCAGGCGGTAGTGCCAATCCCGGTTTCCAATGCCAGGCGCAGGCAAAGGGGTTATAACCAGGCGGCTTTGGTAGCCAGGGAGGTCGGCAGGCGGATGGGGCTTCCCGTCTATGAACATTTGCTGCGGCGGGTCAGGGATACCAAGGTACAGAAGGGACTAAGCGGGGAGGAACGTAAAAATAATTTGAAAAAGGCTTTTAAAATGAGGGAAAATAAGGTACAATTAGACCATATCTTACTTATAGATGATATTTACACAACAGGCAGTACAATGAATGAGGCGGCGAAGGAGCTACGGCGGGCCGGCGCCTCAGAGGTATATTGCCTAAGCATCAGTATCGGAAGCGGATATTAGGAGGAAAAGGTATGGAAGTAAAGAATTGCAGAGGCTGTGGGCGGCTTTTTAACTATATGTACGGACAGCAGCTTTGCCCAGCGTGTCTAGGGGAGCTGGAAGATAAGTTCCAAAATGTGAAGGAGTACCTGAGGAGCCATCCAAAAGCGCAGATGAATGAGATTGCAGAGGAAAATGATGTTTCTGTGAAGCAGATAAAACAGTGGGTGCGGGAAGAGCGGCTTACCTTTACAGAGGAATCCCAGATTACCCTGGAATGTGAGTTTTGCGGAGGCAAGGTGCTGACGGGAAGGTTCTGTGATAAATGTAAGGCGAACCTCCACAATGAATTGTCTGATGCGATGAAGCGCCCGGCGGCGGCTCCCGCCAAGAAGGAGAGCAAAGGCGCTACCAGCACGAAGGACAGAATGAGGTTTCTGGATAGTTAAAAACTGCCGGCAGGCCTGCTGCCCGGGATGGGATGTGCGAAATGGGGCATCTCCCGCCTGCAGTAGGCGCTGCAGGCAGTTTTCGGTTAGTGAAGTTTTTGATGTGGATAGTAACAATTCGGGGTGATGGAATCATATTCTCTGGGAAAAGGATGGTGAGCGTATGCTGAATGAAGAGAGGATCCTCCTGATGACAAAAATGGCCTCTTATGAGAAGGGGGAAGGGAAGGAATGCCTCCCCATCAGGCAATATTACCGCAAGGACTTTATCAGCTATCAGGGAATTAAAACGTTTTTTTCGTCTACCATAAGTTTTGGCATCCTGCTCCTGTTTCGGCTGGTCTATGAGCTGGAGGATATTACGGAACTGATGAGCAGCAAGCTGCTGTCGTCAATCGGCGTCTCGCTTTTGGCAGAGTACCTGGCTTTTGTTGCAGTTTTTGAGGTGGCTGCATATATTGTTTTTAGCCGCCGTTATGCAAAGGCAGCTGCCAGCGCAAAGGAATATTATTCTATCCTGAAGAAAGTGCAGAAGCTTCAGGAAAAAGAAGAGAAGACACAGCCTTCGGAGGATTGGAAATGACATTTTTGTTGGAAATGAGGGAAAAGCTGCGCAACTTTTATGGGAAATATGAGATTTATGTGGCGGTGGCTGTAAAGTTTATATTGGGGATCGTTGTTTTCCTGTGGATTAACAGCGGGATTGGTTATCTGGAAAGGCTGAACCAGTTGGCGGTAGTCCTGCTCCTTGCGCTGCTCTGTGCCTTTCTGCCGATTGGCGTTATGGTGGCGGCGGCCTGCGGCCTTGTGCTGCTGCATTTTTCGGCGCTGTCGCTGGAGGTCTGCGCCATCTGGCTGGGATTGGTGCTACTGCTGTTTTTCCTGTATTGGAGGTTTGCGCTTGGGCATGGATACAGCGCCCTTTTAACGCCGCTGCTCTGTTTTTTGCGGGTGCCGCAGGTAATGCCAGTGGCAATGGGGCTTTTGGAGGAGCCGTCTTCTTATTTTTCCGTCCTGAGCGGCGCGGCAGCTTTCTTTTACGTGCGGGGCATCCAGGAGAATATTGCAGTCTTTACGTCAGGGGAGGAGGCAGAGGGCTTTTCCAGGCTTTCGTCAGCCTTGAAGCTATTGGTAGAGAATAAGGAAATGTACCTTTTTTTGGTTTCGTTTTTAGCAACTTCTGTCATAGTATATGCGATACGGAGGCAGTCGATGGCCTATGCCTGGAAGATTGCCATCTTCGTGGGGAACCTGGTGCAGATGATCATTTTGCTGACAGGATATATTCTGCTGGCCATGCCAGGGAGGATTCTGTGGGTTATTTTGGGGACGCTGCTTTCTGTGGGAATTTCCCTTATCCTGGAATTCTTTTTCTTCAACCTGGATTATTCCAGAGTGGAGCGGGTACAGTTTGAGGATGACGAATATTATTACTATGTAAAGGCAGTGCCTAAAGTGTTTGTCGCCAAAAAAGATAAACGGGTAAAACGGATTACCCCCAAAAACCGAACGACTGTGAGCCGCAAACAGTTGGCGGAGGAGCTGGATATTGATCAGGATTTATTGGATTAAAAGTGTACGGAATGGAGGAAGATATGGTACAGGATCTATTCGCAGCTTTAAATACTTTTGCGTCTAAATACCTTTTCTGGGTTGACCGGCCTACAATCACGAAGACAGATATTGCGGAGATTATCATCATTACCGTCCTGATCTATAATATCCTGGTGTGGATTAAGCAGACCAGGGCTTGGAACCTTCTGAAAGGGATTATTGTGGTTCTGGTCATTGTGCTGATTGCCGCTATGTTCCAAATGAATACGATCCTGTGGCTTGCCAGCAAGACGATTAATGTGGCGGTGATCGCCATTATTATTGTCTTCCAGCCAGAGCTGCGCCGTGCCTTGGAGCAGCTGGGCCAGAAGAATTTCTTTACCTCGCTGTTTTCCTTTGATTCCCAGAAAGGGCAGGAACGCTTCAGCGAGCGGGTGACCAATGAAGTCGTAAAGGCTACGTATGAGATGGCGAAGGTGAAAACGGGGGCATTGATTGTCATTGAGCAGGATGTGAACCTGGGAGAATATGAGAGGACGGGGATTGCCCTGGATTCTATGATATCCAGCCAGCTGCTTATTAATATCTTTGAGCATAACACGCCGCTGCATGACGGGGCAATTATTGTCCGGGGGGAGCGGATCGTATCTGCTACCTGCTACCTGCCCCTGTCTGACAACCTGAGCCTGAGCAAGGAGTTGGGTACCAGGCATCGGGCGGCGGTAGGAATCAGCGAGGTATGCGACGCCCTGACAATCGTAGTCTCAGAAGAAACGGGCAATGTATCGATCGCCATTGGCGGGGAGCTGTACCGTAATGTAGATGCGGAGTACCTGAAGGGCAAGCTGAATTTTATCCGTAAGGGCGCTATGGATGTGGCCAGGTTCCGGATATGGAAAAGGAGGATGAGGCATGTTCAAAAAAATGATGAAGCATCTGGTCAATAACCCAGGGCTGAAGGTTTTGTCCATACTGATTTCCGTAGTCCTTTGGCTGGCTGTGGTGAAGATGGCAGACCCGGAGAGTACCAAGTCATTTTCTGTACCCGTAGAGATTTTAAATAAAAATGTAATTACGGAGATGGGGAAGGTTCCGTCTGTGGTCAAGGATTCGGATGTGGCCGTGTTCTATATTTCAGGCCCGAGGAGTTATGTGGAGGACATGAGCGGCGATGATTTTAATGTGACAGCTGATTTGAGCCAGGTGGATTTGAGCCAGGAGGGCGACCCGAAGCTTGTGCCGATTGAAATTAGCGCCAGGAAAAATGATAAGAGGATTGATATCATCCGGCGGACAGTGAACCTGCAGATTACCCTTGAGGATCTGGCAGAGAAGAAATTTGTGATTTCGCCGGATGCCGTGGGTACGCCGGTGAAGGGATATGCCATCGGCAATGTGGAGGTGACCCCGAACCTGCTTAAGGTATCCGGCCCGGAATCTGTGGTATCGCGGATTAGCCGGGTGGTCGCAAGCATCAATGTGGATGGGGTTTCCAGCGATGTATCGGACAATGTGGCGCCTACGCTCTATGACGAGGAAGAGAATGTGATTGCGTCCGACCTTCTGGATATGAACCAGAGCATCGTTACCATCCGTGCCAAGATTTTAGGGACCAAGGACGTGCCCATCCATTTCGAGGTGAGCGGAACCCCGGCAGAGGGATGCCAGTACCAGGGGATGGAATATGCGCCGGAGTCTGTGATGATTAAGGGAGATCCAATTAGGCTGAACAATATCAGCGTGATTAATATCCCGGAGGATGTGCTGAACATTGACGGCATCAACAAAGATCTGGATACCACGATAGATATTACGCCGTATTTAGGGGAAGGGATTTCCCTGGTGGATGAGACGGCGAACCAGATTGCTGTCAAGGTTATGATTGAGAGGAAGGAATCAAAGGTCTTTAACCTTCCGTCAGAAAAGATTACAGTGACGGGGCTGAATAGCGTGTATCAGCTGGAATATGCGGCGAATACCGTGCCGGTTACTGTGCGCGCCCTGAAGGAAGATATGGAGGCCCTGCATGTGGGGGATATCCAGGCTGCGATCCATGTGACGGATCTGCCGCCAGGGACGCACAGCATCCCAGTGGACGTTACGCTGCCAGATGACAGCTATGAGGTGGCGGGAAGCGTCAATGTGCAGGTGACAATTACAGATACCAGTGTAGCAGAAGAGGAAGGGGATCAGGAAGGCCAGGAAGGCAGCGCATCCGAAGATACCGGCGGAGCCTCCAATACAGGGAATGGCGGCACGTCCGGAGATACCGGGGGCTCTCCCAGTACAGGGAATGGCGGCACGAGCGGGGGAAGTTCAGATAACGGAAGAAGCCCAGATACTGGGGGTGGCAGAGAATAGAAATTAGGAGAATGATTCATATAAAGTGTATGGGTGTGTACATTTGCTATGATGACCGCAAGAAAATAATTTAAAAGCGTCAAAAGGCGCTCAGAAGGGAGAAAATTATGGCAAGGATGTTTGGGACGGATGGAGTAAGAGGAGTAGCAGGCACAGAGCTTACGATTGAACTGGCGATGAAGCTGGGGCAGGCGGGAGCTTATGTACTGACGAAGGAAAAGGCACACCAGCCAACGATTATCGTGGGATGTGATACAAGGATATCTGGAGGGATGCTGGCAAACGCCCTGATGGCGGGCATATGCTCGGTAGGGGCGAATGCGGTGTATATGGGGGTGATGCCGACGCCGGCGATTGCCTATCTGACCAAGAAGCACAAGGTGGATGCCGGGGTTGTGATTTCTGCTTCCCATAACCCAATGGAATTCAATGGCATTAAGTTTTTTAATGGCGAGGGTTATAAGCTTTCCGATGAGCTGGAGGATGAGATAGAGGAATTGATCCGGAATGGCATGAAGGATGTGCAGATGCCGCTGGGCTCTGGGATTGGCAGCATCAGCTATCGGTTTGACGCCAGGGAGGAATATGTGTTCTTTATGAAGAAGACCGTGCCGGTGGACTTAAGCGGGATGAAGATTGTGGTGGACTGTGCGGAAGGAGCTTCCCATTATACGGCGGTAGAGACGCTGCGGGGTCTGGGCGCCAACCTGGTAGCCATCCATGTGAACCCGGATGGGACGAATATCAATGCCAACTGCGGCTCCACCCATATGGATGAGCTTCGCGCCCGTGTCGTCTATGAAAAGGCTAATGTAGGACTGGCTTTTGACGGGGACGCGGACAGGATGCTGGCTGTGGATGAGAAAGGGAATATTGTCGATGGCGACCAAGTGATGGCGATTATTGGCAATTATATGAAAGACCATGGGAAGCTGAAGAAGGATACGATTGTGGGGACGGTGATGAATAACCTGGGATTTACGCTGATGGGAAAACGCTGTGGGATCCATATTGAACAGACGAAGGTAGGGGATCGTTATGTGCTGGAGAATATGCGCGAAAATGGTTATAATCTGGGAGGCGAGCAATCTGGGCATATTATCTTCCTAGACGAGATTACCACAGGGGATGGGCTGCTCAGCGCATTGCATCTGTTGGAGGTGATGGTAGACACAGAGAAGAACCTGTCAGAGCTGTCTGAGGTGATGGAAGTTATGCCGCAGGCGCTGGTAAATGCCAAAGTGCCGAACCATAAGAAGGAGCATTTTATGGAGTATCCGGAAGTCGCCCAGGCAATCCAGGCTCTGGAGCATAAATTTGCTGGGGAGGGCAGGGTATTGATCCGTCCTTCCGGAACCGAGCCAATGGTGCGGGTGATGATTGAAGGGAAGGATCAGGCGGAGATTACAAAGGACGCCAAGGATTTAGCGGAGGTTATTACAAAAAATATGCTGTAGGCATTTCTTGGGCTTGCGCAATTGGAGAAATAGACAAGTCAAGAGGGTCAGTGGAACGATAGTTTAAAGATGTGGAGAAGAAAAGTAACGTGTTTGGAGGGTATCATATGGTAAGTCAGAAAGTAACAATCAAAAACCCCACGGGGCTGCACCTGCGCCCTGCGGGGATACTGTGCAAAGAAGCCGTA
This sequence comes from uncultured Lachnospiraceae bacterium, assembly GCA_910577785.1. Lineage (GTDB taxonomy): Bacteria > Bacillota > Clostridia > Lachnospirales > Lachnospiraceae > Petralouisia. Next base: position 20,778 of record CAJTNT010000034.1, on the reverse strand, counting down.
AAATATAATTGTTTGATTACGTTTAATTTTAAAGGGGGGACAGCAAACGCGAAAAGTGTGCTGAGCGTCCTCGGCGCATGCATCAAGTCCGGGGATACCATTGAATTTGTCTGCGAAGGCGAAGACGAGGAGCAGGCGCTGGAAGCAGTTGTGGCGGCAGTGGCAAATGGGCTGGGAGAATAACCGGGTTCAGGTGCTGATGTCCACCTACAATGGAGAGCGTTTCCTGGAAGAGCAGATTGAGAGCCTTCTGTCCCAGAGTTGGAAAAATCTGGAAATCCTTATCCGTGACGACGGCTCCACGGACGGCACGATGGAGATTTTGGAGCGGTATTGCATGAGATATTCCAATATCCAGGTATTTGCCGGGGAAAACGTAGGGGTAGCCAAAAGCTTTTTTGAGCTGCTGGAGGAAAGCGATGGGGATTTTGTGGCCTTCTGCGACCAGGATGACGTATGGCTGGAGCATAAAGTCGAAGCAGCTGTCGCCATGCTGGCCAAGGAACAGGGGCCGGCTCTGTACTGCGGCGGCAAGAGATTGGTGGATAGCAGCTTGGAGCCAATTGGGCAGCAGACGGGGGGAAACCTAAGGCCGGGTTTTGGAAATGCAGTGGTGGAATGCATCTGTACTGGATGCACGGCAGTCCTCAACCGGCAGCTTGCAGATATCTTGAAGGCAAGGCTGCCAGAACATGCAATCTTGCATGACTGGTGGTCTTATCTGGCTGCCGCTTATGTGGGAAAAGTCATTTATGACCCAGAGGTTTATATCCTTTACCGCCAGCATGAGCAGAATGTCGTGGGGGCAAAGGCGGGCTTTTGGGGGGAAGTACAAGGAAAGGCAGCATACCTGAGGAAAAATAGGGGGAAGCTGCAGGGACAGCTGCAGGACTTTTCAAAGCTGTATCAGGGAGACCGGGAAAAGGATGCCTTGGTGCGGCAGGTGCTGGCGGCCGAAGGGCTGGGAGGCAGGCTGAAAATTTTTTGTAACAGGAAAATTTATCGGCAGAAGGCATTAGATGAAGTGATTATGAGAATACTGTTTTTGATGGGGAAGATGCTATAGGGGGGCTATAAAATTGGGAAAGGTTAGGTTACAAGGTGAAGAAGATATTAGTTACAGGCTGCACAGGGCAGCTTGGGAGGGCAATTAATAAGGAGTATGCGGGCAGCGGGGCAGAACTGGTCAATACGGATGTACAGGCTGCCGAAGGAGTGTTGGCGTTGGATATTACCAGCATAGAGGACGTGCTGGGGCTGGTGCGGCAGGTTCAGCCAGATGTGATTATCAACTGTGCGGCGCATACGGCGGTGGATCTGTGTGAGCAGCAGTGGGACAGCGCCTATAGGATTAACGCCATAGGAGCGAGAAACTTAAGCATTGCCGCGGCAGAAGTAGACGCTAAGATGATCCATGTGTCTACAGACTATGTGTTTGATGGCAATGGGACGCGCCCTTATACGGAATTTGATCCGGTGGGGCCTGTAAGCGCTTATGGGAAGACGAAGCTGGAAGGGGAAAATTTTGTCAAAGAGTTTGTAAGGAAGCATTTTATCCTGAGGACGGCCTGGCTGTATGGGGATGGCAAGAATTTTATTAAAACCATGCTCCGCCTGTCAGAGAGCCATTCACAAGTGACAGTGGTAAATGACCAGCTCGGCAGCCCTACCAGCGCCGCTGAGCTTGCGCGGATGATCCATTTCCTAGAGCCAACGGAGAATTATGGCCTTTTCCATGCCACCTGCGAAGGCAGCTGCAGCTGGGCAGAGTTTGCCAAGGAAATATTCCGCATGGCAGGCAAGGATACGGTTGTTGTGCCGGTAACCACAGAGGAATACCGCGCCGCGAATCCCAACCAGGCGTCGCGCCCGGCTTATTCCATCCTGGAAAATTATATGATTAAGCTTACCAGCAGCTTCCGTATGAAAGACTGGCAGCAGGCGCTGGCTGAATACATGGACAGCCAGAAGGGATAGCCTAGGATGCCTTCTGGGAATCTAAGGTTAAAAGTAACGATGATAAGAATTATTTCAATGGATTTTGGCAGGGGAACGATCAAGGCGCTGAATCGCTATGGAGAAATAATTGCAATCTAGTGTAAATTGTCAAATTATAAAAGGAGAAAAACAACCATGAGAACATATCTGGTAACCGGCGGAGCTGGGTTTATCGGCTCAAATTATATTCACTATATGTTCCGCAAATACGGAGATCAAATCCGGATTATCAATGTGGACAAGCTGACTTATGCAGGCAACCTTGAGAACCTGAAGGATGTGGAGCCGAGGGATAATTACACCTTTGTCAAGGCAGATATCTGCGACAGCAAAACCATCAGCCGTATCTTTGCTGAGAACGACATTGACCGCGTTGTGCATTTCGCAGCGGAAAGCCATGTGGACAGGAGCATCCGCACCCCGGAGGTATTTGTGCAGACAAACGTGCTGGGGACAGCCGTAATGCTGAACTGTGCCAAGGCGGCCTGGGAGCAGGAGGACGGCAGCTTCAAAGAGGGCAAGAAATTCCTCCATGTATCCACGGATGAGGTGTATGGCTCTTTAGAAGAGGACGGCGGCTATTTCTATGAGACTACCCCCTATGCGCCCCATAGCCCTTATTCCGCCAGCAAGGCCGGCTCAGATTTCCTGGTGAAGGCCTATATTGATACCTATCATTTTCCGGCCAATATCACCAACTGCTCCAATAATTATGGCCCCTATCAGTTCCCGGAAAAGCTGATTCCCCTGATTATCAACAATGCGCTCCAGGGCAAGAAGCTCCCCGTCTATGGCGACGGCAAAAATGTCCGTGACTGGCTCTATGTGGACGATCATGCGAAGGGCATTGACATGGTGCAGGAACAGGGTAAGCTAGGCGAGACTTATAATATCGGCGGGCACAATGAGAAGCAGAATATTGAGATTATCCATATTATCCTTGATACCCTGCAGGAAATGCTGCCAGAGGGCGACCCGCGGAAGGCTTTGGTCAGCGAGGATCTGATTACCTATGTGGAGGATCGCAAAGGCCATGACAGAAGGTATGCGATAGCCCCGGACAAGATTAAGGCTGAAATTGGCTGGGAGCCAGAGACAATGTTCAAGGAAGGGATCCGCAAGACGATTGCCTGGTTTTTTGAGCATGAGGACTGGATGAAGAACGTAACCAGCGGTGATTACCAGAAATATTATCAGGAAATGTATCAGAATAAATAGTGGTACCGCAGCCCAGAAAGGATTTTTTAGCCATGAAGAAACGCTATGCCCCCCAGGATCATACCTTTGCCATCTGTGCCTACAAGGAATCGCCCTACCTGCGTACCTGTATTGAGTCTCTCAGGCAGCAGTCCATTCCCTCACGCATTCTTATGGCAACGTCCACAGACAATCCATACCTTCGGTCCTTGGCCAGGGAATACCAGATTCCCCTGTATGTCAATACTGGCGCCTCTGGTATCGCCAATGACTGGAATTTTGCCTATCGTTGCGCCCAGTCCGGGCTGGTGACATTGGCGCACCAGGACGATATGTACCACCAGGGCTACACCTCCCATATGCTGGCCGCCTTAAACCGTGCCTCCCAGCCTTTGATCTATTTTACGGATTATAATGAGCTGCGCAACGGCAAGGAGGTGTCTGCGAACCGCCTCCTGCGGGTGAAACGCCTGATGCTGTCTCCCCTGCGGGTGCGTGTGTTCCACAAGAGCCGTTTCCTGCGCCGGAGGATCCTCTCTATGGGCAACCCCATTTCCTGCCCCTCTGTCACCTATGTGAAAGAGAACCTCCCGGATCCTTTATTTATTCCGGGGTTTAAGAGCAATATTGACTGGCAGGCATGGGAAATCCTTTCCCGGGAAAGGGGAGAGTTTGTCTATGACCCTTCTCCCTTGACCTGCCATAGGATCCATATTGGGTCGGAGACCTCTGCGACCATCAACAACGGAAATATCCGCGCCCAGGAGGATTATCAGATGTTCCTCAGATTCTGGCCCAAGTGGACGGCGCGTCTGATTATGCGTTTTTATATCAAAGGGGAGGAATCAAACCAGGTTGGATGATTCTGAGTGAAGGAGAAAACAGATGAGTGAACAGTACGAACTTACCATTTTAATGCCGTGCCTTAACGAGGCAGAGACATTGGCCATATGTATCCGCAAAGCCAAGAAATTCCTGGCGGAAAGCGGCGTGAATGGGGAAATTGTAGTTGCGGACAACGGAAGTACCGACGGCTCCCAGCAGATTGCCGAACAGGAAGGGGCAAGGGTCGTGCATGTGCCAGAGAAGGGATACGGCGCAGCCTTGATTGGGGGCTGTAACGGCGCCCTTGGGAAATATATCATCATGGGGGACGCAGACGACAGCTACGACTTCCTGCATCTGTCGCCTTTCGTAGAGAAGCTGCGGGAGGGCTATGACTTGGTGATGGGGAACCGTTTCAAGGGAGGGATAGAGCCGGGCGCTATGCCGCCGCTGCACCGTTACCTGGGCAATCCAGTGCTTTCCTTTATCGCGCGGCTGTTTTTCCCCTGCAAGATTGGCGATTACCACTGCGGCCTGCGGGGATACAACCGTGCATCGATCCTCAAGCTGGGGCTGGTCACTACAGGCATGGAATATGCCAGCGAAATGGTCGTCAAGGCCACCCTCAACCATCTGAAGATTGCCGAAGTGCCGACGACCCTCAAAAAGGATGGGCGTAGCCATGCGCCCCATTTGCGGAGCTGGTCGGATGGGTGGCGTCATCTGAAATTTTTGCTGATGCACAGCCCAAATTGGCTGTTTATGTATCCAGGGGTGATTCTTTTCCTGCTGGGGCTGGCGCTGACTGCCATACTGTGTTTCGGCAGCATCCAGATTGGCTCCGTAGGGCTTGGCGTACATACCATGATGTATGCGGCGGCGGCGATGATGGTGGGGGCGAACTTGGTGATGTTCTCGCTGTTTGTGCGCTCCTATGCCAGCGTGACGGGGTTTATCCCCACAGAAAGCAAGCTGGATCGGTGGCTGGCGCATATTTCTACGGAACGGGGCGTGGTGATTGGGCTTATGCTGTTCCTTGCCGGGGTGGCCGTGACCATTGTGGCCTTCTGCCTCTGGGGCAGGACGGGATTTGGCGGGCTGTCGCCGGAAATTATGATGCGGATTACAATACCGGCCATGCTATTCATTGTGGTGGGAATTGAAGTGATATTTGGAAGCTTTTTTATCGGCATTCTGCATATTAAGCATAAGTAGGTGCTGTTTGTATTACTTTTTATAAGGGGATGGGAGGGGGTGGCTATACGAGCCGCTGAGGAAGTGGGTTGGAAAGTGTTACAGTTTGAGAACATACCTTATGGGTATCTCTTTTATGCGTAGGAAGGATGCGCAATATAGAGGAGATGATGTTGCTATATTCAGGAGTGAGGGGCGATTTTAGCTGTTGACTTTGAGGAGGGGAAATGCTATAGTAGCTTTAATAAAATAATAGTTTGATAGAGGTTGCGCGGTTCATGAGTAATTTATCGGATGTGGCAGGCACAGGGGATGATAACTGAAAGGGGAACGCGCCGAAAGGCACCTTTTCCAGCGGGAGGGGCCTTGGGCATATGATGAAGAATTATATGACTGTCATCTTATACTTAGATGGGGCGCTATCAGGGAGTTGTGGGAATCTTGAGCCGGCTTGTCTAAGTCGGCTTTTCTTATAGGCAGCAGTTGCGAGAATTTTGGCAATAGGCAGGGCAAAAGCTAAGGTGGCTGCATATACTGGAAATTATATGGCTGGGTACTTGTGGCAGAAAGGATTCCCATGGGCAATGTAGCCACAGGGGATTCCTTTCGCGGGAGATGAAATATTACAAGGAGGATAGTATGGAGACAGGTATGAAGAAGGTGTTTGATTCTATGGAAAATGCCCTGCGTCTGCAGTTCCAGGCGAATGCAGAGCGGCGGGCGGCCAAGGCGGAGCAGGAGGAAAAAGATTTTAGGGAAAGGCTGATGCAGGCGGCCAGCAAGATAGAGCTTGATGCAAAAGCGTCCGATGCCAAAGGCACACAGGATGCCGTGCGCCGGGATCAGCTTATGGCGCTTATGATGGCTGGAGGCCAGGGCCTATTGTAAATCCTGCGCTGGTCTTTGGTTTCAGCAGGTAAGGAACTGTCCCTAGAGATTGGGCGGCACACATCCAGAAGGAATTAATGGGAGGCTGTGCCAGATTATAAAAAATATAGTTTTAGAAGGAGGAAGATAATATGGCAATTTTTAAAGGAGCAGGCGTGGCGCTGGTTACGCCGATGAAAGAGAACCTGGAAGTAAATTATGACAAGCTGGCAGAGTTAATAGAGGATCAGATTGCGAATGAGACTGACAGCATTATTATCACTGGGACAACGGGTGAGGCTTCAACGCTGACAGAGGAAGAGCATGTGGAAGTGGTTAAGGCGGCCGTATCCATCGTGAAGAAGAGGATCCCGGTAATTGCCGGAACGGGCTCGAACTGTACGCAGACAGCCGTAAAGCTTTCACAGCAGGCGCAGAAGGTGGGGGCAGACGGGCTGTTGGTGGTGACTCCTTATTATAATAAGGCAACACAGAAAGGCTTAATCAGCCATTACACAGAGATTGCCAAAAATGTTGATATCCCCATCTTATTATACAATGTGCCGGGAAGGACAGGGTGCAAGATTGCGCCAGAAACGGCGGCAGCCCTGGCACGGGACGTGGACTTGATTGTCGGCATGAAGGATGCGGTAGGCGATATCTCCTACACGCTGAAACTGATGGAGCAGGTGGAAGGGGAGTTCGACCTATATTCCGGGGAAGACGGCCAGGTGATTCCTCTGCTGGCCTGCGGCGGGATTGGCGTAATTTCTGTGCTTTCCAATGTAGCGCCGAAATTTACACATGATATGGTAACAAAGTACCTAGAAGGAGAACAGGCAGAGGCTCTCAAAATGCAGCTTCAGGCAATCCCGCTGGTGGATGCGCTGTTCTGTGAGGTAAACCCAATTCCCGTGAAGGCGGCTATGGATCTGATGGGATGGGACGTAGGCTCCCTGCGGGCGCCGCTTGGCAGGATGGAGCCGCATAATGTGGAGCGGCTGGCGAAAGCAATGAGGGAATTTGGAATCAAAGTGAAATAAGGCATCTTACCAGAGGGAGGCAGATGGAACGTGCGGATTTTTGTTCCGCAGCGTTTCATCTGCCGCTATAAGGGAAGAATAAACTGCAAAAGATTGCATTTGGAAAGGGCTACATTGCGAAAAATAGTATCAGGTACAGACAGGAGGAACAAATCATGGTGAGGATGATCATGCATGGGTGCAACGGCAAAATGGGCCAGGTAATTTCAGAAATCTGCAGGGCGGATGAAGAAATTGAGATTGTGGCAGGCGTCGATCCCTATACAGGGAAGGAGAACCCCTACCCCGTATTTCCCAATATTGAGGAATGCAAGGTAGAGGCAGATGTGGTAGTGGATTTTGCGGCGGCTCCCGCAGTGGACAAGCTGCTGGATTACTGCGTGGCGCGCCAGGTGCCGGTAGTCCTGTGTACGACAGGGCTGAGCGAGGCGCAGCTGGCCAGGGTAGAGGAAGCTGGCAGGCAGGTGGCAGTGCTGAAGTCGGCCAATATGTCACTGGGGATTAATATGCTGCTGGATCTGTTGCAGAAAGCGGCGAAGGTACTGGCGCCTGCAGGGTTTGACATGGAGATTGTTGAGAAGCACCACAACCAGAAGGTGGATGCGCCCAGTGGGACGGCGCTGGCGCTGGCGGATGCGATGAATGCGGCATTGGGGCAGGAATATGCCTATCAGTACGACAGGACGCAGGAGAGGAAGAAGCGGGAGAAGTATGAGATTGGCATCCAGGCCGTGCGCGGGGGGAACATTGTCGGAGAGCATGAAGTGATTTTTGCCGGCACAGACGAGGTGATTGAGATTAAGCATACCGCATATTCCAAGGCCATTTTTGGCAAAGGGGCGGTAGAGGCGGCCAAGTTTCTGGCCGGAAAGCCGGCAGGCAAGTATAGTATGGCAGATGTGATTGCAGGAAAATAGCGGTTTCGCATGGATTTTGGCAAGAGGCTGCGGTACGGAGCAGCTGCGATTTTAGGATAAAATACAGTTTATCAGGGGGTTTAGGAAGATGGAGACAGGAGAAATCAGGTATTTAAAGAGTTTGGCAAAACAATATCCGACGATTCCGCTGGCAGCAACGGAGATTATCAACCTGCAGGCCATTTTAAGCCTGCCAAAGGGGACGGAGCATTTTATTACCGATATCCATGGGGAGTATGACCAGTTCCGGCATATTATGAAAAACGGCTCCGGGGCAATTAAACGTAAGATTGAAGAAGAATTTAGCAATAGCCTGTCAATTGCCGAGAAAAAAGGGATGGCTACGTTAATTTATTACCCAAAGCTGAAGCTCAAACAGGTGCTGAAGCAGGAAGAGAATATGGAGGACTGGTATAAGGTGACGTTATACCGGCTAATCCGAGTCTGCAAGAATGCGTCCTCCAAGTATACGCGGTCAAAGGTGCGTAAGGCGCTGCCCAAAGATTTTGCCTATGTGATTGAGGAGCTTTTGACGGGGCGCCCAGATGTGTCCGACCAGGAGGCGTATTACAATGAGATTATCAATTCCGTGATCCGCACGGGGCGGGCGGGGGAATTGGTGGTGGCGTTCTGCAACCTCATCCGGCGTCTGGTGGTGGATCATCTGCATGTGGTAGGCGATATTTATGACAGGGGGCCTTACCCAAACCTGATTATGGATACGCTGATGAAGCACCATTCGGTGGATATCCAGTGGGGGAACCATGATGTGCTGTGGATGGGGGCGGCGGCAGGGAATCCGGCCTGCATTGCCAATGTCATCCGTATTTCTGCCAAATATGGCAACCTCAATACGCTCGAGGATGGGTATGGGATTAATTTAATCCCACTTGCAAAGTTTGCCCTGACGACCTATGGGCAGGATCCGTGCGAGGTATTCCATTTGGACTACCGGGAGGAAGAGTATGACGTCAAGGATGCGGCTCTGGATCAGAAGATGCATAAGGCGATTGCCATGATCCAGTTTAAGCTGGAGGGGCAGCTCATCCACAGGCGGCCAGAATTTCAGATGGAACACCGCCTGCTGTTGGACAAGATGGATCTGGAGAAGGGCACGGTGGAAGTAGAGGGGAAGACGTACCCACTGAAGGATACCAGTTTCCCGACGTTTGACAAGGAGCATCCGTACCAGCTGAGCCCAGAAGAGGCAGAAGTGGTGGAACGGCTGGTGACGGCATTCGTCAACTGTGGGAAGCTGCAGGAGCATGTGCGCTTCCTGTATACCAAGGGCAGCCTCTATAAGGTATACAATGGCAATTTGCTCTACCATGGATGTGTGCCTTTTAATGAAGACGGCAGCTTCAAGAAGGTGCGGGTGTTCGGGCAGGCGTACAGCGGCAGGGAACTGTATGATGTGCTGGAGAATTATGCCAGGAAGGGCTACTATTCCATTGATCCCGAGGAGAAGCAGAAGGGGCTGGATATTCTCTGGTTTATCTGGAAAAATGCCAATTCGCCGGTGTTTGGCAAGTCTAAGATGACCACCTTTGAACGGTATTTTATTGCCGACAAGGAGACGCACAAGGAGCCGAAGAACCCTTATTACCGCCTGCTGGAGCAGGAAGAGATTGTAAATAAGATTTTGGAGGAATTTGGCCTCTCCCAGCAGGAGGACGCCCACATTATCAACGGCCATGTGCCGGTGGAGACGAAGCGCGGGGAATCGCCCGTGAAATGCGGGGGCAAGCTCTTAATAATTGATGGCGGGTTTTCAAAGGCCTATCAGTCCAAGACAGGGATTGCCGGGTATACTTTAATTTACAATTCTTACGGGCTGCTGCTGGCGGCGCATGAACCCTTTGAATCGGTGGAGAAGGCAGTGCAGGATGGGAGCGACATCCATTCCCATATGATGCTGGTTCACCATTCCAACCGGCGGATTACGGTGTCAGATACGGACATTGGCGAGGAAATCAGGGAAAATATTGAGGATCTGGAAAAGTTGCTGCGCGCCTACCGGGAGGGTACAATTGTGGAGCGTCAGTAAGGATGGCTATGCATAAGGTTAAGCCCTTCGCCATACGGCGGGGGGCTTTTTCCACAAAGAGAGTGGCGAAGGAATCAGCAGGAAAGGAGGCGCTATGGGAGCTTACTTAAATAAGGCGGAAGTCATGCAGCAGCTGGAGTGGATTGTGCGGATTTTACTGGCAGGAGCCTGCGGGGGCATGATTGGCTATGAGAGGGAGAGCCGCAAGAAGTCGGCGGGGCTGCGGACGCATGTGATTGTGGCGGTGTCCTCCGCTTTGATGACTGTGCTGTCAAAGTATGGGTTCCAGGATGTGGTAGGGGAATTTGTGCGGGTAGATCCGGCCAGGATAGCGGCAGGCACCGTGGCGGCCATTGGCTTCCTGGGATCTGGGATTATTTTTTCCAGGGATAAGAACGTCAGCGGCGTGACGACTTCAGCGGGAATCTGGGCGACCCTGGGCGTGGGGATGGCCATGGGCGCCGGGCTGTATATCGTGGGCATTATCACAACGGCTGTTGTTGTAATGGTAGAGATCTTCCTTGGAAGGCAGGGCAAAGTTTCGCGGGTCATCAAGGACGTGTATGAGATCGAGGTGGAGTATATTAATATTCCTGGCAGCACGGTGGGGGAGCGGATCCAGGAGGAGCTGGAGCAGACGTATGGCTGTAAAATTCTTAAGTTCCGGGTCCGGCAGAGAGGGGGATGCATACAGTTGGGAATGCTGGTGCGGACATCGAAGGGGAAGGAACTCTACCGTCTGGCAGACCTGGTAGGGGAGTATCCGGAAATTGAGAGGATTAGTATATAGGGGGAAGCTAAGGAGAACAAGCGGCAAAGAATAGAAGTATGAAGAATCAGGTTTTAATCATTAGGGAGGGTATTATGATAGAAAAGAAGGATGTCGTTGCATATTGCCTGACCTTCCGGGAGGTATATGAGGATTATCCCTTCCATGACCCTAATTGGTGCGTGATGCGGCATAAGGGGAACCGGAAGGTGTTTGCCTGGATTTTCCATAGGGAAGGGCATGTATGGGTCAATGTGAAATGCGACCCGGAATGGAGGGATTTCTGGCGGCAGGCCTATCCATCTGTGGTTCCTGCCTACCACTTAAATAAGGAGCATTGGAACTCCATTATCCTAGACGGGAGTGTGCCAGAGCAGGAAATACGGCGGATGATAGAAGAAAGCTATGGCCTGACAGGCGGGGATGCTGCCTTGCGGTAACTGCTGGGGCTGATTCCCTTTTTCTGGTGGAACAGCCTGGAAAAGTACAGTGGGTCTGCATAGCTCACCGCGTGGGCAATCGCCCGCACGGACAGTTCCGTGCTTCGGAGCAGGATGCAGGCCTGCCGTATGCGGTAATCCAGTAGGTAATTCTGAATCGAAATCCCGGTAAAGGCCTTAAATACCCGGTGCAGGTAAGAGCGGTTAATATTCAGGTGGTCGGCAATATCCTGGATGGTGATGGGGTCACAGTAATTGCTTTCGATAAAGTTCAGCGCCTCTTCCGCATAGTCTGATTTCTTCTCATCACAGGCAATGCCTTCATTGGGGAATTTCTCTGCCAGAAGGAAAAGGTATTCGTACATAATGCTGTTCATCCGCAGATCACGGTTCCGGGGCAGCTGGCCTGCCTCAAACATCTGCTCATGGCAGAGCCGCAATGCTTCATCCTCCCCATAATGCAGCGTCAGATCTTGCCCAAAGCGTGTCCGTTCCAGATAGCCCTTTACCTTAATCACAAAGCGCAGATCGAAAAAGCAGGCTATGACACCACAATTCCCATGATCTTCACCGATTTGCCAGAAGAGAAACACCTGAAAAAGACAGCTCCTGTAACAATAGACGTCAGCAAAAAAGCTGTTGCCGTCTGTAAATAGAAATGGCTCCGGCATGGCTATCCCAAAAATTTCATTTTTTGCACATTTAGGGATGGAAAAATTTTGCTATATGCGATAAAATAGAGTTCGGGAGAATAGGCATGAATCAGAAACTTATTTTTTTAGACATTGACGGCACATTGGTTGCAGCTATGGCGGAACCTAGCGCCCTTGCAGCAAAAGCGATACAGGGCGCTAGGGGAAATGGCCATAAAGTTTTTCTATGCACGGGCAGGAACATGCCGATTATCGGCAGCGACATCCTCAGTGTGGGTTTTGACGGCATTATTGCCAGCGCGGGCAGCCATGTGGAAGTAGAAGGGAAGGTACTGTTTGACAGCATCCTTTCGGAAGAAATTATCCAGGAATGCCTTGCCGTATTTCACAGCCATGGCATCTACTGCAGGATTGAAAGCCCGGAGGGGATTTTTACGGATCCGCAGATGGAATCCCTCCTTAGGGGAGCCAAGGCAGACCCGGCAAATTCAGAGCTTATTCGGATGCAGAAAGAAATTGAGGCAGGAATCCCCATCCTGCCCTATGATTCCTATCCCGGCAGGGGAGCGTACAAAATATGCTTTACCAGCACTAGCCTGGAGGCCGTCGAGGCCACCAAAGAGGCTCTGGGCAGCAGCTTCGCTTATGTCGTGCATCCTTATGGGGACAGCACATCCTGTTACAATGGGGAGATTATCCCTAGGGGGATAGACAAGGGCAGGGGGATAGATATGGTCTGCCAGCATTATGGAACAGGCAGGGAGGACACCATTGCATTCGGAGACAGTATGAACGATTATGAGATGATGAGGGCCGCAGGATTCAGCGTTGCAATGGGGAATGCATGCGAGGAACTGAAGCGGATTGCAGATACCGTCTGCAAGAGCGTCTGGGAGGATGGCATATATCACGAATTCCGGCGTATGGGAATTTGCTAGGTTTGATGTACTGTACTAGGTGTTGCCGCTGGGACATATGGTATTTTTGGAAATGCTGCATCCCTTTTTGGATAGTTTGGATGGCAGGGGTAGGCAGCCTGTTCTTCTGATATATTGAGCGCCAGGTAAATCCGCCGCCCAGTATAATCTAATGCACACAGCTGCATGGGGTATTATGCCGCTTTGCGCCAGCCTGATATCCTGCGGACAAAAAAAGGAGAAGAGAGGTAGAGGAAAATGAAATCATTTAATTACACCGTGAAGGACGAAGTAGGGATTCATGCAAGGCCAGCAGGACTGCTGGTAAAAGAAGTGAAGAAATATGCCAGCAAGGTTACGATTACCAAAGATGGCAAATCTGCAGACGCCAGCAAATTGATGGCAGTGATGAGCCTGGGCGTAAAATGCGGGCAGGAAGTAGAAGTCCAGGTAGAAGGTGATGATGAAGATACAGCGTTTGATGCATTGAAGGGGTTCTTTGAGGCAAACCTGTAAGAGAATGATAAGGGGATGCCGCAGGAAGCTGGGTTTCATGCGGCGCCCCTTTTTCGTTATAATATGAAGTGATAGAAAGGAATGCTCACAGGCAATGCCATTCATTGTGAGTAGAGATAACGAGGAGGGATAAGGTTATGCAGCAGTTTACAGGAAAATCCGTATACAAGGGGATTGTATTGGGGCCAGTTCTGTTATTTGGGGGGCAGGACGACCAAGTAAGGCGTAAGAAAATAGAGGATGCCGGGGCAGAGGCTGCCAGGGTAGACGCCGCCAGGGAGAAAGCCAAGGAACAGCTCCAGGTATTGTATGATAAGGCCGTGAAGGAAGTAGGGGAGTCCAGCGCGGCTATTTTTGAAGTCCATCAGATGATGCTGGATGATGATGATTACTTGGATTCCATCCAGAATATGATCCAGTCCGAATTGGTCAACGCAGAGTATGCCGTGGCTATGACCGGGGATAATTTTTCAGAAATGTTTGCCAATATGGATGACGACTATATGAAGGCAAGGGCGGCGGACGTGAAAGATATTTCCAACCGTGTGATCCGTATCCTCGAAGGCCGTGAGGAGGTGGACATGTCTTCCATGGATCCGGCCATCATTGTGGCGGACGACTTAAGCCCGAGCGAGACGGTGCAGATGGACAAGGAGAAAATCCTCGGCTTTGTCACCGTCCATGGTTCCACCAATTCCCACACGGCTATTTTGGCGCGTATGATGAATATCCCGGCATTGATTGGCGTGCCGATGGATTTGGGGCAGATCCGTACCGGCATGACTGCCGTTGTAGACGGCTTTGAAGGGACGGTCACCTTTGAACCGGACGAAGAGCTCTGTGCCAAGACCCGCAAGAAAATGGAAGAGGAACAGGAAAAGCTGCGCCTGTTAGAGGATCTGAAAGGGCAGGAGACGGTGACCAAGGACGGCAGGAAAATCCACCTCTATGCCAATATCGGCAGCGTCAGCGACGTGGGCTATGTGCTGGAGAACGACGGGGAAGGCATCGGCCTGTTCCGCAGCGAGTTCCTGTATCTGGGCAGGGACGACTTTCCCTCAGAGGAAGAGCAATTCCAGGCTTACCGCCAGGTGGCGCAGACGATGGCCGGCAAAAAAGTAATTATCCGTACCCTGGACATCGGCGCAGACAAGCAGGTGGATTACTTCAACCTGGGAGACGAGGACAACCCAGCCCTTGGCTACCGGGCAATTCGTATCTGCCTTAAACAGCCGGATATTTTCAAGGCACAGCTGCGCGCCCTGTTCCGCGCTACTACCTTTGGCAATATTTCCATTATGTATCCGATGATTACTTCCGTAGAGGAAGTGAAGAAGATTTACGACATTGTGGATGAGGTCAAGAAGGAACTAGACGAGGCAGGGATTGTCTACAAAGATCCGGAACAGGGCATTATGATCGAAACCCCCGCTTCTGTCATGGTCAGTGATGAACTGGCTGAGATGGTAGACTTTTTCAGTATCGGAACCAATGACCTGACCCAGTACACGCTGGCAATCGACAGGCAGAACGCCAAGCTGGATGACTTCTACAACCCTCACCACCCCGCCATTTTGCGTATGATCCAGATGGTAGTGGACAATGCCCATAAGCATGGCAAATGGGCAGGCATCTGCGGCGAGCTGGGGGCAGACCTAGAGCTTACCGAAGAGTTTGTGCGCATGGGTTTGGATGAACTGTCCGTTTCCCCATCTATGGTACTCAAGGTGCGCAAGGCAATCCGCGAATGCTAATGTAAGGAGGAGCTATCTATCATGGAGTTTTCATTGGACGCCTGCACCGAAGAATACAAGGGCAGGTTTTTGGCACATTATGATGAATTAAAATGGCTCTACTGTGAGTTATACGAAAACCGCATGGATGCCTTCAACGATCTCTGTGACAGGATGTACCGTTACTACCAGCAGAGAAGAGAGTCTTTGCGGGAATTAGACCAGCAGCGGATGGAGCATCCGGACTGGTACCGTGGAAACCAGCTGCTGGGAATGATGATGTATGTAGACGCATTTGCCGGAGATCTGGAGGGCGTCAGGAAACAGCTGGATTATATCGAAGAGTGCAATGTCAATTATATTCATCTGATGCCGCTGCTGGACGCGCCGGAAGAAAAGAACGACGGCGGCTACGCCGTATCCGACTTCCGCAAGGTAAAGCCTGACCTGGGCACGATGGAAGATTTGGAACGGCTGGCCGAAGAGTGCCACCACAGGGGAATCAGCCTCTGCCTGGACTTTGTCATGAACCACACATCGGAAGAGCATGAATGGGCCAGGAAAGCCCGCAAGGGGGATCCCACATACCAGGGCTATTATTATTTTTATGAGGACGACACGATCCCTAAGGAATATGAGCGGACGGTACCGCAGGTATTCCCTACCACGGCGCCTGGCAATTTTACCTGGCTTGCGGACGCAGGCAAATATGTAATGACGACCTTTTATCCGTATCAATGGGATCTGGATTATGGGAACCCAGCCGTCTTAAATGAGATGATGGACAATGTCCTGAACCTGATTAATCAGGGGATTGACATTATCCGCATTGACGCCGTCCCTTATATCTGGAAGCAGCTGGGGACGGACTGCCGGAACCTGCCGCAGGTACACACCATTGTGCGCATCATGCGGATGATTTGCGAGATTGTCTGCCCAGGCGTGCTGCTGTTAGGGGAAGTGGTGATGGCGCCGGATAAGGTTGTGCCTTATTTTGGCACAGTAGAGAAACCAGAGTGCCATATGCTGTACAATGTGACGACGATGGCCACTACCTGGAATTGCGTGGCCACCAAGGACATCCGCCTTCTGAAGCAGCAGATGGACATTGTGAGCCGTTTGCCCAAGGAATATGTGTTCCTCAATTATCTCCGCTGCCATGATGATATTGGCTGGGGTCTGGATTATCCTTGGCTGGAGCAGCTGGGTCTGGAAGAGGTCAGCCACAAGAAGTACCTCAATGATTTTTTCCTGGGGCAGTATCCGGGTTCTTTTGCCAGAGGTGAGCTGTACAATTCTGACCCTACCTCTGGCGATGCAAGGCTCTGTGGGACGACAGCCTCCCTCTGTGGGATTGAGAAGGCCTTGTATGAGCATAAGGCGGATGATTTAGAGAAGGCAATCCGTCTGGACGTGATGCTCCATGCCTATATGTTGGTGCAGTCCGGCATCCCAGTCATATACAGCGGGGATGAGATTGGGCAGGAGAACGATTATTCCTATCACGAGGATCCCAAGAAATGTGAGGATTCCAGATATCTGCACCGTGGGAAATTCCCTTGGGATCTGGCGGAAAAGCGGACAGAGAAAGGCAGCGTCCAGGAAAGGCTGTTTGCAAAAATCTGCAGGCTGGAGCAGATCCGCAGGCTCCATTCGGTATTTGAGTCCGATGCAGCTGTGTGGACAGTAGACACTTGGGACAATTCTGTGCTGGGAATCATCCGCGCGAAGGATGATGAGAAATTAGTGGCGCTGTTCAACTTCAGCGATACCGAGCGGACGGCATGGATCAAAGAAGAAGATGGGATGTACACCGACCTGATTTCCGCCAAGAAGCTGCCGGCAATAGATGTGAAGCTGCCAGGGTATGGAGTTTACTGGCTTTTAAAAAATTAGAAGTTTATCTTGAATAATTCTTCCCTGGATGATAGCATGGGGGAAGATTATCATGCGTTATTATCAGGAGGCATTAATGATACATAAGTTTATGTGTATTAATGCCTCCTTTCGTTGTGGCAGAATATTCTTTGGAAGAAGTTTCGCAGCCGATTGGTATTGCGGGATATGAATTAAGCAACGCTCTCATTTCAAAATATGGTTAATGCCAAGTACCACCATATCATGCACCTCCAAAAATTGAGCAAAAACCGCCCACTTAAAATCAACAGCAATAATTCCGATCCCCCAATGTACTTCCAACTTTCCCCCAAATTGCTAAAATTCAACCATTTACAAACATAAGTTCTTTGTACTATGCTAATCATATATCAACATTAGGAAAGAAGTGGCAAGCATGGACAGCATACTATGTGTTAATATTCCGGTACAGATGATTTCCTGCACAGACACAAATGGGAAAATCACGCCAATGCGTTTCCGGTTCCGGGACAGGAATGGGGAAATTATTACCGTCACAATAGATAAAGTACTGTCCGAGAATCAGGGCAGCAACCGCATAGGCGCAAATTTCTCCTGCTCCGCACTCATCCACGGAAGCAGGAAAACATTTACGCTCTGGTACAACTATTCTGTCCACGAATGGCATCTTTCCCGCCTATGCGTCTAGCCAGTCCATGTTCTGGAACATCTCCCCGCGGATGGAAAAGAGGCGTTCTATAGAGATAGCCTGTCCATCCATGAAAACAATCCGGCGGCTATATTCATCAATCCTTTTCACCCTGCCTGTCATGGTTACATAGGCTCAGCCGCATTTCTTTTCGTCTGGCTGGAAATAGGTAACTTCAATTTCCGGCCTGCTGTCCAGGTTTTCCCCAATAAGCCGCAACAGCACATCCAACTGCTCTTTTCTGCCTTCTTCCAGCTCAATAAAAGAATCCGTCAGCCGCCCGCCTTCCCGGATGGCGTCCCCATGCCCGGACAATGCGGCAAACGGAAAAAACTGCGCTGTGTAAAATCACAGGAAAAGAAAATCGCTGAACAGGCAGGAAAACTGCCAGAAGATTTCACGGAGGACGAACAGGATGGCTAACTTATCACAACAAAAAAGGCTTCGGATGCTAAAATTTTTGCAGACCATCCGTGAGGAACATAAAGACGATGACACATATGTTTCTACGGATGATGGATATTTTCATTCTAAATGCTTATCTTTCATGGCAGAACGATTGCATTCTGCAAAATTATTGCTTTCGTCAGGTTGTAGATAGCAGAAACAGAACGCATATATCGAATGATCATGAATATATTCTCGCATATTCGCAAAATATTGACCTTGCGTCTTTGCTTGACCCTATACCCATGGGGTCAAAAAATTTGTCCTTGACAAAGGGTACAGTTTATTGCTCGCGGGAATAAAGATAATTTGAAGGGTGCAATTCATATATGGCTTTTGCCTATGTATGGATTGCACCTTTTTACGGATGATTATATCAGGATAGCCGTCAGTCCAGAAAAAGGCTTTTTGAAGGTGTCCAGCCCTTAGCCAACTCATCGGCCTTTTCAAGCCACCGTCGAATCCTGTTTTCGGGAGGGACGCTTTCACCCCAATATTCTACAAACAGGGCGTTGTCCATCCGTAGGGCAGCATCTCTCATTTCGGTTTCAAGCAGTTTCAGCGCACGTTCCATGTAAATCCCGCCTTCATCATCATTTTTGGGATTGGCCACGCTTCCGGCGGAAAACAAGTCCCTTGCCTGATGGCACAGGACGCCGTGGTATGTCAGGAGGTATAAGGCCATATCATCATACTTATTCCTTGACCGCACGGATTTCACGATGCCGGGGCAGAGCAATGCTGCCTCGGCTCTCAGCCTGGTCTTTTCCTCAGCCGGTAAATTTGTATATAGCCGTGCCTGGACAGGGGTTGTATGTTCATCGGAACCTTCTTTTTCTTCCACCCACCAGAGCCGCCCGCCCGGGTGTATTTTCCGTGCATATGCCCGGATATATTTCATTTTTTCCTGCATCTCAAGTTTTCGGAAGTCATCATAGGAAATACCCATTTGTTGAAATAAAGGTTCTTTAACGGCCGCTTTATCTGACGGGAGCTCAATTTCAAATCTTGGGACATGGGACGTCCTTACATGGATCACGCTTTGCTCATATTCGCCCCAACGCACTTCCGGGAACCCACCCATCTTCCCAAAAACAATGTAGATGTGTTTGACTTCATCAATGCGCTGTGTTTCCAATACGCTGTTCGCAATGCTTCTCCATGTGTCGTTAAGCGTAAACTTCACTTCCACGCCATACTCGCCCATAGCGATGTCCGGGAATGCCTGCGGATGGGGGGGAAGTCAATTTCAAAAGATGGATCATTTTCCGTCAGGATGCTTAATGCTTCCCTGGCCCGGTTTTCAAATTGGGAAGAAGTCTTGAATTTTTCTTCTCTGGCTTCGTGGGTAAGCTGTTCGCAGCATACATCCAATATTTTTTCAAATTCATTCTTCGTCATAGCCTGTATCAGTTCCCTTCAATTACAGATTTTACCGCGTTTGCAATGTGCCATGCAAGCACAGGGGGTACGGCATTTCCAATCTGCCGTTCTGTTTCGCGCAGCCCGCAGGGGAACATGAAACTGTCCGGGAATGACTGGATGCGCGCAGCTTCTCTCATAGAAATCCTCCGGGGCAGGGAATAGTGGAATTGGATATTCCCATGGCATTCTGCCCGTATGGTGTAGCCGGGGCGGCCTGCGGCAAGCCTCCGGTTTCCCTGCTCGCCGCTTACTTTGGCTTTGCTCCAGATATGCGAAAAGGGTTTGTCCTCCGGATGCCCCTCTAAGTCATGGAGGGCCTCATATGCCGTAACCGGGATATGGGCAGCCGGGGCAGGGGGTACAAATTCCGGCAAGTCCTTCCGTGTTCCTACAAAAACAATCCGTTCCCTCGTCTGGGGAACCCCGTATTCCTCTGCGTGGTATAACTGGTATGTCAGGTTGTATCCCAGGGAATTGAAATCCTCAACGATCCGGTTCAGGGAATATTCATTCTGCTTTAAAAGCAGCCCGCCGACATTTTCCGCCGCAAAAACCTTCGGCGCTGTCTTCCTGACAGCTTCTACAATATAGGTATATAAACTGCTTCGTTTCCCGTTTATGCCAAGCATTTTGCCATTGATGGAAATGTCCTGGCAGGGGAAGCCGCCGATGACAATATCTGCGGATGGCGGCAGGTTTTTTATCTGCTCACAAATATCCCCCTCGACAATATAATCGCCAAGGTTTTCACGGTATGTCCTGCAGGCGGCAGGGTTAAGCTCGTTTGCCCAGATGATCTCCATCCCTGTGCGCCCATAGGATTTTCCTAAAAAGTCAAACCCGCCGATAAAGCCTAAATCCATCCCGCCGCATCCGGAAAAAAGTGATACAATGGTGATGGGTTTTTGTTTTGTGCGTTTTCGGGCGGGATAATTTTCTTCGCTGTCAACAGCCCAGTTCCGCCCGATTTTTATTGCTGTTTTCAGTCGGCCGCTTTCAGCAAGCCGCCGAAGCGTGTCGCCGCTCCTGTTGTGGATCTTTGCATATTCAGAAAGTGCAATCAGCATTATGCCACCTCCGGTGAGATTTGAATATGCCAAAAGGGCATACCTTTATGCCATTCGGCAGTAATTAGGATATGCTTTGATTATACACGGTATCGTGTATTTTTGCAAGCAATGCTTCCGGCAGGAAATGTATATTTTTAGGGCGTATGGATGTACA
>CAJTNT010000033.1 GCA_910577785.1 uncultured Lachnospiraceae bacterium | reverse complement strand
CAAAAAAATTCAGATTGATTGGAGGAAATTACAATGCTTGAAAAGCATCCAAACCGAAAAAAGGACAAGTATAATCCGTACACTTTGACGATAACCGAGGGGCATTATTACCTCTCTTTTAAGGACGGGCGTGGAAAGCAGCAGAATATTGAGATTGACGAAATGCTGTACCAGACATTTGACAGATTTGAGCTTGAGGACATATCCCATCTGAACAGGGTGAGCAGGCACATTGAACACTCCGAGCTGACCGAAGAAACGCTGAATGACAGAGCTTTTTATAAGGCAGAACGGATTGAGGATATTGTTTCAGAGAGCATCGAATACGAGCAGCTACATAGGGCGGTTTCCAAACTTCCCGAAGTGCAGCGGCGCAGGCTGAAGCTTTATTTTTTCGGGGAGCTGACCTATGAGCAGATTGCGAAGCTGGAGGGCTGCAAATATCAAGCTGTCCAGTGTTCCATAAAAGCGGCATTAAAGGCGATAAAAAAATTTATGAAATAATTGCCTTGTGTTGTGGCAGTTGAGTGAGCAAACAGGTGAAGGGGTTTAAAAATCCTTTCACCTGTTTTTCTTTATGGCAAAAACGGGACGGCTCTTTGACAACGGAATACCCATTCACCAAATACATTCTCTTTGTGACTCAAATAAGCATAAGCGTGTGCAGCGGTACGCCATGACCCGCCGAAAGACGGCAAGCGGAAAACACCGACTGAAAATATCGGGCAGCTCCCGATTCCGCCATGACACACAAAGAGGACAATGATACTCCCGTCCAGCCACAGTCCGAGCGGTAACCAGCCCGCCGCAGGCAATGGGGGCGGCTCTGTCAGACCGACAGTTGGGGTGCAACTCCCGTGGCGTCAGTCCGCTGCTGACCGTTTGGTGACTTCCCTTGCGTTATCACGCATCAGCATTTTCGGGGTGTCGGGGACAAATAGAAAATGCTCTCTATTCATAATCAAGCCAGATGCGGGGCGATCAATGGGAAATGACATTATTGATATAATTCCTTAAATCTAATTTTCCAATCCACGATTCAAAATCGTACCAGCGGTCTCCAATCCAATCTGTAAATTCAGATATTTGTTCTTTTTCGACCTGTGAAACCATGCCAAGCAACTCAAGTTTTGATTTTTCTGAAAAATCTCTATACATTATGTCACCACCTAAAACTTTTGACGAATCTGCACTGACAGTATTAATATGTTTTTATGCCGACAACAGTCCTAATAATATCATTTGCTTTCGCATCACTTTCCATGTAGCTACTTTTTACATTTTGAAGAAAAGAAATTGTATTAGAAATCAACACTGCAAAATCATGATCCAATGCCTTATATACATCTACCGTATCTTCCAACTCATTAACAATCTTCCCCCCACCAACCGTAGATGGCGGCATTATTCCTCCCGAACTGCATTTAGGCTGCATTCCCTGAAGTTTGGTTATTACATTACTCAACTCTGTTACTTTTATATTTATCTCAGCCATAAAAACCACCTGCCTACATTAAAATAGATACTGATCCGCTGAATCAACTTGTGCCAGAAAACTATCAATCTGCGTTTTTACAGAAACTGAAATGTTGCCTATTTTCTGGTTCAACTTTTGTGCATATCCAATATATGCAGATAAAGCCTGGGAAACCTAACCGCTTGTGATTACCTTACTCTTAATATCTTGGAGAATTTTGACATACTCCACCACAAGCTGATCCATTCTTTCTCCCTGTCTCACAAAATACGTCCCCATTAGCTTACAATATTCATCATCAATAATAAGTTCATTACTTGCCATGTCTTAATTCCCTCCTTGCCTTGCGCCGCATCTCCCAGTTATATTGTCTCTCCCCTTTTTGTGTACCAGCTTCTTCTTTCAAGGCTTTCGCTATTCATTTAACATTTTCAAATGATATCCGCCCAAAGCAATCTTCTGCTGATTCCTGTGAAACATTATTCCCTAAAAGCACGCCTGTTTCCGAATCCTTAATCAAGATTGCATAATCATATTCTGAACTTCCATTTGTCCAATAAATATATTCTATATTGCCTTTGCTGCCAGAATCAAGCAAAGTCACTGAACTTGCTGACTCTATGGAAGCAGCATATTCCATATAATCCGCTTTGGAAATAAATGTCCCCTGACTTAATGTATTCCCATCTTTGGAAATAACAAATGGGGTATCAGGAGAAATCACATAACCTCCTTTTGTTTGAAAAGTAATTTTTATTTTATCTCCTGTTGCAACATCATAGGTATAAGATTGGGAAGTCTCTAAATCACTTTTACCACATCCACAGCACAATACTATCATTGCCAACATGACGAATACAATCCAATATTTTCTTCTCCTGTGCATAATCCTACTCCTCACTGTTTTTTAATTCTGCTATAATATGATCTGCTTTTTTCTTAAACTCCTGTTGTTCTGCGTCCTGATAGCCCAAGGCATAAATCCTGTCAATCTGGTCATTATTAAAGAGAAATATTTTATCCGCGCCCAGATATCCTTCTGGGTAAAAGCATCCGCAATAATCCCAAATAGCCCTATCATTATCTGTCGACCTCTGACAAACTCCCATAATCATAACGCGTTTTGTACTTTCTTTCAGCAAAACAACCGTTCCTATCGGCAATAATCCTTCCAACATATCTTCTTCTCCATTTCTATCCTTATTCGTTTACAAGCTTCTTTACTTCATCTGAAAATGCAAAAAATTCTTGATCCTGGTAGCCATAAGCATATACTTTTTCAATCTGCTCGTCATCAAACAAAAAAATTTTATCAGCCGCCACAAATCCCTCTGGAAAGAGACACCCTGCATAATCCCAGAGTTTATCACTATCTCTCGTCCTCTGATAATAGCCTGTGACCATTATTCTTTTCGTGCTTTCCTTTAGTAAAAGCACCGTGCCAATCGGCAGCCGTTTATTTTCCATAGACTATCCTCCTAATTAATGATCCGGGCAATAAGACACTGCCACTACCATCATAACAGAATAAAAAATAAAATCAATCGTAATGTACTTCCGTTTTAGCTAAAAAAACTACCTATCCCAGCAAACATTTTAGAAGCAGCAGAACTGATGTCACTCCAGGAATTAGCCACTGTTGTAGCAACACCATCAATCAGCCCACCAACATCAATGTCTAGCCCTAAGCTTGCGCCTACCCCAACTGCCACTCCAACATCTAATTTCAAATGCCCATCTACAAATCCTGCGTTTGCATGCGCACCTACTCCAACTTTAACACTTCCTGTCACTCCAACGTCAGCGCCAAACACCTCTACGCCCGCACTGCCAGATGCTTCCACCAGGTTTGCTTCTGCCGAAGCACCTACTCCAGCTTGTAAATCAAAATTTCCGTCCTTATCCAGCAATGTAAACTTTGCATCCAATTTTCCTTCTGCTTCTAACAGATCCACATTCCCCTTGCCATATACCCCAATAGATTCATTCCCCACTCTCCCGTTGGCCGATACGCTGATCGCTGATACGCTTCCCCCCAATTCTGCCTTAACGGTCGGCGCTATTATTTTATTCCCTGATGAATCATACACATATAATCCAACATCAAGGTTGGCATCTACTTTCGCTGTTCCAATCTTAGCCGTTACACTCCCTGATGCATATTCAGACTCACCTGATAATGTCCCTTCTACCATTGAACTTTCTGCGCTTACTCCTGCATGAATCCCTGCAAGACGGGCTTTTTCCTCAAGTTCCTTAAATTCATCTTTACCACATTCCCTAAATCCGCCTGTCTTGGGATCATAGACAACTTTTATGCTGTCATCCTTCTGCTTTTTCTTTGAGCCTTTTATTTTTACATCCGCTGAAGCCTTTGCCTCACCAGATATCGTGACCTTTTGGGCATATAATTCTGCATACTGTGTTTCAATTTTATAGCGATATTTTGACAAATCCGCAGATGCTGAAACAGGTATATTTTTTAGGAATCTCTCTATTTCAGCAGAACCTTCCATCCCTAAAATCCCTACATCCACATTTTCATTTCCTATATTTAATAGCTTGGATGAAAAACTCGCATTGTCTTTGCTTGTCTCCGACATTATATTTAGAACTTTCAAATACATATCATTGTAATATGCGCCGCATGCTATAAAATTCATATAAGTCTCTTCATCTGCCGTATACCCTGAAATATATGCCAAATATGCTTCTGCGTTTTCATCTCCGTAAGACATTACCGTAGTATGAAATGCATTAAGCTCTGACAGTTCATTTATAATCTGTATGACAGCCTCTTTTTCTGCATCTGTCATATCTTCCGGCTGCATTTTTAGATATGTTTCCAGCGCCTGGGTATCATAGCTGACATTGCCAATCCCGTCTTCATGTTTCAGACTGTTCCTTACCGCTTCTACCGTATCACCCTTTAATTGCATATATAAATCATTCAGCGTATTCTGTATGTAGGATGCCTCGAATTGCCCATTTCCAGGACTGACCATATCACTCATAGCCGCCATATAATTTTCCCACTTTCCAAGCAGCGTATTAGCATTTGAAAAAACAGGGGTATAGGAAATGTCAACCTTTTTTACATCAGAGAAAATCTTTTCTATAGATTCTTTGGTTGCATTGTTTTTGTCAATCACCTTTTTATGGTATGCATTCACATTATTGATGTAATTCTTTATATTAAGAGTTCCTATCCAACTCTCAAAATCATACCATCTGTCACCCATCCAATCTGTAAAATCAGACATCTTTTCATCTTCAACTTCTGATACCAGATTCAGTAGTTTTTGTTTTGCGGAGTCTGAAAAATCTCTCATCATTTTTCATCACCTGCCTATGTATAATTTTTTGCAGCATTGCTGTCATTTTTCTGATAACTTGCCTTCACATTCTCCATAAACGAAACCGTATTTGCCACTAATACAGAAACACTGTTATGGATGCTCTGGAAATTTTTCCCCAGATTTTCTATTTCCTGTACCGAAGAACCGCCGCCAACCACGGCCGGGCATGCAATGCTTGATGCTGCAATTTTGGCGCCTAATGTATAGAGCCTACCAATTTCTGCCGCAAGACTGTCTGTATTTATCAGTATCTCACCCATTTCAATTCCTCCAATCAGAACAGATATTGATCTGCATTGTCAATTGAGGCAATATATTTCGAACAGTGATTTTGTGCCATAGATGCAATATCATTAATCTGCCCTTTGATTTTGCCCGCACATGCAATATAGCTTTCTAATGCGTTTGCCACATTCCCCTTCTTTATGGATGTACTCTTTATACTTTCCAGAATACTAATGTATTCATTCAAAAACCCCTCTATCTCCTTCCCTTCATTGATAAAATACTGCCCCATTGCATTACAGTAATCATCATCAATCTGCAAAGCAGCGCCTGCCATTCTGCCACCTTCTTTCAATCTTTTGCGTCTTTCAAACGGCTTTTCCAATAATTCATTTTTCTGATGCTGTAGTTCAAATTTGAATTGTTCATCTGGATTTCATTTTGAAGCCTTCTAATCTGGGCATTAATCCGTTCCATTGCCGCAGACAATCCACCATATGCATTTTGATATTCTGAGCCTGTCAGCAATCCATTCATCGCAGATGTATAAGCAGAAATCATTTTTACATGCAGCCTGGTTGAAAACAGGTTTGATAATTTCTGTCTCCTATCCGTTTGCCTGCTGCCAAAGGAATCCTGCAATGCCTGAAATTTACTTCTGAGCCTTTCCAATTCATGGATCTTATTTTCCAAAGATCTGATATTCCTCCTGCATGCATCCGCAGAATTCTCATATTGCCATATATTTTTCCGAACCTCTGATTTTGTCATTGCTAACGATTCCCACTCCTTCCTTACTCTAAGCATGGCAAAAGCCAGTGGCAGCCAGGAAACGACTGCCACCAACTCTTGTCAGGAATTTTACAAATCTTTTATTTCCTGAATTGATTTGCAATATTCTGGTCTGTCTGGCTGACAATTTCCGCAGTGTTCTTCAATGCTGTCGAAATCTCGTCAATCAACTCCTTGGCCTTTACAAATCCTGGCCTAAGCTCTGCAAACTTTGCTGCATATGCTTCGCTTGCATTGCCCTCCCACTCGCTTTGAAGCTGCCTTAATAGGGCATCCATTTTTGTAATGATTGACTGTAAATTATTAGCCTGCGTTGTGTACTCCCCTGCCCTCTGCCTCATCGTTTCCGGCGTCATTCTAATTTGACCTGCCATAATACTACTTCCTCCTTTTGTTAATTTTATTTATGACAAATTGGAATCCCAATAGCCATCAAATGATCAATTACTATTTTTTAATTTAATTTTTACGACACTATTATCCTTGATATAATATACATCATCTGCCTGCAGCTTCTTCTTATTATCTCTTAAGTCCTCATACGCCACATCAAATACTTTCAAGTTGTCCAAATCATCAAAATAGAGCAAATGACGTTCCTGCTTAATGTTTCTTATTGGTTCAGGCGCATCGTATGGAATATTGACATTTTCGTAATTAGAAAAGACTACACATACATTTAATGCTTTATATCTGCTAATCATATCCATATACTGATTCATCGCATCCATATCTTCATAGATGGCTTTTGCAGCATCATTATTCTGAATCACAAGGAATAACAGTTCATTGCCTCCCATTTCAGTTTCATCAATCATCTGCTGGTATCTTTCCTGCAGAATATGGTTCCATTCTGATAAAAGCCCAATAACCGGTTCCGTTGAAATAGTATATAAATCAACGATTGGAATATTCTGACATTCTTTCAATCCCCTGTTCACATCATCAAAAATGCAGACCTTTACTGGATATTCTGCCTGCCTCTCATTCAAGCTTTCGATAACATCCTTGATAAATCCTATATGCGCCTGTGTTTCCTTCCCACATAAGCCAACTGCCCCTAAGCGTGCAAAATCCAGATAATATGGCACAACTTCCTTGTACGACAATCCAATCGGCAGTTTATATTCTTCTGCGGCAGCGCCAAAACCATCCATAAACTGTTCTGGCGTAAGCACAGTCGGAATAAACGGAATGCATTTTGCCCTCATTCCCGTATTGTTTTGATTAACCTCATTGATAAAGCTTCTGATCGCGGAAACCCTTTCAATCTCTTTTTCTCCTTCAAACGCAAGATAGGCCTGGCATTCCAGCTGGCGCTTGTCATATTCTAACACACACCTGCCAGGCAATTCATCTGGCCTCAATATTACATGATCGAATAGATTCCCATACTCATTCGTATCATTGCAGTACAGGCAGATTTTATTTGCAAAATTTGCCATATACCGAAGGCCTATCCCATTTGTCTGGGCATTGGCCATAATCACAGAAATTCCCACCGCCAGCCCTTCACGGACAATTCCCAAAAAGGTTTCATCATTTTCCAGATACAGCTCCATTAATGCCGTCATATTGTCTACAAAAACATAGATATGCGGTAAATCTTTATATCCCGCTTCCAGATAAGATGCAAAAGAACTAACTCCTACCGATACTAATCTTTCCCTCCTTGAATAAATCTCTTCCTGCAGTAGTTTAAACAAATTCTTGAGCTTTTCATCATCTGTGGGGCATACAACACCGCCCACATGCTTTAATTCTTCAAAATTCTTCAATACCAGCGACCCAAAATCCAAGATATAGATATTTGCCTCGCTTACGGTTTTTTGTGATACAATCTGCCGAATCAGAAGCTGTATGATATTCGTTTTCCCATACTGGGCAGCCCCAAGGATAAATGTATTCCTGTTGTCAATATCCAGAAACATTGCCCCCTGGTACTGTTTATCCGGATCGTCATACACGCCAAGCTGTACCTGCCTGTCTTTCACCGCCTCTTCATACATAATCGTATGTTCCAGAGATTTCATACAGATATCTGGCAGCTTATCAATCTGGCACTTTGCACAATAGCCCGCCACATGCGATACAATTGCCTCTAGCTGGCTACGCCCTTTTACATCCTTTTCCGATTTTTTCTGCTCAAAAACCGTTTTACGCCTTCCTGACAGTGACAGCTGGCTTATCTTGTATTCCTTTGCGCCTATCGCATCGCTTTTCTCAGGGGCGCCACTGTAAGCAGACTGGAACAGTTCAAAGATCTCATTATTTCCAACCTGAAGGTATGCCCTTCCTGGTTCTTTAATCTCGGCAGCCAACGGGGATTTTAATACCTCATTGCTGTCTTCCGGCCCCTGTACCTTCAGGCAAAGCTTAAACCGTGAATTACTCCAAATCTGATCATCTACCTGCCCCGCTGGCTTCTGTGTGGCCAGGATCAGATGGACGCCAAGGCTTCTCCCGATTCTAGCTGCCGAAATCAGTTCTTTCATAAAATCCGGCTGTTCCGCCTTTAGCTCTGCAAATTCATCCACAATGATAATCAGATGCGGGAGCGGCATGGCAGCCTTTCCCTCCTTGAATTTCTGGATATATTTATCAATATGATTCACTTCTGCATCGGCAAATAGCCTCTGCCTCTTCTGCAATTCGGCCTTTATGGATTTCAGAGAACGGTCAATCTCCTTGCCATCAATATTTGTTATCGCCCCCAGCAGATGTGGCAAATCCCGAAATTGATTCACCATCCCCCCGCCCTTGAAATCTATAATCAAAAACCCAATCTCATAGGGATGGAAATACGTTGCAATGGACAGGATATAGGACTGCAAAATCTCTGATTTCCCTGAACCGGTAGTCCCGGCAACCAGTCCATGCGGGCCATGCGCCTTATCATGCAAATCCAAAGATACAATTCCCGTTTTGGAAACGCCAAGGGGGACAGACATGGACTGATAGACCTTCGAAGCCTTCCACCTTGCCCTCAAATCTAAATCATCCACACTAAAAATATGCAGCAATTGAAATAAATCAATATTTTTTGTCAGGCTTCCTTCCAGGGATATCTCCTCTGCCTCAACTGGCGCAAGCAGGCAGCTTATAGAACGGATGGTTTCGTCTGAAACCTTGTAATATTGAAACTCTTTTCCCAATGCCGCATTTGCGGTATCCACAAGCTCCGCCCTCTGATTATCTTTCTGGCAGATTAAATAATTACAGCCCTGTGGAATCTCTGCGCTTTCCCCTGCAAAAAATACAAATGTTACGCCTAGTTCTGACGCTCTTTCTACAAATTTTGAAATCGGATGGCTGGCAAATCCATATAAATCATAAAAAAAGATTACATAATGGACATACCTTTTATCTTGGTTGCCCAAACGCCTTGTCAGTTCATTATAAATAAATTCAAATACCAACTTTTTACTTTCCTCATCACAGGCAATGTTCCTGTTATTTGGAAGCTCCTTATTGACATACGGAAGCATGCGGAATTCGTTTGCAATCGCTTGATTCTGGCTGTCCACAATAAAGAAGAGCTTGACATCCGTATAAAACTGCCTGGCGCATATGTCAAAAACGGTGCTTTTGAGGATATCGTATCTGAAATTTTCATCCCCCATTACGCCAACTGCGCTGCTCTTATGGAAATCGCATACAATGGGTGCATTGTGGATCTGCCTGTACTCCGCGCAGATTTTTTCAGGCAGGGTCTGCAGTTCATCCTCAATTTCCAGTTTTTCCTGCTTTTTATACTTAATCTTCTGCATTGCCTCTACATCGCCCCGTCCTAAGCTGACATGCAGAAAGTCTTCGTCGCCAACCTCCCGGTCAAACAAATCGGATGAAAACACTTCAAAATGGTATCTGTTTTCCTCACAACCTATATAAATTCGTTCCAACTGCCTGGCTTCCTCATTCCGAAGTCGTTCAATATCCTTGCATTTGTTATCAATATAAGCATTATACTTTAGGCTTCTATCCTCAATATCCTTTTCATACTCCTGCTTCCCCTGCAGCATGCCAAGAACGGATGTTATGATTGCCATTATCGTTGATATTCCGCTAAAAATAAGCATTGTCGCCCCGCCGATATAAGCCATGATGCCAGCGGCAAGCAGCATCCCCACAGAAGGAAGCAGGCTCATTAAGAGATTATTCTTCGGCTTTTTCGGCTTTGCTGGAGGGTCTAGGATCTCAATGTCATCCTCACACAAAACTGTCTTGATACGCGTATTGCGCTTAAACACAGGATAGGAATTCTGCTTTGGCTTGTCCGCATACTGCAGTCCATTGAAAAACATGTCCGAACGATTCTGAGTCCACAACTGATGTTCCTTATAATAAAAGGAATAATCCGCTATGGATATAAAATCCCCTTCCTCCAGAATATCACGATCCGTAATCTTCCTGCCGTTTATGTAAACGCCATAGGTCGTCTTATGAGTATCCACTAGATATGTGTAGCCGCGCCTTGTAAGTTCCATTTCATCGCCCCTGACATAACTGCTGCCCAGGACAATATTGCATGAATTTGACGCTCCTGCTGTTATCCTTGCAGCATTGGCCAAATCAATCACTCTTTCATATTTTTTCTTGCCATCATCAAAATCAATCAGGAAGTCCAGGGAAAATGCCAAATTATCAGA
Source organism: uncultured Lachnospiraceae bacterium (assembly GCA_910577785.1). GTDB lineage: Bacteria > Bacillota > Clostridia > Lachnospirales > Lachnospiraceae > Petralouisia. Next base: position 30,925 of record CAJTNT010000033.1, on the reverse strand, counting down.
TTCCTGGTATTTTATCTCCAAAACATCTCCATGATCCAGGCTTTTTGTCATTAGCTTCTTCACATCGCCAACGGATAAATAAAGATTGTCAGAACAATGCACAGACCATCCCCTGTCATTTTTGACGAAAAGCAGTTCTATCTGCCCAAAAAAGAATTCTTTTCTCAGGCGGACGTCACATGCAATCCCTGTTCCAACTTTAAGCTGCCGGGCATCTGGCGCCAGCTCAACTTCCTTATAGATATTGTTGTTTGCTATAATAAGCTTAAATCTGCTATCCATCCAAATGCCCCCTATTCCGTATAATTAATAACACTTCCGTTTCTTAAGCCAAATTCTGCCAAGGTCCTATCCCCCTTTAACAATACAATTGGCCGTTCTGCTTTTAAATAGCAGTTCTTTATATCCGTGGTATCCATACCTAATTCATATGCCGTATTTAATGCCGTCACAAGATCGTTTGCTGAAATATGTAAAGGCACTTCAAGATCAGCTGTAAAATTCCTCTTTAAAATGTTAAAAGTAATAATTATCATATCCTGTTCCATATCCCCCACCTTTTCCTTCACATAATTAGAAATGCCGCCTTTTTCATGCACCCTTGACACTTTACATCACCAGAAATGCCGCTCTTTTCATGTACCCTTGGCACTTCACATAATCAGAAATGCCGCTCTTTTCATACACCCTTCCCTGGCAAAATCTCCCAGGTTCCTATAAGTACAATTGGGGAACCGCTCAATATATTCACTAACAGTAAATCCCAGCTCAATATCAGAAGAAAGCAAAGCGCTGGCTTCTTCTTTGCTAAAATTGTTACAGATAAAAATATATTTATCCGTCCTGCTCCCAGTAATATTTGCCACAAGCAGATTTGTTGCCATAACCGCCGGCAAATCCTGGGTCGTAACAATTACTACCTTGTCTGCGATATTGATTAACGATGCCTTGGCCTCATCAAAGCATACATCTGCATCAACGACAATATAGTCATAATCTCCACTCTCCTTGGCAGAAAGAACCATCTTCTCATAGATAGAATAATCCAGCCCTAACGAAAGCAGTGAGGCCTTAAAGGGCGGTAAATAGCTAAACATCTCTTTTCTTATCACATGCTTTACTTCCGGGTATATATGGCTTGTAACAGAAGAAAGCTTTACATAAATATCTGCCGCCGTAATAGGCGAGGGATTTTTCAGCATATGCTGGAAGGTCTGCAGCCGGTCCGCATTGAGATACAAAACTCTTTTATACTGCTGGGCAAGCGATGCACAGATTCCCATTGACACCATCGTTTTTCCCGTCCCACCGCTGGCCGAGTAAAAAAGAACAACCTGTGTTTCCTGTGCCTCTTGTTTCATATTAAGTACATCAGCGCTTTTTATCGTTATTTCATTAAAGATATCCATGATGCTGGTATACTTGGAAATATAATGGACATTCAGGTTCGCCGTCTGCCCTTCCTGATACTGCTCTTTCATGATAAATATATGGGGAATGTTATGCCGCTGTATGGATTGGTCATAAAATTCTTCCGAAATAATAAGAATGCCTGCCATTTGGGGAATTGAAAACATCTTCCTGAAATAATCCTTATCTGTAATCACCTCCAGATCAATCTGCTCAAAAAATTCCTTGGCAAACTTCAGCTGAAGGGCTGATATAATAATTTCTTCCGTATCTGCAATGATAATCCTTGGCTTAGGCATTCCGTCACCTTCTTTATTTTAATTGAAATTCACGATCCGCGATCCGGATCACATCCCCCCTTTTTATAGGGACGCTTTCCCCCGGCACTATTTTTACACCATTCACAAATGTCCCATTCAGGCTGTTTTCATCTATAATACAATAGTTCCCATTGTAATTTGTGACAACGCAATGCCGCCTTCCGATCGCCCGATTGAAAGGAAAAGCAATGTCTACCGATTCCTGCTTCCTCCCAATTACAATCTGCGGTTTATCAAGGACTGCCTCAAAATATTCCGATGTATTGATTGCCGACAGTTTTAATACGCAAATCCCGCCCCCACTATGATTATCATTATCCGAATCCATCTTTTCCTTTTTATGAGAGGATGCTTCCGCCGTAACGCCCTTATACTTCTTATAAATATCTTCTATAGACAGGATGCTATTTGTCAAATCCTGGACAAACTTATCCAATTTATTACCAGATGCAGCCACCATTTTATGCATAAATTTCACCAGGCTGGAACGCAGTTCACTTTCAAATTCAACATAGCTGCCAAATGCCCTGGCATTAATCGGAAGGTATACCAGCCTGACCATCAAAGTAGCGGGATCGATAAATATCTTATTCCACGAAATATCAATATTCTGGCTCTGTAAAAAGCCATTATTTTTGACCTCCATGACGCTGCCAAAGAGGTTTATCACAATATTGGCCAATTGATCGGGCATCAGGCCTTCCATCATTGCCAACATGGAGATAAAACCGTCTGTTATGTAATATAACTCGATCTTCCCATTGTATAACATCTTCATGCAGGGAACAAAGATGTCATTATGCTGTCCCATAAGGACTTTATAATCCGTACTTACAAAATAGCTTTCTTTCTCCAGTACATAGCCAAAATTATTGCCGCACGCAACTTCACTTATGATCCCACGATCCTCTAATGTATACATTTGCCATCCTCAATCTGCAGCACATCCCATTCATTTCCCGCATCTGCAGGCGCTGTAATCACAATTGGCTCTTCCTCTCCTGGCATATAGACCTTCACCGTTGCCCCATTTTCCCCAAGCGTCCCCTCCTGCTCAAAATCGATGACATAGAAGCGGTACTTGCCATTTATATCATTAATTGTTGTTGTTTCTGGGCCATAGCCATCTACATCATCCACATCCAGGGATATTATCTCTTCCCCTCCTGCTTCCAACGTTTTATTCCGATAGAAGATATTAACGATTGTCCCATCCGAAAGAGCCCCTTCCAAATGCGAATCCAAATCCCTGGGCGCTGCATCCCATTCCAAAACAATCCGGATCTGGCCGCTTCCCACTTCCGGCGACAGCACAAACTGACCATTTTCAATATCCCCAAACGCATCCACGGCCATTTCAAAATATTCTGTCATATACCCATCCAGTTCTATTTCTGCCAGATAATACCCGCTTTCTAATTCCAAGACATACTCTCCATTTGCATCCGTAACCGCATTTGCAAGGATTTCACCCATTTCCTTCCCTTCTGCTCGGACATTGATGAGCGCTCCAGAAGCGCCCTCTCCTGTCACTGCATCAATCACCTGTCCATCCACTGGGAAAAATTCCCCTTGGTGCGTCTCTTCTTCTCCCTGCGTTTCCTTTTTTTCTTTGTTAAGGTTTTTATTTTTTGTTTTCAGCTTTCTGTCAGTTTGAGTTTCCTGTTCTGTTTTCGTGTTCGCCGTTACAGTACCTTCTTCAAAGTATTTTGCCCACATGAGCTGCAGGTTCGGTGAAGACGTATTTAAAATTCCACGGTTTAGGATATCCTTGGCGAGCGCCATCTCATTTCTGGACAAATAAATCATTGCCAGCCTCTGATAAGGTTCTTCCTTTTTTTTATCTTTTTGGATGGCTGTCTGGTAGGAAATAACAGCATTTTCATAATCGCCGTCTATAAAATACTTGTCCGCTACCTGGATCTGCTTTTGATAAATCTTTTCTAAATTCCCCGGATTCCATACCAAAATAACAGCAGTTCCTGCACAAATGATAACGAGTGCACAGATAAGGGCTGCCAGCCATGTCCTTAGCTTATTTTCCATAAACTATTTCTCCTTAAAATGTCTTCCCCCATCGGATCAAAAGCCACAGCACTGCCAAAAACAGAACTGTCCATACTGCCGTTAATATAATTCCTAGAACAATATATCCAATTCCCACCATTCCTACCCCCCCATTTGTTCATACAGTTCATACAGATGCCGGATCTGCTCATCCATTACACCCTCCTGTCCGAACGGGACAGAAGACTCATAAATTTCCACAGCCTGCTTACAGCATGGCTTCATCCTTGCCAAATCCCCCTCCCATTCATAGGAAAAAGCCAAATACATCCACACCCTATAATCCCCAACCCCCTCTTCTGTCATTGCAAGCAGCGTTTCCTCACAATGATAGCTTTCTCCCATTTGCAGATACACAATTGCCAGGTTCAGCCTGTCTTCTACGGAAGGGTAAGCCAATGATGATAACTGGCGGTATATTTCCAATGCTTTTTTGTAATACTTACTTTTTTCCATTCCCTTCTGCGCATTTTTTGCCAGTCCCATGTAGGCAACCCCCAGCTTGCGCAATACGATGGCCTGCCCGCCACATGCCCGCGCCTTCTCCAAACATGCAGCCTGTTCCTGTTCCTTTCCCAGCTTTCCCGAAATATCTGCTTTTAGCATATAGGATTTTATCTTTAATTCCGTATCTGGATTTCCATCCAATACCATCTGTACTTTTTCTTCTGCCTTTTCATATTCCTGTTTTGCATAGGCAATTTCTGCTTCAATATAATGAATCTGTACGCTATTTACAGCACTTTGCTCCAACTGCCACAAAATGGATTCCGCCTGCGCAACCTTTCCTTCCTTTGCCAGGGAAATTGCATAGTCACGGCTGTAAATCCCTGTTTCAGCTGATAGTCCCGAAATTTCTGCCGCGTCCCTATAATAGGCGCTGGCATTGGCATAATCTCCGTTTCTATCGTAATAATTGCCAACTACATGGAGGATTTCTGCCTTCCTGCCATTCTGCTGCTCCAATAGCCCTTTGTATCTGTTTTCATTCAATATCTCAAAACATTTGTCAAGCGCCAGTTCTTCCTTGCCCTCGGACAGCGCATCGGAAAGGATCCCATAATCCGTCATAAAGTCCTCCCTGATACACAGATTCCTTCCATACAAAATCAGCCCGGCAGACAACATCAGCCCAGCAGCATATGCTGCTGTCGCTGTAATAACCCCTAAGCGGAACTGTCTGTAGCGCTTGTCCATTTTCCGCAAATCAGACAGCGCCCCATACATTTCCTTTGCCGTGTAATAGCGTTCCTGCGGATTAATCCGCATGGATTTATCAATCACATGCAGAAATTCCGGCGCAAATTCTGGCAAATGCATAGCAGAAAGCGGAACATTTGTCTCGTAATCTGTGCTAGGACGGATTCCGGATACCAGCCTGTAAAATGTCGCCGCCAAGCTGTACAGATCCATCCTGCCATCCAATGGCGGCATCTCCATCTCATGCATCCCATACAACTGCGCCCGATCGTACTGTTCTGGTGCTGCATAATAGGGGCTAATGCCCAAGATATCCTTCTCATCTTCCAGCCCAAAAGAAATATTGAAATCAATCAGGCAGATATTGTCTTCGGAAGTGACCATAATATTAGCCGGTTTAATATCGCTATGCAGGATGGGGGGATTCTGGGAATGCAGGTACATAAGGACACCGCACAGTTCACGCAGCCACACCAGAAGCTGCTGGGGCGGGAAACAAATCCCCTGTTCCAGGTAATATTCCAAGTCATAGCCATCAATATAGTCCATCACCGTAAATACCTGGCTTCCCTCCTGGATGAAATCATATACCTGGGGAAGGCATGTATGGCGCAGCTTTTTTAAGATATCTGCCTCTGTCCGCACATTGACTGACCCCGTGAAATGATCTTTAATCTTTTTAATCACTACATATTTCCCCAGCCGGAGATGGTATGCCTTATAGATTACCCCTGTGCCGCCATGGCCAATCTCTTCTATAATTTGATAGAGCTGACCCATAACCTGTCCCTGTTCCATCTGGCATCCATCCCCTTTCCTTACGTTTCCCTTTGCTGGCTACCCAATTCTTTTTCCTTACGCCTCCCCTTACTGGGCATTCCATTCTTTTTCCTTACACTTCCCCTTACTGGGCATCCGCTCCCTTTTCCTGGTTCTTCTTCCTGCGTTTCGCAAATATAAAGTAGCAGGCGCCTCCGGCAAGCGCTACGAGAAGAAACGTCCCATACAACGCTACACGGTTATTGATAAACTGGATCCATACATTTGTAGTCAGCAGGCATCGGAGGATATCACTCTCTTTCCTGTTTCCCGCTTTATCCACGGCCACAAACCGTAAGCTCTGCCAATTCGAAGCCGCTTTCAGCATGTAGTTCATAATGCCATTGTTTTCTGCCAGTTCTTCCTTCATCCATGTCTGGACAGGCGTACCGCTGTCATTTAAATATACTTCCACAAAATCAATCGCTACATTGTCCTGGCTGTCCACTTTGATTTCCCGCTCATTTTCCATGTACTGCCTGTTATTCTCAACCCCGGTGGCAACAATGGTCGGCGCGGTCTTGTCAATGACAAACGCAACTTCTTTGGTGTACTCTTTGATCTTGGCCGTACGGTTCGACATGCTGTTCTTGGCTGTGTCTGTCGAGAGTACCGTCACCGTATAAGCGCCTTCCTCCTCAAAGTTATGTGCATGCACCGTATAGGTATATTCTTTCCAGGATGCAAATTCTGTCCCGTCCTCCTGGACATCATAATCTTCCTCTTCCTTCAACGTCACCATTTCGCCATCTCGGCTATAAGTAATTCCCTCTGTCTGCAAGGAACTTACATTGATCTCACGGATCACAAGGTCTTCTTCCTGGTTCGCATAATAATCATTGACCAGTTTCTGCGTATCATCGCCCAGGATATAATTGGAGCCATAGCGGTTTACTGAAAATACTTTTGAAACCTCCTTGCTGTTCCCTGCCATATCTGAGACTCTGGCCGTAAGCGTATAAACATCATCCACATCTGCTGTATGGTTAAAATCTGGCAGGCGGATACTGCCTCCATGCGCACTCCTTGACAGGCTTCCGGTCAGATCCTGCGCTTCATGCTCATAACCTTTTAATACAATTTTCACGCTATCTGCATCACAGTTTATATCATTGAATGCAATACCTGGGGCAACCGTGCCATTGTATGCCGTCATATCATCTACATCTGTAATCTCTATTTCTGGCTCTGTCCTATCCACCACAAATTTTGTTCCTGTATAAGCTTCCAACTCGTTCAAAGCCATATCCTGCCCTGATACGCTTAACGTATAATCCCCATCTGTATCGTAGTTGATCGTTGCCGTATGCACATCTCCGCTGCTGCTCCATCGGATGCCAGAAGGCACGGGGATTGACCGTCCATCCAGCTCTGCCGTCTGTGTAATCACCATTCCTGCATCATTAAAATTATGCTCTGTCACGGTAATCGTTGCCACACATTCGCTCTTGTAATAAATATCATTCGATAATCCGTCTGTGCTATAGGAAACCGAAACTTCCGGCTTTGTCTGGTCAATGGTAAACTCGTCTGTTTTCCCATATACTGCGGAATTCTTTGCTTTATCCACCGTACCCATGGTAAACGTGTAATCGCCATCCGCCGCATATGTAATCTGGCAAGTATGCGTAGCCCTGTCTGTCCCTGTTTCCCCGCCATGTGTCCATGTGCCATAAGCCGGGATTGCCCTGTCTGTATTGGTAATCTGTATCTGCATATTTGTAGCTTCTTCATCAAAGTTACGCTCCGTTACGGTAATGACTGCCGTACGGTCTTTGTTATAATACTTATCATTTGAAGCATCATTTTGCAGATACACCACCTCAATCTGGGGTTGCGTCTTGTCTATACTGAATACCACTCCTTCTCCGTTATTGTATTCCGTCACATTGCCTGCCCTGTCCGTCAGCGTGACTTTTAAACGGATATTATTGCTATTATTGTGTACGGTAATATCCCGTTCCAATCTTGTAACCAGGTTTTCATCTGTTTTTATAATCTGCCAGCTCGTCTCTGACAATGTCCCATCTGGATTGACTACCAGCGTCCCAGATTGATTATTTCCAGAATCTTCCGCAGACTCTATGGACCATTCCACTTTTCCTATCCCTGCATGAATGTCCTCTGCCATAAGATGGAATGTTGTGTCGGAAGCGTACAGTGGCCTGCCTCCTTCATCCTGAATGGCTGTCTCTGGGCTTGTTACCTCAATCCTGGCCTCTGACTTCTGCGCCTCGTTCTCACGTACCGTACCGTCCGGCTGTTCCATTGCCCCTTCGTTGCCAACATTATCGGTTGCATATGCATAAATCTGGCCTTTAAAGCCCTCTGGGACATCAAAACTGATAAATGCCTCATTCTCATTTGCTTGCAGCTTCGGGGTAATAAATTCACGTTCCCCGTCATCACGGATGTCTGCCAGGCGATAAGAAATGGATTTTACCCCAGAGAAGCCCTTTTCATTTACATCCGTAGCTGTAATCTTCACCGTTGCGGCTCCACGGAAATAATAGCCGTAATCCTCTTTTGAGACTGTCGTCCTGTCCCTCCACGCGCTGTCCTGGTTTCCCACGCCCTCAAAAGCAATGCCAATAATCCGCGGCTTCTCCCGATCAATTCCAATAATATCAGAACTCATAGAATTTTCGTTCCCGGCATAATCAACCGCATTTACCATCAGCCTGTACTTCTGGCTTGCATTATTTTCCGTGTCAGAAGAAACGGTATACTCCTCTTCTTCCACTTCTCCCCGTTTCCCATAATCTTTTTCCCCCACCGCATAATCCTGCAGCTTATAGATTTTATCAATATCCTTTTTAAACTGACCGGTAAGCTCGTCCATCGCATATGCATTCGATGTCACATGATATAGCCCTGCGCATCCATCCTTTGCCTTAAACAAAAACCTTACGTTCTGGTTATACCATTGCACCCCCTGCCCATCTGTATAGGTATTTACCGTATCAGAGCTTATCGGTTCTACCATAAGGTTATCCTTGCGCAACGTTGGCTTATCCTTATCCACAATAAAAATATCTGCCGAGCCGTCCCTATGGTAATGTGCCCTATTTCCTGCCAAATCCTTCACTTCCATGGAAAACCGATAAGCGCCGTTTCCTGGATAAGTAACCGTACACGTATGTGCTGCATCGTCACTTCTTCCGCCCAGCCCATCTTCATCCTTCCAGCCGGAAATAATCGCTTCCTTCGCTCCTTTTATTGCCTTTTCTACCAGCATATCTGCTTCTTTTTTGTCAAAATTACGTTCCCGGATCGTAATCTTTGCCTGGCGTTCATTTTTATAAAACGCTTTGTAATTTTTATCCATGGATGTAACGGGCGATTCTTCGTTATTGTATTCTACAGAAATATCCGGCTTTGTCTTATCAATGCTGAACACTTTTGTTTCTGTAGTAGAATGCCCTGCACGGTCTGTTATCGTCACTGTCAATTTAATATCATTGCTATTATTCCTCACCGTAATCTTCTTTTCCATCTTTACGGCTAAGTTATTGTCCTTCTCTGCTATCTCCCAGCCTTCTGCATCTTTTGACAGGGCATCTGCATCATCCGCATTATTGCCAATAATAACGGTTCCTTCCTGGTTATTTTCTGAATCCTGGTAGACAGAAGTTACTGACCATTCTACTTTACTCAATCCAGAATAGGAATCTGCGACAATAATCGGAACACTGATTTCGGACTCGTAGAGGTTATGTCCCTCTGCGTCATAGCAGTCTGTATCCGGCAAGTTTATCTCTATTTCCGAACTCTTCCTATGCATTGTTTCTGTTTCGGCAATCACGCCATTTGTCTGGCGCTTAAGGTTCTGCTCTTTGCCGCTGTTTCCCACATTATCTGTCGCATAAAAATAAATCTGGCCTTTGAAGTTTTCCGGCGTTTCAAAAGAAATCTTATTGTCCGCTTTTACCTTGATGGTAGTTTCTTTCCATTCTGTTTCGCCTTTTTCCTTCATGCAGTATGTAATCGTGGCCACTCCGGAGCCTGGTGTTTTGCCTTCATCTGATGCCGTTACGGTAACTGTCGCTTTCCCCGAAAAATAATATCCGTACCCCTTTTCTTCTTTATCTGGACTTTCCCATTCCACTACCTGATCTCGATTGGAAGGCTTAAATGTAAAGTCTGTAATCTTAGGAGCCGTCTTATCAATTCCAATCACTTTAGAATCCATGGAAGCGCCATTTCCAGCATAATCAAGCACATTCACAGAAAGCTGGTAGATTCCATTCCCATCTGTCTTAATCCCTTCATAGCGTTTCTCTCCCACTTCTCCGCGTTTGCCAAAATCCGTTTTTTCATTGCCTTCGCCAACAGCATACTCTTTTAGCCCATACTGTGCATCCACCAGGTTCTGGAAACTGCCATCTGCCCCCTCCATGGGACTTGTTTTAACTGCTGCCAGGCCTGAAATGACATCCTGAGCCATAAAAGATAATGTGATGTCCTGATTATACCAGTAAATGGTATCCTTACTTTCTTTTTCCTCCTGATATTTTTTCATCTTCTCAGCGTCTGTCGCATGAATCTCGAAATCCCCCAATACCGGCGCTGTTTTATCAACTGCAAAAACATACCCTCCATAAACCTTGGAATATCCTGCCATATCTGACACCGTCATTCCCAGGCTATAATGGCTGTCTTGGTCAAATAGGATTTCCGTACGGTACGTTGGAATCGTCTTCGTATCTTCTTTTACCTCTTCCCATTCCAGCTCTGCTATATCTGGCGCCCTATCCGCGACAGCGGACTTTATATCAAATACTACATTCTTCGACATATCTTTATCAAAATTCCTGTCAGCCACAGTGATAGTAGCCCTGCATCCACCATTATAGAACACTGGGATGGTATCTGTCTGTGATTTTATTGGCTTATATTCTACGAAAATGATAGGTTCTGACTTGTCAATGCTAAATGTCTTTTCTGCTGACGTCTGAAATCCCGCACGATCCGTCAAGGTTACGATTAATCTAATATCATTGCCTTCTCCCTTGAAAGAGAACTTCTTTTCTAACTTTGTAATCAGATTATCTCCAATGGCAGAAGCATTGTCTGCTCCCAGGCTTGTCCAACCATTACTGTCGCCTGACAGCTTCCCATCATTGCCAATTTCAATAGTCTCTTTCTCTGAAACACCATTACAGATAAATTCTGCTTCCACTCTCCTCAAGCCTGTATAATTGTCTTCCACAGTAACAGCTATATCCTCAAGATCTGCAGAATATGCCTTCATCCCATTCGGAAGGTCTGGCAGTTTGATGGCGACAGACGCATGCTTCTCATGCTTTTCCATGTTTTCCACAATTACGCCCTCCGGGCTTACCGAAGCGCATGTATTCTGTGCATTGTCTGTCGCTGACACGTAAACTTGGCCTTTAAAATTAGCAGGGATTACAAAGCTTGCAAATAATACGCCATCTTCATCCGTTTCCAACTCTGTCAGTTCCACGGCATCTCCCTTTGCTTCTCCAAGTTCCTGCAGCTGATAAGACACGGATTTCACTCCAGAGACATCATCGCAGACACGGACTCTCAGCTCTGTTTTCTCTCGGAAATAATATCCATAACTGGTTTCCGTGACATTAATGCTTTCTTTCCATCCTTCGCTATCTGAATACCCCACCCCTGCAAATATAATACCTACAATCTCCGGCGCCTCACTGTCAACCTTCACTTGAAACGGCACTGCTGCAGATTCATTCCCCACATGATCTATGGCCCAGCAGACATAGTCTCCGCCAGTCTTAGTAAATTCTTTTACATATTCCCCATTTTCTTCCTTCACTTCTATTTTATTCTCATCTGATTTTGTCCTGCCTTTTGCACAATATACATGTGCAATCCCAGAGCCGCTGTCACTTGGTGTAAATGTAAACACAGCCCTGTCATTCACCCATCCGTCCACATCAGATTCTGCCTTAATGGTTGGCGCCGTTTTATCAATTCCAATGACATCCGATTGGGCTTCCCTTTCATTCCCTGCATAATCAGAAGCCTTAACCACAAGCTGATAGAGCCCATCCCCATCGGTGCTGCCTGTCTCTTCCGCACGAAAATCCTGTTCCTGCGTTTCTCCGCATTTCCCATAATTAATGCCATTCTCCAGATATGTATTTAAATCATACGACTTATCCTCATACCCCTTAAAATCCTTATATTCATCTGACCCTTTCCCAAATACTACTGATTTCAAGCCAGAGCCATTATCCTGTACCTTAAAAGAAAATGTAACATCCTGGCTATACCAAACCCTGCCGTCACTATCATGATATGGCAATTTTGTCTCCATGTGATTAGTTGGGCTGCACATAATCCCCTCTTCTCCAAATACTGGCGATGCAGCATCCACCATAAAGGTAGCCGGCTCATATTCCGCGGCATTATTTTTATTATTCCCATCCAGCTTCATGCCAAAAACGTAAGCGCTTTCAGCTGGAAATGCAATCTCTGTCTTATATACAGCGCTTCCATCTGGCTGCATCTCTGTTACCCATACCAAGCCTGAGGTTAATCCCAGCACATCAATCCTTGTAGATGAGGCCTTGATATCATAATGAACAATCCCATCAAACTCATCGCCCTCAGCCGTCCAATTCTTCACTGACACTACCGCTTTCCGCGCTTTATAAAACTCCCTATACTCCTCTGCTGTGCTTGTGGAAACTGGATCATATGTCACTTCAATTACCGGAGTGGACTTCTCTGCCTCTGGCACATCTTCCCCATCCTGAGGCTGATCTGCGTCAGCATTTTGTCCTGCCAAATTTCCATTCTGCGCATGGTTTATTTCTGTATTTTCCACAACCTGGGGCTTTTCTTCTTCTGCTTCTGCATACAAATCTTCTTTTTTTCCTTCATCAGATTCCATTCCCTGTGCTGTTTCGCTCCCCTCCAAAACGTCCATGCTCCCTGCCGCTTCCGATTCTTCCCCATACTCGGCTGCCGCTGTTCCTTCCAATTCTTCTACATCCTGGGCATCCTCCGCTTCTTCCACATTTTGAGACTCTTCCGCATTCTGGACTTCCCCAGCTTCTTCTGCATTCTGGGCTATTTCCGCTTCTTCCTGTCTTTCCATGCCCTGCTCTGCCCCATTATCACCCTGTTCTGCTTCTGCTTTTCCATCTTCCTGCTGATCTTGCGCCTCTTCCCGTGCATCTATTTCTGCCTGTACAATAAGATGTAGTTTCGGTATTCCCGATAGCAACAGCGCACACACAAGAACCAATGCAAGATACTTTTTCCTTTTATGTTTTTGTTCTTTTTTCATATGCTTTGCACTCCTTTATCTCCACTATGAATGGACAGCTTTTTTATATGACTTCATTGGTATGAATCAGTATCACTTCTCTTACTAGTGTAAACTTTCCGTCCGATGGAATTACCGTTTGTTCAGGCACTGACAGGCTTTCCGTCCTTTCTTCCTGCATACCTGGCTTCCCATACCCCACATTGTTCCCATTGTTTAACGAAACGGGCGTATATTCTCCCATGGCAACTTTCTCAGCATGACGCAGGCGTCCAGTCCGCTGATTTTCTTCCCTCATCTGCTCAATTCCCTTTTTCTGCGCCCTTCCTGTCCGATTCGCAATCACCTGGAGGATACGGAAGCGAAAGAATATCACAGCTGTCAGCACAAGAAAAATAATTGCCAGAACCAGGCAGGCCATAAAACACGTCCGATATATTCTAATTAAATTTTCCGCCTCATTCATTGTGCTTCCTCCCCTGATTTCTCATCTGTCCGTACACCAGACGCGCCCAGCATCTTCACTGCCTGATTTATATTCTCAAAGGTATCCTGCTTGAGCTTCGCCTCCACAGAATTTGAAGCATTTACATCCATTGCCGTCACAGCATCCTTCACAATCGCTAACTGTGCTGAAATATCACGCTGTGTAACTCCCTCATCCAGAAAATGCTCCATATAAGTACAGACATTGAATACAAAATCTTTATAGCTCCGCAATGCTGTAACATTATTATCCGCCGAAATCATATCACTGCTAATGAGCGAGGTAATATCCAGCCAGTAATCATAATATGTCGTAGAAGCGTCTCCTGCCTGGTTCTGAACACCTAATGTCCCAGCATAAGAAGCTATCTTCTCCAGGCATTCCGCCCTTGCACGTTTTTGCACATCCAGGCTGGATGAACTTTTCGCAGCCTCAAACCATTTTTGGGATTTCATTTTTCGGTTAGCCTCTTCATAGGTATAGAAATATGCATTTCCCATTTCATAAGCAAACACCTCATACGCATCTGGATTATTCAGCCGCAGATATTCAATATTTGACCGGGACGTCCCGTTTGTCTCGTTAAAAATAGAACGTATGCCCTCATCTTCTTCGCTCGTAATCACATTATTCCTTGTCACGTATTTCAGCAGTTCCTGGTAAGCAGTCTCATCCGAAGGCTTCAAATTAATTGCAGACTTAAAGTATTCCATTGCCTGCCTCTCTTCCGCCACAGATGCCGCAGCAACATATCCATCATAACTGTTTCTTGTCTGTACATTGGCCGCCGAACGAAAACCAAATGCTCCTACTGAGAATATCACCGCCAGGATACTGGAACTAAGGAACATCCTCCATTTCCGGTTCTCGGCTTTTCGGTACTCAATATCCAATTCATTGTAATGCTCTAAATCATACAGAAGCTCCTCACAGGACTGATACCTGTCTTCTGGCATAATTTGTGTACATTTTAAAATGATTTCCTCCAGCCCAGAAGATAATGCCGGATTCCAGTAACGAATTGGCCGCATCTCATAAAGCCGGGGATACTGCCCTGTAATCAGCTGGTATAATGTGGCTCCCAAGTTATAAATATCCGTCCTGGCATCTGTCTGCCCATGCCCTCCATACTGTTCTGGCGCAGCATACCCCTCTGTTCCAAGACATCGCGTATCTTCCACGCTTGTCTCCTTAAATGTCCGCGCTGTGCCGAAATCAATCAGAGTTACCCTTCCATCTGGTTTCAGCATGACATTGGCCGGTTTCATATCCCGATAGATGATCGGCGGCTTTCTAGAATGTAGATATCCCAGCACATCACAGAGTTCTTTGCCCCATTCAATGACATCTTCCTGGTTCTGTGGGCCATAATTCTCCAATGCTTTACTTAAAGGGTTCCCTTCAATATAATCCATGACAATAAGGAAGGTGTCGTCCCGATCAATAACATCAATAATGCTGGGCAGGTTTGGGTGATCCAGATGTTTTAAGATATCCGTTTCTGCTATCAGCCCTTGCTTTACAACATCATAATCACTGCTGCCGTCTTTGCGGATTTCCTTGACTGCCCACTGCTTATTTGCCCTTTCATTCATCGCCAGGTAGACAACGCTCATTCCTCCCTGCCCGACTTTATTTAATATTTTATATTTTCCATCTACAACAGACCCTATCTCCAGCATATTTTTCCCCCTTTACCGTGTATGGATCAAAATAACGGAAATATTATCCTGCTCCTTGCGGCGTTTGTTCAATTCTGTCAGATATCTCATATTCTCCTGCATCTTCTGTGGGGTATCTGCAATATGCGGATTCAGATACTGATACAATTCCTGCTCTGTTATGATATGCCGAAAGCCATCGGAACACAGCATATAATTTTCTCCCGTCCTTACTTCCCCGCTGTAAAAATCAGGCTCTAGATAGTCCCCTGCCCCCACGCATTGCAGCAGGACATTTCTCTGCGGATCCGTTTTGGCCTGTTCTGGCGTCATCCGCCCCATATCAATCTCTCTCTGGACATAAGTCTGATCCTTTGTCAGCTGTATCATCCGGTCCCAAATTTGATAAACCCTCGAATCCCCAACATTCACAATATGATAACGGTTCTCTGCAATCAGCAGCAAGACAAGCGTAGTCCCCAAGCTAACTCCTGTTTTTCTTCCATATTCCATAATCTGTCTGCTCTTCTTCGCTGCAACATCTTCCAAGTCCTGCCTAAGCGACTGCTCCCCGATCCCCTGCCTTATTAGCGCAGGGAATCTATTTCGGAACCAGTCTGCATATGCTTTGAGCAGACTTGCACTTGCTACCTCGCCTTTCGAAAGCCCGCCCATCCCGTCGCATATTGCCGCAAGGATTACTTTCCCGCATTCCGTATCTGCCTCCTGGATAAGGAGGGAATCCTGGTTTGTCTTCTTCTTTATTCCTACATCTGTATATGCTTCCGCATAAAAATCCATAAACATTCCACTCCCAACCGTTTACATCCTAAATTCAAATTCTTCCTCCGAGAGGACAAGCTTATCACCGTTTTTCAAAGCCGCAGAACGCCCTGGCTCAACTTTCACTCCATTTACAAATGTTCCGTTTGTAGAATTCAGATCAGAAACCGTATATCCGCCCCCAGCTGCAGAAATCCTTGCATGGCTGCGGCTGATTGTACTGTCCCCAGAGATACAGTAATCTACCTTATTTTTCTCTTTCCCAATTGTAAACTGCTGACGGTTAATAGAGATACTCTCTCCTGTCTTAACACGGATTAATGTTGCCATCCCATGGCCTCCACCGTTCAATATCGTTGTTTCTCCTGTACCCTGGTTCAGTACAGTCGTTTCTCCGCCGCCCATATTCTGTATAGGAACTGTAGATTGCTGTGAATAGCTTCCGCTCCTGGATGAAGCGGCTCCTTGTTGCGCCATTTCCCTGCCATCACCTACAGGCCGTGATTTTCTCTTTTTCCCGCGCGGCATCGCAACTAATAGGATAATGATAAGAATAACAGCAACCACAACAACGGCAATAATGATTATAAGCTTCATATCCAAACCGGAACTCTTCTCTACCAGGGAATTTGTTGCTGTCTCAACCCTTGCCGTCATGGCGTCCACCTCTGCTTGCCCTGCTTCCGCATTTGCATTTAACGCTTCTGCTTCCGTAATAACTGCATTGAGGTCAGCCACAGATTCTTCGGTATAGGAACTCTTATCTAATTGTTTTGCCACACCAATTGCAGTATTTAAAGCTGCCTTATCTGCCGTTTCCACAGGTTCTGGATCGATTGGCATATCTATTGGGTTTTCCCCATCACCTGTTGGTTCCATATTTGTATCTATATCTGTATCGCCCGGGACTTCCTCCCCATTTTTCTCATCTTCTCCAGCCCCGGAAGATACGCCTTCCCCCGTCGTATATTCTATGCCAAGCGCATCCAATGCACTAACAACCTGCTTAATAGTAATCGCATAATAATAAGAGTTATCCACACTGGCATTATTTACCCCAACCACGTAACCATCGTCTGTCACCAGTGGCCCGCCAGAATTCCCCTGGCTTAATACAGCGCTATGCTGGATCATATCTACATTATTAACTGTAGAAAGCTTTGTCACTTTCCCGTCTGTCACGCTTACATCATCATATGTATAGCTATTTACGTTTTGAAAAGGTTGCAATGCTGCCGGAAACCCAAGCGCATACACCTGTGTCGTAGATTCTACCTCGTCTTTTATATTCAGCGCCAATGGCGAACGGTCATGAATCGAATCGCTTAAACTTAAAATTGCAAAATCTGTCTGTTCGCTTTGGTTCTTAACCGTTGCATACACATACATATCACGCATTACAACGACACGGATTTTTAACCTGTCTTTATACTTCTTGGCAAAATCTCCGCCAATTGCTTCCGCTGCTGCCTCTACATCCTCCTGGGCAAGGTTTACCACATGTGCGCAGGTAATAATCGTATCATTGTTAATCAGAAAGCCGCTTCCACTCCCCAGAAGGTACTCATTATTATCTTTATCTACATAGAGCAAATCCACGCGAAGCACTCCATTCCGTGCCTCCGTAACTTCCTTGGATGTTTCTGCATGCACATTCATGGATGAACACAAAGATACCAACAACAGTGCCAACAGTATAATAATTGCCTTTAGTCTTATTATTTCTCCTAATCTTATTACTTCTCCCTTTTTTGTCTCTTGTTTCATTTTTTCTCCTTCCACAATCCTATAGGCAGCGCCAACCCCTACCTTGTTTTTTGTTCCCTAAACCTTAAAATACTATGATTCCACTGCTTACCAAAATCTATCATTATCCTGCAATTTACAGATGAAACATTTCCATTGCCGGGACAACAATCACTGTTAAAATTGTTATGTATTTTTAAATCGCACAGAATATAATAATCTCCTATCATTTACAATGTCAGGCTATCTACTTGGGAAGCTTTTTCTGGCTAAACAGCCTTTGTAGTCATCAGAAAGCCCACTTCTTCTCTATGCAAAAGACAATGAATACAACCTTTAATATAATAAAATTCATTGGGACTATATGTGCGAATTTTATCTAGTTTTAATGCTGTACCCTTTACATCTTCTATCTTCTGTTCATTCATCTGTCTCTCTCCTTTTTGTTTTCTTTGAATTGTTATAATCTATTCTTTGAAAACAATTCTATCACCTTTTTGCACAGCTGTCAATTGTAATTTAGTTGTTCTTTTTTGTTTACTTTGAAATCAAGGTATAATATATTACTTTCATGGAGGTGAAAAAATGGATATCCATGATAGACTAAGATTTCTAAGAAAACATCTTAATCTAACCACCCGTGCCTTTGGAGCCAAGATTAATATGTCAGGTCGAAAAAATTAACCAAAGCAAACCTTTCTTATTCCTCTCCTTTTCTTATAAATCTTATCCATTCCAATTACTTTCCTTAATACACAGCCGCAGCAATCCGTATTTTCCCACCAACAAAAAACCATTCGATTTCTCGAATGGTTTTATATATAATGAACATCATCTATATGGCCAAAAATACATGCCAAACCTTCTTCATCAAGATATCACCCATCTTATTTCATTCTGCTTTTCAAGACAAGATAAAACTATCTTGATTGGCATTCCCTGTACAGTCCTAGGGAGCTTTTACATAACTTAAACTTTATGTTTTATCACAAACCCTCAATGTATATGGTTCTCTTTACATTAACCCTGCCGCCGAAATGATTGGATTGTCTTTCCTCTATATTCAACAATCCCAATATCTCCAACTGCGATTATAATATGGTTCGCCTGAAAACTCCTTAATTTTAACCTTTCCCCATTTTCACATTCTACTACATACCATTCTACATTAGCCTGCTGAATAGGTTTCTCCAGAATTTTAACTTTCTTGCTCATCAACGGTTTTGAATTATCTTTCATTTTTAACCAAAAATATACTACAACCAGTACAATACACAGGCCTATCATAGCTGCAAAAAATAAAGGTATAATCCTTCCCCAATCCGGCCCTCCTACTTGAATATACATACTTTTTTCCTCCTTTTTTTCAATTTGTATTAGATAAACCAGAAATCTATGCGCTCATTTCTAGCTTTTCCGCCTGCTCCATATCTATTTCCAAGCATAGTACCTGTAAAAGTAGCACAGGACAATGTCAACCGAAACGCATAAAAACAGAACTAAAAAGATTATTTCCATTACTTCATTTGCAAATGGTAACACCATTGATAAAAGCAATAGGATACTTCCACTTACTCTTGCCAGCCACATATCATCTAGATTTTTTCATTTTATCCTTCCTTTCCCTTTTCTCCAAAAACTACGTTTTGATGGCCTGACTCTTTTCTGTCCAAAAGGGAATGAATACAACCTTTTATGTAATAAAACTGTTCTGGACAATATGAACGAATTTTATCTAATTTAAGCGCTGTATCCTTTACATCTTCTATATTTTTTTCATTCATGTGTCTCTCTCCTTTTTCTTTTGAAATAACAAATTAACATTTCTTTGAAATCATTTTATCATTCTTTGAAATTATTCTATCACCCTTTCGTGTCCTTGTCAATCTGTACTTGGCTATTTTTTATGTTTACACCTCTCCCAAAATGTGTTAACATTATTCTTGAAAGAAGAGGTGACAAAATGGATATCCATGAAAGACTAAGGTTTCTAAGAAAGCATCTTAATCTGACCACCCGTGCCTTTGGAACCAAGATTAATATGTCCGGCGGCGCCATCACGAATATGGAAAAAGGGACACGGAATATTACCGACCGCACCATCCGCGACATCTGCCGGGAATACAATGTGAATCCCGACTGGCTCACCCACGGTACGGAACCCATATTTGAAGATGTAACCCATGGATTAGCAATCAGCGATGAAGCCAGGCAGCTAGCAAAACAATACAGCCTGTTAAATGACAGCGACCGCGAACTCATTAAAAATTTAATTAATTCACTGGCCGAAAAAATAGACAAGAACAAACCTTGACATTCCTTACCACTCTCCTTTTCTCATAAATCTTACCCTTACTGCTTACTTTTACTTTCCTTCCTTTATATAGTCGCAGCAATCCGTATTTTCCCAACAAAAAACCATTCGATTTCTCGAATGGTTTTTTGTATACCCAATCTTAATGACAGAAGCTCTGTCCAATCCCTGCCCCCAATATGGCAGGCAGCTGCGCAGCATATCTATTTTGTCTTCTGGCTCTTTACCTTTGACCACTTTGAATATTTCCTGTCGCTGCCATTCCCTGCATATGCCCGCACTCTCACATAGTATCTCTTCTTTGCCTTGAGGCCAATTATTTTCCTTGAGGTTATCTGAGCGCCCTTTACTGTAACACTTTTTGCTTTCTTGAAAGTATTGGATGTTGCATATTGGATCTGGTACCCCTGCGCATCTTTTACTTTCTTCCAGCTAACGGTAAGCGCTTTCTTATATTTTTTCAATGACTTGATTACCGTTGCCTTCGGCCTTTTCACAGGCTGTTCCAGCGGATTGGTAAATTGATCCTTATAACTGTCGCCACACTTTTTGCAGCTGTGCAGGGTATACCCCTTCTCTGTATAGCTCGGAGGGATCACCTTATTCTCATACGCATGGCCTGCTGCTGCAATTTTCTCCTTGTAAGAATCTTCACACCTCATACACTTGAACAAACGGAACCCTTCTGACGTGCATGCCGCTTCCTGCACTCCTGCCTGAACATAGGTATGCCCTAATGCTTCGATGCTCTCCGTGTACTGATTTCCGCATACAGAGCATTGATACGTTTTAACCCCTTCTTTCTTGCAGGCAGGCTTTTTTGTAACTCTGGATACATACGCATGATCGCACATAATCTCAAACGCCAGGCTTTTTGTCTCCTTCTGGAAGGCATAATTACTGCATATCACCTTAACCGTAAACGTTCCTTTCCCTAGCTTCGAAGCATTTACAGAAAAATCATGCCCTGTAAAATCCTGTGACAAGATTTCTTTCCCCTTGCTATTGTATATCTTAGCTGTATATTTTTCTACCCCACCATCTGCTGAAGCTTTAATCTCTATATCTTCCTCTGCCTTATATTTCTTCTTCCCAATGGAAATCTGCGGATTTGTCAGTTCATTGTCTATTGCAAATGCCACCCTGGAGGTATCGTATTGCCCTGAGTTGTTTGCCACTGTAAAATAGGCAGAATACTTTCCCCTTCCTAGCGTAGATGCCTTTATCCTGTACTTCGCGTTATCCGCACTGTCTGTTACCACCCGCTCAACTCCATTTCGATCGATGCCAATCCACTGGGTCTTTGAACAATACACTAATACAGATATCTCAACCTCATCCTGTAAGGAATAGCTTGATTTTGAAGCAGAGACAACAGCGTCTGGCTTCGGTATGTCTACAATCTCGAAAAATACTGTATCCGTATAAATGCCCCCTGAGCCATTATACACGTAAAAGTAAGCCGCATAATTCCCCTTCCCCAAACGTGAAGCCTCAATATTAAATGTCGAATCACAATTTTCTTGGATTACCCGTTCAATAAATTTATTATCTGGCGTCACCCTGTCAATTTCTATCCTCTGGCCTTTCGCAATAATGGTATCTACATGGATGCTGACCGTATCCTTTAAGTCGTACCACCAATTAGAAACAGATACATTGCTGTACCCTGCCGACCCCACAACATCAAAATCGATCCATTGCGTATCTACGGTTCCCGCGCTATTTGTACATGAGAAATAGACCTGGTATTTTCCTTCTCCATAAGCACTGGCATCAAGGGTGAACTTCCCGCCTTCCACGCCTTGAGAAATAATTTTATTCCCATCTTTAAACATTGACATCCAGTAACTGCTCGCACCATCGGCATGTGCCGTGACCTCAATTCTATCTTTCAGGTCATACCAGTACTGATTTTTCCATATCTGGGGATTTGTAGGAGGATTGGTATTAGGCGTAGGGTCATATCCATGCGCCCGATACAACGACATCGCACGGTTTGCCGTATCAAAGCTTGACCAGCTGATCCCATATTTCTTAATCGTATTCCTGCCATCAGAATTGCAGTCGAAGACCTCTATCCCATTGTCATTTACCCCTGCCAATATCATTGAGTGGGGTCCCCGGCCTCTTGCCGTACTCCTCTGAACCTGGATATAGTCTCCCGGAACGCCTTTCTTCAGCAATTCCCTTGCCGAGTTCAGGTTCAATTGCCCCGGCTCTAGAATGCCAATCGTCTGTGCATTTGGATTTGTAATTTTATAATTGGCTGATTCCGGATACGGCCCTATGTATACGCCGAAGATCTTTAGAAACACCCAGTTCGCAAATCCCTTGCACTGCTTGCCCATATACATCTGGTTAGAATTGGCAGTTTTCCCATTATATTGCCCAATGAGGCTGTTTAACTGGGACGTAACCTCACTCCTTGTGATTGCCTTCACATCTAACTCAGATGCAAATACACAGCCAATCACTAAGATTACACTCATTAACAAACTAATAACCTTTTTTTTCCACATAATTTCTCCTCCTATTCTTGTAAATTTTGTTGCATCTGTCTTCCTGTCTTAATATTTTCTTTGAATGTATTTTATCATTCACAGAAATCAATGTCAATCCATACTTAACTATTTCATTGCCTGTTTTAGGATACAGCGTTTATCATACGGCCTGTAAATCCTTGAATCGTAACAATACTGCTTCCATATCACCCTCCTTCTCTCATAAATCCCATCCATACTAATGTTTCCCCTCCATTATATAGTCGCAGCAATCCGCGTTTTCCCAACAACAAAAAACCACTCGATTTCTCGAATGGTTTTTTATCTTATGGCTTCCTACTTTTCAAGATAGAGTTTAAATTCTCCTTCTGGAATATTTTCTATTTTCCCTTTCAGCACAGCCCCAGTCTTTATAAACGGAATATCTATTCGGCTTCCATTCTCCAAAATAAGATAAGCAGCGGTATGATCACTTAGCTTCCTGGCATCCACCTGAACCAAAAGCACTTTCTCTGCTGGATCAACTGCAACAAAATTCCTCTCATTTTCGATATCTTCCAGTTTTTTTACTGCTTCCTCTTCTTCCACTAAGGCATCCCCCGAAACGTCCCTGGCAGCAATAGCAAGCGGGGCTTCAAAAAGGATGCTGCCTTCCTCCTGCCCAACTTGCTCCATCCTTACAGAAACAGCTTCCTTAACTTTTTGGATGGCAATGGATATTACAGCCATCCCTCTGCTGACCCTTCCCTCAATTTGAGAAGCCGTGCTTCTCTTGTCACCTCCTTCAGCTTCTCTTCTGGCCTCTTTTTCCAACCCTATTTCCTCTCTTTTTTCTCTTTCCCCCTCTCTTCTGGCTTCTCTTTCCGCAAACATCTCTGACAAAACCATATATCCGCTGTTGCTCGTAACGGACATCAATGCCGCCAGGCTGCAGAATTTTTTATAACATTCTTTGCAGTCTGCGATATGCTCCATAGCGGCAGTCTCCGCATCGTCAAAAGGACGCTCTTCCTCCACGCATTCCGCCAGGCGGTACAGCATGTCAAAATCAATGTGATCCAGGTGATTCATTTGTCTCCCCCCTTTCTAATATACCGATAAAGCGTATCGTCATGCGTTATGTACTCCTCTGCCAATTCTAAAAGCTCCGCATCCTCCAACAGCATATACATGAAAGTTTTTGCCGCAACTTTGTGCATATAATCTGCCCAGTCTTCAATTTTCCCTTTATCATACACTTCTGTGTAGACAACATCCTTTAGAATCACTGGTTTTTTCTGTAACTTTGCCTTTTTACCTAACTCTGCCTCTTCCTGCAGCTTCCTACAAAATTCTCCGCCCCATTGAAGTGTTTTATCTACCATAGAACAAAGATAACCCTCTGAATCCGCCTTAAGACAGCCAATGGTCTGGCCTTCCATATATTCATATGCCCATTTTGCAGATGCCTTTTTGCTATCTGGAATTTTACCCAGCAAATGGGGCAATACCCGTGCATAATACAAGGCCAGCAGACGGGGCGGAAATGCCGATGATTCCAAAAACGAATGGCAATATAACAAAAACATCCGATCAAAAAGTACCCTTTGTTCATCCCGCGCCGCCCCATCATCAAATTCCGCAGAAACAATCTTATCCTCATATGTCCGCCCGGAATCATCCATCGGCTCATGGATAGACACCGAATTCCATTTATTTCTGTTTGCAATCACTTTCCTTATTTCATCCCATGTCTTATACTTGTATACGCCAAACGCATAATAGGAAAAATTTTGGCGGCACGCAGAAGCCTTTCGGTCTTTCTCCACCAGCTCCCACACAGCGATCCTGCTTTCCTGTAGCGTGTTTTCTTCCTTTTCATCCGTATAACACCCCGTCCTCCACAACTGCTTCCTCACCCAAGAAATACAGTAGGAATCCAGTTCCTTAATCAGTATTCCAAAATCTGCATCCGAACGGCTGGCATAATATTTTTCATAAGCAGCCTGTATTGCTTCCGACTGCCTTTTTCTTGCCTCCGATTTTAAAAGTAAATTATTCACCCAATCTCTCTGTCCCATTTCAGCCACCTCTTCAATCGTAACAAAAACATTTCACAGCACTCCCCTTAATTACCAAGAAAGCATTTCATAGCGCTCCCTTTAATTGCAGCAAAACTGCTTCATTCCATTTCATCGTTAATTACAGCGGAAACATGTAAATCCAGCCCAGTAGCATTCATCCTTAAAAGGACGTAACCTGTCACTTCTGCACATAAGCTCTCTCACCTGGCTTTTTTCTTCTGTATTGAAAGCATCATTCTGCAGCATAGATATGAACCAGTTCTGCGCCTTCAGTTTCTGCACGCTCACCTCCCTTACGTACCTCTGGGCTTCCTTCAAAGCTACGGGAGGCGCTAATTTTTTTACTCGGTACTGGTAGTAAAACGCGCCCATCAATATGGCTGTCGCCAAATCATCCGCGCGCCAAAGGTTTGATATGACATATTTGACGCCAGCTGCGGAAAACCCACCGACAATCCCCTGAAATCCCTTTGAAAATAACGCGCTGTTCATGCCGGTCAGACAGGAGGAAAGGACGGCCAGTTCCACCCCATGAAAATCCAGGCGGCTAATTTCATCCGCCGTGACTATCCCTGTTCCATATTCCTCACTGGAAATATGCGACTCCAGCCAATCTTTCACGCCTGCAAACAACAGGCAGGATGAATATAGGGAATCCGTCTCCTCCGATAAATCATAATATCCATGGGTTGCCAAATGTATATTTCGGTTAGATCCGCAGCATAAGAACTGCCTTCGGTTGGCCTCTTTCCCTGTCAGATACGCAGAGCCGCAATATGCCCCCACAATCTGCGCCTCCACCTCCGCAAATGGCAGCTGCTTAATATCCTCCGGCCTAATCTTAGCAAACCCTGCTTTATTCGGGCAATCTCTCTCTTCCCTATCTGGGCAGTCCCTTCTCTTCTCTGTATCTGTACGTCCCTTTCTTTCCTCCGTATCCAGGCAACCTTTTTCTTCCTTTGTATCCGGGCAGCTCTTTCTCTCCTCCGCAATAGAATCACTTTCCTTTACCTGGAACTGAGGGTTTCCCATGATAAAGCTGCCCTTGCCCTCAGATAGAACAGCCTGCCCAAACAGGAAATCCCTTGCGCATTCCATTTTAATGATAAGAAAACGATCCCCCAATAACTCCCCATTCTCATTCCCGAGAATGTCAAAGGGAAGATTTATCGCATCCCCGTCTGGCGCAAGGAATACCCAGCTAACATCCGACAGAAATGGAATGATCGGTTCCACCAATCCCTGATAAAGGGACAGGCGCAAAATTTCCTTCCGATCCATCTGATTCCTAGTGACCTTGCCAGCGGATTCATCCTGAAAAATACCCAAAAATTCCACGGCCTCCTCTGAGATTTCCTCCGCATGGGGAATCACAATCCTCTGAAGCATAGGCTCTCCCCCTAGCTTCTTCAGCACAAATACGTCATACACCCATACATCCCCCTCTGCTTCTACCTCTGCCTGCCGCAGGCCGTACTGTTCTACGTTCAGAAAGTATTCCACCACAGCCGCATGATCCGGCAGCCTAGCCAGTATATCACTTATATTAATTGGAACAAAATCTACTTGATGGGGGAAGTTTCTGGCAAACTCTGCCTCAAGGCTCCGCAAATATTCTTTTTCCTTCTCATATGCAAAAGACGATGTTAAGAATATATTCCCTGACTCTATGGCAGCCATGCGATCTTGCGCATCTTTCATCCGTTCTAACATGCTGCCCTCGACAATTCCCGCACGCAGCAGGCGGTTCCTTTCTTTCCCAGCAAGCGAGGCTAACGCTTTATACTGCAAGACATTCTCATATAATGCCCATACATCATTTTCCTGCTCACGCATCACCGCATAACAGGAAGAAAAAACAAGCTGCATGGGCGATAGGATCTGCAACAGGCGGCTATCGTTAAAATACCGTATATAAGATTGCCACATTTCCGTAACCGATGTTAAAGATTGCCTTAAATATGCCAGTGCCGCCTGGGCTTCTCCCTGTTTGCTTAAAATTATGGCAGCCGTTTGAAGAACCGCCACCCTTATGGGGATTGGAATGACGGCATCCCTGCCAAGTTCCACGGCTTCCCGTATATACACAGAAGCCGCTGGACTGTGTAACTCCCAGGCCAGCTGAGATAAAACAAAGCATAAGACGATGCGCTGTGCATTCTCCAAACAGCCTACCGCTGTACGCTTTACCATCTGCAATACATCAAAATATTTTTTACAGTCATCCCTTGCCAGCCCATTTTGGAACAGCACATGTACAGAAATGATCAGGAAAAACAGGGCATCGGGAACATAGTTTTGTTCAAATAAAACACCTTCCCTTGCATCTTTCATCAAGCCCTCTAATTTCATTTTCAGTTCGTCCAGCTCCTCATTACCCAGCTCAAGAAAATACTGAATGGCAAGGCTATAATTTAAGCTAAGAATCCTGTACTCATCCTTCCTGCTTAACCCTGAATCATCTGTATCCATCCATTCCAGCAAGTCCAAAAGCAGGGGAACTGCCTGCTCAAGATCGTTTTCCGCATGATACGCCAGCAGCAGGTTACTTTTCATCTGCGCTTCTGACAGCACCATCTCTGTCCCATCTGGAAAAAACGCATGGATGGCGTCCTGGAACGCCTGCTCCGCCTGAATAAAATTTCCCATCTTGAGATAATAAATGCCACGGAGATTGCTGTGTAATCTCAGCTTTAGGAACGGCTCAGAAGCCATCTCATTATATTTGCCGCAAATCCTCCCGAAAACCTCCAGGTAATCTGGATATAAATGGAAATCATTTTGATTCAGCTGATAGAGAAGGACAGCATACAGCATTTTCCCTTCCAGAGCCTCCAAAATGTAACCATCCACTTCTTTGTATCTGCCCTCTTCCGCTCTGCCAATAAAAGAAACGAGAGCCTGGAAACTTTCCTTTTGCTCTTCCTCCCCATCTTCTAACAACAGAGATAGAAACGAACATTCACATTTTGCTACTGCTGTATACCAGGATTCTTCCCCATACAGCTGAACGCGGAGTTTATAGCATTGATAAAATGCCTTTTTTGCATCTGCTGTTTCTCCTTTCCTCTGCCACGCACAGGCAAATGCCCACAGAAAATCAGCCGTATACTCGTCTTGTACTTCCTTAAAGTACTCTTGTTCAGACACACAAATACGATAACACGCATCTGTGCAGATGTCTGTCAGTGCAGCCAAAACCCTGACGACTATTTCACGGT
Source organism: uncultured Lachnospiraceae bacterium (assembly GCA_910577785.1). Taxonomy (GTDB): domain Bacteria; phylum Bacillota; class Clostridia; order Lachnospirales; family Lachnospiraceae; genus Petralouisia. Next base: position 3,063 of record CAJTNT010000033.1, on the reverse strand, counting down.
GTTTCTTCGGAACACCCTGATTCCTTGTCCTGCTAAGATCCACAAAGTAACCCAGTATATGGACAGCAATTGATGGATAAGAATTATCCTGGTAATACTCCGCCATACCCATCAAAAGAAAAAACAGTTCTTCCGTTACCTCCTTTTCCGGCAAAGGCATTCTCCGGCTCTCAAGTCCCATACCTGATGTTGCGGCAATGCAATCCAAAGCATCTGATACTACTTCTTCATCTATTTCCAATTTTAACCCAACATGTTGTATATCCTCAAGAAGTTTTTCAAAATCATCGTCAGCTTCTTTTCCGTCGTATCTTATTTCCCCAGATGCCGCCATTTTATGGCCGAGAGCTATTTTAAAGCTCCTCAGAGCAATCATTTTTTCTCTATAGTCTATCCATGGGAATGAGCCATCATTATCTTTATCACGAACATCATCAGATTCCTCAAAACTCCTTGAAATTATATTTTCAACATAAAGATCTGATTCCTTCTGCATCCGATTGGCAATATCTTCGTACAGTTCTAAATCGCTTTTGTTTTCCATACGGTTTTATCCTCATCGTGACGGCACGATTTACCTTCCTTATTTTTTCACATATACAGTGCTTCTGTAGGAACCTTGCCGTCCTAACATTCCCTGTTCCACCATTTCCCCAAGAATTGCCCTTGCACGCCTCTGCTTTACCCGAAGCAGTGATTCAACCTGGTGCGATGTAATTTTTCCTTTCTCTTCTACATATTGAAGCACTAACCTTTGCTGTGCAGATGGACTGACTTCTAAAATTTTATCCGTACTTCCCAATAACATATTGGCACTTATCAGCGCTTTATCGACGTCCTCCAACACTTTATCGGCACTCACCGGCACTTTGCCGGCACTGTCCTGCACTTTATCGGCACTTATTGGCTCTTTATCGGCACTCTCCTGCACTTTATCGGCACTTATTGACCCTTTATCGGCACTGTCCTGCACTTTATCGGCACTTATTGGCTCTTTATCGGCACTCTCCAACACCTTAGCCGTATTTTTCCCCTCATCCCCCACCAAATGAAAATCAAACGAATAATCATCATTTAACGGCACTGTGATTTTAAAGATATCACCTTCTAAAAATTCCGGCTCCTGGCCAGAATAGTAACTGCTGTATTTAAATAGATTATAGACGCCAGAGCCAAGCTGATCCGCATATCCAATATTCCGAAAAAATGCCGCTATAATTGGATTCTTAGGATTTGGCTCAAAATTATCTACTGTAAGATAGCCTTCGCCTGCTGCACGGCTGGCGTTCTCTACATACATCCGCTCCCTTTCGATCACAAACTTAGCCGTATAACTGCTGGAAAACTCCCGGTGCATCAATACATTGCTAACCATTTCTCTCAAAATAATGTTTCTAAGGCTTTTATTTACGGTACCCTCTAAAAAGAACTTATCCATCAAATGCTTTTTCCCAAAATCCAGCAGCTTGTCGTAGCTCTCTATCAGATTCGTTTTAATAATCTCCCTGTCATCATAGCGGGCAACATTTACCTTTCGGACAAGGGCATCTGTAACATAAGTCGGCGCCACATTCAAAATAACGTCATCCTTTCCAAGCAGCATAATTGCCGCCAGATTATAGCCTTCCTCGCCTGTTGCCATATCCCGCCCATAGAGTCCGGCGCTCTTCAATAGTTCCATGTCATCCATAGATTTCCATGGATGCACCCCGCCTGCGTGATTTTGTGCCATAACCCTGATTTTAGGCAGTAGATCCAATCGCAAATCTTCCATCCGTGCATATGGATATATCTTTTTTTCCGTAAATGTGCCCTGCTTACGGATGTACATCTGGGCAATTGCCCCTGTCGCGCTCACCTTCACGTCTGCGTCATCCACACGGTCGTAAATCACCTTTTTATAGCTATGCACCTCTGCGCTTGGCGGGATATGGACGTGGATAAGCGTACACTTTTTATCGTATTTGATAATTTCAGGCACCAAATATACGGTCGGGGAAAACAATGCCGGATTGCTTACCACCTTAATAAAATTCCTAACCATATCAGGCGCTGCTTTTTCAGGCACCCCAAGGACAGTGCCATCGTCCAGCACGCCCATAAAGATATCCCCGCCAAAGCGGTTCAAAAAGGAGCATACCGTCTCATAGGTATCTGATTCAATCCCATTCCCACAGCGCTTAAACTCAACGGCTATGCTTTCCCCTATTGTAAGAATAGACTGCAATGTACTTAAATCCATATGGGCATCTCCTTTCCTAATTCACTCTTTTTGAGTTACTATCCACGGCCAATGTCATTAACTTAAGCCCCATACCGCGTGGACAGGGCATCAGAATGGGTATTTTCATTACCGAAAATCCACTTTCCCTTTGTTCGGGATTTAGTTCCTATGTCTTTCTCTTTGGACAATTATAACTTATTTTAATTATTACATCAATAATCTTTTCCTACTATTAAATTAGAAATTTCTGATAAACAGATTACGATTCAAAGCCTGGGATCCGTGAATGGAAACATAAACCGCCCTTTCCAATCAAGCATTTCCGAATTGATTATCAAAGAGCAATACGATAAATCATGATACAATAAAATATTCGCAGAATTTCCATTCTCATCTCACTCCCATATAAGTATAATAAATGCACGGACAAAGGAGCCGTTCATCATCCTGGATGAATGGGATTGCCTGTTCCGGGAGTGGACCTATGTCAATACTTTGGACAAAAAAGTCGAAAGATTATGCTTCTTTTTTTAGTTCCTCATCCTCCTTTTGCTGTGGTGTCAAATAACCAATAGAGCTATGTATCCGCTTACGGTTATACCAGCCTTCTATGTATTCAAAGATTGCTCTGCGGGCTTCCTTTGAATCCTGGTAAGTATGAAGATATATTTCTTCCTTTTTCAGTACAGAATGGAAGGATTCCATGCAGGCATTATCGTATGGATTTCCCTTACGGCTAAAGGAATGCAGGATTTCTTTCCTGGCCAGGCAGTCTTCAAATGCCCGGCTCGTATACTGGCTTCCAAGGTCGCTGTGCAAAATGCTCCCTTTTGTATCCC
>CAJTNT010000032.1 GCA_910577785.1 uncultured Lachnospiraceae bacterium | reverse complement strand
AAAAACGCCCTTAGCCATGAGTTCCTACCCACAGCTAAGGGCGTTATAATATGGACTTATGCCAGCCGTCCAAACCGCTTACAAATCATTCTCCCACCAACAAACCACTCGACAGCAAGAATAATCACACTCAAACAACTGTTATCAATTTGTGATCAAAAGACCTTTCCAAAGTCCGCAAACCCGCATAAACACTGGATTTACTAAACATTTTTGTTTATTCAAACTCTATCGTAGCCGGTGGTTTCGGGCTCATGTCATAGCATACCCGGTTTACGTTTGCGACTTCTGCCAGGATGCGCGTGGTTACTTTTTCGAGTACATCCCAGTCTACTTTTTCAATGGAGGCTGTCATGGCGTCAATGGTATTGATGGCGCGGATGATGACCATGTACTCAAAAACCCGTGCGTTGTTCTTCATGCCAACGGACTTGAAATCCGGCACTACGGTGAAATACTGCCATACTTTTTTGTCAAGCCCGGCTTTGGCAAATTCTTCCCTCAGGATGGCGTCGGATTCGCGGACGGCCTCTAGCCTGTCCCGTGTAATGGCGCCTAGGCATCTAACGCCAAGCCCCGGGCCGGGGAAGGGCTGGCGGTATACCATATCATGCGGAAGGCCAAGCTCTATGCCGCAGGCGCGTACTTCATCCTTGAAGAGCTGCTTTAACGGCTCTACCAGCTCGAACTTAAGGTCTTCTGGCAGTCCACCCACATTGTGGTGGGATTTTACCATTTTGGCAGTCTTTGTCCCGCTTTCAATGATATCGGGGTAAATGGTTCCCTGCCCGAGGAAATCAATCCCCTCTAGCTTGTGCGCTTCTTCTTCGAAGACACGGATAAATTCGCTGCCGATAACCTTGCGTTTCTGTTCCGGGTCGTCCACATGTTCCAGCTTGCCCAGGAAACGCTCTACAGCGTCTACATAGATGAGGTTTGCGTGGAGCTGGTCGCGGAAGACACGGATCACGCTTTCGGATTCGTTTTTGCGCATCAGGCCGTGGTTTACATGGACGCATACAAGCTGCTGGCCAATGGCCTTAATCAGCATTGCTGCCACAACGGAAGAGTCCACGCCGCCAGAAAGCGCAAGAAGTACCTTCCGCTCCCCAACCTGTCGGCGGATCAATTCCACCTGGTCTTCGATGAAGTTTTTCATGTTCCAGTTAGCGTCGGCCTTGCAGTCCTCGAACAGGAATTTTTTCAGGGTTTCCCTGTCGGGGAGGGCGGTCAGCTGCTGGTTGCATTTTGACTGGGGGTAGTCGATGGAAAGCATGGGGAGGCCCAGGCTATAGAGTTCTGGCCGGATGGTTATGGCCTGGCCGTCCACGATGCGGTTTTCGCCGCCATTTAACAGGATCCCCTTGACATTTTCCATCGTTTTTAGTGTTTCGGCCGTAATGTCGTGGGGGTGGATTTCGCTGTACACGCCAAGGGCGCGGATTTCACGGGCCAATACGGTATTCTGGGCGCTGCCCAGATCCAAAATGATAATCATGTCTTGCTTCATGGATTTTTCTCCTTCTCTGTGTGATGCCATGTCTGTTCTGTGCCTTCTATGCAGTATTGTAAAGGCTGCACCGGCAGAATGCAAGAATTATTTTGGAAAGGTTCGATGACGCCACCTTAAATATCTGCTATAACCTTAAAATAATATCATATGAGGAGGGACAAAGATTTGCTATAATATGGGCATTATGTGAAAGAGGAGGAAAGAGGATGAAGAAACGAATTTTGGCAATGGCGCTGAGCCTGGCAATGGTATTTACGATGCTTCCGGCAATACCGGCGCGGGCGGAAGAGTCAGGACTGGGGACAAACCTGGCCTTGACAGCAAAGGCATCGTCTGTACGGGAGAATACCCCGGCAGCCAGCGTCAACGATGGGAAATTGGCCACTGGAGATCCCGCTACCAGCTGGAACAGCTGGAATGGGAATGAATCTGATTACCCAATGCCGATTACCCTTACCTGGGATTCCGCACAGACCCTTGCGTCTATGCGTGTCATGTGGTGGTCGGATGGCGGCGGCGTTACTTGGCCGTCAAATGCCAAGGTGCAATATTTGGATGGAAGCGAGTGGAAAGATATTGCGGATGCAGGCATTGAGCATGGAGGCTACAATGGCGCGGATGGCGTCTGGAATATCGTGAATTTTGGGAACACAGTTACTACAACCTCACTGCGTATGCTGGTGGGGAGAAATGTACAGGGAACGACCGGCGTTGGCATCAGTGAGTGGGAAGTCTATGGGACGCCGCTCAAGGAGAGCATTTCCGATGTAAAGATTGCCGGCAGCAGCAAGCTGATGGTAGGAGAGAAGCAGCAGTATGATGGAACCACAGTACCGGGGACATTGGCTGAAAGTGCATCTTACGAATGGTCGGTTGAGCCGGCAAATATTGCGGAGATTGACGGGGCGGCCAATAAGGCTACGGTGTCCGTGAAAGGGCTGAAGTATGGCGACGCCACATTGAAGCTTAAGGCAACGCATGAAGGCGTCAGCAAGGAAACTTCACTGGCTCTCCGTGTGCGCGCGGAAGGGATCCAGAGCATTGATATCTATAAGACGTCTACGGCAGCAGGCGTTGCGCCGATCCTGCCGGATTCTGTCGTGGCAAACGGCTTGGAATTTGACGACCCGACGCCAGACTTAATGGCCAAAAATTATAACCTGGCAGAGGAATTTAATGCTAGCCTGGTGCCGGTTGTATGGGATGAGGTGCCAGCAGCCAAATATGCGGCTGAGAAGGCAGGTACATCCTTTACCGTGAAAGGAATTGTCAACTATGATGACAGGAAGTATGTTGCTACTGCGGTCGTAACCGTAAGGGAAGCGGTGGAAGCGCCGGAATCCAACAGCAGCGTTACTTTTGAGAATGTACAGCTGAATGACACCTTCTGGGCGCCCAAGCAGCAGACAAATGCTATCAATTCTCTGAATAAGGCGATTCTAGAGATTGGCAAGCCTTCTGGCGGGGAGCCGAATTATGACAATGCGATCAAGAAACTGAATGGCGAGAAGAATTATGGCAGCTTCAGCGGATATGTATTCCAGGATTCTGATATTTATAAGAGTATCGAGGCTATTTCCTATACCCTGTCTGCAACGCAGAATGATACAAGCGCAGCTATGACGGCGCAGAGGAAAGTGCTGGAGGATACCCTGGAGCGCTGGATTGGCAAAATTGAAAAGGTACAGTATGCAGATGGCTATATTGATACGTTCTTTACCTTAAGGAGCCAGAGTTCCAGCGGCGGCGGCTCACCGGGAACGCACCGTTGGCGCAATTTTGCAAACCATGAGATGTATAATGCCGGGCATTTCTTAGAGGGCGTGGTTGCCTATACCCGTTACCGGGAAGGGATCGGCAAGCCAGATTATAGGCTCTATGTAGCAGGCAAGCGTTTTGCAGACCATATTGTGATGATGTTTGGGCCAAATGGCAAGCGGCATGAGGTTCCGGGACATGAGGAGATTGAGCTTGCGATGGTGAAGTTCGGCAAGCTGGTCGAAGAATACGAAGGCAAGGGAACGGCACAGGATTATTATGATACAATAAAAGTGCTGATTGACAGGCGCGGGGAGAGCGCAAGCCTGCGTGAAAGCGGTTACAAGGGGAATGAATATTCACAGGATCGGACACCGTTTAAGGATGAGACAAATGCAGTCGGCCATTCCGTACGTGCCGGGTATTTCTATACAGGCGTTACGGATATTGCGACCATGCTGCCAGATGGCAATGCTGATAGGGATGATTATCTGAACAGCTTGGATACCATCTGGAATTCTGTAACAGAGAGGAAGACTTATATTACAGGAGCAGTTGGCGCGGCAACGGCTACCAGTTCTTCGGAAGGATTTGGCGCGGACTATGACCTGCCGCCAGCTCAGTCTTATGCAGAAATCTGTGCGGCGATTGCCGTGGCAAACTGGAACCAGAGGATGAACTTGCTGCATGAAGACGGCAAATATGCAGATATGGTGGAGAAAAATCTCTACAATTCTATTTTAGTAGGTACAAACTTAGACGGAAACCGTTTCTACTACAGTACGCAGCTGCGTGTCAATGGCGGGAATGGCCGTTCGGAATGGTTTGGCTGCGCATGCTGCCCGCCGAACCTGATGCGTACGATTGCAGCGGCTAGCGGCTATATGTATAACGTGCATGGAGATGATGTATTTGTAAATATGTATGCTGGCAGCGAAGGCAAGGTCCATGTAGGAGGCACTGAGGTTGGCCTGACACAGACAACGAATTATCCGTGGGAAGGGACTGTGGATCTGGCAGTCAGCCCGGCGGCAGCAAAAGCCTTTACATTGAAAATCCGTATTCCGGGATGGGTAAATGAGCAGCAGAATAAGAACGTAACCATTAAAGTAGGCCAAGAGGAAGTTACGGCTCCGGCAGAAAAAGGTTATGTAGCCATTACCAGGACATGGAATAAGGGCGATGTTGTACATATTGATATGCCGATGGAAATCCGCAAGACAGAGTCTGACCCGAACGTAGTGCCTACCCAGGGACAGATTGCATTGCAGAGGGGGCCGATTGTATATTGTATGGAAAAGGCTGGAAATGCACAGCTGAATCCAGAAATTGCTAATTTTGATCCTTTGAATTTTGTTATCCCAAGGGATGCAGAACTGACAGCAACTTATAATGAGAACCTGCTAAAGGGTGTTGTTGAGATTACTGGCAATGTAAAATACCAGAATGGAAGCAGCCTGATAGATGCAAAACTGCAGGCAGTTCCCTATTATGCATGGAACAACCGCAGCGATGACGCTGATTATACAGAAGGAACGATTAAGAATCGCTCTACGAAGATGCTGATTTGGACAAACGCAGCAAATGCTTCTGGCAGCCAGGATCCAGATGACGACAAAGAGCCGGAGGTTCCCTATGTTCCAGTGCCGCAGCTCCGCCATTTTGCCACTCCGTCCGTAAGCTATGTTGGCTGGGGCGCAGGGGCTGACAGGTTTGCAGATGATGAGATGTCAACTTTCTGGAATGGGCATAGTGATCCGAACGATCTTACGAAGCCAGAAAACTACCAATGGATGCAGTATGATTTCGGTTCAAGGAAGGCCAAAATCAGTGGCGCGCAGATTACATTCTATGATGATCATGGCGGGGTAATCTATCCGTCTGGCATGACAATTGAGTATAAGGATGCAGATGGCAATATGCAGCAGGTTGAGCCGACCAATGATTGGGCTATTACACAGGTAAATGATATCACATATGAGTCTAAGCCGACCTTTAAAGAGATAGAGACGTCTCTGATTAAAGTGACGCTGCACAACCGCAATGGAGTGGCGGTCGCCGTGTATGACTGGAAGCTGACAGGCGACATCGCGGCAGATGACGCTCTGAAGACAGAGATTAACAATAAGATAGCAGAAGTTGAAGCTGGAATGGCACAGCTGAACCAGAATGATTATACGCCAGAAAGCTGGGATGACGTGCAGGCGGCGCTTACAGATATGAGGGCAGTCATGGGAAGCGAGAATATCACAGCAATTGTGGCAGCTGAGAAGGAAAAGGCATTGGTGACGGCCTTCGCATTGCTGGACAAGAAGGCAGACCAGGCAAAAATTGCCCAGCTGCAGGCTGACATTACGAAGTATGAATCTGAAAAGGACACATATTCCGCAGCAAGCTGGAAAGAGTTTGAGCCAGTTCTCAATGAGGCAAAAGAAGCCTTAAACAGCGCTGGAACGAATGCCATCAATGCAGCAAGAAGAAAACTGCGGGCAGCAGCAGAAAAGTTGGATCTGAGCGCAGGTGAAGCAATCCAGGCATTGCGGGATGCGGTAGCGAAGTACAGCGAGGCTGAGTACACAGCAGCAAGCTGGGCGAAGTTTGCGGCGGCATTTAAGCAGGCAAATGATGTATTAGGCAGCGAGAAGCCAGGGCTCCAGATAGTAAAAGATGCACAGAACGCACTGGAGACAGCGGCGTCCAAACTGGACAAGAAAGCAGCGGCTGGGACTGTCGATGCCCTGAAGGGAAAGATAGCGGGCTATGTAGAGGCAGAGTATACGGTAGAGAGCTGGAAACGGTTTGTATATACGCTAAACGAAGTAAGTGCAATTGCGAACAAAGAGGATCCAGGGCAGAAAGAGCTGAATGCCGCTGCAGCCAGTCTGGCAACGGCAGCAGAGAAGCTGGCAAGGAAGGCAGGCGCTGACGCAATCAGCAACCTGGAAACGGAAATTAATAAGGTAAAGACGTCCTGCAACCAGGAAGAATACACCACGACAAGCTGGGAAGATTTTGAAGGCATGCTGGAGAGGCTGCTGCAGGAGGCAGAAGGAGAAGGGGCAAGCGCGTCCGAGGTTGCCGCATTGGCAGAAGCAGCAAATGATGCAAAGGCAGCATTGGAACGGAGGGCGTCCACTAGTGAGATATCTGCATTTAAGAATGCCCTGAATAAGTATAAGACGGATTATCCGAAGGAGGATTATACAGAGGAAAGCTATTCCGCTATGGAAAAAGCAATCAAGAGGGCAGAGCAGATTGCAGGCTATGCAGCAGAAGCGATTGGCAAGTCCATGATAGATACTGCAACGAAGAGGATGGCAGAGGCAGTGGGCAGACTGGAGCGGATACCAGATAAGACAGCCCTGAATGCAGCTATTCAGGAAGCGGAAGGGAAGAAAGAGGCAGACTATACAGCCGATAGCTATAGCAAGCTGGCAGCAGCGCTGAAGAAAGCAAAAGATGTAGCGGCTAAGGCCGATGCAACGCAGGACGAGATAGACAGTGCGAAAACGGAACTGGATGACGCTATCAAGGGTCTTCAGGAGAAACCGCCAGTTGTAACGGTGGATAAGAAGGCGCTGAACGCATCCATTAAGACGGCAGAAGGGAAGAAACAGGCATCCTTCACATCGGATAGTTTCAGTAAGCTGAAAAAGGCATTGCAGGCAGCGAAGAAAGTGGCAGCGAAGAGCGATGCAACCCAGGCAGAAGTGAACAGCGTCAAGAAGGCATTGGATACCGCAGTGAAAAACCTTGTGAAGCTTACGAAAAAGAGCAAGACCCTGGTGGTTGGCGAGACCTTCTCCGTAGCTGGCAAGGGATGCACCTATGCTACTTCTAATAAGGCGAATGCAAGCGTAACCAAGAAGGGTGTTGTAAAAGCATTAAAGGGCGGCAAGACCGTTACCATCAAGGTAACCAATAAGAGCAAGAAGACGGAAGTGCAGTATAAGGTGACGATCCGCAAGGCTCCGAGCAAGATTTCCAAGGTTACCATCAAGGTAAAGGGGCAGAAGAAGGCTTCCAATATTGCACTTAAGAAGAACAAGGGGACGGTAAGCCTCAAGAAGGGCAAGACGGCAACCTTAACGCCGACCCTGCCGAAGAAGACTTACAGCAAGTTCAAGTATACGCTTACCAGCAGCAAGTATAAGAAGCTGGCTACGGTATCCTCCAAGGGCGTAATCAAAACCAAGAAGAAAGGTACCGTAAGGATTAAGATCCAGACGCTGAACAATAAGAGCGTAATCATTACCGTGAAAATCAAATAATAGGGCGTCTTGATTGGGAGCCGCCGTATCAGCTGGAAGTTTGGCTGATGCGGCGGCTCTTTTTAAGGGGCAGTTTAAAAATTATGTTGGGCAAGCCGGATGAGTTATTTCGGTAAACTTGGCATATTCTTCAGAATCCTGCATAGTGATATAGGTGAAAGGAAAGTGCGAGAGGGACGTTTATGGATTGTGAGGAAGCCGTATATTCAAATGATTATTATGACTTTATTGTCGATTATTCTCAGCAGAGACGGGAAAGCGCTATCAATGTCTGCCAGCAGACCATCAGCCAGTATTTTTCCATTAAGTATTTGCCCAGGAGTGAGAGCCTTCCCTTAAATATTGTGAATTACAGCTATACTTCTATCCCTAAGTGCTTTGCGCTTATGGATGAGAGCGCATTGGAGGCTAGTGGGATTTTAAAGATTCAGAACCAGCCGGCGCTGTCCTTAAAGGGGCAGGGGGTTTTGATTGGTTTTTTAGATACTGGGATTGATTATGAGAGCCAGGTTTTTCGGAACAGCGATGGGTCAACGAGGATTCTGGCGGTCTGGGATCAGACGGATCGGACAGGGAAGCCGCCGGAGGGATTTATCTATGGCACGGAGTATACTGAGGTGGAAATTAATGAGGCGCTGAACAGTATGAATCCCAAGGCAGTCGTGCCGATTACAGATCCGGAGGGGCATGGGACGTTTATCGCCAGCGTGGCGGCTGGGAGCGAGGTGCCGGAGCAGGACTTTATCGGCGCGGCGCCGGCATCCAGAATTGTGATGGTGAAGCTGAAGCCGGCCAAAGAGTACCTGCGGGAATTTTTCTTCGTGCCAAGGGATGCGGAGGCTTTCCAGGAAAATGACATTATGGCGGGGGTGGCGTATCTAGAGCAGGTTGCCCAACGCCACCACATGCCACTGGTGATCTGTTTCGGCCTGGGGTCAAATATGGGGAGCCATGTAGGGGTCAGCCATCTTTCTATGCTGCTGAATGACAGCGCAGTGCGCAGTGGCCGGGCAACTGTGGTGGCTGCGGGGAATGAAGGGAACGAGCGGCACCATTATTATGGCGTGATAGAAAAAGGGATGGAATACCAGAATGTGGAAGTCAATGTGGGGGAAGGGGTGGATGGATTTTCTGCGGAATTGTGGGCAAGCCCGCCGCAGAGGTTCCAGGTGGAGATTGTCTCCCCCACTGGGGAACGCATGCCCAGCGAGTTTATCCTGTCTGGCGGAATGGAATACCGTTTCCTGTTTGAGAATACAAAGGTGACGGTTGATTATCGGATCACAGGGATCCTCAATGGGGCGCAGGTAGTCTATATGCGGTTTGAAGGGCCGACCCAGGGAATTTGGAATATCCGGGTGATTCCAGAGATGGAACTGAACAGCATGTTCCATATCTGGCTGCCGATGAAGGGGCTGCTGAAAGGGGAGGTGTTTTTTGTCCGTTCTAACCCGGACACGACGCTGACTGTTCCCTCTACGGCAGCAGTACCGATGAGCGTAGGGGCTTATGATGCCAGGGATAATAGTATTTATTTGAGGTCTGGCAGGGGGTTTACGACTTCTGGCATGGTAAAGCCGGATTTTGTGGCGCCAGGCGTGGGAGTGTATGGCGCCGGGCTTAGGGATACTTTTACCACCCGGGATGGCACCAGCGTGTCTGTGGCAGTAGCGGCCGGGGCAGTTGCCCTGCTTATGGAATGGGGAGTTGTCCGGGGCAATTACAGCACAATGAGCAGTATGGAAATGAAGAATATCCTTATCCGTGGGGCGACCCGGGATCCGAAGAGAACCTATCCGGATAAGGCGTTTGGCTGGGGGAGGTTAAACCTGTACCAGGCTTTTGAGAACCTGCGGATCCGTTGAGAGAAATTATACTATGGAGTTCCTAGGGCATAGATTTAACTTCGTTGCCCTCCTGTCTCTTTAGAAATGCCTGGATGTATGGCAATGCGGCGCCAATGACAATATTGTGTTTGGGTATTTTGCTGGTATGGAGGAAATCAAAAGATATAAAGGCCGGGGAAATTAGAGTTTGGTTGAATGTGGGAAGGAGCCAGAAACTGCAGCTATGTAATGCTGTAGTTTCTGGCTTTTTAACATGGAGGTATCTTTTAAGGTTTCCTTGCTGCTGCCGGTATTGTGGCATGGAGGTATCTTTTAAGGTTTCCTTGGTGGTGTCGGTATTGTGGCATGGAGGTGTCTTTTAAGATTTTTTTAAGGAATTTCTCGCGTTTGATTTTAGGGAGGGGGTTTATAATGAGGAAGATAGCAAGGGATCCATGCTTTTATCATGGTATTCCCAAGGGGCAGATAACAGGGAGAAAATGAGAATAGGAAAATTGTGGGAATAAGTAAGAAATGCGGTTAGGAGGTAATGGTAAATGAAAAGGAGACAGGTTTTGGCAGTTTTGTTAATGGGGATGATGATTTTCCATATGGCAGGGTGCAAAGGGAAAAGTATGGCGGCGCAGGCAGGGGATGAGGCTGCGGCGCAGGCAGAAGTGGAAAAATTCCCATTGCCTGAGATACGGAAGCAGGCGCAGGCGCTGGATGTAAATTTTGAGAATTTGGATTTATCAGAGGCCGTCATTACAGTCCCGGAAACGGATGCGGTGTATGATATGACATTTCCGGTATCTACGGATACGTTTGAACGTCAAGTAGAGAAATTCGAGGAGAATATCCGCAAGTACGAGGGGATGGAAGAAGATGCGGACCTGACGCAATACATGACGGTTATGTACTGGGATAAAGGGAAGAATGACCGCCTGACCGTGCCTCTGAACGAGGCCACCAGCCAGCAGAAGAAAGAAGTCCAATATTTAGGCTACAATGACGGCAAATGTTCGCAGCTTATTGTATTTTCTAATTTTATGCTGGAAATGGGGGATTATTCTGTGCCGACAAAGCTGACGGGCGATGATACGGATTATTCAAAAAAGGAATATGGATACCGGGGATGTGACCTGGGGACGTTGGCAGAGCGGTATGATGTATCGAAGGATGATATCTCTGGCATTAGCTACCGCCTGTCCGATGGGGAGGCAGCTTTGTCCGATGCTATTTCCTATGTGGAAAAACACATGAAGGAGGATTATTATTTTGCGGGATCTAAGCTTTTGGATTACCATGTGTATCGGGTGGCAGTACGTGAGCTTCCCAACCAGATCTATTATTATGAGTTTGACGTTGGCACCTCTTACCAGGGGCTTATGCTGAATAAGGATGATTCTATGGAGGTGACGCCAGAGGCAGAGCTGGAGGATAGGGATCCGCTGGCGCCGCAGCCTTTTGCGACCAACCATCTTGTGACCATGTTCCAGAAAGACCGCCTGGGATTTATCTGGGGCTGCTGCCAGAATTTTGAATCTGTGTCCATCCATGACACTTATGAGGAACTGCTGCCTTTGGACGAGGCCTGCAGGTGTTTGAGCAATTATATATCGAAGGGCAAGAAATATAAGATTGCTTCGATAGAACTGATATACCAGACGGAGTTTGAGTACGAAAATGAGGAGAAAAAATACTGGGGCTATATCCAGTCTGTGCATGCCAATCCGGCGTACCATTTTACGCTTTCTGGCACAGGATTCTCCGAATTTGGCAACCTTTATTTTGATGTAAACGCCGTAAGCGGCGAGGTTACGGCAATGTCTAATTAGGCGAAATCTGCGGATGGAAGGCAGACTGGCAGCAATATTTGTTGATACAGATGGAAGGCAGACTGGCAGCAATGTTTGTTGATACAGATGGAAGGCAGGGGCTGGAAATGGCTGCTGAGAAAGGGAAAAGTGGGATGAAAAAAAGAAAATATCAGATGTTACGGGTTCATATGTCCTGGAAATTCTGTCTCTGTGTAGTGGGTGTGGTTTTGCTCTGTAGCTGTTCCCGGTTTCAGGGAAGTTTCGATAAGATTTCCCTTTCTGCATGGCTGTGTGACAGCAGGGAGGAATTGCTGCAGATGGGAGAGAGCGCAAGCGCTTATTCTGTCATGGCAGGCTTCCAGGATATGGAGTGGTTTGCCGTACTCCTTCCGCTGCTGGCTTCTTTTGGGTCGGTGACGGATTTTGCGGGGCAGTGGTTTAGCGGATATTATTACGCTGACATTTCAAGGAAGACGTACCGCAGGTATGCGGCAGGGTGGCTCATCCGCTCCGCCCTGCAGGGATTTGCCAGTGTTGCATTAGGGATTCTGCTGTATTTTCTGTTGGTATCCTGCAAGTTTCCGCATTATGGGGAATTTGGCCTTGATGCAGGCAACAGCATGATCGCGATGGCTTATGGGGATACGGCAGGAAAGCGCTTTTGGAGCCTTTTGCTTGCAGTTTTCCACACCGGGCTGCTGGCCGCCATCCTGGCAATGCTTGCCGTTGCGCTTACGGTATTCTGCAAAGATGCTTTTTTTGCTGTCAGCAGCCTGGCTCTTGTAGGGTATTTTAGCATAAAGCTGGATTCCGCGTTTACAGGGGCGATATCCATGCAGTATTTCAATCTGGGGCAGGAAATCCCAATGGTTTATAAAATCATAAGTTTCTTCTTCCCTTCTAACCATTTGTATTACACCCATAATTTTTCCGCCCAATATGGAGTGGGCTATTGGCTGTACCTGGTATTCCTGGGGCTGCTGGCGGCGGGCATCTGGCTGTGGTTTTACAGGATGGTGAAGAGAAGGAATGAGTGAAGATAGGAAGAAAGGATAGAAAAGGTGAATGGATGTAATCCATAGAGGAGGGGCGGAGGGAAAAATGGGAAAATTATATAGGGTTTGCTGGATTGCTGGGATGGAATATAGGAAATGGCTGACGGGAAAACACATGCTTATCCTGCTGTTTTCCGTGCTTTTCCTGGGAGAATATGTCTTTTCGGATATGCTGCGTGTCGCGCAGATGGCCGGACTGCGGATGCATTTTTTGGAGCCTATGGATCTGGTTATGTCATATAGTTTTTATATTATGGTGATACCGCTGGTTGTCACAGTGGAATTATCAGGTTTTCCCGATAAAAGTGCAGGCAATGTTTTTGTGGCGGTGCGCAGCGGGCGTGTGGTCTGGCTGTTCGGCGAGCTGTTATTTGGAATCCTTGTAGGCATAACCTGCCTTGCTGTATTCTTTGCGGCAAGCCTTGCTTGGTTATGGGGCAGGGCAGGAATGTATGGCGCAGAAAGTTCCTGGGATTCGTGGAGCCTGTTTATGACCGAGATTTATGAGAGGTTTCCGGAGATTTACGCGCAGAATGACAGGGTGTTTTTAGAGTCAGCTACGATGGCCCATGGCACGCCGGCCGGCGTCGCATTGGCCTGCGCAGGGCTGTTGCTGCTTTATTTTATGGTGATGGTACAGGTACTGTGCCTGTTCCGTTTCTTGGGGCGGCAGAGGATGGGCCTGTTCTTCAATATGGGCATAACGGTTTTTGGCGCGGTGGCGGTTTCAAATTTGGACAAGGCAAAATGGCTGTTCCCTTTGACGCATGCAATTTTTGGCGAGCATTTTGACCATTTCTTTGCACGGCCCATTGTGCCGCTGCCGGATTCGGTTCTCTATTTTTTCCTTTTGAACGGGGGATTATTGGCAGGGAATCTATACCTGGTCAAGAGATGCCAGATTGCAGATGGGAATTAATTGTTTATAAGGAGCGGAAAAGATGATACAGATTGAAGATTTATACCTGACAATACGCAAAACAGAAATTTTAAAAGGCATCCGCCTGGAGCTGGAGGATGGGAAAATCCATGGCCTGATCGGAAGGAATGGCTCTGGTAAGACGATGCTGATGAAATGCATCTGCGGCTTTGTGCGCCCAACGTCTGGGACGATAAAGGTTAAGGGCAAATATGTGGGGAAGGATCTGGATTTTCCACAAGATTTGGGGGTGATTATTGAAAAGCCTGCCTTTCTCCCCCATCTGAGCGGCTCTGCCAACTTGCGGCTTCTGGCCAAAGCCAGGAAACGCATCGGGGATGCTGAAATCGATCAAGTTATGGAAAGGCTTAGCCTGGATCCTGGAAACCGCCTCCCAGTAAGGAAATACAGCCTGGGCATGAAGCAGCGGCTGGGTATTGCACAGGCTATTATGGAGATGCCGTGTCTTCTGGTGCTGGATGAGCCAATGGGCGCCCTGGATGAAGAAGGCGTAAGGGATGTGCGCAGAATCCTGATGGAATTAAAACAGCAGGGGACAACCATTCTCCTGTCGTCCCACAATGCAGAAGATATCAGGATGCTCTGCGACACGTCCCACCGCTTGCAGAAAGGGAAACTGGCCGTCTGATTCTGTGGCTGTATCGGTGTCTTGCCAGCTGATCCAGATGTGGCGTACATATCTGGCCTTATTTATTTTTCTTAAACTGGCACTTTATTATAAGGCCAGAAAGGGATAGACTGTTACAGGAAAAGAATAGAAATGACAGAGCGCAAATGTGGAAGTACGGCACGGTTACGGCAGGATGTCTGTGGAAGTACGGCACAGTTATGGCAGGATGCTTGTGGAAGTACGCCACAGTTGCGGCAGGATAAGGAGGAAAACACCTATGGTAACAGAAAGCAGATGGAAATTGAATAAGGAACTGGCACAGATGCTAAAAGGCGGCGTCATTATGGACGTAACCACACCGGAGCAGGCCAAAATCGCCGAAGAGGCAGGTGCGTGCGCCGTCATGGCATTAGAAAGGATCCCGGCAGATATCCGCGCCGCCGGCGGCGTATCCAGGATGAGCGATCCTAAGATGATTAAGGGCATCCAGGATGCAGTTTCCATCCCAGTGATGGCGAAATGCCGGATTGGCCATTTTGCAGAGGCACAGATCCTCGAAGCCATTGAGATTGACTACATTGACGAGAGCGAAGTGCTCTCCCCAGCAGATGATATCTACCACATTGACAAGACGCAGTTCAAGGTGCCTTTTGTATGCGGCGCGAAGGATTTGGGCGAAGCTCTGCGCAGAATTAATGAGGGCGCCTCTATGATCCGCACCAAAGGCGAGCCAGGAACCGGAGACGTTGTGCAGGCCGTTCGCCATATGCGCAAGATGAACAGCGAGATTGCCCGCCTGGTATCCATGCGTGAGGATGAGCTGTTCCAGGCAGCCAAGGAATTGATGGTGCCTTATGATCTGGTAAAATTCGTCCACGAAAACGGCAAGCTTCCGGTCGTAAACTTTGCAGCAGGCGGCGTGGCCACTCCGGCAGACGCTTCCCTGATGATGCAGCTTGGCGCAGAAGGCGTATTTGTAGGATCTGGCATCTTCAAGTCCGGCAATCCCCAGAAACGTGCCAATGCCATTGTCAAAGCCGTGACAAACTATACAGACGCCAAGCTGATTGCAGAATTGTCCGAGGACTTAGGCGAGGCTATGGTTGGCATCAATGAGCAGGAAATTGAGCTGCTGATGGCGGAAAGGGGCAAATAAGATGCGGATTGCAGTACTGGCTGTGCAGGGCGCCTTTCTTGAGCATGAACACATCTTAGGGCGGCTGGGCGCCGAATGCATGGAACTTAGGAAAAGCAGCGACCTCCGGGGCGGGTTTGACGGCCTTATCCTCCCCGGCGGGGAGAGTACCGTCCAAGGCAAGCTTATGCGCGAACTCCACATGTTTGAGGGCTTAAAGGAGATGATTGCAGGAGGATTGCCCGTAATGGGAACCTGTGCCGGCCTCATCCTCCTGGCAGGGCGCCTGTCCAATGATCCAAATACTTACTTTGGCACCCTCCCCATCACCGTGCGCCGAAATGCCTATGGCAGGCAGCTGGGAAGCTTTTCCGCCTCCGCGCATATCCAGGGCCTAGCAGATGAAACGCGGCCGTTCCCCCTAGAATTTATCCGCGCTCCTTACATCTCAGAAATCCACGGTGGCAGGCAGGCGTTCCCGATCGCCGCGATTGGCAGGATGCCGGATGGCTCGCAAGGGGAAAATATTGTAGGCGTCCGCTGCCGCAACCAGCTGGGCTTTGCATTCCACCCCGAACTTACAGGGGATGACAGATGCCATAAAATGTTTCTGGAAATGTGTAAACATAATTTCAGATGATTCTTGGAAATTCCGCCTAATCTCTCTCTTGACGATAAAATCATCAATGCTTATAATAAGATTGATAAATAAATTTTAATCGGCAAGGAGATCTTATGGCATGAAATCAATATTTTCAGAGGCTAAGGAAGCGATACGGCATAGGAAGGCTTTTGTGCTTGCTTTTGTACTACTTGCGGTTGTTATGTTGGTATTGGTTTTTTCGACCGGATGGTTCATGGCCTCATCCCAGAAGGCGACAGAGACATCTGTATATAATGTAAGCGAATTTTATCTCAGGGAGATTTCCGCACAGACAGGCCGGCAGATGCAGAACAGCCTGGACAACCAGATCCAGAACCTGGAAGCAGCCATTCATGCGCTTCACAGGGAATCCCTGCCAGATAAGCCCGCCCTTCAGGATTATATTTTAAATATGGCAAAGCTCTATGATTTTGACTTTTATGCGGTGGTGGATGAGGATGGGATGGCACATACGGCAGACGGCGCATTTTCCGGGCTATCAGAACTGGAATTCCTGTCAGAGGCGGATTTTAAGGAGCCGCAAATTTCCATCAACCAGACCCTGGGGAATGAGAATATGATTATGATTGCCGCGCCCATTGACGGCATGGAGTACCAGGGGAAAGCTCTGTCCGGGTGCGTGGTCGGCATCAATGCCAGCACGATATCCGCCAAGATTTCCCTGCAGAATGATGAAGATCAGATTTTTTCCAACGTCATCCTCGTGGATGGCTCCTATCTTGTGAAAACGCCTCACATTCATCTGAAGAAAAATAATAATGTTTTCCTGGCTTTGGCCGAGCAGGCAGATTTCCCGAAGGAGAACAGCGTGCAGCAGATGCAGGAGGATATACAGGAAGGCAGGAGCGGCATTATCTCTTATTATCTGGAGGGCATCCTCCATTATACATATTATGCCCCGGCAGAGGGGACAGACTGGTATTTTACTACTACCATCCACTATGGCACCATCAGCAAGAATGTGGAAGCCGTGCGCGCCACGATTACTAGGAACAGTATGATCCAGCTGTCTGTCGTGCTGCTGGTGGTATTCTGTGTGCTGCTGATCTATTTCTGGCAGCGGCGCAGGAATGAGATCTTGTATTTTGAGAAAATGCAGGCGGAAGAGGGCAGCAAGGCCAAGAGCCGCTTCCTTTCAAATATGTCCCATGATATCCGTACGCCGATGAACGCCATCCTGGGGTTTACGGATTTGGCGCTCCAGCATGAGGCGGACTCTGATACCAGGCGAATCCACGAATACCTAATGAAGATCCGCATTGCCAGCCGGCATCTGCTGAGCCTGATTAATGACGTGCTTGACATGAGCCGGATTGAGAGCGGCAAAATGGAGCTGAATATCGTTCCCTGCAGCCTGCCAGATATCCTGTATGGCATGGAGGCCATCGTGCAGGGCCAGATACAGGAGAAGGGGCAGATCCTGCAGATGGACGCCAGCCATATCGAAAATGGGAATGTCTGCTGCGATAAGCTGCGCCTGAACCAGGTGCTGCTGAACCTTGTGGGAAATGCCATTAAGTTCACGCCCACAGGGGGGACGATAACCATGAGCGTGGCACAGAAGGGAGGCGTCTGCAACGGCTATGGCTCCTATGAGTTCCGGGTGAAAGACAATGGGATGGGCATGACGCCGGAGTTTGCCAAGAAAGTATTCGAACCGTTTGAGCGGGAGAGTACTTCTACGGTCAGCGGCATCCAGGGCACGGGGCTTGGCATGGCCATTACCAAGAATATCATTGACTTGATGGGCGGCGCCATCCGTGTGGAGACAGCGCTGGATATCGGGACGGAATTTATCATTAATGTGGACTTTAAGATTCAGGACAAAAGCTCAGAAGAAGGGGAGGATGTGTGCCAGAAAGAGCCACAGGAGATGGATTTTAGCGGCAGGCGGATCTTGCTGGTCGAAGACAATGAACTGAACCGCGAAATTGGAACAGAGATCCTGCGGCAGTATGGCTTTGAGGTAGAGGTGGCAGAGGATGGGTGCGAGGCGGTGGAGAAAATCCAGAATGCCCAGCCAGGGCAATACCATCTGGTTCTGATGGATGTGCAGATGCCGATTATGGATGGCTATACGGCTACAAGGGAGATCCGGGAGCTGGATTCCATTTATGCCTCTGTCCCGATTATTGCCATGACGGCCAATGCCTTTGAGGAGGATAAGCGGGAAGCCTTGGAGTGCGGGATGAACGGGCATATCTCCAAGCCGGTGGACATTTCTGTGCTTTTGCGGGTTCTGGCAGATATTTTGAAATAAATTCTTGCCTTTCGCTGGAAACTGTGTTAAAATATCATATCGTGAGACAAGAACAGGATGGTCCTCTGGTACAAGGCGTATTAAGAACATCTAATTTAATTAGGAGGTCGCGAGATGAACGCAACAGAGATTATCAGGAACATTGAAAAGGAACAGCTGAAGCCCGAGATTACGGATTTCCGTGTAGGGGATACGGTGCGGGTCTATGGTAAGATTAAAGAGGGAAACCGTGAGAGGATCCAGGTTTTCGAAGGCATTGTCTTAAAGAGGCAGGGCGGGAGCAGCCGTGAGACATTTACGGTTCGTAAGTTCTCCAATGGCATTGGCGTGGAGAAGACATGGCCGTTGCATTCCCCCAATGTGGAGAAAATCGAAGTAGTCCGTTATGGTAAGGTTAGGCGTGCGAAGCTGAATTACTTAAGGGGCCGCGTAGGCAAGCGCGCAAAGGTAAAGGAACGGGTAAGGTAATCGTAACATAGAATCGTTTAGAGGTACTAGGAAGGGGCAAATACATTAGTAGTTGCCCCTTTTCTGAGTTTATAGGAAAGGCCTTGTCACGCGAAACCCGTTAGAAGCGAAAGGGAGAGGAAGAAGATGAGAAGGACAGCAGGATTGAGTTTTTACCATAGGAAAAAGAAGATAAATACAGGCATATTGAAGGAAATCCTCATTTGGGCAGTGGAGATTCTGCTGACCGTGGCAGTGACAGTCATTGTGGTGTCACTATTTGGTTTCCGCATTTCTGTTGTGGGCTCTTCCATGTCCCCTACCCTGGCAAATGGGGAGACTATTCTTGTAAACCGTTTTGTCTATCATCTGTTTGACCCCAAACCGAATGACTTGGTAGTGTTCCGCCCCAATGGCAATGAGAACTCTCATTACTATATCAAACGTGTGGTGGCAGTCCCGGGGGATACCGTTCAGATTAAGGAAGGGGAAATCTATGTCAATGGCGCCCGTATCCAGGAGGAGGCGGCAGCTTCCGCGGTGGAGAATGCACTGTCTGCCGAGGAGGAGATTACCATTGGCGAGGATGAATATTTTGTAATCGGCGATAACAGCAGCAACAGCGAAGACAGCCGCTATGCCAGCATTGGCAATGTGAAGAAGGAATATATTGTGGGAGAGGCCTGGATGGTGGCGTACCCGTGGAAAAATCTGCGTTTTATAAAGTGAGGTGGCAAGATGCATTTTCAATGGTATCCAGGGCATATGACCAAGGCAAGGCGTCAGATGCAGGAGGATATGAAATTAATTGATTTGGTGATAGAGCTGGTGGATGCTAGGGTTCCCTTAGGCAGCCGTAACCCGGACATTGATGAGCTGGGGAAGAATAAGGCCAGGCTGATTCTGATGAACAAGGCGGATCTGGCGGATGAGAGGCAGACGAAGGCCTGGATGGAGTATTTTCAGCAAAAGGGTTATTTTGCCGTCCGTCTGGATGCCAGGAGCAAGGCCGGGATGAAGGCCATCAGCGCGGAGATTATGAAGGCCTGCCAGGAGAAGATCGAGCGGGATCAAAAGAGGGGCATCAAGAACCGGCCGGTGCGGGCGATGGTAGTGGGGATTCCCAATGTGGGAAAATCTACCTTTATCAATACCTATGCTGGGAAGGCCTGTGCCAAAACGGGCAATAAGCCAGGGGTTACGAAGGGCAAGCAGTGGATTAAGCTGAACCGGAACGTTGAGCTTTTGGACACGCCGGGCATTCTGTGGCCAAAGTTTGAGGATCAGCAGGTGGGTCTGCACCTGGCGCTGATTGGCTCAATTAAGGATGAAATCCTCAATATTGACGAACTCTCCTTGGAACTGATTCAGATATTGAAGGAAAAGTATCCAGGCGTATTGAAGAGGCGCTATGGGATAGAAGAGGATCAGCAGCCGCCAGAGCTTTTGGTGGCAGTGGCAGTCAGCCGCAATTGCATCAAGAAAGGGAATGAGGCGGATTACAGCAAGGCGGCAGCGCTAATTGTAGATGAGTTCCGCGGCGGTACCCTTGGCAGGATAAGCCTGGAATTTCCGGAGGGGAGAGAGACGGTATGAGGCAGAAGAGAGGAAAAAGCGAAGGGGAGAGAGGCAGAATGGGGCAGGAAAGGGGAAAGGCTGGCACAGAAGGGAAGAAAAGCGTGATAGGGGAAACGGTGAGCTTTATTCTGTATATCGCAGTGGTATTTCTGGTGACATTCCTCGTCATCCACTATGTAGGGCAGCGCACGCAGGTCAGCGGGAGTTCGATGGAATATACGCTGAGCGATGGGGACAACCTGATTGTGGACAAGATTTCCTACCGCTTCTATGAGCCGGAGAGGTTTGACATTATCGTGTTTCCTTTCCAGCAGGAAGAGGATACCTATTATATTAAGCGCATCATCGGCCTGCCAGGAGAGACGGTGCAGATTGGCGAAGACGGGACAATCTTGATCAATGGCATGGAATTGGAGGAATCCTATGGGCGCGAGGTGATACAGGAGCCAGGAGCTGCGGCGGAACCCCTTACCCTCAGGGAGGGCGAGTACTTTGTGCTGGGGGACAACCGCAACGCCAGCTCAGACAGCCGGGATCCCAGCGTAGGGATGATCCAGAGGGAAGACATCGTCGGGCGCGCATGGCTGCGGATTTATCCCTTTGATAAGGTAGGGTTTATCAGGCATCAATAGGAGGAATAAAATGGCAATACATAAGAAAATTGGGGAAGTGAAACAAGAATTACAGGCGGCAGAGGAGACGATGCTGCCTTCTTTTATCGAAGCGTATCGGGAAGATGGCAGGGCCGGGGTACAGAAGCTGGTGCAGCAGGCGCAGAAGAAGCTGGAGGCATTGCGGCAGGAGCGCGAGCGGGTAGAGGCCATGAAAGCATATGAGAAGAAATACGCTTCGATGGCGTATATCTGCGGCATAGATGAGGCAGGGCGCGGGCCGTTGGCGGGGCCTGTGGTGGCGGGGGCGGTCATCCTGCCCAAGGACTGCCAGATCCTGTATCTGGACGATTCCAAAAAACTCAGCGAGAAAAGGCGGGAACAGCTCTATGGGGTGATTATGGAGCGGGCCGTGGCTGTGGGCGTAGGGATTGTGGAGCCGGAGCGGATTGATGAGATTAATATCCTGCAGGCTGACTATGAGGCCATGCGGCAGGCTATTCAAAATTTGGGGGTAGTACCCGATATATTATTAAATGATGCGGTGCGGATTCCCCAGGTGGCGATCCCCCAGGTGCCGATTGTGCATGGGGACGCCAAGAGCATTTCAATTGCGGCGGCGAGCATTATTGCCAAGGTCACGAGGGACAGGATCATGGTATGTTATGATAAGGAAATGCCGGAGTATGGGTTTGCCAAGCACAAAGGATATGGGACGAAAGAGCATATGGCGGCCATCGAAGCGCATGGGCTGTCGCCAATCCACAGGCGGAGCTTTGTGAAGAAGCTGCAGGACTTCCGTCCCTGAATGGTTGCAACGATTTTATAGCAGAAAGGGGCAATGGGTATGTCGTTTATTGATGGGATTTTTCAGTATCAGGCGAATACGGCTTCCAACACGAAGACACTGGGCCAGGTGAAGGGGGCAGGGCGCACACTGTCTGTCCAGGGACAGGAGTTAGTTCCTGGGAAGGTGTTTGAGGGGACGGTCACGGAGATGAAGAATGGGCAGGTGACCCTCGGCCTGAGCGATGGGAAGACGATTTCCGCCAGGATGGAGCAGGGAGTGAGCCTGGCCAAAGGGCAGCCCATGCTGTTTGAGGTGAAGTCGAACACGGGGGAACAGATTGCCATCCGCCCAGTGGTGCTGGAAAGCGCACAGAACCCAACGCTGATGAAGGCCTTAGAGGCAGCGGGGCTTAAGGCAAACCCAAGGAACCTTTCGATGGTAAACCAGATGATGATGGAGCAGCTTCCGATCGATAAGGGCAGCCTGATGCAGATGGCGCGGGCTGTGGGGAATTTCCCCCATGCAGATATGCAGACGTTGGTGCAGATGCAGAAGCTGGGGTTTCCCGTTGACGAAAATGCGCTGAACCAATTTCAGAATTATAAGAATGGGCAGCAGGCAATGCTGCCGGATATGCTCTCACTGATGGAGGGGCTTGCAGAGCTGTCAGAGCAGGCTTTTGGCAAAGAGGGGATTGGGCAGGGGCCGAATTCCCTGGAAAATATTATGCTGTTTCCAGACGGGCAGGGGCAGGCAGGGGCCGGCCAGGGTCAGGGTACGGGAGCCAGCCAGGTACTGGGGTTTCAGCAGCAGTTATTGGAAATCTTATTGGGCGGCAATTCCACGGCACAGGGGCCAGAGTCTCTTTTGCAGGGCGGGGAAGGGCAGCAGGCAGGGGCCGTTCCTGATGCAGTGCTAATGGGCCAGTTCGGAGAAGGCGTTTTAGATGCAGGGAATGGAAATCAGTCCGGAGAAGCCGTTCTAAATGCAGGGCTTAATCAGCCCGGAGAAGGCGTTTTAGATGCAGGGAATGGAAGCCAGGTAAGTGGGCAGGAAAGCACAGCAGGGAATGGAGGCCAGTCCGGAGAGGCAGTTCTAAATACAGGGAATGGAAGCCAGGCAGGAGAAGCCGTTTTAAATATAGGGAACGGAGGCCAGCCAGGAGAGGCAGTTTTAAATGCAGGGATTGGAAATCAGGCGGGAGAAGCCGTTTCAAATGCGGAGGCTGGCAGCCAGGTAACTGGGCAGGAAAGCGCGGCAGTGAATGGGGGGAATGGAAGCCAGGCAGGGGAAGCTTTATCTTCTATTAATAAAACGCTGAGCCAGGAGCAGCAGACAAGCCTGGCGAAGCTATTGCAGGAAATTCCCGGGGCAAGGGACAATGGGCAGCTTCTGCCCAATGGTCGCTTGAACGCCAGCCTTTCCGCTGGGGAGCTGCTGCAGCAGATTATGGCTTCCGTGGAACATACGGAAAATTTGGACGGCGGCATCCTCAAAAAGCTGTTTGCTTCCAAGGAATATAAGGGACTTCTGAAACAGGCGATTGCCGACCAATGGTTTCTGTCGCCGGAAAACCTGAAGGAAGAGGGGGCAGTGAAGGAATTGTACCAGCGTATGTCCAGGCAGCTGGAACAGATTCAGCAGGCGCTGTCCCAGGCAGGGAAGGAAGGGGCGGCCTTGAGCAAGCATGCCCAGTCCCTCCAAAGCAATATAGAGTTTATGAACCAGATGAACCAGGCCTATACCTATGCGCAATTGCCGCTGAAGCTGCGCGGCCAGAATGCCCACAGCGATCTGTATGTTTATACGAATAAGAAAAGCCTGCGTGAAAAGGGCGGGGAACTCAGCGCCTTGCTGCATCTGGATTTGGATCATCTGGGCTCAACAGATATTTTTGTCAAGCTGAAGGGAACGGCCGTGCAGGCAGATTTTTATCTGGAAAATGATGCCTCCTACCGCCTGATTTTCGGCAATACAGGCCAATTGGTGGAGCGGCTGCAGGAAAGGGGCTACCAATGTGAGGTAAAAGTGGAAAACCGCCCCCGGCAGCAGGATTTTGTGGAAGACTTCCTGGAACATGATAAGCCGTCCGGGAAGCTGCACCGTTATTCCTTTGACGTAAAAGCATGAGTGAGGAGCAAGGTTGATGGAAAAGGCATTCTACAAGAACACAAAAGAGCCTGTCACTATGGATACCAAGGCAGGAGAAAAAGAGAAGACGGCTGTTGCCATAGCCTACAATCCTGGCGAGGCGGCTCCAAAAATCATTGCTACCGGGAAAGGCTATCTGGCAGAGAAGATCATTGAAAAGGCCAAGGAGGAGAAGATCCCCTTTTACCGTGACAACAAGCTGGCCAAGACGCTTTCCAAGCTGGAGATCGGAGATATGATTCCGCCAGAACTCTATGACGTAGTGGCGGAAATCCTTGTATTTGTAGATGATATGGAGCATCTAAGGGGAAAATTAGGCTCGTAATAGAGTGGGGGATATGCGTATCATGGCTGGAAAAGGAAATGCAAACCGCAGGATGGGAGCCTTCTGGGAACGGCAGGCGGCGGAATATTTAGAGCAGAAGGGCTACCAGATCCTGGAGCGGAACTTCTGCAGCTACTTTGGTGAAATCGATATCATTGCCAGGCAGGGAGACTACCTGGTCTTTGTGGAAGTGAAATACCGTAGGGAAGGTTCGCCCGTGCATGCGCTGGAATCCATAGACAGTGGGAAGCAGCGCCGGATCTGCAAGACGGCGGCTTACTATTGCCTTCGCTGTGGCTGG
Organism: uncultured Lachnospiraceae bacterium; assembly: GCA_910577785.1. GTDB lineage: Bacteria > Bacillota > Clostridia > Lachnospirales > Lachnospiraceae > Petralouisia. Next base: position 19,692 of record CAJTNT010000032.1, on the reverse strand, counting down.
CCGGAAGATACGCCCTGCCGTTTCGACATCCTTGGCATCCAGGGCGGCGCGTTTGCCCACATTGAGGATGCCTTCCCTTATGTGTGAACAATCGGAAGGGGATTAGAGTTATGATAACAAGAGAGATTGCAAAAAATGGATTAAAGGGAAGAAAACGGATATCCCTCCTGCTCATCCTGGTACTTTCCTGTACGTTTCTGTTCCTGGTGGCGGCGCTCCTGCTGGAGTCTAGCATGAGCCAGACCAAGCGCTCTCAGAGGCAGAAACTTTATGGGAAATGGGGGGCGGCCTATCTGGGGGCGGATGCAGAGACAAGCGCCCTTCTGCAGGCGGAGCCAATCGTCAGCGACGCCGCTGTATCAGAGATCTTAGGGACCGACTCCAGGGCAGGCACGGTCGGCAGCTTCCAGCCTGCCCTGGCAGAATTGGGGGAACTGCATCTTGTGCAGGGGAAGTATCCAGTGGCGCCCAACGAAGTATTGCTGGAATCCCATGTGGCCAACGCGTTGGGCTTAGAAGAACCCATCGGCGCTACCCTCAACCTTACAATCCGCAATTCCCCGGTTCGGGAAAACCTGGAGCAATACCTGTACGATAAGGTTCAGGAATACCGGGATAAATGGGATTATTATATGGAATCTTATTCCCGGCGGCAGGTTTTGGATAAGGAGTATGTAGAGGATGCGACCTTGACCTTGGAGAGCAGGTATTGTTATTTCTCAGAAAGTTTTGATTACGCTACGCCGGAGGAAATAGAAGAGAATGGCCTTCTGTATGAACAGGATCTCACTTATGCGAGAGCGTATGTGGTCTGCGGCGTCATTGATTCGTATTCTGCATTTTGGGACATCGGGACGAACCCTGTGGCAAATGTATTCCTGTCGCAGGCTGGCGCAGAAGAGGTGAAAGAAGCCGTGCGCCAGACAAAGCTGACAGATTTGGCGGACTATGGGTTCCCTGCCAATGTGTTCTGCTTTTCGAACGATGTAGGGGAGGAGCTCTTTGGATACCTGTACGGGAAATATGGGGAAAACAGCGCGGCCTTCCGGCGGAATAACTATGCCTACCCGCAAGTATCGGGAAGCATGGAAGAGCAGCTGGCACAGCTGGTAGTGGAGGTGATTTTTGCCATTGCCTTTTGTGCGGTACTGCAGATTTTCCTCACCCAGATGCGGCAGAGGGCGCGGAAGATTGCTTTGCTGAAGTCCATCGGCGCTACCAGCGGCCAGATCTTCCAAGTAATGCTCTGGGAGGCGGCGTATCTTCTCCTGTATAGTATGCCTGTTGGCGTACTGTGCGGTTTTGGCGCAGGGTATGGGGCAATTCTTCTGCTGAACCGCTATGGAGGCATGGAACTGTCCTTCTGCTGGGATATGCATCGAGTGCTGTGGGGGATTGCCATCGGTTGCCTGGCGCTTTTGGCAGGAATGGCGATCCCTGTGATACGTGCTGTACGTGTCCCGCTGGTAGGAAGCATCAGCGTAAGGAGCCGAAGGCCTGGCAGGCATTCGCGGAGAGGCAGGCAGCGGATACTTACCTTCCGCAGAGTCTCCAAAGCACACCGGAGGCTGAATTGGAAGACTTCTGCCCTTACTGGGGCGATTGCCATGGTTACGGCGCTCATTCTCTTCTCCTGCCTGTATCTGGGGTATGCTTCCTTTGGCAGCTACCGTGCCGTGGTGGTAGAGGGCAACCGCCCCAACTATGTGCTGAGCGCCCCGCACGGCTATAAATCCCATGACATCACAGTGCTGAAGGAGCAGATTGCGGAGAGCCTGCCAGGGGCGGAGCTTACGTCTTACCAGAACATCAATAAGGTGTACCTCCAATATGATAATATTGGCGACAGTCCCTTGATCCAGGCCTACAAGGAGCTACTGCCCCCTGAGCGGTACGGGGAGTTTATTGGTACAGAGCCTTCAGCCAGGGAAATGATGCGGGGATGCCAGGAGGATTTAAGCATGGTGCTGGGCAGCATCCGCACGACTCTCTATGCGATAGAGACTTCCGGAAGCCTTTTTGAGCAGTTGGCGGGAATGGTGTCCGATGGCCGGCTGGAGGAAAACTCTTTTATCCGCGGGGAGAGCGTGGTGCTGGCTATCCCTATGTACCGCGAGATGGGGAAGGCCATGTCCGGGCAGGGAAAGATCCCGGAAAAAGTTACGGACAAAGAGATGTTTTCCTATGTTCTGGCAGAGAGGGGCAATTACAGCCTTTCTTATCAAAAGCGGGATGAGGGTTGGTACCAGAAGGAAACCTCTATCCGTCCAGGGGACAAGGTGCAGATTTCCAGAATGGAAGAGGTTGTGATGGCCTCCAAGCCTCCCATCCGCTATATTACGACGGAGGCAGAGGTGGCAGGTATTATTTATTATACGCCAGACGAGCGCCCCTACCCTTTCTTCGATGGGGAGGATGGCTATACGATCCTGGCCTCCAGCGGCTTCCTGACGAAATTTTCCCCAGAGGCGCTGGCGAACCCGGCGCTGGTAGGCGCAGACCAGCAGGGCGGGGAGGGGCAGTTTACCTTTACCCTTTCCCAATGCCCCACCATGTATGGGGAGACGCATGTCAACATCTACACGGAGGATGGGGCGAATGCCATAGAGAGCGCGGCCAGTGTGATCCAGGCTGGGAAAAGCTATGGCATGGAGTTCACCAATTACAATGAAGAGAACTGGAGCCTGTATTTTAGCGCATGGAATACAGCTGTGGTGCTGGGGATGCTGGGCGCTGTTTCCCTGGCGATTGCCCTGATGATCCTGTGGAATATCCGCTTGTCGGCCTTTGAGCAGGAACGCCCGCGGATCGGGGTGCTGCAGGCTCTGGGCGTGACAAATGGGGAGCTGATCTGGGATCAGCTGTTTTGCGGGATCCGCAGCGGCATCGTTTCCCTGGCAGCGGCGCATATGGTATTGGCTGCTGCCTTATTGCTGGCGCAGGGAACCCACTGGGAATTGTACCAATACCCGTGGGCGCTGCATATTTCGCTGTGCGCCGTGTATTTTCTGGCAGTGGCAGCGGTAAGCTGCGGGGCATATTTCCGGCTGCGGCGGTATGCGCCCAATGAGAATCTTGTGCAGAAGCAATAAGCCTACAGCAAAGCAGGGCAACGCTGTGCGCCGCAAAAGGCGTGTAGGTTTATAAAAATAATTAGGAACGGTTAAGAAATAACTTTTAAATGTTGTGCAGAAAAAGACAAGCAATAGGAAAAGTTATTTTTGGATCGTTCCTTAGGATAGGAGCAGGAAAGATGCCGGTTATTTTAAAAGCAGAAGGGATAGAAAAGCAGTATGGAAATGAGAAAACAGGTGTGCATGCCCTTCGGGGGATTGATTTGGAGATCGAAGAGGGCAGGTTCTATGCCATTATTGGGAAGAGTGGCTCCGGGAAATCTACACTGCTGCATATTTTAGGCGGGCTTGACAAGCCCACCAAGGGGGCGATCTTCCTGGAAGGGGAAAATATTTCCGCGCTTCGGGGCAATGCTCTGGCGCTGGTACGCCGTAGGCGGATTGGGTTTGTATTCCAGTCTTACAACCTCTTAGAAGAGCATACGGTAATGGAGAATATCCTGCTTCCCATCCATCTGGACGGCCGGGTGCAGGATGTAAAATTTGTCGATCAGGTGGTGGATGCCCTGGGCATCCGCGACAAGCTCTCCAGCTACCCCGATGAGCTGTCCGGAGGGCAGAAGCAGAGGGTGGCCATCGCCAGGGCATTGGCGCCGAAGCCCGCCATTTTGCTGGCAGATGAGCCGACAGGCAACCTGGATGATAAGACCAGCAGGGAAGTGATGGAGTTGCTGGGCAAGTCCGCCAGGGAGTTTGGGCAGACGATGGTGCTGGTGACCCATGACAGGGAAATTGCCAGCCAGGCAGACCGGGTGGTTACCATAGCAGACGGGAGGATACAGTCGATTCAGGCGGGAAAATATGGATATTAATATTGGCTAAGGAAAAAATATAAGGCGGGGAAGAACAGGCAGCAGGAAAGGATAAATTATGGGACAGATGGAAACGTTAGGGCAGATGCCTATTTTAAGGGAAGGGAAGGCAGGAGGGAATGATTTCCCCTATCTGTACTTTCCGCTGTTGGAAGAGACAGGAATTGTGAAGCATTGCTTTACCACAAGGCAGGGGGGCGTCAGCAAGGGGATTTTTGAGAGCCTGAACCTCAGCTTTACCAGGGGGGACGACCCGGAGGCGGTAAGGGAGAATTTCCGGCGGGTTTCTAAGGCTCTGGGGGTGGAGTATGGGAATTTTGTGTTTACAGAACAGACACATACCACCAACGTCAGGCGTGTCGGCAGGGAAGATGCTGGCAAAGGACTGACCAGGGAGCGGGGCTATACGGACGTGGACGGATTGATTACCAATGAGCCGGGAATCGTGCTGTCTGCCTTTTATGCAGACTGTGTGCCGCTGTATTTTGTGGATGTGAGGCATAAGGCAATCGGCCTCGCCCATTCCGGGTGGCGGGGGACTGTGGGGCGCATCGGAAAGAAAACCTTAGAGGCAATGCATACGGAATACCAGACAGATCCCCAGGACGTTGTCTGCGCCATCGGGCCTTCCATCTGCCAGGGGTGCTATGAGGTCAGTGGGGATGTGGCGGAGGCCTTTGCCAAAGAATTTCCCGACTATGAAGGGGAACTCCTAGAGGATAAGGGGAATGGCAAATACCAGCTGGACCTCTGGCGCGCCAATGAGCGGGTGCTTCTGGACGCAGGCGTAAGGCCGGGGCATATCGCAGTGACAAACCTCTGTACCTGCTGCCACCCAAAGCTTCTCTTTTCCCACCGCGCAACGCAGGGGAAGAGGGGGAATCTGGGGGCGTTTCTATGCCTGGCGGAATAGAAGCTTTTGGTGTATAGACGATTTTGGTATTATATAGAAGTTTTTGGTAACAAAAGAAGTATAGGAATGGGAATCCCGTTAGGAATGAGGGGCGGTTTAAATGGATTTGACATATTCCTAAATATCGCCCCGGTTTCCTGGCAGATTTCATCATCAAATGTTACATTTTGTTTCTATCAATGTTAAAGTCGATTTTCTTTATAGCCCACGGAGAATGTTTAGATAGTCCTGCCTTTGATCCACGACTGCATGTATGGTTATTTCTTTTTGGTGTTCATTCACTTTATAGAAAACTAAATTTTTTTCCAAAATCAATACTTTGTATCCTTGCCTCTTTAATGCAGGATACCTTGGTTCGCTTCCAATGCTAGGGTTATCACCTAAAGCAAGGATTTTCTTTTCCAAAGCATCCAATTTCTGAACCGCTACCGTATTACCGAATTTTTCCGCAATGTACAAAATGATGCTTCTGATTTGGGAATCTGCTAGATCTGTCCGAATGATACGATATTTCAAATTAAGTCCTCCCGTAGTATATTTCTCAAGTCGTCAAAGGTCTCAGAGATAGGCGCGACCCTTCCATTTTCTGCATCATTTTCTGCTTCGGCCAGAATTTCCAGAAGTTCAATGCGGGCTTTCATCCGTTTATATTCCTCATAAGCTAATGAAACGGTATCCCCCCGCCCATTCACCGTTATGATGACCACGGTATTATCTTCCCTGCATTGTTTGGATATTTCATTGTAATGGTTCCTCAAATCTGCGGATGGCCGAATGGTTTCTTGTAATGACAGCATAGTAATCCCTCCATTCATTTTATAGACATATTATATCATCTTATGTCTATGCTTTCAAGGGGCAAATCAGACCATGATAGTGTAACTTTACCTGGGGATTCTTATGAAAGGATTTATTAATAGGATAGAGAAGTAAAAATGGCCATACGAACCGTTGCGGAAGGGAAAGGCTGCAACAGAAACGCGTTCCCGCTCCGATCGGAACGCAGCAGTACTAAGCTCGAAAACACCTCGTTAAGTACTGGCGTTCCTTTAGGGTTTCTTTATGCAGCATTTCCTTTCCTCCGCTACAAGTTGAGAAGTGTTACATTTCCTGTCATCTATGCTTTATAAATACTGTATCATAAAAACGAGTGTTCTGCACTATTTATTTTTATAAATTCCCCAGGTAAAGTTACACTATCTCAGACCATGGCTTAATCATCAAAGTCCACCGATTACTTATCATGGGGTGGGGAAAAGTGGCTCAACGGTTGCTTCCTCCACTATGGAACAGAATCTGCTACTCTTCTTTGCATAATGGGAAATTCACCACCCCGTGAAAGGTAACCATTTTTGCGGCGGCAAGACTCCAAATATTTTTTAAGAATTGAAATCAACCCTTGCCTGTGATATAATTTTAATTGTTCAACAATTGTAGTGCAATTGCATTGCAATGATAACATAATAAAATCAAATGAAGTAGTAACACGTAACCAAACACTAACTTTAAAAGGAAAGGATGGGGGATCATGAAAAGTAAAAAAGGATTTCGGAAATGTTTCTTAGGCATCACCCTGATGCTTCTTCTCTGCCTGCTGCCTATTTCAGCAGATGCGGCAAGCGTACAGCTGAATAAAACAAATCTCAAGCTGTCCATAGGCAAGACCTATACCCTGAAAATCAAAGGCACAAAGGCCAAGGCCAAATGGTCAAGCACCAAGAAAAGCGTAGCAACCGTATCCAGCAAAGGCGTGGTCAAAGCAAAAGCGCCCGGCAAGGCCAAGATCAAAGCCAAGGTAAATAAGAAAACCTACACCTGCAACGTTACAGTAAATGCAGACGCCAAAATAAAAAGCCTAAAGTTCCAAACCGTGGATAAAGGCACGTTCATCCAGGGCAGCTCCAATGCGGAAATCAGCTTTTCCCTTGGGAACCCGTCCGTAAATGTCGCCGTCTCTGTGAAATCCAGCAGCGGCTCTGTCGTATACAAAAAGACCATCAAGTCCTGCAAGGCAAATAAAACCTACAATATCGTATGGAACGGCAAAAGGAACGGCAAAGCGGTAGCCCCAGGCACCTATACCGCAGTCGTCAAGGCAGGCAGCATACAGAAGTCCTCCCAGGGCTTAATCGTGCGCAAAAATGAATTTGCAGGCGGCACCGGCAGCAAGACCAACCCCTTCCGGGTGGCAACCCTGAAGCAGTTCCTGGCCGTAGCCAAATACAACGGCTGCTATTTCAAACAGACTGCGAACATCGACGGAAAAGGCGTAGAGAAGATTTCCGGTATTTATTCCGAGGACAACCCCTTTAACGGAACCTATGACGGGAACGGCTTTGTAATCAAAAATATCATCATGCAGGACAGCAGTAAGGAGAACATGGCGTTATTTGGCGGCATCGGGGAGAAAGGCACGCTGAAAAAAATCACTTTGGAAAAGATAGACCTGATTGGAAAGCAGCGGAATGGAATCCTGTTCTATACAAACCATGGGAAAGTGAGCCATTGTGTTGTCAAAGATTGTTATATGACGGGAAGTGACTGTGGAGGAATGCTGGGATTTGTTAATTATGAAAAAGGGACGGTAACAAACTGTACGGTTACAGGGGGGAATATACACCTTACACATTATGGCAATGGGGATGTTTATTCTAGCGCATTATTGGTAGATAATCATGGGAGTTTTATGGATTCGAAAGCAAGCTCTGTTTCCATGCTTGGGAGCGTTAGCTGGGGATATGTGCGTTCAGCAGGAGTAGTGCGTTGGAATACAGGAAAGACTTCCAATTGCGGCGCATTAAATTGCAGTATGGAAGCGGAAACAGTTAGCGACGTTAATTGCAGAGTGCATGAGGAACGAACCGCAGGCATCTGCGAACTCAATGAGGGTAATATCTCCAACTGTTACTCCAGCGGCTGCACTGCAAAAGCAAACGGTGTATACGAAAACAAAGGCATTGTACGCTAAATAAAGGAATCGTGTGCTAAATAAGGAATTGTACGCGAAACAAAACATTGTACAATAAACAAAGAGATTATGCATGAAATAAAAGCATTGCACATTAAGAGCCTATCGTTGCCAATGCCAGCCGGTTCGGGGGAGCCGTCCCCCAAACCGGCGTCCGTTCATCGTCATTCATTTATTTATTTATTTATTTATTTATGGCAAAAATATTATGTTTATAATTTGGAGGGGCGGGCTATGCAGGAGCATGAGATTATATCAGTTAGAGGATAAAAATGTTTATGTGAATGTCATTTTTAAAGAAGAAACATTTTGGATGACACAAAGAGTAATGGCAGAATTATTTGATTGTACATCAGATAATATTTCGTTACATTTAAAAAATATTTATAAAGAGGAAGAATTAGATGTAGAAGCAACTACCGAGTTTTTCTCGGTAGTTCAAAATGAAGGTGGAAGAAATGTTAGCCGAAAAGTAACATGTTTTAATCTGGATGCGATTATTGCTGTAGGATATCGTGTAAATTCAAAAAAAGCTACTCGATTTCGGCAGTGGGCAACGAAAACCTTAAAAGAATATATTATTAAGGGGTTTGTATTAAATGATGATATGTTGAAAAATGGAAAGCCCTTTGGAATAGATTATTTTGATGAATTACTGGAACGTATCCGGGAAATCAGGGCAAGTGAACGCAGGGCATATCAGAAAATCACAGATATATTTGAGCAATGTAGTTATGATTACGATAAAAATAGTGAGATTACAAAGAACTTTTATGCTTTTGTCCAAAATAAACTTCATTTTGCAGTTACAGGAAAGACAGCGGCAGAATTAATATTTGAGCGTGCAGATTCAGAAAAACCAGCTATGGGTTTGACAACCTGGAAGGATGCGCCGGATGGGAGTGTGTTCAGTGGGAAGGAAAACGGTACATCAAATTGATAAACAGGAAAGAATCCTGCATAGCAGGATTCTTTCCTAATGTGAGTTTAATCATAATTATGTCTCCATTTCTTCCAGTTCGGCAAGAGTTTTATGGATAAGCTGAGTATTTCCGCAATTATAATTTTGTATTGCTTTTGTAAGGTCAGAAATAGATATGTCGGCCATTTCATCCTGTCTTTTCTGCCATTCAGTCGTCTTCTTCCTGTGCATTGCTGGTAGAGTACACCTGCCGTTTCCGTGCCATCTCATCGCTTTCGAGGTATTCGTCATACGTGGTCACCTTGTCAATCATTGTGCCATTCGGCAGGAATTCAATAATTCGGTTTGCCGTTGTCTGCACGACCTGGTGGTCACGGGAGGCAAAGAGGATGACTCCTGGGAACTTCATCAGCCCATTGTTGAGGGCCGTAATGGACTCCATGTCCAAATGGTCGGTCGGCTCGTCTAAAATCAGCACATTGGAGCCCATAATCATCATCCGTGACAGGAGTACCCGCACCTTCTCGCCCCCGGAGAGTACCTTCATCTTCTTCACGCCGTCGTCCCCGGCAAACAGCATCCTGCCCAGGAACCCACGCACATAAGTGGCGTCCTTAATCTCCGAATACTGCGTCAGCCATTCCACAATCTGCAGGTCGGTGTCAAAAATCGCCGTATTATCCTTGGGGAAATAAGACTGGCTGGTCGTAACCCCCCACTTGTAATTCCCTTCATCCGGCTCCATCTCCCCGGCCAGGATCTGGAAGAGGGTCGTCTTGGCCACTTCATTGCTGCCGACAAAGGCAATCTTGTCATTGTGCCCCATGATAAAGGACACATTGTCCAGCACCTTCACGCCGTCAATCGTCTTGCTTAAGTTCTGCACCGTCAGCACTTCGTTGCCAATTTCACGGTTTGGCCGGAAATCAATATAGGGGTACTTACGGCTGGAGGGCTTGATCTCGTCTAGCTGGATTTTCTCTAACGCCCGCTTCCGGGAGGTAGCCTGCTTGGATTTAGAGGCATTGGCCGAGAAGCGTGAAATAAATTCCTGCAGCTCTTTGATCTTTTCTTCCTTTTTCTTGTTGGCTTCCTTCATCTGCTTGATCAGGAGCTGGCTGGACTCATACCAGAAGTCATAATTCCCGGCATAGAGCTGGATTTTGGCATAGTCGATGTCCGCCGTATGGGTGCATACCTTATTCAAAAAGTAGCGGTCATGGGAGACTACGATGACAGTATTTTCAAAATTAATCAGAAATTCCTCCAGCCACGCGATGGCATCCAGGTCCAGATGGTTCGTCGGCTCATCCAGCAGCAGGATATCTGGGTTGCCAAACAAGGCCTGCGCCAGCAGCGCTTTCACTTTCAGCTCGCTGGGGATATCCTTCATCAGGGCGGTATGCGTTTCCGTCTCAATGCCGAGGCCGTTTAAAAGCTGCGCGGCGTCCGACTCGGCATTCCAGCCGTCCATTTCGGCAAATTCTGCCTCCAGTTCGCTGGCGCGGATGCCGTCCTCATCTGTGAAATCCTCCTTCATATAAATGGCGTCTTTTTCCTTCATAATGTCATACAGCCGCTGGTTGCCCATAATCACAGTATCCAGCACGGAAAATTCATCATACTTAAAATGATCCTGCTGGAGGAAGGAAAGCCGCTCCCCGGGCGTGATGAACACATCGCCCTTGGTGGGCTCCAGCTGGCCGTTGAGGATCTTAAGGAAGGTAGACTTCCCGGCGCCATTCGCGCCAATCAGGCCATAGCAGTTCCCTTCGGTAAACTTGATATTCACATCTTCAAATAGGGCTTTCTTGCCAATTCGCAGCGTTACATTATTTGCACTAATCATCTTTGATACACCTTTCTGAATCTTGTTTTTCATTTTATACGGAGCGCCAGATACATCTGCTGCCCAGTAGCTTCATCGCTCTCAATCTTTTTCTATTTTACAGGAAATCTGCTATTTTGCAAGGAAAATTTGAAAAAATTTCTCCGTGGAAAATACTTGTAATAGCCAAACTGGAATGCTATAATCAAAAGGCATGGTGAATATGGATATCGCATATGCCCATTATACCAGAGACGTTGAAATGACAGTCAACCCTGCCAAGGACTGCCCCTGCGGCTTCCCAGAAGGCCGTTGCCTTCTGCGGCAACAAGAAAAAGCCCTCCTTCCGCATTTCCATCCCCCCTCTGTCGGAATCCCTTCCTGTGTTTCCATAAAAATACACGAAAAAAGCCGAAACCCCTTGATTTTTTTTCCCATAATTATTATAGTATAAAAGAAGGAAAAATCTGCATACTTCCTAACGCGTATCCCTTTTCGGGCGACCCCGTAATTCGTGCCCCCAAAGCCCGCGTTCCACAAAAGTATGCATATCTTCCACAAAATCAGGCAGGAGGGAAAATCCAATGAAAAGATCTATGAAAACCATGGATGGCAATCACGCAGCAGCGCATGCTTCCTATGCGTATACCGATGTTGCAGCCATCTATCCCATCACCCCGTCGTCCGTTATGGCGGAAGCAACAGATGAATGGGCAACCCAGGGCAGGAAGAACATTTTCGGCCAGACCGTGCAGGTAACGGAGATGCAGTCCGAGGCCGGCGCAGCAGGTACCGTACACGGTTCCTTGGCAGCAGGCGCATTGACTACGACATATACCGCATCCCAGGGCTTGCTGCTGATGATCCCGAACCTTTACAAAATCGCTGGCGAAGGCCTCCCAGGCGTGTTCAATGTATCCGCGCGCTGCGTGGCAACCCATGCACTGAATATCTTCGGCGACCATTCCGACGTATATGCCTGTCGCCAGACTGGCGCTGCAATGCTCTGTGAGTCCTCCGTACAGGAAGTTATGGACCTCACCCCAGTGGCACACTGCGCCGCGCTGGAAGGACATCTTCCATTCATCAACTTCTTTGATGGGTTCCGTACCTCCCATGAGATCCAGAAAATCGAGACATGGGATTACGAAGATTTGAAAGACATGGTAGATTTGGATGCCATTGATGCATTCCGCAAGAACGCATTGAACCCGAACCACCCACGTCAGGACGGTTCCGCACAGAACCCGGATATCTTCTTCCAGACCAGGGAGTCCTGCAACTCTACCTACGATGCTATGCCAGCGATCGTACAGAAATACATGGACAAGGTAAATGAGAAGATTGGCACAGATTACAAGCTGTTCAACTACTATGGCGCTGCGGACGCAGAGAAGGTAATTATCGCTATGGGTTCCGTATGCGATACCATTGACGAGACGATTGACTACTTAATGGCCAGGGGCGAGAAAGTCGGCGTAGTAAAGGTACGCCTGTTCCGTCCGTTCAGCAAGGAAGCATTCGTTGCCGCCATCCCTGAGACCGCTAAGCTGATTGCCGTATTAGATAGGACCAAAGAGCCAGGATCCCTTGGCGAGCCATTATACCTGGATGTTGTGGCTGCATTGAAGGGCACCAAGTTCGACGCAGTTCAGATTACCAGCGGCCGTTATGGCCTGGGCTCCAAGGATACTACGCCTGGCCAGATTATCGCCGTATACAACAATACAGAAAAAGAAAGATTCACCATCGGTATTTATGATGACGTTACCAACCTTTCCCTGGAGGTAAAGGAAGATCCGGTCACCACGCCGGAAGGCACCATTAACTGCAAGTTCTGGGGCCTTGGCGCAGACGGTACCGTTGGCGCCAACAAGAACTCCATCAAGATTATCGGTGACAATACAGACATGTACGCACAGGCTTACTTTGATTATGATTCCAAGAAGTCCGGCGGCGTTACCATGTCCCACCTGCGTTTCGGGAAGAAGGCCATCAAGTCTACTTACCTGATCAAGCAGGCCAATTTTGTAGCCTGCCATAATCCTGCCTATGTACGCAAGTACAACATGGTACAGGAATTAGTGCCGGGCGGCAAATTCCTCCTCAACTGCTCCTGGAGCCAAGAAGAGCTGGAGAAGCATCTGCCAGGCCAGGTAAAGAGGTATATTGCTGAGAACAATATTGAATTCTATACCATTGACGGTATCAAGATCGGTAAGGAAATCGGCCTTGGCGGGCGTATCAACACCGTGCTGCAGTCCGCATTCTTCAAACTGGCTGCCATCATTCCGGAAGAGCGCGCCATCGAGCTGATGAAGGCTGCCGCTAAGGCAACGTATGGCAAGAAGGGCGACAAGATCGTACAGATGAACTACGACGCCATCGATGCCGGCGCAACGGGCGTTGTGAAGATTGAAGTTCCAGACAGCTGGAAGGATGCCGAGGATGAGAGCTTTGCCCAGGTTGCAACTGGCGACAGGCAGGATGTTGTGGATTTTGTAAACGATATCCAGATTCCGGTGAATGGCCAGGAAGGCAACAAGATCCCAGTATCCGTTGTCAAGAAGTACGAAAATGGACAGACCCCGTCTGGCTCCGCAGCATTTGAGAAGCGCGGCATTGCCGTAGACGTTCCCGTATGGAATCCAGAGAACTGTATCCAGTGTAACTTCTGCTCCTATGTCTGCCCACATGCAGTCATCCGTCCAGTGGCTTTGACAGAGGATGAGGCTGCAAAGGCTCCAGAAGGCATGCAGTCCTTGCCGATGACAGGTATGCCAAACTACAAGTTCAGCATGACGATTTCCGCCCTTGACTGTACCGGATGCGGATCCTGCGCAAATGTCTGCCCAGGCAAGAAGGGTGAGAAAGCCCTTACCATGCAGAACTGCGAAGCAAACGTAGGCGAGCAGGCTTACTTTGACTATGGCCTGACCGTAGAGAAGAAAGCGGACGTTTTAGAGAAATTTAAAGAGACAACCGTGAAGGGTTCCCAGTTCAAACAGCCGCTGCTTGAGTTCTCAGGCGCATGCGGCGGATGCGGCGAGACACCTTACGCAAAATTGATTACACAGCTGTTCGGTGACAGGATGTATATTGCAAATGCAACTGGATGCTCCTCTATCTGGGGCAACTCCTCACCGTCCACACCATATACTGTAAATGAAAGGGGACAAGGCCCGGCTTGGTCTAACTCCTTATTCGAGGATGCGGCAGAGTTTGGCTATGGTATGCTGTTAGCCCAGAAGGCAATCCGCGGCAAATTAAAATCCAAGGTAGAGGCTCTGGTGGCAGACGGCCATAACGCAGATGTTGCGGCAGCCGGCAAGGAATGGCTGGATACCTATAGCATCGGCGCCCTTAACGGCACGGCTACCGACAAGTTAGTGGCAGCATTAGAGGCCTGCGGATGCGACGCTTCCAAGGAAATCCTGGCTGAGAAGGACTTCCTGGGCAAGAAATCCCAGTGGATCTTCGGCGGCGACGGATGGGCATATGATATCGGATTCGGCGGCGTTGACCATGTATTGGCAAGCGGCCAGGATATCAATGTCATGGTATTCGATACCGAAGTTTACTCCAACACAGGCGGACAGTCCTCCAAGGCTACCCCGACCGGCGCAATCGCACAGTTCGCTGCAGGCGGCAAAGAAGTGAAGAAGAAAGACCTTGCTTCCATCGCTATGAGCTACGGCTATGTATACGTTGCACAGATCGCCATGGGCGCTGACTACAACCAGTGTGTGAAGGCAATCGCAGAGGCAGAGGCTTATCCAGGCCCATCCCTGATTATTGCCTACGCTCCATGTATCAACCACGGCATCAAGGTTGGTATGAGCAAAGCCCAGACCGAGGAGAAGAACGCAGTTGAGGCTGGCTACTGGCACAACTTCCGCTTCAACCCACAGCTGAAGGAAGAAGGCAAGGCTGCATTCTCCTTGGACAGCAAGGCGCCGACCGGAGACTACAAGGCATTCCTGAACGGCGAAGTACGTTACAATGCATTGGCAAGGTTCAACCCGGAAAGGGCAGAAGAGCTGTTTGCACAGTCCGAGAAGCACGCAAAAGAGCGTTATGAATATCTGAACAAATTAATCACCTTATACGGCGAGGAGTAAAATCCTGCCAGGCTGGCCGTTATGGGCAATTGCAGCGATTTGCGGCGCAGCTGCCCATAGGGCAGGCAGTTGTAAGGGATAACAGCATAATTGCATCAAGGGGGGCAGGTCCCAGACAGCGCAAGGCGCTTTCGGAATCAAGAGATTCTGGAGGCGCCTTGTTCCTTTTGGACGCCAGATCCAAGAGACTCTGTGAAAAAGAAGATAGCGTAACTTCCCCAGGTAAAGTTACCGTGTCGAAAAGAAAGATTATTTGCTTTGTAAAATAAAGTGTGATAAAATTTATTTGCAAACGATATTTTAAGGAACGGTAGGATATTGCTTCTGTGGCCGGAGGGGTCGCTTATTATCTTCTCCGCCTTACTGGCGGGGAGCCGCCGGGGCTGCAGAAGGCAGCGGGAGGGAGTTATGCGGTTTGGGAAATTGAAAGGGAATGAAACGTATTTTAAGCAGATATTTTGGTTCCTTCTTATCCTGGCGGATATTGTTTTGATGGGGATCCTGTTTTTGGGCTTTTTTACCCACAAGGACTATTCTGCAAACCAGAGGGAAAATGCTCGTCTGATTGGGGTAAGCTACATGACGATGAATAATGAGTTTTACAAGATTATGAGCGAGGAGATCAGCGCCAGGATTGCGGCGGAAGGGGACAGGATGATGCTGCGTGACCCTGCCCTGGATGCAGGGAGGCAGAAGGAGCAGATCCAGGAGATGCTGGATCAGGGGATTGACCTTTTGGTAATAACGCCAGTGGAGTGGGAGAGCCTGGCGTCTGTTTTGGAAGAGGCAAAGGCACAGGGGGTACGGATTGTGGTTCTGGACACAAATGTCTATGAAGAGGATTTGGCGGACTGTACGATTACCTCTGACAATTATGAAGCAGGGAGGATTGTCGGGGAGTATTTCCTGCAGAAATGCAAGAAAGCGCGGCTCATCCTGATGACCCATGAGACAGCAAAGTCAGGGCAGGACCGGGTTAGGGGATTTCTGGATGCGGTTGCGGGCCAGGAGGGAATCCATATTGTGCAAAGAATTGAGTGCGAAGGCCAGCTGGAGATTGCCATGCCAAGGCTGCAGGAAGCCATCGACCAAGGGGCAGAATTTGATCATGTATTTTGCCTGAATGACCTGGCAAGCGTGGGCGTGGTGGCTGCCCTGGAGAAAAACCATCTGCTGGAGGGCGTCGGCGTATATGGAGTGGATGCCTCGCCAGACGCCAAGGCGTTGATTAAGGAGGGGATGATGGCGGCGTCCGCGGCACAGTTCCCGTCAGAGATTGGCAGCAAGGCCGCGGATGTGATCTACAGGCTCCTGGCAGGGGAGGAAGTGGAGAAAAACATACTTGTGCCAGTAGAGCTGATAACAGAAGAGAATGTAGATGCATTTGGGATAGACCGATGGCAATAAGAGGGAGGGGTTGTGGTGGATGAGAGCCGTTATTCTGGTTATACGCTTGTAGTAATGAAAAATCTGAACCTGGTGACAATCCTGTATATTGCTTTTACAATGTATAAGAGCCTATCAGGATACGTCCGGGAGGATTCCGCGCTGGCTTTCCTGTCCAGGGTTTACCAGATGCCCATGGCGGGCTGGAAGGTGCCGGTGGTTGCCCTGGGCTTGTATGCCAGCCTTCTGCTCCTGCTGGTGATACAGAACGAGAGCAGCCTGGGGCTGTTTCTGAAGGTATGCCTGGAGCTGGGGCTTAGTTTCTGCATCAGTTATGTGATTGGGTTCAGCTATACGGGCACGGTACTGCTGATCCTTGCAGATGCCATGAGGTATTTCCCCAAGTCTAAGGGCAGGCTCCCTTTTGCGGTGTTTATCAGCATATTTTATCTGCTGACCGATTATAACCTGCTGTCTGCATATTTTAAAATAACGCCAATCGAAGCCTATTTGGGTTATTACCAAAATGAGGTAGGTTTCCTGCTGCTGGGGATTAAGAACGTTCTGGCTTCTCTGAATATGCTTGTTTTTTTGGTCTATATCATACTGCTGGTGCGCCTGCAGTTCAGTGAGAAAGAACGGGTGCTTGCATTGAATGGGCAGCTGAATGACGCCAACGAAGAACTGAGGCAGGCCAACATGCAGCTGGAGGAATATGCCAAGGAGTCGGAGAAGGCGGCGGAGACCAGGGAGCGGAACCGCCTGGCAAGAGAAATCCATGATACGTTAGGGCATGCGCTGACAGGGATTATCACTGGGATTGAGGCCTGCACGGCGCTGATGGATGTGGCGCCGGAGGCCACCAAGGAGCAGCTGAAGGCTATTGCGGAGGTAGCCAGGCAGGGGATCAAGGATGTGCGGCGGTCGGTGAAGGCGCTGCGTCCAGACGCACTGGAAAAAATGGATTTGGAAAAGGCGCTGGCGCAGACCATCCAGGAAATGAGGAAAGCCACCAATGCAGAGATTTCCTATCAGTGTACGGCGGATCTGAACTGCCTGAACGAGGATGAGGAAAATATTATTTACCGCATTGTGCAGGAGTGCATCACCAATTCGATCCGCCATGGGAAGGCCAGGGAGATCTGGGTGCGGATTGACAGGGAATACCAGCTCCTTAAGATATGCATCCGTGACAATGGGATTGGCTGTGCAGAAGTGAAAAAGGGATTTGGGCTGCACCATATGAAGGAGCGGCTGGACTTGCTGGGAGGAAGCCTTGCTTATCATGGGGAGGATGGATTCACCGTAGAGGCTAAGCTCCCAATTCGATGGGGGATGGAGGAGAAAGGACATGATTAAAATATTGATTGCTGACGACCAGGAGCTGATCCGGCAGAGCCTGCAGATTATCCTCGGGGCAGAGCCAGGGTTAGAGGTGCTGGATTCTGTAGAAAACGGCAAGGAAGTCATACGGTCGATCCGAAAGGAGAAGCCTGACGTCATTTTAATGGACATTCGGATGCCGGAAATGGACGGGGTTATCTGCACGCAGATTATCAAGGAGAATTACCCCGCCATCAAGATTATTATCTTAACGACCTTTGATGATGATGAATATGTGTTCAATGCGCTGAAATATGGCGCCAGCGGCTACTTGCTGAAGGGCATCCAGACCAGGGAGCTGGTAGAGGCAATCCGTAAGGTGCATCAGGGCACCTCAATGATTAATGAAGACATTGCCTCCAAGGTAGTGGCCATGTTTTCGCGGATGGCACAGTCGAACATGGCTATCCAGGTAGACGAGCAGCAGACGGCAGAATTAAAGAACACGGAATGGCAGATTATAGCCCTTGTGGGGAGCGGCCTGTCCAACAAAGAGATTGCCGGGAAGCTGAGGCTGTCGGAAGGGACAGTGCGCAACAGCCTGAGCCTGATTTTAAGCAAGCTGGATTTGAGGGACAGGACGCAGCTGGCAATCTGGGCCGTGCAGACGGGGGCTGTGAATAAAAGATTTAAGGATGAGACGTGATGGGGCAGGGAAAGAATAAAAAAGCGGTGATATTGGCATCGGTAAGCATCCTGCTGTCGTTGGGCATGTGGATGCTGTATACAGGCTTCTACCAGAGGTTTCCGTTTTTTTCGGACAGGACGGTGACTGTGGGCGTGTTTTCAGACAGTTATTGGGAAGTGCCAAACGGCTATTCCTATCAGATTTTGGAGGATGCCATCCAGGCCTTCGAAGAGAGCCATCTGGGGGTGCGGGTGGAGTATGTCAGCGGCATCATGAAGGAAGACTATTCCGAATGGCTGGCAGGGCAGCTCCTGTCCGGCCAGGCTCCGGATCTGTTTTTTGTGCTGTCGGAGGATTTTAATGATTTGGCGGAAGTCGGCGCATTAAAGGATCTGGCGCCGCTCATTGAGAAGGACAGCGGGTTTGAGGAAGGGCGGTTTTACTCTTCTGCATACAGGGACGGGCAATATCGTGGGATTCAGTATTCGCTGCCGTTTGAGTGTGCGCCGAAACTGATGTTTGTGAATAAGTCTATTTTGGCAGGGGAAGGCCTCTCCATCCCAGAGGAAGACTGGAACTGGGAGGAGTTCTATGAAATCTGCCGCAAGGTCACCCGGGATACGGATGGGAATGGGACGGTAGATCAGTTTGGGGTCGTGGGATATGGCTGGGAGGAAGCATTTGAGTCCAATGGGATACAGCTGTTTGACCAGCAGGGAAAGGAGTGCCGGCTGGCGGACACGAAGGCGGAGGCTTCGCTGATGTTCCTTGAGCGGCTCTGGGGGCTGAACCAGGGATACAATGCCACCGCCAAGGATTTTGATTTGGGGAATGTGGCATTCCAGCCGATGTCCTTTTCTGAGTACAGGGCTTATAAGCCCTATCCTTTGAGCATCAAGAAGTATTCCAGCTTTGAGTGGGGGTGCATCCCTATGCCGTCAGGCCCTAAGGGAAGCAATATTTCCGCCTTGGAGACGCTGCGGATTGCCATGAATGCGGAGGCCAGGCATACGGGGGACGCCTGGGAACTGATGAAGACGCTGACCTGCGACGAGCGGATACAATCGGAGATTTTTGCCTATTCCGAAGGCATGTCTGTGCTGAAGGAGGTTACGGAGTCAGAAAAGACCCTCCAGCAGCTGATTGAAAATTCTGTGGACAACAGGAGCCTCAATCTGGAAATTTTAAGCAGCGCGGTGGAACATGCGGCAGTCGCCCCCAGGTTCCGCAATTACGATGAGGCAATGGCGGAGGTAGATAAGGCAGTCAATGATATCCTGGAAGGGGAAACCAATGTCCGCATGGGGCAGATTATCTGGAACCGGAGGATTAATAAGTTCTTAGAATGACATCCTATGACAAAAATCATGGGGATATATGACAAATGTAATGTAAAAAAGATGACATATGTGAGATGAACGGTTCTTTCTTAACTTTGGGTATTTTGGACTATAAGATAAGCTGGCATTAGTGCCAGCTTATCTTATACGAAAGAAGCCAGGTCAAAATCTTCATTGTTGGGAAGAAATGCCAGTTTGCATTTCTTTTCCAGGTTGACTAATCCGCTTCTACCGTATACAATTCGTTTGAGGAGTTT
>CAJTNT010000031.1 GCA_910577785.1 uncultured Lachnospiraceae bacterium | reverse complement strand
TAAGTACTGACATCCCTTTAGGGTTTCTTTATGCGGCCTCCCCGCTTCCTCCGCTATGGATGGAAAGCCGCTACGGTTTTTTGTAATATTGGGGAGTCCTTGTTGTGTGAAAAGTATTCACAAGATAAAATTCCCCTTTCGCGCAGGATTCGTTCGTGTGGTTGTGTGGAAATACAGAGAAAGTGATAGACAAATCAAAGCCTCCTGGCATTGCTGCTGGGAGGCTTTTGCTATGCGAAAATCAAATGTCTTGCTGCAAGTGGCTAAGAAGGTACGGGATGGGTGCTTCGCGGAAATGTATAGGATATTTGGCATAGGGGGTTAAAGGGAAAACTGTGATCCTACGGCTTTTTTTATGGCGGCGAAGCTGTCCTTGCTGATGACATGCTCAATGCGGCAGGCGTCTTCCAGGGCAATTTTCTCGTCGACGCCAAGGCTTATCAGCCAGCCAGACAGAAAGTTATGGCGTTCGTATATCATTTCTGCAATTTCCCGCCCGGCTTCCGTCAGGGTGATGTAGCCTGCATCTGTCACAGTGATGTGCCCATTTTCCCGCAGATGCTTCATAGCTACGCTGACACTGGATTTCTTGAATCCCAGCTCCACGGATATATCTACAGAGCGGACTACAGGGAGCCTTTGGCTTAAAATCAGGATGGTTTCTAAATAATTTTCAGCGGATTCCGTATTTTTCATAGATCTTCCTCCTTGTTTCCGTCTGCCCACAGCCAGAGGGGGCGGGATTTTGATATACTTGTGTTGGATTTATATGGTTAATATGGCAGATATACAGTCTGGTAAATTCTTAAGCCATAAATGGTGGCGGTAGTTACCTTAAATTTCCTATTTATTATAGCTGTTTTTGGGGGGAAAGGCAAGGATTCGAAGGGAAAATAAAAAATTTATATTTTGTTATTGACAACAAACATAAGTTAGAATATACTAACTATTGAAAAGGAAATAAAAACCAGAGACCAAGAGAAAGAAGGGTGATTGTGATGCCGTTAACGATGGCAAAAACAGGAGAAGTCAATGTAATAAAAAGGGTTGGCGGAAGGGAAGAGACCAGGAGGTTTTTGGAAAACCTGGGTTTTGTGGCGGGGGGCAATGTAATGGTAGTATCTGAGATAGGCGGCAGCATGATTGTAAATGTGAAGGAATCAAGAGTTGCCATCAATAAGGACATGGCGAATAAAATTATGGTATAAGAGAGGAAATGGACATGGCTACATTAAAACAGACGCCTTGCGGGAATACCGTAAGGGTTCGGAAATTACATGGGGAAGGGCCCGTGAAGCGGCGTATTATGGATATGGGAATTACAAAAGGCGTGGATATTTTTGTGAGGAAGGTAGCGCCTTTGGGGGATCCTATTGAGGTAACGGTAAGGGGGTATGAGCTGTCCCTGCGGAAGGCGGACGCGGAAATGATTGAAGTGGAAAGCGAAGGGACGGCTAAGGAATAAAAAGTGTATATTTTTGGCCTGTGGTTAGTTAAGGCTAATAAAAATAAGAAACCACAAACTATGAAAAAGAGCGAATGGAAAAGGGAGTATGGAAAAAGGTTATGAAAAAGAGCGAATGGAAAAGGGAGTATGGGAAAAAGTTATAAAAAAAGGATTATAAGAAAAAGATTATGAAAAAGAGGCTATGAAAAAGAGAGTAAGAAATAGAAAGAAAGCTTAAAAGGAGTGCAGATATGTCAGTGAAAATAGCGTTAGCAGGAAACCCAAACTGCGGAAAGACGACATTATTTAATGCCCTGACCGGATCGAACCAATTTGTGGGGAACTGGCCGGGAGTTACGGTAGAGAAGAAAGAAGGGAAGTTAAAAGGCTATAAAGACGTGGTTCTTATGGATTTGCCCGGCATCTATTCTCTCTCCCCCTATACTTTAGAAGAAGTAGTTGCCCGCAGCTACCTAATCGGCGAACGCCCAGAGGCCATTCTCAACATTGTGGATGGAACCAATATTGAGCGTAACCTCTACCTGAGCACCCAGCTTATGGAACTGGGGATCCCGGTTGTTATGGCGGTCAATATGATGGATGTGGTGGCAAAGAACGGCGACCAGATACATATTAAAAAGCTGAGTGAGAAGTTGGGATGTCCGGTAGTAGAAATTTCCGCCCTCAAAGGCAGTGGGATAAAAGAAGCGGCAGAACAGGCCGTGCGGGCTGCCCAGGGCAAGAAGGCGAATAAGGCCGTGCATAAGTTTTCCCCGGAAGTAGAAGAGGTGCTGCGGGCCATTGAAGATAAAATTGGCTCTGATGTGCCGGAGGGGCAGAAACGTTTCTTTGCCATCAAACTGCTGGAAAAAGACGATAAGATTGCTGGCCAGATGCAGCATGTCCCAGATGTCTCGGCAGAAATCAAGGCCATTGAGGCTGAGCTGGACGACGATACCGAGAGCATTATCACAAATGAGCGCTATGGATATATTACCGCTGTCATCCAGCAATGCTGCACCCGGCGGCACAAGGAGAAAATTACGCTTTCCGATAAAATTGACCGTATTGTCACCAACCGTATCCTGGCGCTGCCGATTTTTGCGGCAGTGATGGCGCTGGTTTATTATATTTCCGTAACTACAGTGGGGACCTGGGCGACGGACTGGGCGAATGACGGGGTGTTTGGCGAGGGCTGGAACCTGTTTGGCATCAAGGGCTTATTTATCCCTGCGATCCCACAGCTGGTTGCCAGCGGCCTGGAGGCCATTGGCTGCGCAGCCTGGCTCCAAGGGCTGATTGTGGACGGCATCGTGGCTGGCGTGGGGGCGGTGCTGGGGTTTGTGCCGCAGATGCTGGTACTCTTCCTCTTCCTTGCATTTCTGGAAGGCTGCGGCTACATGGCAAGGGTAGCCTTTATTATGGACCGCATTTTCCGCAAATTCGGCCTTTCCGGGAAATCCTTTATCCCGATGCTGATTGGGACCGGCTGCGGCGTACCGGGGATTATGGCCTCAAGGACAATTGAGAACGACAGGGATCGTAAGATGACGATTATGACAATGACCTTTATCCCATGCGGGGCAAAGCTGCCGATCATTGCCCTGATTGCAGGGGCATTTTTCCAAAACGCCTGGTGGGTTTCCTGGAGCGCGTTTTTTGTGGGGATTGCGGCCGTTATCTGTTCTGGCATTATCTTAAAGAAGACGAAGCTGTTTGCCGGGGAGGCGGCGCCGTTCGTGATGGAACTTCCGGCTTACCATTTGCCTACCGTCGGCAATGTGCTGCGGAGCATGTGGGAGCGTGGGTGGTCGTTTATCAAGAAGGCAGGCACGATTATCCTGCTGTCGACGGTTTTCGTGTGGTTTACTACTTATTTTGGGTGGGTAGACGGGCAGTTCCGGATGCTGGAGGATATGGAGATTGACCACAGCATCTTGGCTTCCATCGGTAATGCATTTGCATGGATTTTCATCCCCCTGGGATGGGG
Source organism: uncultured Lachnospiraceae bacterium (assembly GCA_910577785.1). Lineage (GTDB taxonomy): Bacteria > Bacillota > Clostridia > Lachnospirales > Lachnospiraceae > Petralouisia. The sequence continues at coordinate 45,205 of CAJTNT010000031.1, read as the reverse complement.
CGACTGGAAGTCTGCAGTGGCAGCTATTACCGGCCTGGTGGCCAAGGAAAATGTGGTCGGCACCTTCGGCATCCTCTTTGGGTTTGCGGAAGTGGCGGAAGACGGGGCGGAAATCTGGGGAAACCTGGCCGGCCATATGAGCGCCGTGGCGGCTTATTCTTTCCTGGTGTTCAACTTGCTGTGCGCGCCCTGTTTTGCGGCCATGGGCGCCATCAAACGGGAAATGAACAATATCCGCTGGTTTTGGACTGCCATTGGATACCAATGCCTGCTGGCGTATATCGTGGCGCTGTGCATTTACCAGATTGGCGCCTGGGTTACAGCAGGCAGCTTCGGCCTGTGGACAGCGGTTGCCCTTGTGCTGGCCGCAGGGTTCCTCTATCTGCTGCTGCGTCCTTACCGGGAAGGCGGCGCCGTTGGGGCACGCGGGATGGTAAGGGCAAAATAAAGAGTGGGTTCTATGAACAGCAAGATAGGAGGCAGGCTTTGAGCATAGTAATTATCGGAGGGCATGACCGTATGGTCTGCCAGTACAAGGAAATCTGTAAAAAACACAAATGTAAGGCCAAGGTATTTACCCAGATGTCCGGGAACCTGAAGGAAAAGATTGGCAGGCCGGATCTGGTGGTGCTTTTTACGAACACAGTTTCGCATAAGATGGTACGCTGCGCCTTAGAGGAAGCGGAAAAAGCCCGGGCAGACGTGGTGCGGTGCCATACCAGCAGCGGCAATGCGCTGGCCGAGATTTTAATGGAAAAATGCGGATAAAGAAGCAGGGGCTGTATAGATTCAGGAGCAGAAGGACATACTGAGGGATAAGCAGTAACTATTAATTTAGGAAAAGGAAGGTGCAGAATAGTTACGGTAAGAAGAGGAAAGGAGCGCAGGATGGATAAATATGTATGTGAGCCGTGCGGCTATGTGTACGACCCCAAGGCAGGGGATCCGGAAAATGGGGTTGCCCCAGGCACAGCCTTTGAGGATCTGCCAGACGATTGGGTATGTCCCTGGTGCGGGCTGGGCAAAGATGTGTTTGTAAAGGAATAAAGATTAGCGATGCAGTGGAAAACTCCTTTTGGGTAAGAATATTATTTTCTGATTCTTATCCAAAAGGAGTTTAGCTTTACCTGGGGGCAGAGGGGGGCAGGCACTTCTATTGCCTTTGGCCGGCTATCACTTCAGGATATGCAGGGGGTCATTTTGCTTCTGTCGGCTGCTGCTCAAAGGTGATGACAACGGTCTGTTCCTCCAGTTCCTCTGGGCTCATCCCAGGATCCAGCGGTTCCCCAGCTTCCCGCCGTGTCATAAGGCGGCTGCCCACCTTAATATCCACAGACTGTGACGTTTGGTCTGTATAGTTGACGGTGCAGGTGATGGTGGTCTGGTCAAGCATTTTCTGCATAGCCTGGAGTTGGTCCTCTTCTGTTGCCCCTTCTTTCCAGATAAGCTGTGAAATATCGCTGCTGTCAGGGAGTACATTGCAGAAATTAATCCATGTGTTTTCATCCGACTGCTTCTGGTAATCTACCGTGAAGGAATGGTAAAGGAGAATTTCATAAGGATCCTCCTGTGGGCCGTCTTCTGGCCGGATGTCGCTGTCTGTGCTGCCAGGGTTGCCGGCCTCTTTGGCATTTTCGTCATCTTCATAATGGCCGCCGATCGAGCCGGTATTCAGCTCCCCATCATAGGCCTGCCCATCCAGAATGATGCTTTCCCCTGCGGTTGGCTGCACGATCTGGAAAGCGCCGCGGCTGATGCTGTAGGTAATGCTTTGGATATCATCCCCTTCGCAGGTAATCTGTGGAATATTGATGCAGTAATTTACCGTGTTGCCATTGTCGTCATCGCACAGAACCCAGGAATCCGCTTTGCTGCTGTTAGTAATCAGTGGGATCGGATGCCCTTCCTTGAGCGGGACGGCTTCCCCTTCCCCGGCTCCTGCGGCCATTACCTGCAGCGTAAACATTCGGTCAATCTGCTCCACGGCCTGGAGAGCGGTATTGTCTTCTGTCCCATTTGGGGCGGGCTCTTTCTGGCCGGAGTCGGAGCGCCACAGGACACTCTTTAGGGTGCCGGCCATGGATCCGGATACCAACAGCACTGCTGCACAGGCGGCAGCGGCAATCAGCCGTCTGGCAGTTCTTTTTCCGGCCAGGCCATGCGGCGTTTTGCGTGTGCGGGATGCCCTGCCCGTTCCTATCTCCTGCGCATGTTCTGTCAGGCTGTGCGGTATGTTACCTATGTGGTTTGTTGTTTCTGTTTCCATGTTCTGCCCGTTTTCTGTTATCTTGTTCATTCTAGCGCTCCTTTCTGTCTGGATGGCCAAAAAGGCTATGTCCGCTTTTCTTTGGACAATTTCAGGCAGTCTGACATCTTCCAAAAACATATTGTCTTTCTTCATAAGATTGCTTCTCCTTTCTGAATCCCATAATAATCCCTTGCCAGCTTCTTGCGCCCCCTGGAAAGGCGCGTCTGTACCGTGCTTTTTGGAATCCTTAAGATCCTGGCGATTTCGTCAATGCGGTAGCCTTCGCCATAAAATAGAGTCAATACAATACGGTATTTCTCGTCCAGTGACGCCAGCGCCTCTTTCAGCTCTAGGTTGTATTGATCATAGGCAGCCGGTTCTTCATATTCTTCCAGTGTGCCTGTGGCGCCGGCGGCTTTGCGGATTTTATAGCAGTGGTTGATCAGGATCCGTGTCATCCAGGTCTTGAAGTACTGTGTTTTTTTCAGGGAGCCAAGCTTTTCCCAACAGGCCAGTATGGTATCCTGGATGGCGTCTGCCGCATCCTCGTCGTTTCGAAGGATGGCCAGCGCGGTGCGGTACATATCTTTGAGGTGAAGCTGCATCAGTTCTGTAAATGCATCGGGATCTTTTTGCCTTGCCTTTTCCACCAAATGTTCTGTTTTTATATTCTGCATAAGGCTCTCCTCCTGTGCGCACAGATTTTTGGGCTGCCCCGGGGCGTCCCTTGTCTTACCTTACATACATTAGATACTATATCGGCCAGAAAAATCCCAAGAATTTGGTTTTTGTGAAATAATGAATGACTTTTCGTGGGAAATGCCGTATAATGGAGAAAAATAGTTACTATTTACGGTTCAGGAATGCGCTGGACGACCCATGATGGAAGATGGGAATGAGGTAAGGAGGTAGTTACCATGGTGTACAGATGCAGTGTCTGCGGATATGTGTATGAGGAAGAAAAAGAAGGGAGGCCGTTTTCTGAATTGAAAGAATGCCCTCTCTGCAAGCAGCCGCCAGAGAAATTTGAAGCAGTCAAAGCCCCGGGGCAGGAGGCCGCCCGCCCAGAATCCGAAACTCTGGATTTGAGTTATCCGCAGGAGACACGGAAGACAGACAGCGGTTACCGTTACATGCAGCAAATACAGGCAATGGCCGTTAGCGGGCAGTCAGCAATTGAGGCAATGGGCACACAGATGAAGATGCCGGACTGGGACGATGTGCTTGTGCTGGGGGCGCAGTTAAACCCGATGCCTCTGGAGGAACATGCGGAGGTGTCCTTGAAAACGGTGATTGGCAAGCATGCCAAGAAGCCGATGGCGCTTGACATGCCGGTCTACATATCGCATATGTCTTTTGGCGCGCTTTCGAAGGAGACGAAACTAGCGCTGGCGAAAGGGAGCGCGGCGGCGGGCACGGCAATGTGCAGCGGCGAGGGAGGCATCCTGCCGGAGGAAAAAGAGGCGGCATATAAATACATTTTTGAATATGTGCCAAACCTGTATAGTGTCACGGATGAAAACTTAAGGGATTCTGATGCGATTGAGATTAAAATTGGGCAGGGGACAAAACCGGGAATGGGAGGGCATCTGCCGGGCAGCAAAGTGACGCCGGAAATTGCCAAAGTCCGTAACAAGCCGCTGGGCGAGGATGTTATCAGCCCCTCAAAGTTCCCAGGGATAAACAATGCGGATGATTTAAGGAATCTGGTAGACGAGCTGCGTACACGGAGCGCAGGCAGGCCAATTGGCATCAAGATTGCCGCTGGCCGCATTGAGAAGGATTTGGAGGTCTGCGCCTTTGCCGGGGCGGATTTCGTCACCATAGACGGGCGGGGAGGCGCGACAGGGGCGTCTCCGGCAGTGATCAGGGATTCTACCAGTGTCCCCACGATCTATGCCCTGTGCAGGGCAAGAAACTATCTGGACGCCATTGGCTCGGACATGGATCTGGTCATCACAGGAGGGCTGCGGGTATCTTCTGATTTTGCCAAAGCAATTGCCCTTGGGGCAGACGCCGTGGCAATTGCATCTGCTGCCATGGTAGCGGCTGCCTGCCAGCAGTACCGTATCTGCGGCAGCGGGATGTGCCCGGTAGGGATGGCTACCCAGGATGAGAAGCTGCGCGGGAGATTGCAGATGGAAGCCGCCGCCAAGCGGGTAGAGAATTATCTCAAATGTTCTGCGCAGGAATTGAGGACATTTGCAAGGATTACGGGCAATGCAGATATCCATGGCCTGTCAGCTGACGATCTTTGCACGGTCAGCAGGGAAATATCGGAACATACCAATATTGCCCATGCGGGCAATCAAATAATAATTAATCCGAACCAGCAGTAGGCAAAAAAGGAGGGGCAGTGATTCAGCCCCTTCTTTATGATATAGACCCATATATGGAAACTGGATGGAAGGGCGCCTGAACTACGGCTGCGTTTTCCCTTCAAAGAAAAGATCCACTTCCTTTTTAATTAATTCCGGCGCCAGCGACTTGGACAGATATCCCTGTGGTTTTAAGTCGACTACCTTGGAGACGCTTTCCCGATCCACTTTGCTGGTTAAAAAGATAATGGGGATATCCGCAAATTCTTTCTCGGAACGGATCATTTCCAGAACTTGGTTTCCTTTGCAGACAGGCATCTCATAATCCAAAAGAACCAGATCCGGCCTGCAGAGCGTAATGCTCCGAAAAGCAGATAAGCCGGACGAGGCTGTTGTCACTTCATAATCTTTGCCGAATAGCTGCTGCATCATCTTCAGCATAAATTCTGAGTCGTCTACGACAAGCAGCTTTTTCTTGGAGGAGGCAATGGCTTTCTCCTTCTTATTCTGGTTCAGGTATTTCTCAACCTTTGCCAGGGCATTTTCCGTAATAATAGAAACCCCAGCTTCGTTAGAGGGGTTATCTACCGTAGTCATGCAGAATGCAAAATATCCTTTCCCCGTATCAAATAACAGGCTGAACTGCGGGCTGTTTTTTTCAAAAATCTTCTGGAACTGCTCATAGTTGAGCAGCTGCTCTTCCCGTACCTCAGAGTCGTTCAGGGTGGGGAAATATTCCTTAAGATATTCTACAAACTGCCTTGCCGTGTACCTTGTCGCATTCATCAGCATAGTATTTACGGATTTGGCCTTTGTTTCTAATACGCTGCCGATGGTGCTGATAATTAGCTGTTCCTCAAACACTAAAAGGAATTCCCAGCGCTTATTTTCCCTCGTCTTATAAATCAGACGGTAATATATGCCGTCGCCGAACTTCTCGCCGCCATAGCAGTTGCTGATCATCTTGGAATCCAGCTGGAACATACTATGCAGCTGGCTGATAATGGTCTGCCCCATAACGGCCTGCTCTTCTTCTGGCAGGAGGTTCCCCCACTGTTTGAGTGATTTCCTTTGTACAATGGCCTGATCCTCTATGAGGGTGTGCCCGACCAGCCATCCTGCACATACGCCCAGAAAATGGCTGATAGCCACCTCGGAATACTCCGTCAGCTCTAATTCCCTCTCAAGCGCGGGCAACGTGACATCACGGAAATTTTTGTGTATGCGTTTATGCGTCGCAAACCCTTCGTAATCAATGGACGCCATATAGGCTTCCTCATCCAGAAAATGCTGAAGCGTATGTTCCTTAAAGTATTTCACTGCCTCCCGGCAAACCCACTGGCTTTTTATCTCCTCTTGTCCAAAATGAAACAGCTTATTGAGAATCTGAAACAACTTTTTATGCTCTTTGTCAATGACATCAATGCCGGTATTATATCGTTTGTTCCATACCAATTGATTTCCCATTTCCCATCCTCCATCTCTATTTAGAATCTTTTTTAATGTTTTTGCTGTACTAGCGTATTTATACACTAGTGATATAATATATTTCGCATTCTGGAATTACGTTCTTGCGGCCGGCGCAGTAAATGTGCTGGCCAATATTTGGATAATTACACTTTCTCAATTATAACAAAAAGTTTACATCCTTTTTTTGCGTGTTTTTCGCATTATCCAGCGGGTTTTTCGCAGATAGGGCAGAAAGAGGCCGCAGCGTTAAAAAGTAATTTACTTTTCCCCCAAATAGTGTATAATGTCCATAGGGTGGTAGTTTTAACGGGCTGCCCTGTTACATGTCTATGGAATTTTTAAACAGAATTCGGAGGCAACCATACGGTATGCGAATTGTAATCTGCGATGATAATCCCGAAGTCCTAAGAGAATTGGAGAGGCTGTTCCTTAAGTATGGCGGCAGCCGCTCAGATGCCCCTTTTGAAATAAAAACATCTTCTGATATTTCCGTGCTGTTACATAGGATGCAGCAGAAGGAAACGGCGGACATCTATGTCCTGGATACGGTCTCGTCCCAAATGACAGGAATTGAAATGGAAGATGGGATCCGAAAAAATAGCAGCAAAATGCTGGGGGCGCTGGAGTATGCCCTGTCCCGTATGGAGGGCGGGAAAGAAGCGGCCTATCTGGTGAAGACAAAAGGGGGAATAGAATCCATCCCGTATTCGGAGATAGAATTTATAGAAAACGTTTCCCGCAGGCTGGAAGTCCATCTGACAGGGCATAGAAAGATAACAAGCATTTACATACGGAGATCTTTTGAAGAAGAGATCCGGGAGCTGGTAGAAGCTGGGAATTTTATATGCACCCACAAGTCGTTTCTGATTAATATGGATTATGTCAGGACACTGGGGCAGAATGCGGTAGTTATGGAAAGTGGTATAAGCGTCCCCGTCAGCCGGAAATATTCTCTGGATGTAAAGAAGAAATCTGTGTTTCGGGGAATTGGAAGGGAAAGGTGATGGCAGATGGAGGGATTGGGATCTCAGGAATGGGAGAGAGGCTTCGGTGATAGAGAGGAGAGCGGCGAAGGCAAGGCTGCGGAATATCAACAGAGAAAAGGGCTCTGCCAGGCAGGGATTGCAAAGGCAGCGGCTCTGTGCAGGAGAATTTCCCGTTGGCGGATGGCTGTTTTCTTGCTGGTGGGGCTGTTCTTTTATGGCGGGCACCAATGGCATCCGGCGCTCTATCTGGCAGCGGCGGCAGGGTGCATTTTGTTTCTTTTGCTTATTGGCTGGCACAATCAGGCAGAAGAGCGGCAGCGGCATCTGGAAGACTGCCTGGGTGTTGCGGAAGATTATTTGGTTCGTTTGGGGGAGGGGTGGAAAAGATTTACGGTTGACGGAAGACAGTATCTGAAAGAGATAGATTACGATAAGGGGATGGCTGTGGGTGCGGAAAATATAAGGGGACAAGGAAAGAAGGGGAGGGAAGAGCCCGGCGGGGTTTTTCCTGAGGCAGGGGATTTGGATCTCTTTGGGAAGGGATCGCTTTACCAGTATATCTGCACGGCAGGGACACCGCAGGGGCAGGATCAGCTGGCACGTTGGTTTCGGGAGCCTGGCAAAGCGCTGGAAATGCAGGGGCGGCAGCAGGCCGTGGCGGAACTGGCGCAGAAGGAAGAATTTTCCTGGCAGATGGAGGTATCTGCGAGACGGATTCGGAATATGGGCTATCGGGAAGCCAAGCGTCAGATGCATGGCTTTTTTGATACGCTGGGCAGGGAAGAGCATATTTCCAGGCTCCAAAGAGGGCTGAGCTGGCTGTTCCCAGTAGTGGCGGCGAGTAGCTTTCTGCTGTTTGTGTTTGGGATTTACAGGCAGGAGGCAATGGCCTGCTTTCTGGTCTGCGTGACGGCGCAGCTATTGGCGGCCGGCGTATGTTATGGCTGGAACCAGAGCCAGCTGTCATGTGTCTATCGGATGAACCAGGTGATTGAGCCTTATGGGAGGATGCTGGAATTATTGGCGCAGGAGAAATTTCAAAGCCCTTATCTGTGCAATTTGCAGAAGATGCTTGGACAGGGGTCAGACGCATGCGGGGCATTTCGGGAACTGGGGCGGATTGCCGATTCGGTGACGACCAGCCATAATCCCTATGGGTTCTTCTTGTGTAACGGCCTGTACCTCCATGATTTCCATTGCGTGCAGCGGTTTGCGGGCTGGAAGGCGAGGTACCGTGGCGTGGCCGAGGGGTGGATTCAGGCCATTGGGGAGGTGGAGGCACTGATTAGCCTGGGGGTTATTTCCCGTACCAGGCAGACGTATACGCTGCCGCAGATTGCAGAAGTACCCGAACCCGTATTCGCGGCATCTGGCCTGAAACATCCTTTAATCCGGGAGCCGCTGGCAGTTGGCAATGATATTGCGTTAAAGCATCGGGCGGTAGTGATTACTGGGTCGAATATGTCGGGGAAGACGACGTTCCTGCGTAGCATAGGCACAAATTTAATCTTGGCTTATGCCGGGGGATTCTGTACAGCGCAGAAAATGCACGTCTCGCCAATGAAAATCTGCACCTCCATGCGTACGGCGGATGATGTGGGAGCAGGCATTTCTACATTTTATGCAGAGCTGCTACGGATTAAGAGAATGATACAGACGGGGCAAAGGCAGGAAGCCATGATATCCTTAATTGATGAAATTTATAAAGGGACAAATTCTAGGGACAGGATATTTGCTGCCCAGGAAACGATCCGCAGGCTTTCCAAACCTTATGCCTTTACGCTCCTGACAACCCATGATTTTGAGCTGTGCGATCTGGAAAACGATGCGGAGGTTGATGCTGAGAATTATTATTTTACGGAGCAATATCAGCAGGATAAGATCCTTTTTGACTATAAAATCCGTAAAGGGCGCTGTAAGACCACCAATGCGCGGTATCTGCTGCAGATGGCAGGGATCTTAGAAAAGTCTCCCTGATACGGAAGCATTTTTCCTGGCAGGCATAGGGAATTCCTCCAAATGTGTCCAAAATAGTTCTTTTGGCGAGGGAGGTGTGAATAAGGTATCAGAAAGGGGATGTCAAATGGGAGGGAGAAAAGAAAAAATGATAAAAAAGGAAAGTATGGCAGACAAAGAAAGGGGAGGGGAAAAAGAAGAGATGGCAAAAAAGGAAGTTACAGCAGACAAAGAAAGGGAAAGTGGAAAGGAAGCCGCAGGAGGCAAGGAAGGAGAGCGGGGAGAGGAAGACATAGGAGGCAAGGAAGGAGAGCGGGGAGAGGAAGACATAGGAAGTAAGGAAGGAGAAAGTGGGAAGGGAGGCACAAGGGGCAAGGAAGGAGAGCGGGGAGAGGAAGACATAGGAAGCAAGGAAAGGGAAAGCGGGAAGGAAAGCACAGGAGAAAAGGAAAAGATGGAAGAAAAGGATCCGATAGGCGGGGAAGAGGATAAGAAAAGTAAAAAGAGGTATCTTGCGCTCTTTGGCGACGTCACAGTACTGGTTGTGGCGATTGCCTATACGCTTCTCTGCGCACTGGTGAATACGGAGCATATTTTGCCGAATACAGAGGTGAATGGCGTACAGCTGGGGAGCATGTCTGTGGAGGAAGCTGCAAAGGCCTTGGAGGCTGACCGTATTGCACGATGTGAGAAAGCAGAATTTCAGGTGCTGTTTGGGGATGAGGCCTATCGGGTGGCAATTGGGGACGCCCTGTCACTGGACTGTAAGTCATTGGCAGAAGAAGCCCTCAAACAGGGGCAGGGAAGCTTCTTTGCCCGGGGAGGGCTGTGGCTGAGCGCTTTTCTGGGCGGGACGAAAAAGACAGAGCTGCCCAAAGTGACGGATTTGGATGTCCTGCACAGGGCAATCGAAGACAGCGGGCTTTTAGAGGTTGATACGACAACCCAGACGGCATATAAGAAGAAAAAGAAGCAGCTTATCTTTACCATGGGCAAGGCCGGGGAGGTTGCGGACGAGAAAAAGCTGGTGGAAGAGATGATTGCAGCAGCCCAGCTGGGAGATTATGAGACGCCCATTCCATGCCCCACGGAGGCTGGGCAGGTAACAGAAGTGGATATGGATAAAATATATAAGAAAATACATAAAAAGCCTGCGGACGCAACACTGGATCCGAACAATAATTATGAAATTGTGAAGTCGGTAAACGGCGTCAGCTTTGATAAAAAGAGCGCCAAAAAGGCGCTTTTGGAGGCCAAGGAAGGGAGTACCGTTGTCATTGACCTAAACTATAAGAAGCCGAAGATTACCACCAAGGCCATGCGTAAAAATCTGTTCCGCGACCAGCTGGCGGTTTTTAGCACAAAAGTGACAGGCAGCTCCAACCGCAGGGCAAATATCAGCCTGGCAGCCCAAAAGTGCAATGGGGTAATCCTGCGCAAAGGGGATGTGTTCTCTTTTAACGATACGGTAGGGGAGCAGACGGCGGAGAGCGGCTTCCTGCCGGCAACCGCCACCAAAGGCACAGAAGTGATCCAGGCTTATGGGGGAGGCATATGCCAGGTGTCTACTACAGTGTTTGAGGCGGCATTGTATGCGGGGCTGGAGATTCCGGAGCGGTGGTGCCATGTCTATGTCCCCAGTTATGCGGATCCGGGGATGGATGCGGCAGTTGCCTGGGGTGCCCTGGATCTGAAGATAAAAAACCGGGAGGATTACCCAGTGAAGCTGGAGGTGAAAGAAGAGGGAGAGAATCTGACGGTGACGGTCTGGGGGACGAAGCTCAAAGAGAGGCCGATTGAGATTGAGGTAGTCGCAAAGGGAGAAGGGGATAGCGTAGGCTCTGGGGAAAATACGGAATCGGAGACGTCCGAAGAAAGCAGGCGCTCAGAAGCTTTAGGGGGGCTGGAGGTCACGGGGGATACCCTGGATGTGGTGACTTACCGGAATATTTATAATGAGGATAAGACACAGGTGTTTCGGGATAAAATAGGCGAGAGTTCTTACCTGGATCCTTCCAGGAGGGTGGATTAAAAGATTGGTATAAGAACAGAGGGTATCCCTTAACGGTGAATAGTTAAGGAGATACCCTCTGGATGGTCTGGCATCCCTTTTCGTCCTGCTGTGAACTTAGAAAGCGTCAGCAAAAAGGGAACTTCCCTGTACATTATATGCCCCGGCTGCAGTGTAGAAATTGGCGGCATTGGCATTTGTCGTCATGTAATAATCTACAAGCGAGGCATTGGTGGCAATGGATGAGCCATAGTTTTTGAAGAACTTCTGTACCTTGGACATATCGGAGGATTGGAATTTGTCCTCGTCTAACGTCATCCGCCCCTTTCCGTCTACGTCAATCCCAAACTGTTTCAGGGCAAAAGCATTTTGCGCTGTTTTTTGTTTGATTTGGGACAGATTTGACAGTACGCCGGAGTTTACACTGGATTCAGCGGAATCAAGCATGCGGTTGTAGTTTTTGACAAAACTCTTGGCCGTGGAGAGGATTTTGGAAACATCGTAAGTATTCTTGCCATCCTTATCCTTTATCATCTCATATAACTTATCCGATGCGAGTGTCGCGCTGTCTGTCTTGAGGGAGGACGCGCCAGAGCTGGTTGTCTTGTCTGTATCCGCAGAATCCGTAGAATCTGTAGAATCTGTCTTGTTGGTGGAGCCGGGGGCAGTGCCTGCGAACTCGAGGCGGGAGGTAACCTTAGAGCCATAGCTCATGATATCATTGTTGGAGAACAAGTCCTGCACCTGTGAAAGGTCTGCGGTCTTCAATTTGCCTTCATTTAACTGAAGGGTTCCGTTGGCGTTGATCGTAACGCCCATTTCTGCAAGCTTATCAGCATTTGCAGATGTGCTTTGCATGATATTAGCGATATAGGCTGTTTTGCTGGCTAAGGTAGAACGTTTTGCTGCCGTCACGACATTATTGTATTCTGATACATAGGTCTTCATGGCAGACACAACCTTGTCCGTTGCGCTCTGGCCATTTTCCGTGTTGGTATAAGTCTTTTCATCCTGTAATGCGGAAACGGCGCTTTTGAGCTTTGGGATCCCTTCGGTCAGTTGAGAATTGGCCTCCTGTACTTCCTTGGAAACCGTTGGGTTTTTCTTCTCTTCCAGAATCTTGTCTAAGGTATTGCGGGAATCGCTCTTTGCGCTGGCAGACCCGGCGCTGGCAGTATGCCCGGTACCATAGTAGGCCTTCATCAGCTTGGCGTAGCTGCCGCTTTTAATGCTGGCATAGTCTGCAAGGAAATTGCCGCTGCTGGATGAAAGGCTCTGGAACAATTGGGAATAGCCTTGGTTCATACTCATTATCATCACTCCTTTGCTAGAAATAGGGCTTCCATGCCTGAATGGTTGCTATTTCCTATAAATGTATATCGGAGTGTAAATGGATAATCTTTAGTCATGATACATATTACTCCGTTTCCTTAATGGTGTTTTTGAGGATTTTGGCGGATTCCAGCAGCTTTTCCTGTTCTTCTTGGCTGAGGGAAATCGGCATCCGGCCTTCTGCGCCTTTTGCGCCGACAATTGCCGGCATGCTCAGCACCACATCCTGCAGTCCGTAAATCTCATCCAGGTAAACGGAGACGGGCAGGATGGATTTCTCGTCACGCACGATGGCTTCACAGATTCTGCGCACTGCCATGGCAATCCCATAATAAGTAGCTTTCTTTTTGTCGATGATTTCGTAGGCGCTGTTTTTGACGGTTTCTGCAATTTCGCGCATTGCGGCTTCATGGCTGTAGAAGCCCCGCATTTCACAGACATCGTTCAAGGGGACGCCGGATACATTGGCGCTGCTAAATACGGCGATTTCGCTATCTCCGTGTTCTCCGATAATAAATGCATGGATGCTGCGGCTGTCTACGCCCAGATGCTCGCCGAGCTCGCTTTTGAGGCGCCCGCTGTCCAGTACGGTTCCGGAGCCGATGACACGGTTCTGGGGAAGGCCGGAGGCTTTCAGGGCCACATACGTCAGGATATCCACGGGATTGGAGACGATCAGCAGGATTCCCTCGCACCCATGTTCCATAATCTGCGTGACGATGGAACGCATGATTTTGGTGTTTTTGTTCACCAGGTCAAGCCTTGTTTCATCGGGCTTCTGGTTGGCGCCCGCTGTGATGATAATAATGGCTGCATCTGTGATATCCTGGTAATTCCCAGCATAAATTTTCATGGGCCTGGCAAATGGCGTCCCGTGGCTGATATCCAGCGCTTCCCCTTCTGCCCGGTCAGCATCTGCGTCAATCAGCACCATTTCCGAGAACAGCCCGCTCTGCATCAGTGCAAAAGCCGTGGAAGAGCCGACAAACCCACAGCCAATCACGGCTACCTTCCTCAAGTCAATCTTTACACAATCATGTTCTGCCATAATAGAACCTCCCAAATCCTTTTTATGGATAGTCTGGCTTTTGGCAGGAACTTTTATACAATAGGACGGAATGTTATGATATTGTATTTCCATAAACTATTACAGAAAATTTTCCGTCAGGAGGTGAGCAATATGGAGCATTCCTACCGTTTTTTTGAGAATCGGGCATGCTGCTATTATCCATGCCATCAAGGGCTGGAGGAATTGAACTGCCTGTTTTGTTACTGCCCGCTTTATGGGCAGGAGCGATGCCCAGGGAATCCGCGCTATCTGGAGGGCGGGGGAAGGCGCGTCAAGGACTGCAGCGGGTGTGCCTTTCCCCATCAGCCAGGAAATTATGAGGCTGTGCTTCAGGGATTGGCCGGAGAGTGATGGGGCGCCCAAACCAGCTGTTATTGGCAACGGAAGTTCTTTTTTACCTGCGCCGTTGGAAAAGCAGGGCAAAGAGAAGGCCGAAGGCCAGGACGCAGATGGAGATTCCCACAAGGATCCAGGAGGAAGATGGGACGCCTCCTTCTGGGCTCTGGCCAGGCATGCCGGTGGGAGGCGTGAAGTTTCCTGCATCTTCCATCTCAGGCGGCGTCTGCATCATAGGGAACTGGGAATTGGGAGGGCTGTTGTTTTCTGCCTGCGGGGCATCCGTGGAGCTGCCATCCTCTGTCTGCTGGGAGTCTGTGGAACTGCCGTTTTCTAGCTGCGGTGCGTTAGGAGAAGCGGCAGTTCCGTCTGGGAAGGAAGGGGGTGTCCCCATATTTGTCCCGCTGCCCATCCTATTTCCCATAGAGCCCATATCAGAAATTACAATATCCCCTGCATCAACAAGGGTATCCTGGCTCTGGGTTTCTGAGGTTGCGCCGATGGCGCCGTCAAGCTGCCCCTGGATGCTTTGCGCCCTAAGCAGGCAAAATTCTTTTAAGGTGTCTATGCCGGCGGTAAATTCTTCATAGGTGCAGAATTTGGTTGGGTCTTTCTCCACATAAGGGGAAATTAAGGCCTTCGTGCCGTCCATCAGTTCAGAGAATTTCCCGCTGTCAAAGTAATTCGTGAGCAGTTCCCCAAAATATTGGTGGTATTGTGCCGTGTATTCCTCATTGGCAAAGATCCAGACAATCATAGGCCTGTCTTCGGTATTGCCGCCGGATATGGGGGAGTCGATGGGGTAATTAATCAGGCTTTCTGCGCCGCCTGCGGAGGTAAAGCCGCCGAAGGCAAGGTTGTAATCCCAGGGAATCATAGACAGCTGGCCGTCTTTTTCATATAGGTAGTAATTATGGATCATAGAACCGGTATAGCTGTCAAAGTTGAGGACGAAATTATGGACGACGAAATAGCGGATTACCTGCTCGATGGCAACGGTCTCTGCAAGGTTCTCGCCGGCGCTTAGATTTTTCAGGGATGCGATCAGGCGCTTTTTGTCACTGTCTGAAACCTTGGTTTTGGCATTGTCAAAGATATTGGCATAACTGTCAAACGCATCGTCCACGTATTTCAGCAATACGTCGTCGCTGCCCATGGACATCCCATTTGGGCCACCGCCGCCAGGCATTCTTCGATTGAATTTGCCTTGCTTCCCTTCTATTTCTGCATTTAAAAAGATGGGATTTTCCGCTGTGCCATTCTCTGGGGTATCTTTATCTTTTGCGCCTTTATCGGAAGCGCCATTATCTGCCGCGTCATTTTCGGAAGAGCCGCTGTCATTCTCTTTGTTCCAGTCATCCATTTTAAAATCCTTGCCGTTGCCGCGGCCGCCGCCCATGTTCATGCTGTCCGGTTTATAGAGGTTGCCGTAGTCTCTCCCGTAATTGCGCGTTAAGAAGGATTCTTCTACGCCTTCCAGGGCAAGGTACAGACCCCAGGCCTCGCCGTTTACAGAAATATCGGCATAGCTGCAAAGGGGGGAAGGGACGCCCATTTCAGCCATCATCTGGTAGGTGAGGAAATCCTTCATATACGTATTGTCCTGGATAATGTTGTTCAGGCACAGCTTATCCAGGCCGTAGTAGGATTTCGTGCTGTCATAGTGGTCAAATTCGATCTTAAAGCTGTAGCGGTCATTGCCATAGGCGCTTACCTGGGTCAGGGAAGTGTTTCCCTTGGCACGGATTCCCACGTTTTTGTAGGACTCGCCGTCAATGATTACCGTACAGGCCGCATATTCCTCATTTGTGCAGGTGCTGATAAAGTCGTCCCAGTCATCCATGACAATGTCAACCGTATGTACGGAGGAAGCGTTGAAGAGGCGGCCTGCATATCCCATGGCGGCGGAAGAAATCTGGATGCCAAAGCGTTTGCCGTTTACGAATAAGGCCGTAAGCAGGAGCGTGGCGGCAAGGACAACACAGCAGATTTTATCAAAATGCTTATGTGTTGACATAACGATTCCTCCTTATCCTAGGTATTCCCCATTGTAGCTGACCAGGACGGCGCTGTTAACGCCGCTCATAGCGGCCAGGGCATTGATGAAATCCGTGTCGTCATCCTTCATGCGGATTTCCAGGTTCAGCTCTACCATGCCTTTCTGCGCCGTCTTGCTTTTTACAACGCATTTTTGTACTTGCTGCGATAAAAATTCCCTTGCGCCATGCTCGCTTGCAGCATCTGCACAGGACAGCACGAGGATGTAAGGGTTGCAGTGGGATTTCCGGTTTACGAATACTAAGAGGATGATCCCAATGGCGACGCTGCCAATGACGGCCAGCACGATCATGCCTGCCGCCAGCACAATGCCTACGGCAATCGACCAGAAGAGGAAAGCAATGTCCAGCGGTTCTTTGATGGCCGTACGGAAGCGGACGATAGAAAGCGCGCCCACCATGCCAAGGGAGAGGACGACGTTTGAAGTGACTGCCAGGATAACAACCGTGGTGATCATTGTCAGGGCAATTAGGGTCGTGCCAAAGCTGGAGGAATACATCACGCCCTGGTACGTTTTTTTGTAAACCAGGAAAATAAATGTGCCAAGGCCAAAGGCCAGCAGCAGGGCGAGCGCCATATCGAGGATGCTGACGCTGGCTACGTTTTCCAGAAAACTGGATTTGAAAATGTCATTGAATGTCATAATTGCGGTTCCTTTCTATTATTGTTTGTGGCTGCCTGTGGCAGCTGTGGGGATATGCCGCAATAAAACAGGCTATCCATAGCTTTGGCAGGCAGATTCATTACGGAGGAACGATAGTTCCAGCAGGCAGGCGCATTGCGAATGAACGATAGTTCCAGCAGGCAGGCGCATTGCCAATTATCCATAAATCCTGCAGGCGGCATATTTGGAAAATGCGCCTGTCCGGCACCCGCGTAGCTGTATGGCGTCCCGGATAATGTCCGGCAGGAATTCATCCCACTTTACTTCCAGGATGATGGGAGAATCCCCGGCGGGGACAGTAACGCAGGAAAAATCCAGGAAATCCGTGCATTGCAGGCCTGTGCGGATATTGTAATCAAGGCTGATGCGTACATTGCCCGGCGGGTAGACGAAAGGCTCCCGCGTATAATCGACAATAGTCTTGGGGCGCAGGCCCTGGGCTGACATTTTGGCATACAGTTCTGTGATTAGGGGATTGCTGCAGGCTGCCATCCAGCCATAGCTGCCTTGGAGGATGGATTCTGCCTGTTCCTGCGTCAGCATGGCGGTCTGCTTGCGGCATAGGCCATTGATTTTGCTCTTTTTTTCAAGCCGGATGAAAGAAGCATCGTTATTGTAGCAGCGGATGCGGAATTTTTCCCGCAGGTTCACGCCCGCTGCTTTTTCCCGCAGCGCTTTGTCCGCAGCGTTGTCAAAATAAAGGCTGCGGATGGCATAGGCGCCGCCGATAGCATGGGGATCCCGCCTGGCTATGGCAGAAAGCCTCTGCCGGAGCGCCAGCATATCCCCATAGGAAATCTCATGCTTCCATTCATGCCTGTATTTCATGGTCATCACTTCCTTCCATATTCCTGAGTTTTGTTAGGGGAATCCTTCCCCGTGTGGAATATGGCATAGTGTACAAAAGAAAGATTGAAATTTGATTGAAGAATCAGGAATAATTATGAAATAGAAATAGGAAGCCGCACAGTGAAGGTAACCTTCCCTTTCTGGCACTCTACCTCAATCGTGCCATTATGTGCAGAAGTAATTGCTTTGGCAATGGACAGGCCCAGCCCATAATGGTTCCCTTCGCTGTTCCTTGCGGGATCGGCGCGGTAAAACCGTTCAAAAAGCTGTTTCTGCTGGGCTTTTGGTATCTCGTCGCCGTCGTTGGTGACAGAGAGGAGGGCATGGCCCCGCCTGCTCCTTAAGGTGAGGAGGGCTTCCCCGCCTGGCGCGCTATGGCGGATGGCGTTGTCCAGCAAGATGGAGGCAAGCTGGCGGAGTTGGGCGTCATTCCCTTTTACCTGGATGCCGGGGCTGATTTCATAGCGGAGCGACAGCCCTTTTTCAAAGGCCACGCTTTCAAAAGGCAGCGCTTCGCCCCCGGCCAGGCGGCTGAAATCAATGGTTTCCATCTGCGGCGTGACATGTTCCGTGCGTGCAAGATCCAGCAGCTGCCCGATGAGCAGCCCCATCCGTTCATTTTCATATTGGATATTGGCAAGCCACTGGTTCCGCCCCAATTCCCGCGACAGCAGCTCTGCATTGGCGCTGACCACAGACACAGGCGTCTTCAATTCATGTCCGGCATCGGAAATGAACTGTTTCTGTTTCTCATAGCTTTCCTCCAGGGGCTGCACAATCCTTTTTGCCAGGTAGGAGGAAAGGAAAAACAGGGCGAGGATGGCTATTCCGCCAAAGGCCAGGGTAGATTGGAACAGCGTTGTCATGCTTTCCTGTATCAGGGTATTGTCCATAAAGGCAATAAGGGTATAGGAACCCTTGTCGGCCATGCGGTAAATCAGGCTGTCTTTTACCCCGGCAGGGCGCCCGTTTGCGAGGATTTCGCGGGCAATGGCCTCCAATTCCTGGTTGCTGTAGACCTCCGTCTTGCTGTTGCGGGTTTCCAGGATTTGCCCGTCCTTGGAGATGGCCACCGAGTAAAAGGTGGATAGCTGGAAGGCGGGGCTGTTTTCAAAACGGGGCCGTTCCGGGGGCAGCTTTGGCAGTCCGCCTGGAGACATGCCGCTGTCAGCCAAGCTGTCGAAAGCCGCATGTTTTTCCGCTAGGCTGCCTGAGGATGCGCCGTTGCCGACCATACGGTCTGGGGATGCGCCATTTGGGAGTGGCTGTTCTGGCAGATAGCGTTCCATATGCCAGTCCAGCATCTCCCTGTTGCGGTGGGAGACTTCATAATAGCTGGAGCCATAGATAATGCAGAGGGTTCCGATCCAAAGGGATACCAGGATGGACATAATGACGGCCACAATTTTCCGCTGTGATTTCTTAAACATCTTCCCACCTCAATTCATATCCGATGCCGCGGACGGCCTTGATGGCGGTTTTGGATTCGACAAAAGCCAATTTTTTACGGGTAAAGGACATATAGACTTCCACATTGTTGTATTCTGCCTCGCTTTCATAGCCCCAGATTTTTAGGGCAAGCTGTTCCCGGGAGAGGATCTGCCCTTGGTTGGCAATCAGATACTCCAGGATTCGGTATTCTTTCTCGCTGAGGCGGACGCTCTGGCCTGTGGCGGTGCAGGACAGGGAAGAGGCGCCGCTGTCCAGGGAAATGTCGGCAAAGGACAGGGAACCGTCTGTGGAATTGATATTCCTTCGGGCGAGCGCGCGGAGCCTGGCCAGCAGTTCCCGGGCCATAAATGGTTTCGTCAGGTAGTCGTCCGCGCCGCTGTCCAGCCCCAGCACCTTGTCGTCCAGCCCGCTTTTGGCGGTCAGCATTAAAATAGGGGTGCGTATGCCGCTTTTGCGTACTTCACGGGCGATATCAAACCCATTTTTTCCCGGGAGCATAAGGTCGAGGATAATAATATCATAAATATTGCTCTCGGCTGCATCCAGCCCCGCAAGCCCGTTGCCGCAGTGATCTACCTCATAATGTTCCTGGCGCAGGATTTCCGTGAGCGCCTGCGCCATTCTCGTTTCGTCTTCGATTAATAACAGTTTCAAAATGGATACCTCCTCGGGCGGCGCTGTGTTAGGGGGTAGGGCAGCCGCCTGTATCTGTATACGGAATCAGGCATCAGAACAGAAGTTCCTATTCCTTCTGCCTTGCTTTGGGGTCAGTATAGCAGATATGGGGAGGAAATGCAATTAATGAAAAGGGAAAGGCGGGGCGCTGATAAAAAAATAAAAAAAATTAAAAAAAGGTATTGACATATTGGGAAATCCTGTTATAATAGCATTTGTGAGTTGTGCAGGAGTGGCGGAATTGGCAGACGCGCAGGCTTCAGGTGCCTGTGGTAGCAATATCGTGTGGGTTCAAGTCCCATCTCCTGCATTTCGCTTGCAAGTCGTCCAGTTACCCATTACAATTGTCAGATGTGATAGAAGATGGGAGTGGGAAGGGGCTTGCATTTTTTGTTATTATTCACGGCTTTGCATAATAGTTTGCGGATATGGCGGAATTGGCAGACGCGCCAGATTTAGGTTCTGGTGGGAGACCGTGCAGGTTCGAGTCCTGTTATCCGCATTTGGCTGAAACAGCCGTAAACCCATCGATTCCGTTGTGGATTCAGGGTTTGCGGCTGTTTTTGTGTGGTTTTTTATTAGCCTGGTTTATGCCGTATTAGACAGTTTGATAACTATTTTGTCATGAGATTTCCATCATTAAGGGCTGTGTCTTCTATATTGCCTGTACAAGGCTCTGTTTTAAATCCTATATAAAAAATAAAAATGGAAGCAAAGGGGCTCGAACCCTTGACCTCCCGCTAGTCAGGCGAGCGCTCATCCCGGCTGAGCTATGCTTCCATGCCACTGATTATAACATAAAGATCTCTTTTTGTAAAGGGAAAATATAAGCCTAAGTGTATAAGTTTAATCTGGGTTTCTGGCACCCGCTTTGCACAGCTGCGTACATATTCACAGCAAATCGGCAATACGTATGCTTAAGTCCCTATAAATGCATACTGGGATTTCATCATCAAACGTATATTGCGTTGTCCCGGCGTCATGCTCGAAATCATAGACATTGACGGTGCGCGTGGACGGGTTCACAATCCAGTATTCACGGACGCCGGCAGTGCGGTATTTAAAAAGCTTTATCCCATAGTCCATGCGGCTTGTGCTGGGAGAAATGATTTCAATAATCCAGTCCGGGGCGCCATGGCAGCCATTATCATCTAGCTTTGTTTTGTCGCAGACCACAGAAATATCAGGCTCTACATAGTTCTGGCTATCTTTATTCAAAAAAACGGCGAAAGGCGCTGGGTAGATTTCACAACTGCCATCGTGGTTCTTGATATGCCGGTGGATGAGGGATACCAACTCAGTGATCAGTTTTTGGTGAATCCGCTTTGGCGGCGCCATCATATACATCTGCCCATCAATCAGTTCCGCCCTCTGGCCTTCTGGCAGGGCATAGATGTCGTCAATGGTATAAGTTTTCTCTTGTGCGGATGCCATAAGTGATTCCTCGCTTTCTAATAGATCTAAGTAGGTTTAAGATTTAACGGTAAAAAGCCCGCAAGCAATGGGCTATGCTCGTGGGCTTTTCATTCAAATGGAAGCAATGGGGCTCGAACCCATGACCTCTCGCGTGTGAGGCGAACGCTCATCCCAGCTGAGCTATGCTTCCCTGTCCATTATTATAGCACGTTTCCTCCGAAATGCAATGTTTTTTGTGATATTTTTTAATTTTTGCTTGCAATATACCCCCATAGGGTATATAATAGGTGAGAAATGCAGAAACAATAGTAGATAGGATTGTTTTGGCGAAGGGAGGAAGGGATGGATTTGGAAGGAAAAGAGCAACAGGGAACACTTGAGCAGCCTACAGGATGCTGCATCCACAAGAAGAAAGAACGCCCGCCGGAGGAATATAAAGACCTCATCCACCGCCTGAACCGCATTGAAGGCCAGATCCGTGGGATCAAGGGAATGGTAGAGCGGGAGGCATACTGCCCAGATATCCTGGTGCAGGTGGCGGCAGCAAACGCAGCCCTCAACAGCTTTAACCGGGTCTTGCTGGCCAGCCATATCAAGACCTGCGTGACCGAGGATATCCGGCAAGGGAAAGAAGAGACCGTGGATGAGCTGCTCGCGACTTTACAGAAGCTGATGAAATAAATGCAAGGAAAGCATGCAATGAAATAAATGCAGCAAGGAGGCAAGTATGGAACAGTATACAGTGACAGGGATGAGCTGCGCGGCCTGCAGTACACGGGTGGAGAAGGCAGTGGGGAAGGTTCCGGGCGTGACGTCCTGTTCGGTCAGCCTGCTGACCAATTCCATGGGCGTGGAAGGAGAGTTTTCGGCGCAGGAGATTATAAAGGCCGTAGAAGAAGCGGGATATGGGGCCCAGAAGAAAGGGGAGGCCTCTGTGGCGATGGGTGCGCCGGCTGAGGATGGGGAGGAATTGCTCAAGGACAGAGAGACGCCCCTGCTGCGGCAGCGCCTGTGCGCATCCCTGGGATTTTTGCTTGTGCTGATGTATTTTTCGATGGGGCATATGATGTGGGGGTGGCCGCTGCCGGCGTTTTTGGCAGAGAATCATGTGGGAATGGGGATTTTGCAGCTGCTCCTGACAGTGATTATCATGGGAATCAACCAGAAATTTTTTATCAGCGGCATCAAAAGCCTGATTCACAGGGCGCCGAATATGGACACCCTGGTGGCACTGGGGTCAGGGGCGTCCTTTGTCTACAGTACGTATGCGCTGTTTGCGATGACAGATGCCCAGATGCGGGGGGACATGGAAGGCGTGATGGGCTATATGCATGAGTTTTATTTTGAGTCCGCCGCCATGATCCTGACCTTGATTACCGTTGGCAAGATGCTGGAAGCCCGCTCAAAGGGGAAGACGACAGACGCCCTTAAGGGGCTGATGAAGCTCTCGCCGAAGACGGCAGTGGTGCTGCGGGAGGGAACAGAGGCGGAAGTGTCCATTGAGCAGGTGAGAAAAGGAGATATCTTCCTAGTGCGCCCTGGGGAAAATATCCCTGTGGACGGCATTGTGCTGGAGGGCAGCAGCGCCGTCAATGAAGCGGCGCTGACCGGGGAAAGTATCCCGGTAGATAAGGCCGCTGGCGATGCGGTATCCGCTGCCACTACCAACCAGTCTGGTTTCCTTAAATGCCAGGCTTCGCGGGTAGGGGAGGATACGACGTTATCCCAGATTATCCAGATGGTGAGTAATGCCGCCGCCACCAAAGCGCCCATTGCCAAGGTGGCAGATAAGGTGTCTGGCGTCTTTGTGCCGATTGTGATTGGCATTGCCCTGGTAACGATAGGGGCCTGGATGCTGGCAGGGCAGAGCATCGGCTTTGCCCTGGCGCGTGGGATTTCCGTGCTGGTCATCAGCTGCCCCTGTGCCCTTGGCTTGGCCACGCCGGTGGCGATTATGGTGGGCAATGGCATGGGCGCCAAAAACGGCATTATGTTTAAGACGGCCGTATCCCTGGAGGAAACAGGGAAAATGGAAATTGTGGCGCTGGACAAGACAGGGACGATTACCAATGGGGAACCCAAGGTTACCGACTTGGCGCCTGCCCCTGGGGTGTCCGAGGAGGAACTGCTCCTTGTGGCCTGCGCCCTGGAGCAGAAAAGCGAGCATCCCCTGGCAAAGGCTGTCCTCGCATATGCCAAAGAGACGCAGGCAGCCCTCCCGGAAGTCCTGGAATTTCAGGCCCTGCCAGGCAATGGGCTTTCCGGCGTCTGCCAGGGGCAGCCAGTCTATGGGGGGAACGATACCTTTATCCAGACCAAGGCAGAGATTCCCATCAAAGTGCTGCAGCAGGCACAGTTTCTGGCAGAGGAAGGCAAAACCCCCTTATATTTTGCCCGGGGAGAAAAGCTGCTGGGGGTGATTGCCGTAGCAGACCTGATGAAAGAGGACAGCGCCCAGGCAGTCCGCGAGCTGCAGCATATGGGCATCCGGGTGGTCATGCTGACTGGCGATAATGAGAGGACAGCAAATGCCATTGGCCGTCAGGCAGGCGTAGACCAGGTCATTGCCGGCGTGTTGCCGGATGGGAAAGAAAGCGTCATCCGCGCCCTGCAGAAAGAGGGCAAGACGGCGATGGTCGGAGACGGCATCAATGATGCCCCGGCCCTTACCCGCGCAGACATGGGCATTGCTATTGGCGCAGGCACGGACATTGCTATCGACGCGGCGGATATCGTGCTGATGAAAAGCCGTTTGAGTGATGTGCCTGCTGCAATCCGCTTAAGCCGTGCAACTCTCAGGAACATCCATGAGAACTTGTTCTGGGCGTTTATCTACAATATGATTGGCATCCCCCTGGCAGCAGGTGTCTGGATCCCGCTGTTTGGCTGGCAGCTGAACCCTATGTTCGGCGCCGCAGCCATGAGCCTGTCCAGCTTTTGCGTCGTGACGAACGCATTGCGCCTGAATATGCAGAAAATCTACAATGCCCAAAAGGATAAGCCCTTACGGCGCAAATCCCGGCAAAGGGAAAATACCAGGCCTGGCGGAAATCCAGAGAGGGCAGCCGGGGGAGCGGAACTAGGTACTTTTCATAAGAAGGAGGAAAAGAAAATGGAAAAAACAATGAAAATCGAAGGCATGATGTGCGGCCACTGTGAAGCAAGGGTGAAAAAATGCTTAGAAGCCCTGGAAGGTGTGTCAGAGGCGAAGGTGAGCCATGAAGAAGGGACTGCGGTTGTGGGAATGGCAGAGGAAATATCAGATGATATCCTGACAAAAGCTGTCGAAGAGCAGGATTATAAGGTGCTTTCTATTCAATAATACTTAAAGTGTATGTAGATCTGGCAGAACGAATCATCATACTTCAAGCCATAGCGGAGGAAGCGGGAAGGCGGCAAAAGGGATGTCAGTACTTAGCGGGGTGTTTTTGGGCTTAGTACTGCAGTGTCCCCAACGGAACAGGAGCATGTTTCTGCCAGGTGCTTCCCACTTCCGAAGCGGTTCGTTTGGCCGCAAATAAACTCCCTTCCGTCCCAATATAAGCGGCTTCCATAACCAAAATTATCTCTAAAAACAATAATTTAGTCAATATTCTCTGAAAATTTCAACAAATCCTCCAAAAAATAGTACATATTTTTTTCTTTTTTTTGAATACCTTTTACAAAAAATGTGTTACAATAAAGAAAAGCAAGGAAGAAACAGGCTATAAAATGCAGAATCAAGAAATCGGGGAGGTTTCTACATGGAAGATAAAACACCCACAGGGCTGCGTGAGCAACAGTCAAGGAGAAAGCGCGTGAATAAGATACGGACGTCCATTGTAACAGGCATGTTTATCTGGATGCTGGTTGTGACGGTGATGCTGCCGGTTCTCTTATTGCGGCTTTTCTGGTTAGAAGACAAAGTAAAAGAACTGACAGAATCTATGGTGTCTGTGGAACAGGAAGTTGACAACGAGAGCCGTAAAAGCGGCGCGGTTTCCGGCGAGAGCATGGAGGATTCTGTGAAGGATGCGAACCAGATAGAGCATGAGATTGGGGAGGCGTCTGCCCAACAGGACGGCGCACAGAAGGAAGATACCCCCAAGGCCTACCTTACGTTTGATGATGGGCCGAGCGACAATACGCCAAGGATCCTGGATATTCTGAAGGAGAAAGGCGTCAAGGCCACCTTCTTTGTCATAGGGCAGGAAGGAAAAGAGGCAGAGGCTATATACCGCAGGATTGTAGAGGAAGGGCATACGCTGGCAATGCATTCTTATTCACACAAGTACAATGAGATTTATGCCTCTGTGGATGCATTTGCAGAGGATATGACCCATCTGCAGACTTATCTGGCAGAGGTGACGGGGGTTACCCCTACGATCATGCGTTTCCCAGGGGGGAGCAGCAACCATGTCAGCAGCCTTCCGATGGAAGAGTTTATCCGTTATACAAATGAGAAGGGGCTTACGTATTTTGACTGGAATGTCATGAGCGGCGATGCCACAGGGCAGGCTTATATGCCGGAAGAGTTGATTGAGAATGTTATGAAGGACGCAGTGAGGTACCAGTCGGCCGTTGTGCTGATGCACGACGCTGCGACCAAGGCTCCTACGGCTGAGGCGCTGGCGCCAATGATTGACAGGCTGCGGGAGGCAGGATTTACCTTGCTCCCCATTGACGAGGACACGGAGCCGGTGCAGCATATCGAGGCTGGCAGCGTGAAATAGATAGAAGATAGCAGGCATGGAATCGTTACAAATATTAATGAACAGATGGAGGTACATATATGAGCTTTTTCAAAGATTTCAAGGATGATTTGTTTCAGGCGGTAAATGACATCCTTCCCCCAGAGGGGGAGGGGGCGGAGGCAGGCAGCCAGGAAGTGCATCCGGAAATGGTTGTAAATACGCTGGAACAGGAAGTTGACGTACAGTCAGAACTGAAAAAGCTGGAAGGGCTTTTTGAAAAGGTAGGGGAGCCTTCCGAACTGCCAGAAGATCTGCCGGCAGAAGGCGGGGCAGAGGAAGGAGCAAAGGAGATTGGCATAGAGATTGTAGCGGATGAACAGGAGAGTGAGGGTACCATGGGCGCAGATATGGCAGCAGATACGGAGATGGTGGATACTTTTACATCAGATAACAGGTTTTTGGATGCGGCATCAAAGGAAATGACGATCATCACGGAGGGCACTTCCTTGAATGGAGATCTGGAATCCACGGGTTCTTTGGAATTGCGGGGTTCGGTTGTGGGTAATGTACAGTGTAATGGCAAGATGACAATTATGGGCAGCATAAAAGGCGATACAAAGTCAGCCGAATTTTTTGCCGATTCTGCCAGTGTGGAGGGCGAGGTCTCTACCAGCGGCACGGCAAAGATTGGGCTAGGGTCGATTGTGGTCGGCAACATCACGGCCACCAGCGCGGTGATTGCCGGGGCAGTGAAGGGCGACATTGATGTGCAGGGGCCGGTGGTTGTGGACACTTCAGCCGTAATCAAAGGCAATATTAAGTCCCGTTCCGTACAGATTAACAATGGCGCCGTAATTGAAGGCTTCTGTTCCCAGTGCTATGCGGATGTGGATATGGACAGCCTTTTCCAGAGCAAATAAGGGGGTTCCAATGAAGAGGATTATGTTGAAATTAAGCGGCGAGGCATTGGCCGGGGAGAAGCATACCGGGTTTGACGAGCCTACGGTGCTGGTGGTGGCAGAGCAGGTCAGGCAGCTGGCAGACGCCGGGATTCAAGTGGGCATTGTGATTGGCGGCGGCAATTTCTGGCGTGGGAGGACCAGCGAGCATATTGACCGTACCAAGGCGGATCAGATTGGCATGCTGGCGACCGTTATGAACTGTATCTATGTGTCAGAGATTTTCCGTTCTGTGGGGCTTTGCACACAGATTCTGACGCCATTTGCCTGCGGCTCCTTTACAAAACTGTTTTCGAAGGATCGGGCGAATAAGTATTTTTCCAAAGGGATGGTGTGCTTTTTCGCCGGGGGAACAGGGCATCCTTATTTTTCCACAGATACTGCGACCGTGCTGCGGGCAGTAGAGATTGAGGCAGAGGGCATCTTTTTGGCGAAGGCCGTGGACGGGGTCTATGACAGTGATCCGAAGATTAACCCCCAGGCTGTAAAATATGACGAGGTTTCCATACAGGAGGTGATTGACCACAAGCTGGCTGTGGTAGACCTGGCGGCGTCCATCCTCTGTATGGAGAATAAAATGCCGATGTATGTGTTTGGGCTCAATGAGCACAACAGCATTGTCAATGCCGTCAATGGGAGATTTACGGGGACGAAAGTAACGGTATGAGCCGTGTGTATAGGAGAAGAATGAAAGGAATGGGTGATTTTTATGGATGAAAGATTACAGCCGTACAGTGACAAAATGCAGAAGTCGTTTGACAATTTATTGGGTGAGTTTGGCTCGGTCCGTGCAGGGCGCGCCAATCCCCATGTGCTTGACCGCCTGCGGGTGGATTATTATGGGACGCCCACCGCAATCCAGCAGGTGGCGAATGTCTCTGTCCCTGAGCCGCGTATGATAGTAATCCAGCCCTGGGAGGGCAGCATGCTCCGTGCGATTGAAAAGGAAATCCAGGCTTCCGACCTGGGCATTAACCCTACCAATGACGGCAAGGTAATCCGCCTGGTGTTTCCGGAACTGACAGAGGAACGCAGGAAGCAGCTGGCGAAGGACGTGAAGAAGAAGGGCGAGGGAGCCAAAGTGGCGATGCGGAATATCCGCAGGGATGCCAATGACGCGATGAAGAAGCTGGGCAAGGCAAATGATACTTCTGAAGATGAGATTAAGCAGCTGGAAAGTGAAATACAGAAAATGACAGATAAATTTATCGCCAATGTGGACAAGGCTGTAGAGGAAAAGTCAAAAGAGATTCTTACGGTGTAGCCATCGGGCGCTGCCAGGTGGTTGCATGTGTGGTGCAAAAGGGGGCAAGGCGTTCGCGCCTGTCCCCTTTCTGTGAGAGGAAGACGGAAAGTTACCCGTTACAACGGAGGTAGGATATGGAGATACCGCAACATGTAGCAATTATTCTGGATGGAAATGGAAGATGGGCAAAGCAGCATGGGATGCCAAGGAACTATGGGCATACAAAGGGAGCCAAAAATGTGGAGATCATCTGCCGGGAAGCATGGAACCTGGGGATTAAATATCTGACGGTCTATGCTTTTTCCACAGAGAACTGGAGCAGGCCGGAGGATGAGGTCAATGCCCTGATGAAGCTTCTGCGCAATTATATGAAGAACTGTATCAAGACGGCGGAGAAGAACCATATGCGGGTGCGGGTGATTGGGGACACATCTAGGCTGGCGCCGGATATCCAGGAGAGCATCCAGAGGCTGGAAGAGTTTTCCAGGGGGCAGGACGGGCTTAATTTCCAGATTGCCATTAACTATGGCAGCCGTGATGAGATGCTGCGCGGGATGCGAAAAATGCTTAAGGATTATGGGCAGGGAGCCTTTACGCCGGAGGAGTTGGATGAGCAGCGCTTTGAAGGGTATTTGGATACCAGCGGCATCCCGGCGCCGGATCTTTTGATCCGCACCAGCGGGGAATTGCGGCTCTCCAATTACCTGCTGTGGCAGCTGGCATACAGCGAGCTTTATTTTACCCCGGTTCCGTGGCCGGATTTTACAAAAGAGGAATTAGTAAAAGCCATTGAGGACTATAATAGTAGGGATAGGCGTTATGGCGGGATAAAGGAGGGCTAAAAAGTGTTTAAGACGCGGTTGCTGAGCGGGATTGTGCTGGTGGCGGCGGCAGTCGGCCTGGTGACGGCGGGAGGGGACGTACTGCTGGCAGGGCTTTTGCTGGTGTCATTGGTGGGGCAGTTTGAGCTTTATCGGATTTTTGGCATGGAAAAATCCCTTGCAGGGGGTATCGGCTATCTGGGCGCCGTTTTGTATTACCTGGATCTGCGGCTTTCCTTCCTGCCTAGTTTTGAAGTATTTATGCTGGGGCTGCTCGTGCTTTTGATGGCTGTCTATGTGTTTGCTTTCCCCAAATATCAGGCGGATCAGGTGTTTGCAGCCTTTGGCGGCGTGTTCTATGTGCCGGTGATGCTGGCTGGCATTTACCAGGCGAGGGCGCTGCCCGCAGGCGCTTATCTGGTATGGCTGATTTTCCTGTGTTCCTGGGGGTGCGATACCTGCGCGTATTGTGTTGGCGTACGGATTGGCAAGCACAAGATGACGCCGAAGCTGAGCCCTAAGAAGTCGGTAGAAGGCGCGGTGGGCGGATGCGTGGGCGCTGCCCTGCTGACCCTGCTGTATGGATTCCTGTTTCAGGAGGGGATGAAGCTTTCCGATGGGG
This sequence comes from uncultured Lachnospiraceae bacterium, assembly GCA_910577785.1. Lineage (GTDB taxonomy): Bacteria > Bacillota > Clostridia > Lachnospirales > Lachnospiraceae > Petralouisia. The sequence goes on along the minus strand of CAJTNT010000031.1, from coordinate 16,044 downwards.
AAGTATTCCTGCTGGCGGGGATTGCCGTGGCAGGCGCGGCAATTTCGATGGTGGGGGATCTGGCGGCCTCAGCCATCAAGCGCAATTATGGGGTAAAGGATTATGGGAAGCTGATTCCAGGTCATGGAGGGGTGCTGGATCGGTTTGACAGCGTGATTTTTACAGCTCCGGTGATCTATTATCTGGGGAAATTCCTGATGTGACGATGAGGGATGGCGAGGTGGCACAATGAAAAAGATTGCGATATTAGGGTCGACAGGGTCGATAGGGACGCAGACGCTGGAAATTGCCCGGGAACAGAAGGATCTGCAGGTCGTGGCCTTGGCGGCAGGCAGGAACGTGGAGCTTTTGGAAGCACAGGTGCGGGAATTTCGGCCGCAGATAGCGGCGCTCTGGGAGGAGCAGGCGGCGTCCGACCTGCGGGAAAGGGTAAAGGATCTGCCGGTGCGGATTGTGGCAGGGATGGAAGGGCTTTTGGAGATTGCCGTTATGCCAGAGGCAGAGATTCTGGTGACAGCCGTGGTGGGGATGATTGGGCTCCGCCCCACGATTGCCGCCATCGAGGCGGGCAAGGATATTGCCCTGGCCAACAAGGAGACGCTGGTGACGGCAGGACATATCATTATGCCGCTTGCCAGGGAAAGGGGCGTCCATATCCTTCCGGTGGACAGCGAGCACAGCGCGATTTTCCAGTCCCTGAACGGCGAGCGGGAGAACCCTGTCCACAAGATTCTCCTGACGGCCTCCGGGGGGCCTTTCCGAGGGAAGAAGAAAGAGGAACTTTACAATATCCAGGTAGAGGACGCGCTGAAGCACCCCAATTGGTCTATGGGGAGGAAAATCACCATTGATTCTGCGACAATGGTCAATAAGGGGCTGGAGGTCATGGAGGCGAAGTGGCTGTTTGGCGTGGAACTGAGCCAAATCCAGGTGGTTGTCCATCCCCAGAGTGTCATCCACTCCATGGTGGAATATGAGGACGGCGCGGTGATTGCCCAGCTGGGGCAGCCAGACATGCGCCTGCCCATCCAATATGCGCTGTTTTACCCGCAGCGCAGGGGTATGTCTGGGGAGCGCCTGGATTTTTATCAGCTTTCCAGCCTTACCTTTGAGAAGCCGGATTTGGAGACATTTTCCGGGCTGCGCCTGGCATTTTCGGCGATGGAGCGGGGGGGGAACCTTCCCGCTGCTTACAATGCAGCCAATGAAAAGGCGGTGGCGCTGTTTTTGGGGCGCAAAATACGGTTTTTGGACATCCCGGAGATCATCGGCAGCTGCATGGAGCAGTGCCGTTATGTGCCGCATCCGGGCGTGGAGGATATCCTTGAAACAGAAGCTGGCGTATATGCCTATATAGAGAGCAGGTGGTAGATTTGAATATTGTAATTGCGATTATTATTTTCAGTATTATTATTTTATTCCATGAATTGGGGCATTTTCTGCTTGCGAAATTCAATGGGATTAAGGTCAATGAATTTTGCTTGGGCCTGGGGCCTACCCTGGTGGGATTTACCAAGGGCGAGACGAAATATTCCATTAAGCTGCTGCCTTTTGGCGGGGCTTGCATGATGGAAGGGGAAGACGGCGACAGCAACGATGCCAGGGCGTTTAACAGCAAATCGGTCTGGGCGCGCATCAGCGTGGTGGCTGCCGGCCCCGTCTTCAATTTTATTATGGCATGGGTGTTTGCCCTAATTGTCATCGGCAGCGTCGGTTATGACCGACCGGTGCTGAAGGGCGTGATGGAAGGCTTCCCGGCGGAGGAAGCCGGCATGCAGGAGGGCGATCAGATTATTTCCATGAATGGCTACCGGACCCATTTTTACCGTGAGGTCAGCCAGTACTCGCTGTTCCATCCCGGAGAGGCCGTGGAGCTGGTATATGAAAGAGATGGAGAGCGTTATAAGGTCACGTTGGAGCCGAAGATGGATGAGGAATCCGGCCGTGAGCTGATTGGCCTCAATGGCACCCTGGCCAGGCAAAGGGGGAACGTTCTGGAGACTATAAGCAATAGCTTTTTTGAGGTGCGCTACTGGATCTGCAATACGGTCGAGAGCCTGCGCATGCTGGTGACAGGCAAAGTGGGCATGAACGATATGTCAGGGCCGGTGGGGATTGTGAAGATGATGGGGGATACCTATGAGACGGAGCAGTCCAGCGGGGGGACGTGGATTGCGATTTTAAGCATGATTAATTTTTCCATTTTCCTGTCAGCGAACCTGGGAATTATGAACCTTCTGCCAATCCCGGCTTTAGACGGCGGGAGGCTGATTTTCCTGCTGATTGAGGCAGTCCGCCGGAAGAAGATTTCCCCAGAGAAAGAGGGGATGGTACACTTTGTGGGGCTGATGGCTTTGATGGCGCTGATGGTGTTTGTGATGTTTAATGATATAAGGAATATTTTATAAAAGACGGGCAGGAGGCATTTTTTATGGCATTCCAGATGATTCGTAAAAAGACGAGAAGGGTAGAGATTGGCGGCCGGGCAGTGGGGGGCGGGGAACCCATTTTAATCCAGTCGATGACGAATACGAGGACAGAGGATGTAAAGGCCACCATTGGCCAGATTCAGCGCCTGACGGCGGCAGGGTGTGAAATCATCCGCTGCGCGGTGCCAAATATGGAGGCGGCAGAGGCTCTGGCGGAGATCAAGAAGGGCATTACCATTCCCCTGGTGGCGGATATCCACTTTGATTACCGTCTGGCGGTGGAAGCCATCCGCCATGGGGCGGACAAAATCCGTATTAACCCAGGGAATATCGGGGACAGGGCGGGGATCCAGGCTGTCATAGACGCGGCGAAAGAGCGTGGGATCCCGATCCGCGTGGGCGTGAACAGCGGCTCTTTGGAGAAGGATCTGGTAGAAAAATATCAGGGGGTGACGGCTGAGGGGCTGGTGGAGAGCGCGCTGGATAAGGTGCGTATTATAGAAGGGATGGGGTATGAGAACCTTGTGATTAGCATTAAGTCTTCGGATGTCCTGATGTGCGTACAGGCGCATGTGCTGATTGCGGAGCGGACAGATTATCCGCTGCATGTGGGGATTACGGAGGCTGGCACCATTACCAGCGGCAATATTAAGTCGGCAATCGGCCTGGGGATGATTCTGGGGCAGGGGATTGGCGATACGATCCGTGTGTCGCTGACGGGCGATCCTTTGGAAGAGGTGAAGTCCGCGAAGCTGATTCTACGTACGCTGGGGCTGCGCAAGGGTGGGATAGAAGTGGTGTCCTGCCCAACCTGCGGACGGACGCAGATCGATTTGATTGCCTTGGCGAACCAGGTGGAGGATATGGTGGCGGATATTCCTCTTGATTTAAAGGTGGCGGTGATGGGCTGCGTAGTCAACGGGCCCGGGGAGGCAAAGGAAGCAGATATTGGGATTGCCGGGGGCGTTGGCGAAGGCCTGATAATTAAGCGTGGCGAGATATATAAAAAAGTAAAGGAAGAGGAGCTGCTGCCAGCGCTCCGCTATGAATTACTGCATTGGGGGGAATAGGCGATGGGCAAGCCTTTTTTTGAAGTGTTTTCGGGACTTAGCGTACAGCCGGAGCTGGAAGGGCTGATGAAGGGGACGGAAGTGACGAAGGTGTCCACCAACCATCAGCGGAACCATTTGCGTGTGTACCTGCAGAGCGGCAGGCTGATTGAGAAAGCGGATATTTACCATCTGGAGCAGGATATTAAGTCACAGCTGTTCCCGAAGCATGATGTTTCGGTGAAGATTATTGAGAAGTTCTGCCTTTCTGGGCAGTATAACCCGCAGAAGCTGATGGATGTTTATAAGGACAGCATTTTGCGGGAATTTCGCACTTATAGCCTGTTGGAATATAGTATGCTGCGGCTGGCGCAGATGGAATTTCCCAGGGAAGACAAAATGCAGCTGATTTTAGAGGATTCTGTAGTTGCAAGGCAGAAATCTGAGGATATGGTGCAGATTCTGGAGAAGATTATCTGTGAGCGCTGTGGGCTGGATGTGGATATCCAGGTGGATTATGCAACGCCGAAGGAAAAAAAGCATAAGAAAAACAGCGACATCCAGATCCAGAACCAGGTCAGGCAGATTATCCAGAATTCCTCTATGGGGGCAGGCGCCGGGATGCCAGAAGGGGGAGAGGAAGCTTACCTTGAGCCTTTCGGAGGCGCAATGCCAGAGTTCCTGGGGGAGGCGGCAGGCATGGAAGGCCGGAATGGTGCGGCAGGAGCGGCAGGCCTAGGCCAGGGAATGGACGGCTTGGCCAATTCCGGGACAATAGGAACCAGCGTCGGCCAGGACAGGAATATTTCCGGGCAGGAAGCCGGCAGCGGAAGCGCCCAGAGGGCAGGCGCAGGGCAGCAGCCTGGCGCAGTGCCGATTCCAGAGGCTGGCAGAATGGGGGGGCCACAGGCTCCAAAAGCAGCTTTGTCCAAAAATGGCAAACGGGCGCCCAAGGGGAAATGGGCCGGCCGCAAGGGAGATGGCTCCTATGGCAGTATCAAAAAATCTGACAACCCGGATGTGGTACTGGGGCGTGACTTTGAGGAAGGCGCTGTCCCCATTGAGCAGATTGCTGGGGAAATCGGCGAGGTAGTCATCCGGGGCAAGGTTTTAAGCCTGGAGACTAGGGAAATCCGCAATGAGAAGACCATCCTTATGTTCGCGGTGACGGATTTTACGGATACGATTATGGTGAAGATGTTTGCCAGGAATGAGCATGTAAAAGAGCTTACAGCAGGAATCCAGAAGGGGGCGTTCCTCAAAATCAAGGGCGTGACAACGATTGACCGCTTTGATGGGGAGCTGACGATTGGTTCCGTCAATGGGATTAAGAAAATCCCTGATTTTACCAGCGCCCGTATGGACAGCAGCCCCCAGAAACGGGTGGAGCTCCATTGCCATACGAAAATGAGCGATATGGACGGCGTGTCGGAGGTCAAGGCCATCATCCAACGCGCCAAGAAATGGGGGCATAAGGCGATTGCCGTAACGGACCATGGGAATGTACAGGCATTTCCGGACGCCAACCATGCGCTGAAGCCAGACGACAGCTTTAAGGTGATTTATGGGGTGGAGGCTTACCTGGTGGACGACCTTAAGAATATCATTGAAAATTCGAAAGGCCAGAGCCTGGAGGATACCTATGTGGTATTTGACCTGGAGACGACAGGGTTTTCTCCCCTCAACAATCAGATGATTGAGATTGGGGCTGTGAAGGTAACCGGCGGGCAGATCCAGGAACGCTTTTCTACGTTTGTAAACCCCAAAGTGCCGATTCCTTTTAAGATTGAGGAACTGACCGGAATCCGTGACGACATGGTGCTGGACGCGCCGGAGATTGCACAGGCGCTGCCAGAGTTTCTGGAGTTCTGCCAGGGGGCGGTTATGGTGGCGCACAATGCGGGCTTTGACATGAGCTTTATCAGCAAGAATTGTGAACGTCTGGGCTATCCCTGCGATTACACGGTGGTGGATACGGTGGCGCTGGCAAGGGTGCTGATGCCCCAGCTCAACCGCTTTAAGCTGGATACGGTGGCGAAAGCGCTCAAAATCCCGCTGGACAACCACCACCGGGCAGTGGACGATGCGGCCTGCACGGCAGAGATTTTTGTGCGTTTTCTGGAAATGCTGGGGGGGCGCGGCATCAAGACGTTGGATGAGGCGAATGCCCTGGGGATGGCTTCGGTGGAGAATATCAAGAAGCTGCCCAGCTACCATGCCATTATCCTGGCTGCGAATGATATGGGCAGGATTAATCTCTACCGCCTGGTGTCAGATTCCCATCTGAAATATTTCCACCGTAAGCCCCGTATCCCTAAAAGCGAGTTTGAGAAACACCGTGAGGGGCTGATCATTGGCTCAGCCTGCGAGGCGGGGGAGCTGTATCAGGCATTGCTGCGGGAGCAGTCAGAAGAGGAAATCGCCAGGCTGGTACGTTTTTATGATTACCTGGAAATCCAGCCATTGGGGAACAATGCCTTTATGCTGCGGGGGGACAACCCCGCTGTTGCCTCAGAAGAAGAGCTGAAGGAACTTAACCGACGGATTGTCCGGCTGGGCGAAGACTTTCACAAGCCAGTGGTGGCCACCTGTGACGTGCATTTCCTGGATCCGGAGGACGAGGTGTACCGCCGGATTATTATGGCGGGCAAGGGTTTTAAGGATGCGGATGACCAGGCGCCCCTGTATCTGCGCACTACGGAGGAGATGCTGGAAGAATTTGCCTACCTGGGCAGCGAGAAGGCCGAGGAAGTGGTGGTGGAGAACCCGAATAAGATTGCCGACATGTGTGAGAAGATTTCCCCCGTGCGCCCGGACAAATGCCCGCCCGTTATCGACAATTCCGATCAGTTGCTGCGGGATATCTGCTACAACAAGGCGCATGAAATCTACGGGCAGGATCTTCCCCCCATTGTCAAGGAGCGGCTGGAGCGGGAGCTGAATTCCATTATTTCCAATGGGTACGCGGTGATGTACATCATTGCCCAGAAGCTGGTGTGGAAGTCCAATGAGGACGGCTATCTGGTGGGCTCCCGGGGATCGGTGGGCTCTTCCTTCGTGGCCACCATGTCGGGGATTACAGAGGTAAACCCGCTGTCGCCCCACTATTACTGCGCCAGCTGCCATTACAGCGACTTTGACTCGCCAGAGGTCAAGGCCTATGCGGGGCGGGCAGGCTGCGACATGCCCGACCGAAAATGCCCCCAATGCGGGGAACCCTTGCGCAAGGAAGGGTTTGACATCCCCTTTGAGACCTTCCTCGGCTTTAAAGGCAATAAGGAGCCGGATATTGACTTGAATTTCTCCGGCGAGTACCAGAGCAAGGCGCATGCTTACTGCGAGGTGATTTTTGGCTATGGGCAGACCTACCGCGCGGGGACGATTGGCACATTGGCCGATAAGACGGCCTTTGGCTATATCAAGAATTACTATGAGGAGCGGGGCGTGCGCAAGCGCAACTGCGAGATTGGGCGCATCGTCCAGGGCTGCGTGGGCGTACGGCGGACGACCGGCCAGCATCCGGGCGGCATTATCGTGCTGCCGATTGGCGAGGAAATCCATTCCTTTACGCCCATCCAGCATCCGGCCAACGATATGTCGACCGATATTATCACCACGCATTTTGACTACCATTCCATTGACCACAACCTGCTGAAGCTGGACATCCTTGGGCACGATGATCCAACGATGATCCGTATGCTGGAAGACCTGACGGGGGTGGACGCCCAGAAAATCCCCCTGGATGACAAGGACGTGATGTCATTGTTCCGGAGTACTAAGGCGCTGGGGATTACGCCGGAGGATATCGGCGGCTGCCAGCTGGGTTCTCTGGGCATCCCAGAGTTTGGCACAGAGTTCGTAATCCAGATGCTGATGGACACCAAGCCGCAGTCCTTTTCCGATTTGGTGCGTATTTCCGGGCTCTCCCATGGGACGGACGTATGGCTGGGCAATGCCCAGACTTTAATCCAGGAAGGGAAGGCCACGATTTCCACGGCCATCTGCACCAGGGACGACATTATGACATATCTGATTGGCATGGGGCTGGAATCGGAGCGCTCCTTCAAGATTATGGAGGCGGTGCGCAAAGGCGGGGTGGCAAAAGGGAAGTGCGCGGACTGGGAAGAGTGGAAGCAGGATATGTTAGACCATGGCGTGCCGGATTGGTATGTGTGGTCCTGCACGAAGATCCAGTATATGTTCCCCAAGGCTCATGCGGCGGCCTATGTCATGATGGCATGGCGCATTGCATATTTCAAGATTTTTTATCCGCTGGCCTACTATGCGGCGTTTTTCAGCATCCGCGCCACTTCTTTCAGCTATGAGCTGATGTGCCAGGGGAGGGAAAAGCTGGAGTTTTTCCTTGCGGATTATGGGCGCAGGAAGGATACCCTCACCAAGAAGGAGCAGGATACCGTCAAGGACATGAAGATTGTGCAGGAGATGTATGCCAGGGGATTTTCGTTTGTGCCGGTGGATCTGTTCACGGCCAAGGCGCATACCTTCCAGATTGTGGACGGGAAGCTGATGCCGTCCTTAGACAGCATAGAAGGGCTGGGGGATAAGGCGGCGGACGCTGTGGTGGAGGCGGCCAAGGACGGCCCGTTCCTGTCAAAAGATGATTTCCGGCAGCGGACGAAGGTTTCAAAGACAGTGATTGACCTGATGGGTGAGATGGGGCTTCTGGGGGATCTGCCTGAATCAAACCAGCTGTCGCTGTTTGACTTTTAGCGGAAGCAGCAATTCCCCCGAGTAATGCACACAAAGGGTACTTAGAAAAATAGCCATGTTAAGTGTCCTTTGTAGATTTCGCACGGATATACATAAATATATTTTGTCTTTCAAAACACCTTGACCTGTAGGGGAAAGAGTGGTATTGTTATTTGGTAGCTTAGGAACTGTAGGAAAATAAGTTGTGCAGGATGTATAGGATACATAGGATGTATGGGATACATTGGTGTATAGGATACATAGGATGTATGGGATGCATTGGTGTATAAGTTATTTTTCTGCAGTTCCTGGATAGGACATGCCCCTGCGCCATAGGATGGGAATGATGGATCAGTCTGTTATTTTTGAGGACGGTGGCAGCGGTATGGGATGGCGGAAGCGTGCCATACTGGATAGGGTAGGACAGAATAAAGAAGTGGAGGATAAGGAAATGACGTATGAAGAATTTTTCGCAAAGGTAAAGGAAGCTTTTATGGATGCAGATGCCAGCGGTATGGAGGAGCATCTGGCTTACCAGTTCAATATTACTGGGGAGGCAGAGGGCATCTTCTATGTGGAGGTGAAGGAAGGCAAGCTGTATGTGGAGCCTTATGAGTACTATGACAGGGATGCGATTTTCACAGCTTCGGCAGATTTGCTGATGCGGATTGCCGAGGGCAAGCAGGATCCGATGCTGGCCTATACTTTGAAGAAGCTGCAGGTGGAGGGCGACTTGGGCAAAGCGCTGAAGCTTAAGGAGATACTTGCCGCCAAGAAGAAAGCAGAAAAAGAGAAGGCAAAGGCAGAAAAGGCAGAAAAGAAGGCGAAGAGGAAATAGGCAAAAGATTGGCAAACCAGCGGATGCTGCTTACGGAAGTTTATATAAAACATTAATGGCAAAGCTGTGAAATGCAGCTGTTCTGGAAAACGCTGTGCAGGAGGGAAACCAATGGCATGGCGTTTTTTTGTATGTTTTGTTTGGAAATTGTAACACTTTTTTATGTTCCTTATCACTAAAACTAATCATATTCCATGTATAACGCTGTTTTTGAGGGCAGACAAAGGTCTGTATAAATTTTGTGAAATATAGGAAAGAAATGAATACAAGGGCGGACCATTATGTGGAAAAATGTGTATAAAAATGAGGATGCAGAAAGCATCCCCATTTCCTAAACTTTTCTCTTGCTAAGAAGCAAGGAATCGTTTATAATCAGTTTAGGAACAATCAAAGGATATTCACACTGTCCGATGGTTGTCATCAGGAACTTGATAAACAAATCTACAAGTTACACAGGCTATCCTCTAGTGGCGTAGAGGATAGCCATTTTATTTTTTGTGGTGGTTGTCAAGGTACGATAAAGCCGCGAATACGACCAATAATAATGTCAAAACTTCTAACGAATTCATAGGTACCTCTAGATATGGATTGGCGTTGCGTCAAGCATCGGATAACAAATGGAGCGGAGCATAGAGCAAAAGCCCCCGTTGTTTATAGGGGGCTTTGCTAAGGAAATATCGTATGGCTTAGAGGAAGGAAATAAAGTTCTCCGCCATATTTCCAATCCGTGCCAGCGCGTAGACCTCGACCCCCTGCGCCTCCAGCTTCTCACGCCCAGGCTGGAAGGATTTCTCAATTAATATGCCGATTCCTGCAATGGTGGCATGGGACATGCGGATGAGGCGGATGGCGGCTGTGGCGGCCTCGCCGTTGGCCAGGAAGTCGTCCACAATCAGAACATGGTCGTTTTCATTGATAAATTTTTTGGAAAGAGTCAGCTCATAATTGGTCTCTTTCGTAAAGGACGTGACAACCGTCTGGTACAGATCCTGGTTGAGGATTTTTGAAGGCTGTTTCTTGAGGATCAGCAGCGGGACGCCTAAGGCGAGGGAGGTTAGAAGCGCTGGGGCAATGCCAGAGCTTTCGATGGTGGCGACTTTGGTAATTTCCTTGACCTTGAAATGATTGGCCAGCTCGTTGGCCATTTCCTGCATCAGGATGGGGTCGATCTGGTGGTTGATAAAGCTGTCCACTTTGAGGATATGTTCATTTAATGCAACGCCGTCTGCCTTGATTTTCTCTTCTAATAATTTCATATTTTCACCTCTGAACTATATTTAATCTGGATTGTGTAAATCATGGAATCACCCTTTTATTATATAGGAAAAAAGAGGATATGACAAGATTTTTACAAGATTTTGCTTTCCTTAACGTACCTAAGTGCGAAAAACCTATATTATTCTGCCAAACAAGGCAGAACACTTAAAATGCTCTGCCATGCTTCTGCTCTCAAATAATATGATATTCTCTGTATAATATCAAATATTCATGTTTTCATTCCCTATAGATATTTTCAAAGGGATAGATATGCCGCCCTTTCCCATATAAATCAAAGGGACAGAGCTTGGGCAGGCGCGGCGCCTTCTTCCGCTGCGCATCCTAGAATCTCTAAAGCAAAACTTCGTATAAATATTCTTCCATAATAACATCTGTTCCCCTTTTTTTATATGTTTTTTCAGAAACAATTTTCCCACCGCATTTTACCGCAACACAATTGGAAGGAACATTTCCTTTACTGACTAATATAGTAACTTTTTCTGCACCTTGGGTACGCGCATACGCAATCATTCCCTGCGCTATTTCAGTAGCATATCCCTGACGCCAGAAATCTTTATGTACGCAATAAGCAATATCATAGATCTTTTTATCTTCACGAATCATAAAGCTACAGGTTCCTATACGCTGCTTTGAATTTTTATACACTGGGATTAAATAACAGCATTCTTCGTCTTCTCCAAGTAACTCTAATTCTTTGATATATTCAGAGTCAATATCTTCTTTGGCCTCGTCAGGTAAGTATTCTCCCATTTCAGGGTCATTCCATATACGATAGGCCCATAGTGCATCTTCTTTGGTAAAGCCTCGCAATATAAGCCTTGGAGTTTCAATCGGTTTTATCTTCACGTTATCTCTCCTTTCCTGTCTGCATTGCCCAACAGCAGTTCTCAATCCCCGTTCCCCTGCAATGCAATTGACGGGCCGTCTTCACTTGTGATAGGGTTCCCCTTTGAGGATGCGATAGCTGCGGTAAATCTGTTCTAATAAAATGACTCGCATCAGCTGGTGCGGAAACGTCATTTTCGAAAAACTCAGCAGAAAATCCGCCCGCTCCAGCACTTTTGCAGAAAGCCCCAGAGAGCCGCCGATGACAAATACCAGATGGCTTGCGCCGCCAATCCCCAGGCTGTCTATCTTCTTCGACAATGCAATGGAATCCAGCATGTTTCCCTCAATGGCAAGGGCGCATACCCAGTCGCCCTCCCGCACATGCTTCAGAATCCTTTGCCCCTCCTTCTCCTTAATCTGCCGTTCTTTGGCCGCGCTGGCGCAGTCCGGCGTCTGCTCATCCGCTACTTCCACGAATTCCAGCCGGCAGTAGCGGCTCAGACGCTTGCCAAACTCCTCAATGGCCTCCCGGTAAAATTTTTCTTTCACTTTTCCTACGGCTAAAATGGTTATTTTCATAATAAATCAGCAAGGAAACCCGCTGCCTTCAGGCAGGGGGAGGAAATGTGCCATAATGCCACAAGTTCAATTTCTTGCATTCTCCTTCCGTTTTGTCTTTTTTCGTGTCTGCCGCCATTATTTTGGAATAGATAAGAATCTGGGATTAGTATAGCAGATTTTTTGAGAATTGGCTAATAGATTTGTGAAAAGGCTAAAACAGGATAAGCTTTTAAAATTATAAAAATGTTTTGTCTATTAACTTCTGGTAGTGGATTGACAAAGATAGACTATTGTGGTAGTATGTTAGGCGAAAAGGTTGGAATGAAAGGGGGAAAAGAGATGGACGGATTGGCAAAATTTATGATAGCTCTGCAGTAGGTAAAAAAATTTTTTATTTAGAAAAGCACAAAAATATGGGGTAAGAAAAATGTGGCCATTAATCGTTCAGGAAATAAAGCAGCTAAGGAGCAGCCAGAAAAACAAGATTTTAATTTTATTATGGGTTGTAGTTTTGCTGGCGCTTGTGATTAGCCATACAAACAGTTATCTTGCATATAAAGAGCAATGTGCCGTGAATGTAGAGGACATTGAAGAGGACAAGCAAAGGGATTTGGAACAATTAGAAGGTGAGCTGTCTTCTATGGGCATGTCTGAAGAGGATATCCAGGAAATACTGGAGAATAGCGGCTATATCTATGACGCAACAATTTTAGAAGTAGAAGCCATAGAAGGAAATAATGATAAAAAGTTTTTGGCGTCTGCTTGGACTTACTTAAAGAACGCAGATGCATTGGCAGAATCCTTTGGCATGTATGATTGCAAGGCTTATGGGGAAGAAAAGGTGGATTCTGCGCAAAAGTTCCGGGATTATATGTATGATTACTATGGAAAATTGGAAGATGAATCCGGGGAATTATGGAATTACCACAAAATGACAGGATTTAATTTCCTGTACCGCGTGATGGAAGACGCCATGCCGTTGGCCTGTCTGGCGGTAGCTATGCTCTTGGTGGTTGACAGCTTGGCTGGTGAAAAAGAAAGCGGCTCCATTAAGGCTAAGCTGCTTCTGCCGGTGTCAAAAGGGAAGGCTGCTGTGGCCAGGATTGCAGGCGGGACGGTTTACAGCACGGTGATGCTATTTTTGCCAGTCCTGGTATTGTTTTTGTTCCTGGGGGCGGTGAATGGGTTTGGCTCGGGAAAGTTCCTGGTATTGGAGGATGCTTCTGGGATGAAGATGACAGAAGCGGTGGAGGGAAGGCTGGAAGCGTACGATACGCATGAGATGGTCAGCCTGCTTGATTCAAAGGATTTGCGCATCTCAGAAAAATATTGCATAGGCATCAGCCGTTTTTTGGCAGAAGAAGACTGCAAGATTGAAGAAGGGGTACTGCCGCTTCCCAATGAAAGGCTGAAATTTGTGCCTGTTGGGTTGTTCCTGTTTAAGGCATGCCTGTATCAGCTGGCAGTGATCCTGCTGAGTGTTTCCATAGGGAATTTCATTTCCCTTTTTACGAGCAGAAAAGGGATTGCAGTTACCATCGGGGTTTTGGCGGCATTGGTTTTTTGCGCTGTTTCATTGCCAGCAGGCTTGCGCCTGATTAATCCCGGCACATATCAAAGCGGAATTGGCGTGTTAGGAGGGACGGCCGGGGTGACGGCCTTAGATGCGGTTATTTTTTTGGGCATCAGTTTGTGCCTCTTGGGTATTGGCATACGGTTTGTCCAAAAAAAGCAAGATGTGATTTGTTAAGGAGAGGCTATGAATATTTTAGAAGTAGAGCATATAACAAAACGGTTCCGTAAGAAAACCGTTGTCGATGATATCTCATTTTCGGCAGAGGAAGGGAAAGTCTTGGGCTTTATCGGCCCGAACGGCGCAGGGAAGACCACGATGCTGAAATTAATTACGAATATCCTTATACCAGACAGCGGCAGCATACATATTGCAGGTTTTGATATCCTAAAAGATCGGGAAAAAGCTTTGGCAAATGTGGCTGGGGTCATTGAGAACCCGGCATTATATCTGGAATTAAACGGCTACGATAATCTGAAGTTTATCCAGAAGATGTATCAAAAGTCCAAGGATGATATGGAACGGATTGTGGAAATCATAGGCCTTGGCCATGCCATGCGCCAGAAGACAGGGCGCTATTCCCTGGGGATGAAGCAGCGCTTGGGCTTAGGGATGGCGCTCCTGGCAGACCCCAGGTTCCTAATCCTGGATGAGCCGACCAATGGCTTGGATGCCAGCGGGATCATGGAGTTACGGGGACTGATCCGCCAAAAGGCTGAAGAAGGCGTGACCGTCCTGCTTTCCAGCCATATTTTAAGCGAAGTGGATAAGATTGCAGATGACGTGGTGTTTATCAAAGAAGGAAGGATCATTGAGAAATCCGAAGTCCCGCCCATGCAAAAGAAGTATCTTGTGACAGCAGGAAATGCCAGGCACATCCAGGAACAGCTTGCCGCTATGGAACATGTGGAAGCAGTCCTTAGAGACGACAGCGTTACCGTTGAAATCAGCATGTCTCAGGAAGTGTTTGCCAGGGTGATGCAGCTCGTCTGCCAGGGCGAGAACCAGGTGCAGGATATCCGCCAGGAAGGCACGCAGCTGGAGACGGTATACCAGGATATTTTCCAGGAAGATGCATGATGGGAGGGAAAGAAATGGTTAGCTTGATGAGGATAGAATGGATCAGGCTTATGAAAAACAAGAAGAATTGGATTATCTTAGGCTTGTTCTTGGCGTTTGTGCTTGCGCTTCCTTTCTATCATAACAAGAAAAATGAAGAGGCCGTGCTGCGGCGTGATTCCATTTATGAGTCTTCTATTAATTATGCTGAAATCGAGCGCGCTCTCATTGCCAAGGAATATACGGATACATTAGAGGATTTCGACCCAGATACCTTTGACGAGGTATATCCCAAAGAAAACCAGATCCGGCAGGATACCTGGACGAGGGATATTGCCTTTACCCAGAAGCAGCAGCTGGCATTTGGGCGTGGGGAATGGATGGAAGAGGCCAAGGTGACATTAGCGAAAGACCGCAATATGCTGGAAGGCCTAGAAGGAGGCCTGATCCGTGAGCGGAACAGCCAGACGCATGATATTGGGACAGTGCAGGAATTGGATAACCGAATCCGCTTGAATGAATATCTTGTAAGCCATGAGATTATGCCTTGGAAGACAGAATATGAGCCTGCGGCATATCCCGTCTTGTTTTATCTCCTGAATACCGTGTTCCCGCTGGCGCTTCCGATTCTCATCTGCCTGCTTTGCAGCGATTGTTTTGCCACAGAAGTAGAATCCGGCAGCATAAAAATGTGGCTTCTGATGCCGGCAGCCCGTTGGAAAATTTATGCCGCAAAACTAATGGCCAACCTGCTGTATGTCCTTTTGGTCCTGGCAATGATCCTGGGGCTAGGCTTGGCGGCAGCAGGGCTGCTGTATGGGCTTGGCGATGCAGGGTATCCTATTCGTGTATTTTATGAAGACGGACAGGCCAACCTGGCAGCCGGAATCTCAGAGATTACAGACGTAACGGTGGATTACCTGCCGATTTCCAGCGTAGTGAGCCATATTCTGCTTTCCGATGTTTTATTTGTCCTATCCCTTGTTGTTATTTTAGTGAGCCTTGGAAGCTTCCTCCGAGAGTCCAGTACGGCGCTTACCGTGCTGCCACTGCTCCTTGCCATACCTGCCGTTTTGCCCCTTGTGGTAAGGACAGGCGGGCATGGAACCCTGGATCGTTGGGTTCCCCCATGTTATGGATATGCCTACGATGTATGGATAGCAAATGGGCTGGGGCGCGTTTATGAGATGGCTGCTTTGGAGCTGGCAGCTGCCTTGCTGGTGTTTGCAGCAACAAGCGTAGTCATGAAAAGAAAAGATTGGATATGTTAATCATGGAAGAGTATGTCATTGCGATTATAGATGATGGCGTTATGGTTAGTGAGGTATTGTCCAGAGAGCAGGATTGGAAGTTCCGAATGCGGTAGTCTCCGTAAAATATACAAAATCACTCTATTGGCTTGAGGTAGAGCAGCTTACAGCAGAACGGAAAAAGGCTTATTATCAAGGGTCGATCGGGTGGTTGATAAAGCTGTCCGCTTTTTACATGATTGAAAGAAAATTCATGCTGTGTTATACTCCTGTCTTTGACAGTTAGTAGATTAAACAATCGCTGTATCCCTTGTATTTTCTGGGTTACAGCGATTATTGTCGTTGTTACGAAATATAGTAATTTATTCTTTCCCTTTACTTTTTTTCTGAATGGTTCTCATGCTGCTTTTGGTCGAGGACGCTTAATGCCCTGTATACATCGTGCAGCTCATAAGAAGGAGGTTCCAGG